>DASQCF010000068.1:0-9779 GCA_035634815.1 Solirubrobacterales bacterium | reverse complement strand
TCGTAGGACTCGGCGATCACGGCGCGCACGCCGAGCAGCTTCGTGCCCTTGGCCGCCCAGTCGCGCGAGGAGCCGGAGCCGTACTCCTTGCCGGCCAGTACGACCAGGGGCGTTTTTTCGCCTGCGTACTGCATTGCGGCGTCGTAGATCGTCGTCTCCTCGCCGTCGGGGAAGTGGCGGGTGAAGCCCCCGGCGCGGTCGACCAGCTGGTTGCGGAGGCGGATATTGGCGAAGGTGCCGCGGATCATCACCTCGTGGTTGCCGCGGCGCGAGCCGTAGGAGTTGAAGTCCGCGACCTCCACCCCCTGCTCGGTCAGCCAGCGGCCGGCGGGGCTGTCGCGTTTGATCGCCCCGGCCGGAGAGATGTGGTCGGTGGTGATCGAGTCGCCGAGGACGGCCAGCGCCCGGGCGCCGGCGATCGGCTCGACGCCCGGCGCCGCCGCCGGCATCTGCTCGAAGAAGCTCGGACGGCGGACGTAGGTCGAGTCCGGCCAGTCGTAGCGGTCGCCGCCGGGAACCTCGACCGCATTCCACATCTCGTCGCCGGCGAAGACCTCGGCGTAGTTGCGCTCGAACATCTCGGACTTGACCGAGTCGCCGACCACCTGCTTGATCTCCTCGGCGCTCGGCCAGACGTCGCGCAGAAATACGGGCGCTCCATCCCGCCCCTCGCCGAGCGGCTCGTTGACGAGGTCGATGTCCATGCGGCCGGCGAGCGCGTAGGCGACGACCAGCGGCGGGCTCGCCAGGTAGTTCGCCTTCACGTCCTGGTTGATCCGGCCCTCGAAGTTGCGGTTGCCGGAGAGCACCGCGCAGACGGCGAGGTCCTTCTCGGCGATCGCGGCGGAGATCTCCGGTGCCAGCGGCCCGGAGTTGCCGATGCAGGTCGTGCAGCCGTAGCCGACGAGGTTGAACTGGAGGGCGTCGAGGTGCTCGGTCAGCCCGGCCCGCTCCAGGTAGTCGGTGACCACGGTCGAGCCCGGCGCCAGCGAGGTCTTCACCCAGGGTTTGCGCTCCAGGCCGCGTTCGATCGCGTTGCGGGCGAGCAGACCAGCGGCGACCATCACGCTCGGGTTGGAGGTGTTGGTGCAGCTGGTGATCGCGGCGATGACGACGTGGCCGTGGTCGAGCTCGACCTCGCTCCCGTCGGCGAGGGTGACCGCGATCGCGTCGTCGCTGCGGGTCACGTCGACCGCGGTTCCGCTCAGCGCCGGGCGCGGCTTGCTGTTGCCGTTGTCGTGGTCCTCCGCCGGCGGGTCGGAGGCCGGGAACGACTCTTCGATCGCCTCGTCGAGGCCGGAGACCATCTGCTCGGCCGCCTCGGCGTCGAACTCGGACATCACCTCGAGGAAGGACTCTTTGGCCTCGGAGAGCGGCACCCGGTCCTGCGGCCGTTTCGGCCCGGCCAGGCTCGGGACCACGTCGCCGAGGTCGAGCGCCAGCAGGTCGGAGAAGACCGGGTCCTCGCCGTCGCCGTCGGCGAACATCCCTTGCTCGCGGGCGTAGGCATCGACAAGCTCGATCGTCTCGGTCGGCCGGCCGGTGAGGTCGAGGTAGCGCAGGGTCTCGGCGTCGACCGGGAAGATCGCGCAGGTGGAGCCGAACTCCGGCGACATGTTGCCGAGCGTGGCGCGGTCGGCGAGGCCGAGGGTCGGCAGGCCGGGGCCGAAGAACTCGACGAACTTGGAGACGACGCCGCGCTCGCGCAGCATCTCGGTCACGGTGAGGACGAGGTCGGTCGCGGTCGCCCCCTCCGGCAGCTCGCCGGAGAGCTTGAAGCCGACGACCTGCGGCAGCAGCATCGAGATCGGCTGGCCCAGCATCGCCGCCTCGGCCTCGATCCCGCCGACTCCCCAGCCGAGGACGCCGAGGCCGTTGACCATCGTCGTGTGCGAGTCGGTGCCGACCAGGGTGTCGGGATAGGCCTGCAGGACGCCGTCGTTCTCGCGGCTGTAGACGACCTGGGAGAGGTACTCGAGGTTGACCTGGTGGCAGATCCCGGTCGCCGGCGGGACGACGCGGAAGTTGTCGAAGGACTGCTGTCCCCATTTGAGGAACGAGTAGCGCTCCAGGTTGCGCTGGAAGTCGTGCTCGGCGTTGACCGCGAAGGCGCGCTCGTTGCCGAAGGCGTCGACCTGGACCGAGTGGTCGATCACCAGGTCGACGTCGACCAAGGGGTTGATCGCTGCCGGATCGCCGCCGATCTCCTCCATCGCGTCGCGCATCGCCGCCAGGTCGACCACCGCGGGGACGCCGGTGAAGTCCTGCATCAGGACGCGGGCGGGCTGGAACGGGATCTCGGCGCTGGGCTCGGCGGCCGCGTCCCAGGAGGCGATCGCCTCGACGTCGGCGGCGCTGACCGAGACGCCGTCCTCGAGCCGCAGCACGTTCTCCAGCAGGACCTTGATCGAGTACGGGAGGCGGGCGACGTCGAAGCGCTCCTGCAGGGCGTCGAGGCGGAAGATCTCGAACTCGCGGCCGCCGACCTCAAGGGTCGATCGGGCGCCGAAGGAATCACTGCTGCTCACGGATTCGAGTCTAAGGAAAAGCGCATGCGGGCCGGAGCCGGCTCAGCGCTTGTCGGCGGAGTGGCCGGAGGCGATGTCTTTGGCCGCCTTCTGGCCGGCGCTTCCGCTCTGCACCTTGACGCTGAGCGAGGGGCTGACCAGCGCCAGATGGGCGCCGGCGCGCTGGGGCAGGGGGGCGATGGTGACCTCGACCTTGTCCTTCTCGATCGCCCTGGCGGTGGCCTCGCCGACCTGCCGGGGGGTGGAGGTTCCCATCCCCGGCGGTGGCTTGGACCCGGCGTCGGCGAACATGCCGGCTTCGCGGATGAAGCCGGGCGAGACCAGGGAGACGCCGATTCCGCGCGGCCCCAGGTCGGCGCGCAGGCCGAGCGAAAAGCCCCGCAGCCCGAACTTGGTCGCGTTGTAGATGGAAGAGCGGGGGCTGGCTGCCTTGCCGGAGAGCGAGGCGACGAAGACGAGGTGGCCGCTGCCGGCCTCGAGCATCGCCGGGTAGAGGGCGCGGGCGAGCAGCATCGGCGCCTCCAGGTTGACCCGCAGGGCGCGCTTCACCTCCTCGGCGCTGAACTCGTCCAGCTTGCCGGCGCCGGGCAGGCCGGCGTTGGCGACGAGGATCTCGGTCCCGGCGGCCTCGGCGGCGAGCTGCTCGGCGGCACCGGGCTCGGCGAGGTCGGCGGGCAGGACCGAGTGGCCGCTGCCCGGCAGGCCGGCGGCCATCTCCTCCAGCGCCTCGCGGTTGCGGGCGCTGAGCGCGAGGACGGCGCCGCGCTCGGCCAAAGAGGCGGCGATCGCCCTCCCGAGCCCTCCCGTCGCCCCGGTGAGGAGCGTTTTGCGGCCCGAAAGGTTCATCCCAAGGCGCAAGCTACCAGCCGTGGCGTCGAACAGATTCTCGATGGGAGCGGGAATCTCGACCAAATATTTGCGTTTTGTGAGCAAAGCGCCGCGCGATGGTCTACACTGCCGCCGGTCAGTAACCGAAACGCCGAATCCCTGGCGCAAAGAGCGTTCAGGGAGCGGGGGAACCACGTTTTCGGGGCTAACCCACCAGGTCCAAGGTGGGGGCGCAAGCTCCTTTCGCGCCAGCCCGACAGCTAACCCCGTAGGCCGACGAAGGAGAAGCGGTTTGCGTCACAACCTCAGGTTGGCTGGGCTTGCGTTCGTCGTCGCCCTCTTCGCCACCGCCTTTTTCGCCACCGGCAGCGCTTCGGCCGCCTGCACCACGGGTGGCATGTCGCCGGCCGAAGTCGACATCTGCACGCCGACCGCGAAGGCGAGGCTCCTCCCCAACGGGGTGCTGGTCCCGCCGGCCAGCGCCCCTGCCCGGGTCAAAAAGGTGATCGCCGCGGCGAACAAGATCCGCAGCAAGCCCTACGTCTGGGGCGGCGGCCACGCCCGCTGGTGGGACCGCGGCTACGACTGCTCCGGCGCCGTCTCCTTCGCCCTGCACGGCGGCAAGTTCCTCGAAAGCCCCCTCCCCTCCGGTCCGATGATGAAGTGGGCCGAAGAAGGCGAAGGCCGCTGGATCACCGTCTGGTCCAACGCCGGCCACGCCTACGCCGAAATCGCCGGCTTCCGCTGGGACACCTCAGGCGATTCGGGCGGCGAAACCGGGCCGCGCTGGCACGCAGACCTGCGCGACAACGTCGGCTTCGTCGCACGTCACCCAGCCGGCTACTAAGAACTGGCTTAGCTAGAAGGGGGTGGGTTGCCTCCTCCGGGAGCACCTCCGCCGAGTGTTACGGGTTTGGGCTGACGCCTCAAAAGCTTTTGGCTCGGCTCCATGCTGAGTACCCGGAGGAGGCAACCCACCCCCTCCCCAACAGCCTGTTGCGAGATGTCCGGGTGACGCGAGGCGAAGCCGACCGCGCAGGGAGCTTCTATCGACTAGATCGCTCTCGAGAGACAGGAGCTCCTCCCCACAAGGGCGATTAGCCGCTGAGCTGAATGCGATCGATGAGGGGGCCGGTGGGGGGTCCCTGGGTACTCAGCATGGAGCCGCGCCGAAAGCGATCGGGCGTTAGCCAAATTGCGATCCTCGCGGCGGAGGTGCTCCCAGGGACCCCCCACCGGCCCCCTCCCCCACCAACCCCCATACTCCAACCCGGCTAAGACACCCGGGCCACTTTGTCCTTGCAATCCGCACCTTCACGGATAACGTCACACGCATAGACGCCGCACCACCTGACATTCGTCTCTCGGGCCTCACCAAGTACTACGGGGAGGTGGCGGCGGTCGCCGGGATCGATTTGGAGATCGCCCAGGGGGAGTTCTTCACGATGCTGGGGCCGTCGGGCTCCGGCAAGACGACCACGCTGCGGATGATCGCCGGCTTCGAGGACCCGACGGACGGGACGATCGAGCTGGCCGGCGAGGACGTCAGCGGGGTGCCGCCCTACGGCCGCGCCGTCAACACCGTCTTCCAGGACTAAGCCCTCTTCCCGCACATGAGCGTCGGCGACAACGTCGCCTACGGGATGAAGGTTGCCAAGGTCGCGAAGGCCGAGCGCCTGCAGCGCAGCGAAGAGGCGCTGGACATGGTGCGCCTGCCCGGCTATGCCGAGCGCAAGCCGAACGAGCTCTCCGGCGGCCAGCGGCAGCGGGTGGCGCTGGCGCGGGCGATCGTCAACCGGCCCAAGGTGCTGCTGCTCGACGAGCCGCTCGGAGCGCTGGACCTGAAGCTGCGCGAGGAGATGCAGACCGAGCTGAAGTCGATCCAGGGCGAGGTCGGGATCACCTTCGTCTACGTCACCCACGACCAGGACGAGGCGCTGACGATGAGCGACCGGATCGCCGTCTTCAACGGCGGCCGGATCGAGCAGGTGGCGCCTCCGCTGGAGCTCTACGAGCGGCCGGCCAACGAGTTCGTCGCCGGCTTCGTCGGCGTCTCCAACCTGATCGAGCGGGACGGCCGGCGGGTCACGATCCGTCCCGAGAAGATCGAGCTGCTGGCGCCAGGCGCTCCGGCCGACGGCCTCCACACGGAGAGCGGTCGCGTCGTCGACGTCGCCTACGCCGGCAGCGTCACCCGCTTCACGGTCCAGCTCGAGCAAGGGGAGAAGCTCCAGCTGGTCAGACAGAACGTGGAGAGCGCGTCCTCGGGCGCGTTGCCAGGGCAGGGAAACGAGGTCCTAGTCGGGTGGCGGCCGGAGCACGTGGCCGCCGTCGGCGGGAAGTCAACCAAACAGGAGGTAGCACCGAAATGAGGAGAAGGGATGGCAACCCCGCCCGCACGGCGTGGCTCGTCGTCGCCGGACTGGTCGTGTTCATGCTCGCCCTCGCCGGTTGTGGCGGCGGCAGCGACTCGACCAGCAGCGGCAGCAGCGACGAAGCCCTGCAGAAGGTCGGCAAGGGGGAGGGCGAAGTCTCGCTGATCTCCTGGGCCGGCTACGTCGAACCCGAATGGAGCAAGCCGTTCGAACAGAAGACCGGCTGCAAGGTGAACAACAAGGAAGCCGGCACTTCGGACGAAATGGTCGAGCTGATGAAAACCGGCCAGTACGACGGTGTCTCGGCTTCGGGCAACGCGACCGCCCGCCTCGTCGCCGCCGGCCTCGTCGCCCCGGTCAACACCGACCTCGTCCCCAACTACCAGACGGTCTTCGCCGACCTCAAGGACCAGCCGTACAACACCTTCGAAGGTGTCAACTACGGGATCCCGCACGGCCGCGGCGCCAACCTGCTGATGTGGAACGGCAACGACGTCAGCCCGGCGCCGGACTCCTGGAACGTGACGATGGACCCGAAGGTCGCGGCCAAATACAAGGGCAAGATCAGCCAGTACGACGATCCGATGTCGATCGCCGAAGCGGCCGTCTACCTGAAGACCCACGAACCGGACCTGGGGATCGAAAACCCCTACGAGCTGAACGAAGACCAGTTCAACGCCGCCGTCGACCTGCTGAAAGAACAGCAGGCGCTGGTCGGCGAATACTGGTCCGAAGCGGCGAAGCAGATCTCCGCCTTCGCCGGCGGCGACATCACCGTCGGGACCACCTGGCAGTACCAGTACTTCGCGCTGAAGGAAGAAGGCGTGCCGGTCAAGGCCAGCCCGGCGAGCCAGGGCTTCCTGCCGAAGGAGGGTGCGACCGGCTGGTCGGACACCTGGATGATCGCCAAGGAAGCCAAACATCCCAACTGCATGTACGAGTGGATGAACTGGATCATCGAACCGAAAGTCAACGCCGAGGTCGCCGAATGGTTCGGCGAGGCACCGGCGCAGGAACTCGCCTGCAAGGAGACGGCGAACAAGAACTTCTGCGCCGAATACCACGCCGAAGAACCGGCATTCTGGAAGCGGGTCTACTACTGGGAAACCCCGCTCGCCGACTGCGGCAACGGCGAAGAAAATTGCATGGACTACAACGACTGGGTCAAAGCCTGGACGTCGATCAAGGGCTGACGCAGGCCCTGGTTCATGGCATCTGAAGCGACCGTGGAGAGGAGGTCGGCCAGCCATCGGCTGTCCGACCTCTTCCACGGCCGCGAGCGCCTGCAGATAGGGGCGCTGCTGGCCGGCCCGGTCGGCTGGCTAGTGATCGGCTATCTCGGCTCGCTGGCCCTGCTGCTGGTCGCCGCCTTCTGGTCGGTCGACCCGCTCAGCGGCGCGACGATCAAGGAATTTACCCTCGAAAATTTCGAAGCGCTGGTCGACGAACCGGTCTACCGCGACATCGCCTGGCGGACGATCCGCACCGCCCTGCTGGTGACGATCACCGACGCGGTGATCGCCTTCCCGATCGCCTTCTACATGGCCAAGCTGGCGAGCCGGCGCGGCAAAGCACTGCTGGTGATCGGCATCCTGCTGCCGCTCTGGTCGAGCTACCTGGTCAAGGTCTACGCCTGGCGGACGCTGCTCTCCGCCAACGGCGCGATCAACTGGGTCCTGGAACCGATCGGGCTCCACGGTCCCGGCTACGGGACGACCGCGGTCTGGCTGGTCTTCAGCTACCTCTGGCTGCCGTACATGATCCTGCCGATCTACGCCGGGCTGGAGCGGATCCCGAACTCGTTGATCAGCGCCTCCGAGGATCTCGGCGCCTCCCCCTTCACCACCTTCCGGCGGGTGATCCTGCCGCTCAGCTTCCCCGCCGTCGTCGCCGGCTCGATCTTCACCTTCTCGCTGACGCTCGGCGACTACATCACCCCCCGCCTGGTCTCCAACGAGCAGTTCATCGGCAACGTCATCTTCAGCAACATCGCCAACAACCAACCGTTCGCCGCGGCCCTGGCGCTGATCCCGGTCGTGGTGATGATCGCCTACCTCCTGGTCGCCCGCAAGCTCGGCGCCTTCGAGCACGTCTGATGATGGAGGCAACTTCGCGATGAGGCTCTCAAGACGCTCCCGATGGCTGCTGCGGATCGCCGTCGCGGTCGGCCTCGCCTTCATCTACATCCCGCTGATCGTGATCGGGATCTACGCCTTCAACTCGAGCAAGATCCTCGAGTGGCCGCCGCCGGGGTTCACCACCCACTGGTTCAGCCAGGCGTTCAAGGACGAGGCGGCGCGCGAAGCCTTCTTCACCTCGCTGAAAGCGGGCGTAATCGCGGCGGCGATCGCCCTGGTGCTGGGGAGCCTCGCCGCCCTCGCGGTGGCCCGTCACCGCTTCTTCGGCCGCGAGACGATCTCCTTCCTGGTGATCCTGCCGATCGCCCTGCCGGGGATCGTCACCGGCGTCGCGATCTCGAACACCTTTACCCAGGTCCTCGACGTGCCGCTCAGCCTCTTCACCGTGATCGTCGGCCACGCCACCTTCTGCATCGTCGTCGTCTACAACAACGCTGTCGCCCGCCTGCGCCGCCTCTCGGGCTCCTTCGAGGAGGCCTCCGCCGACCTCGGCGCCCACTCCTGGCAGACCTTCCGCTTCGTCACCTTCCCAGGAATGAAAAGCGCCCTGATCGCCGGCGGCCTGCTCGCCTTCGCCCTCTCCTTCGACGAGATCATCGTCACCAACTTCACGATCGGCGCCGGCGAACAGACCCTCCCGATCTGGATCTACTCCAACCTCTTCCGCCCCCACGAACTCCCGATCGTCAACGCCGTCGCCGTAATCGTGATCCTGATCTCGATCATCCCCGTCTACCTCGCCCACCGCCTCGGAGCCGAGGAAGGCGGCGCCACCGCGGGCCGCGGCGCGGGCGGCGGCGTCGAGACCGAGGCGACCGCGGTGCCGTAGCGCCCACCTCAGATGCCATGGGTCCGAAGCTGCGCTCTCGCTAATCTAAATTTGGATGCCCTGGCTGAGCCCAGATGAGATTCAACGCGTGCCGAGCGAGCAACTCGGTATACAAATTTTGCATCGACTGAGCGAGAACTCTCCTCATCACTCTCACCTCAACAATTTCATCAACGAGTATTTGGTCGAGTGGGAGCGGACGTCATCACCTCCTTTAGTGGCCACGGCGTACTTCAGCCAGGATCTGCGCCAAGGCAACGACAGGCTCATCGAGAAAATTTCTGACGCGTGGGCATGGCTCGAACATGAGCGGTATCTAGGTCCTGATCTGAAGCAACAGCCAGGCTCCGAATGGCGGGTAATCACGTCACGAGGTAGAGATGTACTTTGCGTTCCCGCCAACGAAGCGTTGGCCCGCATCCAGGCCGGCCATCTTCTAGGAGAGGACTTGCACCCTCGCATTGAGAAACAGGCCCGCGGCCCGTGGAACGAAGGAGACTTTGCCACGGCAATCTTCAATGCAGCTAGAGAGGTTGAGATAGCCGTTGGAGAGCACCTGCCGCAACAAGCGCGAAAGCCATATGGCGTAGACGTAGTGAACTTAGCGTTCGGTCAAGGCAAGCCGCTCAGGGACTCAAACCAGGATCCTGGCGAGCAAGAGGGAACGCGAGCGCTTTACGCCGGGTTCATTGCCACCTTCAAGAACCCGGGGAGCCACCGGCACTTTGAGCCCGATGACCCTGTGCAGGCGGCAGAGATCATTAGGACCGCCGACCTCCTCATGCGGATGCTCGATGATCGAGTATCAGAGCTGCGCGCGGCAGCAGAAAACGCTACCGCGACTACCTAGAGCGGGATGTTGCCGTGCTTGCGCTTCGGCTGGTCGACGCGCTTGGTCTGCAGCATCCGCAGCGCCCGGATGAGCTTCGGGCGGGTCTGACGGGGCTCGATGACGTCGTCGATGTAGCCGCGCTCCGCCGCCGAGTAGGGGTTGGCGAAGTGGGCTTTGTAGTCGTCGATCAGTTTCTGGCGGCGCTCGTCGGGGGTCGGCGAGCTGGCGATGTCTTTGCGGTAGATGATG
>DASQCF010000067.1:0-13348 GCA_035634815.1 Solirubrobacterales bacterium | reverse complement strand
GCTGCAGAGCGTCGACGCCCGCTTCGGGGTCCGCGGCACCCAGGAGCGGCCCGACGACATCGTCGTCGTCGGCGTCGACGACACCACCTTCGGCGACCTCGGGTTGCAGTGGCCCTTCCCGCGCCACCTGCACGGGCGGCTGATCGACCAGCTGCGGCAGGCGGGCGCGAAGGCGATCGCGATCGACATCCAGTTCACCGAGCCGACCGAGCCGCGCGAGGACAGTGCCCTGATCGAAGCGATCGCCCGCAGCCCGGGCGTCGTCCTCTCGACCACGGAAACCGACCGGGCGGGCGAATCGAACATCTTCGGCGGCGAAGAAGTGGTGAAGGAAATCCACGCCCGCGCCGCCAACACCGTCGTCCGGCCCGACCCCGGCGGCACCTACCGCAAGATGCACTACGAAGAGGGCGGGCTCGTCACCTTCGCCGTCGCCACCGCCGAAGCGGCCAGCGGCGAGAAGGTCGACCCCGGCGAGATGGAAGGCGACGGCGAAGCCTGGATCGACTACCGCGGCCCGCCCGGCACCTTCCGCGAACTGCCCTACTCCCGCGTCCTCCATGGCCAGGTCCCCGACTCGGCCCTCCGCGGCAAGACGGTGATCGTCGGCGCCACCGCCCCCTCGCTGCAGGACGTCCACGCGACCTCGACCAGCGGCGACGAGCTGATGTCGGGCCCCGAGATCCAGGCCAACGCGACCTGGACCGCCGAGCACGGCTTCCCGCTCAGCTCCACCAGCGCCTTCGTCGACCTGCTGCTGATCCTCCTGCTCGGCGCGGTGCCGGCGGCGGTGACGCTACGGCTGCGGCCGACCGGGGCGCTGCTCACCGCCCTCGGGCTCGGGCTCGCCTACGCGCTCCTCGTCCAGCTCGCCTTCGACGCCGGCAAGGTGCTGCCGGTCGTCTACCCGCTGCTGGCGCTGCTGCTCTCGACTCTCGGCGCGCTCGCGGTCAACTACGTGCTGACCGCCTTCGAGCGCCAGCGGGTGCGGGACACCTTCGCCCGCTTCGTCCCCGAGGCGGTGGTCGCACAGGTCCTGGAGCGCAGCGACGGCGACCTGCGCTTCGGCGGCGTGCGGCGCGAGTGCACGGTGCTCTTCAGCGACCTGCGCGGCTTCACCACCTTCGCCGAGGCCCTGCCGCCGGACACCGTGATCGAGGTCCTCAACCACTACCTGGAGGAGATGAGCGACGCGATCATGGACCACGGCGGCACCCTCGTCGCCTACATGGGCGACGGGATCATGGCCGTCTTCGGGGCGCCGCTGGAGCAGCCCGACCACGCCGACCGGGCGATCGCCGCGGCGCGCGAGATGCTGAGCGAGCGGCTGACCCGTTTCAACGAGTGGATGCAGCGCGAGGGCCACAAGGGCTTCGCGATGGGCATCGGCCTCAACAGCGGCACGGTGATGTCCGGCCAGGTCGGCTCCCAGCGCCGGATCGAGTACACGGCGATCGGCGACACCACCAACACGGCAGCCCGCCTGGAGGGGATGACCAAAGGCTCCGGGCACCAGCTCTTCATCGCCGACTCGACCAAGCAGGCGCTGACCGATGACCCGGGCGACCTGGAACTGATCGGCGAGCGCGAAGTCCGCGGCCGCGAACACACGATCACCGTCTGGACCCTGGCCGGCGAAATGAACCCGCTGGCGCGCGACGAGCAGAGCCAGGCCGAAGTCGAAGACAAGGCGCGCGGTCAGCTCTCGGACTAGGCTCCCTGCCGTGAACGTCCTGATCGCGGCCGACATGGAGGGCATCGCCGGGATCGAGGACTACCGCGACTGCCTCCCCTCCCACCCCGCCGCCTACGCGCGCGGGCGGCGGCAGATGACCGACGAAGTCCTGGTCGCGATCGAAGCGCTGCGGGCCGGCGGCGCCGAGCGGATCAGCGTCGGCGACTGGCACATGGTCGGGACCAACGTCGAACGCGAGCGGATGCCGGAGGGGGTCGACGTGCGGCCGATCGCCGACCTGGCGCTGAACGAGGAGCGGCCCTCGATGGCGAAGGCCCACGGCGGCCCGCTCGACGCGGTGGCGATGATCGGCCACCACGCCAAGACCCCGAGCCCGAAGGGCTTCTGCTCCCACACCTTTATATGGGGGATGGAGGTGCTGCTCGACGGCGACTCGCTGAGCGAGACCCAGACCTACGCCCAGGCCCTGGCCGCCGAGGGCATCCCGATCCTCGTCGCCGCCGGCGACCGCTGGCTACTGGAGGAGATGCGCGAGGGGGAGCTCGGCAGCGCCCGCCTGGTGACGACCAAGGAGGGCGAAGGCCGCGGGCAGGCCAGCTCGGTCGAGTCCGCCGACGCCCACGTCGCCCTGCGCAGCGCGATCGCCGGCGCCCTCGCCGGGCCGCTCGAGCCGCCGCCGGCGCGCTCCTACCCGGCCGAGCTGGTGATCAAGGTCGAGGGCACCGAGATCGCCCGCACCACCGTCGCCGAGCCCGGCGAGCTCCTCACCGCCGTCGCCAACGTCTTCCGCACCAGCCAGGTCTCGAAGGAGTACCGCCAGCTCGCCAAGCTGCTGCCGCCCGAAAGCTCCCGCCTGCGCGGCTTCCAGCGCCGCGCCGGCAGCCTCCTCGCGACGCCGACGATGCGCGGCAAGGAGCGCGAGTGGCTGGCCGCAGCCTCATCGTCCGGGCTGCGGAACCCGTAGTCGTCAGGAGACGGTTCCGCGCGGAACGACCCACTGCTCTGCCTGGCCGGTGAGCTCTGCGATGCGCTCGAAGTCGGCGTCGTAGTGGAGCACCGTCAGATCGGCTCGCTCCGCGCAGGCCGCCACTAGTAGATCCGGCAAGGGAACGGCGCGATGCTGGGAGCGCTCGGCAAGCATCGCCTGCACCTCGAGGGCTCTGTCGAAGCAACCTTGATCGACCCCCACCTTCGGCATCCCGCGAAGAGCTTTGGCGAGAGCGCGGTAGGTAGCGCGACCGGTGGCGCTGAACAGGAGCTCGAGTTCGACCATCCCGCAGATCGCGATCTCGTTGGCGAGCAGCAGAGGCTCGACGGTCTCGCGAACCTCCGGGCGGGTCTCCTGGCGTGCCAAGGCGCTCTTATCAGCGAGAAAGCTGGCCATGGCAGGGTGAACTAGTGCCAGGCTTTGGACATCACGCCGGGATCGTCCAGTGCCAGCTTTCCCGGCGTAAACAGCAACTCGACCAGCTCCTGCCGCTGACGGACCTTGACGACCTCCGCCAGCGCCGCGTCGATCGTCTCGGTCAAGGTCTTCGTGCCGAGGATCGCTCTTGCCTCCGCCACCTTGGCGGGGTCGATCTCAAATGAGGTCTTGCGTCGGGAAGCGGTAGCCACGGCTTCAATATAGCGGAGGCTCCCCTCGTCAGAGAGCGGTAAGTGTGCCTTCCTGCTCTCTATTGCGTTCTTTCTTCGAGCTGGGCAGCGGGTTCTGAGAAGCTTCCTGGTCGATGAACGACCAGGACGCCTTGCTGCAAAGGAGGATCTTCGACTGGTCGCAGGAGCTGCCGGGATGGCAGCGCGGCCTGATGCGCAAGCTCTGCGACGGCCCGCTCGACGAGGCGGGGCGGGCGGAGGTGCTGGCCGTGCTCTGCGGCGAGCCGGGGGCGCCGGAGCTGCCGCCGCTGGAGCTGGCGAACCTGCCGGCCGACGAGGCCGAGCACGGCGCGGTCGAACTGCGGCAGATCCGCAACCTGCGCAACGTCAACCGGCTGGCCGGCGAGCAGGTGCTGCGCTTCGGCCCGGGCCTCAACGTCGTCTTCGGCGAGAACGGGGCCGGCAAGAGCGGCTACGGCCGCCTCTGCCGGCGGGTCTGCCGGGCGGCCGAAGTCGGCGAGGTGCTGCACGACGTCTTCGACCCCGGCAAGGCCGAGGCGCCGCAGACCGCCGAGTTCGTGCTCGCGGTCGACGGCGAGGAGCGGGTCCTGGAGGTCGACCTGAACGCGGAGGCGCCGCGCGTGCTCTCGGCGATGACCGCCTTCGACGCCAGCTGCGCCGAGGTCCACATCGCCAAGTCGAACGCGATCGAGCACACGCCGCGGCCGCTGCGCCTGCTGAAGGAAATGGCGGCGGCGCAGGACGTGTTGGCCGCCGAGCTGGCGGAGCGGATCGCCGAGCTGCGCGAGACGATGCCGCCGCTGCCGGGCGATATGAGCGAGGAGGAGGCGCGGGCCTTCGCCCGCCTCGACGAGGCCGAGCTGGAGGAGCTGGCCGAGCTGGAGCGGGCCGAGGCGACGATCGCCGGCGACCGCGGCGAGGAGCTGGAGCGCGCCGCCCGCAAGCGGGCCGCCGCGGTCAAGAAGCTCGCGACCGAGCTGCAGAGCGCCTGGGACCGGCTCGACGACGAGGCGCTGGCGGAGATCGCCGAGCTGCGCGAGCGGCTGGCGCGGGCGACGGCCGCGGTCGACCAGCTCGCCGCCGAGGCCTTCGCCGACCAGCCGCAGCCGGGGACCGGCGGCGAGGCCTGGCGCGAGATGTGGGAGGCGGCGCGGCGCTTCGTCGAAGCGGGAGGCGGCGAGTTCCCCGCCGAGGGCGATGGCGCGACCTGCCCCACCTGCCAGCAGCCACTCGACTCCGAGGCGCACGAGCGGATGCACCGCTTCGAGGCCTTCGTCTCCGGCGAGCTGCGCGACCAGGTCCGTCTCGTCGACAGCGTCCTGACCGAGCGGCTCGAAGGGCTACCGAGCCTGGAGCGGATCCTCCACGTCGCCGAGCTGGCGCTCGCCGCTGTCGGCGAGGGGCTGCAGGAGACAGTCGACGCCGCCCTCGAGGCGCTCGCCGACCGGCTCGGGATCGCGACGGGCAGGTCCGAGCCGCATCCCGGCCGCAGCCTGGAGCTGGGACCGCTGCGCGATTTCGTCGCCGTCCAGATAGCCGAAGCCGAAGGGTTTGCGGTCCTGGGCGACCGCCGCGAGCGCGAGCGGATCGAGCGCCGGCTGGGCGAGTTGCGCGGTCGCCGGGCGGTCGAAGAGCGGCTCGACGAGCTGATCGAGCACCTGCGGGCGCTGGAGCGGATCGAGGCCTGGGAAGAGGCGCGGGCGCAGCTCTCGACGCGGCGGATATCGCAGCGGATCGGCGAGCTGAGCCGGCTGGCGATTACCGGGCGGCTACAGGAGGCGCTGGCGGAGGAGATCGCGGAGCTGGACCCGATCGCCGACCGCGTCGAGCTCGCCTCCTCGGCCAGCAAGGGCAAGCCGGCGGTCCGCTTCAAGCTGCGCAGCGAGGGCCGCGAGCGGGTCGCGAAGGTGCTCAGCACCGGCGAGCAGACGGCGCTCGCGACCGCCTTCTTCCTCGCCGAGCTGCGGGTCAGCAACGAGCGCAGCGCGATCGTCCTCGACGACCCGGTCTCCTCGCTCGACCACCGCCGTCGCGACCATCTCGCCGCCCGCCTGGTCGAGGAAGCGCAACGCCGCCAGGTCGTCGTCCTCACCCACGACCTCGTCTTCGTCGCCTACCTGGTGGAGAAGGCCGAGGAGCTGGGGCTGGAGCTGCACTCGCAGGCGCTGACCCGGGTCGACGGCGCGGTCGGCGTCGTCAGCGACAGCCTCCCCTGGGAGGCGCGCTCGCCGATGCAGCGGCTGAAGGCGCTGCGGCACGAGCTGAAGAGCGAGCTGCGCCCGCTCTACAAGGGCGGCGACTCCCGCTACGAGCGCCGCGCCCAGCTCTGGCTCCTGGACCTGCGCAAGAGCTACGAGCGGCTGATCGAGGTCTACCTGCTGAACGGGGTGATCGAGCGCCAGGCGCTGCCGATCCGGGTCCAGAACCTGCACGCGGTCCGCTGGACGCCCGAGCTGGCCGAGGAGATCGACGTCGCGATGCGCGAGATCTCCGGCGCCGCCCACCAGGAACCGCTCGGCCGCGACGGCCCCACGCTGTCCCGGCTGGAAGCGCTGCTCGACAAGTTCGCCGACCTCTGCGAGCGGACCAAGCGAGAGAGGAACATTGATGGCGGCAGGCGTTCCATCTCCGGAGCGGCCCAGGGCTGATCCCCACCCATATGCTCTTTTGGGTGTGGAGTATTTGGCATTTCTCACGAGAGGATCGGGTCAAACTGGTGTACGTCCCGATCGGGGTCGCCGCGATCGGCGCACTGCTGGCATTCCTCGTGCCTAAGGCCGCCTCGCTTCTTGCGGATCACGGCCCAAGGGTTCGGCTCGTGACGGCCTCGCTGTCGAATGGATGGTCTGGCGAGGAGGAATACAAATCCAACCTCGGAGTCGAGCTCCTCAACGAAGGGGACCGGCGGGCGCTGATCACCTCTATCGAAACCAAGGTGATGAAGATGGCCAAACTCCGACCCTGCATCATGCTCGGAGGCTCCGGCTACGTCGCGCCAACCCGCTACGACATCGTTTTGCCTCCGGATCCAGGCTTTCGGCGCCTAAGACCCCTCAGCCAAGAGATCCAAACTGACGACGTGGATCGCATCCGGCTGATGTTCAACACCCCAACTCTCGAAAGCCTGCCGGCCATATACGAACTTGAGCTGGACGTTCATTACGACGGAGAGACGCAGCCGATCGATCTGGGACGCGTCCTGGTAATGACGCCGGTCACTTTCCCCCATGCGTCCTGGGACGTATGGCTAGCACGCCGACCCCAAGCGCGCAGGTTCGCCGCTGAAGAGCTCAACCTCTCGTACAAGCCGATCCGGTGCTTCCGGCATAACCGCCGCGTGGTCGCCGCTTTCCTGCCCAGCGAGGCGAGCCGCACGCAGGCGATGAACTCAATGCTTCATTTCGCCGCTAAGTCCTTTTAGGGTTTGCCATCCTCCGCTCGCGGTAGCGGCGCGTCTTCTCGCGGTTGCCGCAGACGTCCATCGAGCACCAGGTGCGCGAGTGGTTGCGGGTGGCGTCGAAAAAGGCCCATTGACACCCCTCGTCGGTGCAGGCCTTGAGGCGCGGCCAGGCGCCGTGGCATTGGAGGTGCTCAACGGCCATCAGGAGGCGGGCTTCGAAGCCGCTGAGACCGGAGCGGGCGGGAACCAGCTCGAGCTCGCCGTCGTCGGAGAAGGCGGTCCGGATCCGGGTGCGCTCGGCGGCTTCGCGCAGCGGAGTCAGCTCGGCAGCGGCGGCCTCGCCGCCGTTATTCCTCCGCAGCAGCAGGCGCAGCGACTCGCGCAGCGACTGGACCCGGGCGACGTCGTCGGGGTCGAGATCTCCGGGGTACTCCTCGGTCCGCGCCGCGATCCACGTCTCCAGGGCGGCCGGCTCGGCGATCGCGTCGGTCCCCTCTTCGACGTCGCGGGTGTTGACGAACTCGACGATCAGCTCGGCATCGGGAGCGAGTGAGCTCTTGTCGATCTGGGTTGACACTGGCTATCTATTTTAGCTAGTGTTGTAGACACTGGCAAATCAGTTTAGCCAGTGTTTCGCACCCGAAAGGAGGCAGTCATGCGATTCCTAGCGAGCTTCACCATCGCCAACGCCGCCGAGCAGCACCGCCGGATGCGCGAGATCGCCGAGCGCGATCGCCAGGTCCGCCAGCACCCCCGCCGCTGAGATGGCGGTGGGGACGGCCTGTACCGTCCCGTACCGAGTGGCAGAGTCCCAGGAAGCAGAGAACGTCGCCCTCGGCCGTGTCCTCCGGCAGCTGCGCAAGGAAGCCGGCCTGAGCCAGGACGGGCTGGCCGAGCGCTCCCAGATACCGGTCACGACGCTGCAGCGGATCGAGGCGGGCGCCGTGGAGGCCGACTGGGGGACGCTCCGCCACCTCGCCCACGGCCTGGGGACGAGCCTGGCCGAGGTGTTCCGCCTAGTCGAGAGCGACAGCGCCTAACCGGCGAGCCGCTCCTTCAGCCATTGCAGCGCGATCACCGTGGTCGCGTCGCGGACGTCGGGCAGTGCCCGGTCGATCTCGGCCAGCGGCAGGCGGACGATCTCGATCTCCTCGTCCTCGTCGCGCTCCCCGCTCGCCGCCGAGAGCTCGGTGGCGGCGAAGATCGTCACCACCTCCGTGAGGAAGCCGGGGCTCGGGTAGATGACGTGCACCTGCTCCCAGCTCTCGGCCCGCAGCTCCGCCTCCTCGGCCAGCTCGCGCCGGGCGCACTCCAGCTCGCTCTCCCCCTCGACGTCGAGCGTCCCCGCCGGGATCTCCAGCAGCTCGTCGTCCTCGACCGCCTCGCGCGGCTGCGCGACCAGGTAGGCGAACTCCTCGTCGTAGGCCAGCACCGCCACCGAGCCCGGATGCTCGACGACCTCCCGCTCGACCTCGCTCCCGTCAGCGCGGCGGTAGCGCTTGGCGACGAAGTCGACGTGCTTGCCGTTGTGCAATGGCTTGCTGCCCAGCAGCTCCATGGCCGTATCTTCCCACGACGGGTTACTAACCTTGCAAATCTTCAATACAGATTTAAAATTGCATGAATGATTCAGAGGAGAATTGCCCCACGGGTCGCATCCCTGCTTGCGCAGTCGCCGGCCGTCGTCCTGAGCGGACCAAGGCAGGTCGGTAAGACGACGCTCGCCCTAGAGATCTCTGAGCGGCGTCCGGCGACGTATCTCGACCTCGAGTCCGAGATCGATCGGGCACGGCTGGTGGAGCCGGAGCTCTACTTCGCCGACCACGCCGACGAGCTGCTGGTGCTGGACGAGATCCAGCGACTGCCGGGCCTCTTCGAAGTTCTGCGCGGGGTGATCGACCAGGGGCGGCGCGAGGGGCGCGGTGACGGCCGGTTCCTCCTTCTCGGTTCGGCCTCGCTGGAGCTGCTGGCTCAGAGCGGCGAGAGCCTCGCGGGTCGCATTGCCTTTGCCGAGCTTGCGCCCTTCGACCTCACCGAGGTCGGGAACGGGCATCTGGACCGTCTCTGGGTTCGCGGTGGATTCCCGGACAGCTTTCTCGCGAGCGGTGAGGAGCAGAGCTTGCGCTGGCGGCGAGACTTCATCCGCACCTACCTGGAACGCGACATCCCCCAGCTCGGTCCGCGCATTCCGGCGGAGACGCTGCGGCGGCTGTGGACGATGCTCGCGCACAACCAGGGCGGCCTGCTGAATGCCGCCAACATCGCCCGCGGTCTCGGGGTCAGCGGCGCTACGGTCGGCAACTACCTCGACCTGATGGTCGATCTGCTGCTCGTCCGCCGCCTCCAACCGCGGCTGGCGAACGCCGGGAAGCGCCTGGTGCGATCCCCCAAGGTCTATGTGCGCGACAGCGGCCTGCTCCACGCGCTGCTCGGCATCGCCGACAAGGAGTCGCTGCTGGGCCACCCGGTCGTCGGCGGGAGCTGGGAGGGACTCGTGATCGAGAACCTGATCGGAGTTGCGGGGGAGGACGCAGAGCCCAGCTTCTACCGAACCAGCAGCGGCGCCGAGATCGACCTCGTCCTCTCTTGGCCCGACGGACGCGAGTGGGCGATCGAGGTGAAGCGAACCCTGGCGCCGAAGCTCGAGCGAGGGATGCGCTCTGCCCTGACCGACATCGAACCGGAGCGCAGCTTTGTCGTCTACCCCGGCAGCGAGCGCTTCCCGTTGGGCGACAACGTAGAGGCGATCGGACTGGGAGAACTCAGCGCCGAGCTTCGCTAGGGCCGAAGCAGCCGAACATTCGTTTGCGCGGCTCACCCCCCTCGGCCGGTAGGCCGAGTAAGCATCGATGAGTACCGAGATCGAGCCGCGGCGGGTCGCTGGGCAGCACGTACGGGCCGAAGCGAGGCGCCGGGGCTGGCTGCGCTTCCTCGGCGGCAGGTTCAAGCGCGACCACGGCGCCTGGGCGCAGGGCGCCGAAGGCGAGGAAGTCGTCGGCCAGATCCTCGAGGGCCTCGTCGCCGACGGCTGGCAGGTGATCCACGACGTCTCCTTCGGCAGGGGGAACATCGACCACATCGTGGTCGGTCCGGGTGGGCTGTTCACGGTGGAGACGAAAAGCCGGCGCGGCAGGATCCTCCTCGACAACCTCGACCCGAAGATGCTCCGGCAGGCCTACGCCGAGATGAAGACGCTGAAGGCGATCACCGGCATGGAGGTGCAGGCGCTGCTCGTCTTCAGCCACGCCTACGTGATCGACAAGGTCCCGGCGAGGCGCCGCGGTGTCACGATCCTGCCCGCGCGCATGCTCGCCTGGTACTTCTCGCGGCAGCGGCCGACGATGTCGGTCGAGCAGGCCGACGAGATCTACGACCGCCTCTGCCTGGCGGTCGGCCAGCCGCCGTCCCCCTGAGTCAGTTCGAGGTCGGGAAGTTCATCGACCCCGCGTCGCCGGGGCCGGCGGCGTTGCTCGCCGGCCAGCGGGCGGTGATCGCCTTGCCGCGGGTGTAGAAGCGGACGCCCTCGGGGCCGTGGACGTGGTGGTCGCCGAAGAGCGAGTCCTTCCAGCCGCCGAAGGAGTAGAAGGCCATCGGCACCGGGATCGGCACGTTGACGCCGATCATCCCGACTTCGACCTCGCGCTGGAAGCGGCGCGCCTCGTAGCCGGAGCCGGTGAAGATCGCGGCGCCGTTGGCGTAGGAGTTGGCGTTGATCAGCGCGATCGCCTCCTCGAGGCTGCCGCTGCGGACGACCGAGAGCACCGGGCCGAAGATCTCGTCGGTGTAGACCGACATCTCGGGTTCGACCTGGTCGATCAGCGTCGGCCCGACCCAGAAGCCGCCGCCGTCCATCTCCAGCTCGCGGCCGTCGACGGTCAGCCGCGCGCCGGCCTCCGCCCCCTGGCCGATGTAGTCGACGATCCGCTCGCGCGCCTGCGGCGTCACCACCGGCCCCATTTCCGAGCCGGGGTCTAGGCCGGGGCCGACCTTGATCTCGCGCGCCCGCTGGGCGACCTCGTCGACCAGCGCGTCGCCGGAGGAACCGACCGCGACGGTGACCGAGATCGCCATGCACCTCTGGCCGGCGGAGCCGAAGCCGGCGGCCGAGAGCTGGTCGGCGGCGTAGCCGAGGTCGGCGCCGGGCATCACCACGGCATGGTTCTTGGCCCCGCCGAGCGCCTGCACGCGCTTGCGCTTCTCGGTCGCGCGGGCGTGCACGTACTGCGCGATCGGAGTCGAGCCGACGAAGGAGACCGCCGCCACCTCGGGATGGTCGAGCAGCGCGTCGACCGCGACCTTGTCGCCATGAACGACGTTGAAAACCCCGGCGGGCAATCCCGCCTCGGCGTAGAGCTCGGCGACCAGGTTCGAGGCCGAGGGATCGCGCTCGGAGGGCTTGAGGACGAAGGTGTTGCCGCAGGCGATCGCCACCGGGTGCATCCACATCGGCACCATCGCCGGGAAGTTGAAGGGCGTGATCCCGGCGCAGACGCCGAGAGGCTGGCGGAAGGAGTAGGCGTCAACGGTCGAGGAGACCTGGTCGGAGTACTCGCCCTTCAAGAGCTGCGGGATCCCGCAGGCGAACTCGACCACCTCGAGGCCGCGCAGAACCTCGCCTTCGGCGTCCTCCAGCACCTTGCCGTGCTCGGAGGAGACGATCCGCGCCAGCTTTCCGACATTGGCGTTGAGCAGCTCGCGGAAGGCGAACATCACCTTGGCGCGGCGGCTGAGGGAAGCCTGCGACCACTCCGCGAAGGCGCCGCGCGCGGCGGCGACCGCTGCGTCGACGTCGGCCGACTCGGCGAGGACGACCTCGGCCTGCCGCTCGCCGGTGGCGGGGTCCCAGACAGGCGCGGTCCGCGTCGATACCCCGGCGACTTCCTCCCCAGCAATCCGGTGCCGAATCACCCTCTCGAACTGCATCAATTTCTACACCCAGCAGGAGTAGAAGTTGATGCGGTTCGGGTTGGTGGCGTGACGGCGCTCACCGGGTCATTGTGACGCGACCGGGGTCAGGGGCCCTTGGCCGCTGAGTACAGAGATCACGTTGCGGGCGGCCAGCTCGGCCATTGCCGTGCGGGTCTCGACCGTGGCCGAGCCGAGGTGCGGGCTGAGGACGACGTTGTCGAGCTCCAGCAGGCGCGGCTCGACCCGCGGCTCGCGCTCGTAGACGTCGAGCCCCGCGGCGGCGATCTTCCCCTCGGCCAGCGCCGCCGCCAGCGCCGCCTCGTCGACCACCGGGCCGCGGGCGGTGTTGACGAGGACCGCCGACGGCTTCATCGCCGCCAGCTCGGCGGCGCCGATCAGGTGGTGCGTGTCCGGGGTCAGCGGGCAATGGAGGCTGACGACGTCGGCCTCCACCAGCAGCCGCTCGAGCGGCATCCGCTCGGCACCGAGCGCCGTCTCGACCTCGGCCGGGGCGGGGTTGCGCTGGTGGTAGGCGATCTCCATCCCGAAGGCGCGCGCTCGCTGCGCCACCCATCTGCCGATCCCGCCGAGGCCGACGATCCCCAGCCGCCGGCCCTGCAGCGAGCTGCCAAGCATGAACCCCATCCCCCAGTTCCAGTCGCGGCCGGAGCGGACCAGGCGATCGCCCTCGGCGAGCCGCCGGGTCGCGGCCAGGATCAGCGCCATCGTCAGGTCGGCGGTGGCGTCGTCGAGGACGCCGGGGGTGTTGGTCACCACCACCCCGCGGCGCTCGGCCGCGGCGACGTCGACGTTGTCGTAGCCGACGGCGACGTTGGCGACGCAGCGCAGCTGCGGCCCGGCCGCGGCGAGCAGCTCCTCGTCGACGCGGTCGCCCAGCAGGGTCAGCACCGCGCTGGCGCCGGCGACCAGCTCGAGCAGGTCGGGGCGGGGGATCGCCGTCTCCCGCTCGTCGATCCGCACCTCGCCGGCCGCGCGCAGCAGCTCGACGGCGGAGGCCGGAAGCCGGTTGGTGACGGCGAAAAGTGGCTGTTCGGCCGTGCCCATGGCATGACGCTACTCCCCCGCGCCAGGGAGGCTTGGGGAGTAGCGCCAACTCTGTCGCATGTTCGATCTCCCGATTGACACTTGGGAACGGGAAACAAGGAGAACATTGCGTACCCAGTAAGAATCTTGACCGCTCCCAATCTCTGATCAAGGGGTCGGCGGGTGACTGGATCGCCAGGGAAAACCTGGCACCTACTGCTGCCGCCCCTGTCCTCAGACAGGTTTCGGCTTCAGGACCAGCAGGCAGAGGTCGTCGCGGATCGGGCGGTCCGCCCAGCCGAGGATCGACCGTTCGGTCTCGCTGGCGATCACCCGCGCCGCCAGCCCGCTCAGCGGGGTCAGCACCCGCGCGAGGCCGTCGAGGCCGAGCATCTCCCTGTCGCGGCGGACGTCGGTGGCGCCGTCGGTGTAGACGATCAGCCCCTCGCCCCCGGCCAGCGAGGACTCGGTGTTCCTCAGCTCGATCTTCTCTGTCGCGCCGAGGAGGAAGGTCGAGCCGTCCCCTGGCAGCTCGGCCAGCTCCGGCATCCGCAGCGGCGGCGGGTGGCCCGCCCTGGACCAGCAGACGGTCTCCTCGCCCGGCCGCAGCCGCAGGCAGAGGGCGCTGACCAGCTCCTGGCGGCGGCCGGGCCGTTCGGCGAGGGCGGTGTTTGCCATCGCCA
>DASQCF010000066.1:0-37270 GCA_035634815.1 Solirubrobacterales bacterium | reverse complement strand
GCGCAGCTCTGCGTCGGAGATCGAGAGCGGCGGCATCAGCACGACGACGTCGCTGAGCGGGCGGATGATCGCGCCGCGCTTGCGGGCCTCGAGCGTCACCCGGTGGCCGAGGCGCAGGGCCGGGTCGTGCTCGCCGAGGTCGATGCCGACCATGAAACCGCGGCTGCGGACCTCGCTGACCTCCGACATCGCCTCCACTTCACCCAGCAGCTCTTCCAGCAGCTCGATCTTCGGCTGTAGGGCGGCCAGAGTCTGCTCGTTCTCAAAGACATCGAGGTTGGCCAGCGCCGCCGCGCAGGCGAGCGCGTTGCCGGTGTAGGTGTGGCCGTGGAAGAAGGTCCGCTGCTGCTCGGGGGCGCCGAGGAAGCCCGCGTAGATCCGCTCCGTCGCCAGCGTCGCCGCCAGCGGCAGATAGCCGCCGGTGAGGCCCTTGGCGAGGCAGAGCAGGTCCGGGGAGACGCCCTCCTGCTCGCAGGCGAACATCGTCCCGGTCCGGCCGAACCCGGTGGCGACCTCGTCGCAGATCAGCAGCACGCCGAAGCGGTCGCAGAGCTCGCGCACCGCGCGCAGGTAGCCGGGCGGGTGGAGGAGCATCCCGGCCGCCCCCTGCACCAGCGGCTCGACGATCACCGCCGCGACCTCCTCCTCGTGGGCGGCGAGGACGCGCTCGAGGTCGGCAGCGTCGCCCGGCTCGGCCGCGTGCGTGCCGAAGAGCAGCGGCCGGTAGGCGGCGTGGAAGGTGTCGATGCCGCCGACCGAGACCGAGCCGATCGTGTCGCCGTGGTAGGCCTCGCGCAGGCGCACGAACCTGGTCCGCCGCGCGTACTCGCCGCCGCGCTGCTGCTGGTACTGGAAGGCAATCTTCAGCGCGATCTCGGCCGCGGTCGAGCCCGAGTCCGAGTAGAAGACGCGGGATAGGCCCGCCGGCGCGATCTCCACCAGCCGCGCCGCCAGCTCGGTCGCGCCCGGGTGGGTCAGCCCCAGCATCGTCGAGTGGGCGACGCGGTCGAGCTGCTCGCGCACGGCGGCGTCGATGACCGGGTGGCGGTGGCCGTGGACGTTGCACCAAAGCGCCGCGGTCCCGTCCAGGTAGCGCCGCCCCTCGCTGTCGAAGAGGTAGGAGCCCTCGCCGCGCTCGATCACCAGCGGCTCTTCCTCGCTCCACCCCTGCTGCTGGGTGAAGGGGTGCCAGACGTGATTGCGGTCGAGCTGGGCGTGGTCCACCGGCATGGGGCTGACGTTAGCCCCGGAGGCGGCGGCAGGGCCTCCGAACTGCGCCCTCTGCCGCCCGCGTTCCGGCTAAGCCGGCTGGGCCGCCTCCCGGGCCTCCTCGGCGGCGATCGCCTCGCCGCCGGGGTTGGCCTCGGCGGTGGCCGCCTCGACGCTGGTGTGGCCCTTGGCTTTGGCGCGGATCGCGGTTGCCCCGATCACGGCCCCGACCAGGGCGACGAACCCGGAGACGGTCATCGCGTGGCTGACCGCGTAGACGAACGCTTCGTTGCCCGCCACGGTGACCTCCTTCACCTGCGCCGCGTCGAGGCCTGGCACCTTCGGCACCGTGCCGCCGCCGAGCTGGTCGGAGATCGACTGCCGCTGGGCCGCAGTGACGCCGGTCCCGCCGAGCAGCGAGTCCAGCTTCGAGCTGACCAGGCCCTGGAAGATCGCGCCGGTGACGGCGATGCCGAGGCTGCCGCCGACCATGCGGAACATCGAGAGGACGCCGGAGGCGATCCCGGCTTTCTGCACCGGCACCGCGTTCATGGCGGCGCTGGTCATTGGCGACATCGTCATCGCGACGCCGATGCCGAGCAGCATGAACCCGGGCAGCAGGTCGAGGTAGCCCGAATCCACCTGGATGCGGCTGAAGCTGAACAGCGAGGCGGCGGCGATCGTCAACCCGCCGGCGATCAGCCAGCGCGGCCCGTAGCGGTCCGAGAGACGTCCCGCGACCGGCGCGACGCCGACGATCATCAGGGTCGAGGGCAGGAACCGGATCCCGGCCTCCAGCGGCGAGTAGCCGAGGATGTCCTGCATGTAGAGGGCGAGGAAGAAGAAGACGCCCATCATCGCGAAGGTGATGATCAGCGCGACGCAGACCGCGGCGAGGAAGTTGCGGTCGCTGAGCAGGTCGAACTGGACCATCGGCGCCTTGACCCGGTTCTCGACGAAGACGAAGGCGGGCAGGGCGATCGCGGCGAGGCCGAGCAGGGCGACGATCTGGGTCGAGCCCCAGCCCCAGGCGTTGCCCTCGACCAGGGCGAGGACGAGCGCCGTCAGGCCGACGGTCAGCACCGCGACGCCGGCGTAGTCGACCTCGCGCCCGACCGAGGTGTCGCGCGACTCGCGCACCGCGAACAGCGTCGCCGCCACGGCCCCGATCGCGACCGGGATGTTGATGTAGAAGATCGCCCGCCAGCTGACGTGCTCGGTGAGGAAGCCGCCGAGCACCGGCCCGACGGCCAGGGCCAGGGCCGAGACGCCGGCCCAGGTGCCCATCGCCTTGCCGCGCTCGTGGGCGGGGAAGGCGTCGGTGATGATCGAGAGCGTCCCGGGCATCATCAGCGCCGCGCCGACGCCCTGGACCACGCGGCTGATGACCAGCGCGGTCTCGTCCGGGGCGAAGCCGGCGGTCGCCGAAGAGAGGGCGAAGATGATCACGCCGGAGAGGAACATCCTGCGGCGGCCGAAGATGTCGCCGAGCCGGCCGCCGGTCGCCAGCAGCACCGCGAAGGAGAGGGTGTAGCCGTTGATCGTCCACTCGAGGCCGCTGATCGAGGCCCCTAGGTCCTGCTGGATCGAGGGCAGGGCGACGTTGACGACGGTGTTGTCGAGCATGATCATGAACAGCGCGAAGCACATCGCTCCGAGCGTCCACCACTTGCGGTTTTCGTCGGTGATCAGGTGGCGGTAACGGGTCAAGCGCGCTCACTTCCTTTCAGAGCCTCATAAGTCTGGGCGAGGTCCTCGCGCTCCATCAGCGACTCGACCGCGGCGTCCAGCTTGCGTCGCTGCGCGGCGGTGAGAGTGGTCACGAAGGCCTCGATTCCGGTCAATCGGACGGTGACGATCTTGGCGACGAGGTCCTTGCCCTTGGCGGTGATCTTCACCCGGCGCACCCGGCGGTCGTCCGGGTCCTCGACCCGCGTCGCCAGCTTCGCCTTGACCAGCGCGTCGACCGCGCGGCTCATCGAGGGCACGGAGACGCCGAACAGCTCGGCCAGGTCGGAGACCTGCCAGGCCTGGTCGTTGCCGCCGAGGCCGCCGAGCTCCAGCAGCGCCTTGCACTGGGTCATCGAAAGACCGGTCTCCTCGATCACCCGCAGCTGGTTGCCGCGGTCGTAGAGAAAGACGTGGTGGAGGAGCGCCGCTATGCGGGCGGTGGTGTCAGTCGCCTCTATCGTCGTGTTCATCACGACAATAGTTGCATACGCGCAACCTTTTCATTTAGGCAATAGTTGTTCGTGTGATGGATATCACTCGCGGTCGAAGTAGTCGACCTTGCTCTCGCGGCGGACCATCACGTCCGTCTCGGGGTCGCCGGTCCAGATCCCAACCTTGTCGCTGTCGGGGTAGACCGTGGCGGAGGGGGTGACGACGGTGGAGAACATCAGGACCCGGACCGTGTCCTCGGTCTCGTTGCGGACGCCGTGGGCGCCGGCGGGGCCCTTCTCGAAGAAGACGACGTCCCAGGGGGCGAGGCGCTCGTAGCCGTCGGGGTGGCGCAGGGTTGGCTCGCCTTCGAGCACCAGCAGCCACTCCTCCTCGCCGCACTCGTAGTGGTAAGGGCAGATCGCCTGGCCCGGCGGCAGCTCGTAGACCGAGGCGCCGGTTTCCTCGGCGCCGCCGAGCAGCTTGCCGAGCCGCGCGAGGCCGCTGCGGAAGCCCTCGGGGTCGCTCTTGTCGTACTCGAACGCGGGCGTGGCGATGTTGATTCGTCTCATGCGGCGACGCTAGCAACGCGCCGGCGCCGGTCGGGCGCCGATTAGGCTGCGCGCGATGTTGATCCTGCTTCCTCCCTCCGAAGGGAAGGCTCGGCCCGAGGCGGGGCCGCCGGTCGATCTCGGGTCGCTCGTCTATGCGGAGGAGCTGGGGGAGTTGCGGGGGCGGTTGCTCGATGCTTTCGATCGCTCGCTGCGGGATGCGCCGGCCGCTCCGGCGGCTTCGGTCTACACCGGCGTCCTCTATGGACGCCTGGGGTTGTCGGAGCTGCCGGCCAGGGCGCAGCGGCGGGTGCTGATCGCCAGCGCTCTCTGGGGGGTGGTCGGGCCGGGGGATCGGATTCCCTATTACAAGTTCCCGCCGAAGACGCGGTTGAAGGGGTTCGAGGCGCCGAACGCCTACTGGCGCCCGGCGCTGGCCGCGGCGCTGCCCGACGAAGAGGGCGATCTGATCGTCGACATGCGCTCCGGCGCCTACGCCCCGGCCTGGAAGCCGAAGCGGGCGACCCTGCTCGCGGTGCGCGCCTTCACCGAGGAGGACGGCGAGCGCAAGGCCGTCTCACACATGGCTAAGGCGGTCCGCGGCGACGTCGCCCGGGCGCTGCTGAGCGCGAAGAAGGCGCCGACCGACCCCGAGTCTGCCGCCGCGATCGCCGAGGCGGCAGGCTTCACCGTCGAGCTCTCCGACGGCAGCCTCGACGTGATCGTCTGACCGAATTCGCCGACGGGCCTAAAAAGGACCTATATAGGTCGAAATAGGCCCGTCGGCAGCAGGGGAGGCCAGGCTGCCGGTTGCCCGAGGTCGAGCAGGGGGAGGGTGAGTACCGGGGCGGCGCCGAGGTCGGCGATCGTCTCGCGGTTGGAGCGCTCGATCTCGGTCGGCTCCGCTGGCCAGGGGGTGAGGACGACGGCCGCGACCTCGAGGCCGGCGGCGCGGGCGGACTCCAGGGTCAGCAGCGTGTGGTTGATCGTCCCCAGGCCGGGGCCGGCGACGACTACTACGGGGTAGCCGAGGTCGACCGCTAGGTCGCGAACCAGGTAGCCGGGGGAGAGGGGGACGAGCAGGCCGCCCACCCCCTCGCAGACGATCGCCTCGGCGCTGGCCCCGGCTGCCGCTGCGACCTGCCGCAGCCGCTCGGGGTCGATCTCCTCTCCCGCCAGCGCCGCGGCGAGGTGGGGCGAGGCCGGCGGCCCGTAGCGGTAGGGGGCGATCTCCTCGTCGCTCTGGCCCGAACCGGAGGCGCGGCGCAGCAGCGCGTGGTCGGTTTCAAGGCCTTCGTCGAGGCCGGTGACCGCGGGCTTGAAGACGGCGACCCGCTTGCCCTCGGCGGCGAGGGTGTGGGCGATCGTCGCCGCGACCACCGTCTTGCCGACCTCGGTGCCGGTGCCGGTGACGAAGACGCCGTCGGCCACGGTCTCAGGCGGCGAGGGAGCCGGCGACCAGGCCGAGCTCGCGCGCGGCGGCGCCCACCTCGCGCGCGGCCCCGACCAACTCGCCCGGCTCGTGGGTTGCCATCGCCGTGAAGCGCAGCCGGGAGGAGCCCTCCGGCACCGTCGGCGGCCGGATCCCCTGGGCGAAGACGCCGCGCCGCAGCGCCCGTTCGCAGAGCTCCATCGTCGCCTCCGCCGGCCCGATCTCGATCGGGACGACCTGGGTCGCCGAGAGGCCGACTCCGAGCCCCTCGGCGGCGAGGGCGGCGCGCAGGATCTCCGCGTTCGCCTGCAGCCGCTCGACCAGCTCTGGCTCGGCTTCGAGGACCGAGAGCGCCGCCAGCGCCGCGCCGGCAGCCGCCGGCGGCGGCGCCGTGGAGAAGATGAAGGGACGGGCGGTGTTGAGGAGGAGGTCGATCGTCTCGGCGCCGGCGCAGGCGTAGGCACCGTAGGAGCCGAGCGCCTTGCCGAGGGTGCCGACCACGACGTCGACCTCGCCGCTGAGGCCGGCGGCGGAGACCGAGCCGCGGCCGCCAGGCCCGACGGCGCCGGTCGCGTGCGCCTCGTCGACCATCAGCCGCGCCCCGTGGCGCCGCGCCAGCTCCAGCAGCTCGGGCAGCGGCGCGATGTCGCCGTCCATCGAGAAGACGCCGTCGGTGACGATCAGCGAGCCGCGGCCGCCGGCCTGCTCCAGTCCCCAGGCGAGGTGCTCGGCGTCGCCGTGCCGATAGACAAAGGTCTCGGCGCGGGAGAGGCGGCAGCCGTCGACGATGCTGGCGTGGTTCAGCTCGTCGGAGAAGACGACCTCGCCGCGCCGCGCCAGGGCGGCGATGACGCCGGTGTTGGCGAGGTACCCGGAGCCGAAGAGGAGCGAGGACCCGTATCCCTTGAAGTCCGCCAGTCGCCGCTCCAGCTCGCGGTGGGGCTCCATGGTGCCCGAGATCAGGCGCGAGGCGCCCGCCCCGGCGCCCCAGCGCAGCGCCGCCGCGGCCGCCGCCTCGCGGACCTCGGCGCGGTCGGCGAGGCCGAGGTAGTTGTTCGAGCAGAGGAGCAGCACCGGGCGGCCGTCGAGGGTGACGCTCGGCCCCTGGGGCCCTTCGATCAGGCGCAACCGCCGGTGGAGCCCCCGCTGGCGGAGCTCGTCGAGCCGCTCGGCGACGTCGCTCACGCCGCCGTCGGGTAGGAAGGCGGCTTCTTCGCCTTCTTCACGACCCGCAGCTGGGTCGAGGGGTCCCAGAAGTTCGCCTCGTCCTGGCTGTCGACCAGGGCGTCGATCGGGGTCGCCGGCGTCTCGCCTTCGAGGAAGCCGGAGCGGTTGTCGGGCCGCGGGTTGGCGCCGTTGTCGGGCTGGCGGGCGACGTTGAGGCCGAGCTCTTCGAACATCGCCCGGTCCTCGGCCGGCTCGGCCCCGAGCGTGGTGAGGAAGTTGCCCATCATCACCCCGTTGAGACCCGCCTTGACCGCGAGGCCGTGCAGCTCGCCGAGGTTCTCGACCCGGCCGCCGCAGAGGCGGAAGAGCGCCCCGGGGATGATCAGCCGGAAGATCGCGATCCACTTCACGACCTCCCAGGGGTCCATCACTTCGCGGTCGCCGAACTTGGTCCCATCCTTCGGGATAAGCAGGTTGATCGGAATCGAGGTCGGGTTGATCTCGGATAGCTCGAAGGCCATCTCCACCCGCTGCTCCTCGGTCTCGCCGAGGTTGAGGATGCCGCCGACGCAGGTCTCCAGCCCCGCCTCTTTGACCGCCTGGATCGTCCGCAGCCGGCCCTCGTAGCGGACCGTGGTCGAGACCTCCGGGTAGTAGGAGCGGGCCGACTCGACGTTGTGGTGGACCCGCTGGACGCCGGCCTCCTTCAGCGCCTTGGCGCGGTCAGCCGACATGTGGCCGATCGAGGCGCAGCGCTTGAGGTTGGTCTGCTCGGCGACCAGGCGCGTCCCCTCGAGGATCTTCTCGAAGTCCCGCTTGGAGAGGCCCTGGCCTTGGGTGACCATGCAGAAGCGGTGGGCGCCGGCCGCCTCGGCCGCTTTCGCGTGCTCGAGGATCTGCTCGGGCTCCATCATCGCGTGCATCGGCGTATCCGCCTCGGCATAGCGGGATTGAGCGCAGAAGCCGCAGTCCTCGGCGCAGCCGCCGGACTTGGCGTTGACCAGCGAGCACATGTCGGTGGAGTCGCCGAAGTTGTCGATTCGCACCTCCCAGGCGCGTTCGACCAGGGCTTCGATCTCGGCGTGGTCGCTGAGGCGACCGTAGGCGCGGGCCTCTTCGACGGTGATCAGGGGGGGCATCGGGACGCACCCTAGGAATCGCCCCGGACGCCTAGTATCGGCGCGATGGAGCGAGTCCGGAGGCGCTGGGGGAGAGTGGCGATCGGCCTTTGCGCAGTCGCGTTCGCCGCCTTTGCGGCGGCGGTGGCCGGGCTCGGCTGCGGCAGCGCCGCCGACGGCCGCGGCCCGACCTCGACCGGCGGCGACACGACTGCGCCGCCGCAGGGCGGCCCCTCGGCGCTGCCGCTCGACCAGCTGGCCGGGGCGCGGATTGTCGCCGGCTACAACGGCGGCGCGACCCCGCCGGCGGCGCTGCGCGAGGCGATCCGGGCGGGACACGTCGCCGGCGTCGTCCTCTACGCCGAAAACCTCCCCAGCCGGGCGGATGCCCGGCGGCTGATTGCCACCCTGCAGGGGATCCCGCGTCCGGTAGAGGACCCGCTGCTGATCCTGATCGATCAGGAGGGGGGTCTGGTGAAGCGGATCGACGGCGCCCCCTTCCACTCGGCCGAAGAAATCGGCGCTCGCGGCTCGTCGTTTGCCCGCCGCGAAGGCCGCCGCACCGGCCGCAACCTGCGCGGCGTCGGCGTCAACGTCGACATCGCCCCCGTCCTCGACGTCCCCCGCCCCGGCTCGCCGATCGCCGACACCTACCGGGGCTACGGCACCACCGCGGCGCGGGTCTCCGCGGTCGGCGTCGCCTTCGCCGAAGGGCTGCAGCAGGCCGGTGTCGCGGCGACGGCGAAGCACTTCCCCGGCCTCGGCGCCGCCCTCGAAGACACCGACACCGAAGTCAGCCACATCGGTCTCTCCAAGGCGCGCCTGCGCGCCGTCGACGAGTCCCCGTACCGCCATTACGCCGCGGCGGGCGGCGACATGGTGATGGTCGGCGCCGGGATCTACCCGGCCTTCTCGCCGCAGCCGGCGGCGTTCTCCCGCACGCTGGTCAGCGGCGAGCTGCGCCAGCGGCTCGGCTACCGGGGGGTGGTGATGACCGACGCGCTCGACACCGTCTCCGTCGCCGCCTTCGGCGACCCCTCCGAGACCGCACTGGCGGCGGTCCGTGCCGGCTGCGACCTGCTCCTCTTCACCGAACCAGGACCGGCCGAGGACGCCCGCCGGGCTCTGGTCCAGAAGCTCGGGACGGGGACGCTGGATCGAGCCCAGTTTGAAGCTGCCGCGAACCGGGTCCTCGACCTGCGCGCCGGCCTCGCGCCCTAAGGCGCCCTAGCTCTGGCCGGGAGTGTCCTGCCGCAGCGCCACCGGGTCGAAGATTCGCACCGCGTCGCGCCCGTCGTCCTTGGCCCCGTACATCGCCGCGTCGGCCTCGGAGACGACGGTGGCGACGCTGGTCCGCGGATCGTCGCCGAACATCGCCACGCCGATGCTGACCGTGACCGGCTCCAGGGCCGCCTCGGAGTCGTGGTTGCGGACCTCGTCGGCGATCGCTTCGGCCGTCAGGCGGGCCTCCTCGCGGCTGCAGCGCGGGAGGATCACCGCGAACTCGTCGCCGCCGAGACGGGCGAGCGAGTCGCTCGCGCGCGTCCGCTGCCTCAGCACCCCGGCGATCTCCGTGATCAGCCGGTCGCCGGCCGGGTGACCCTGGGAGTCGTTGACCTGCTTGAAGCGGTCGAGGTCGAGCATCAGCAGCGCGCCGCGGGAGCCGTCGCGCCGGCTGCGCGCCATCGCCGCCGCCAGGTCTTCCTCGAACCGGCGCCGGTTGCTGAGCCCGGTCAGCGAGTCCTGGCTCGCCTGGCGCTCCAGCTCCTGCATCCGTTCGGTTCGCCCCCAGGTGATGATCAGCGAGGCCAGCAGCGCCGCCAGCGCAATGCCCAGCACCGCCAGGGCGACCGGCAGGCTGAGGCCCGCCCCCCCGGGGTCCTTGACGGTCAGCACCCAGGTTCGGTCGGCGATCCGCACCGGCACTGAGGCGGCGTCGTCGAGGGAGCCGCCCGGGCCGAAGACGGTCGCGTCGCCGATCCGCAGCTGGATGTCCACTGCCGAGGTGACGGCGTCGGTGGCGGAGGCGGCGAGGGCGCCGACCCGGAAGCTGCCGGCGGCGAAGCCGATCAGCGCTCGGCGACGCTCGGCGACGGTCTTGGCCGGCGCCCCGTCGCGGTAGACGGCGCGGAAGACGTTGATGCCGCGACCGCCGATCAGCAGCGGGATCACCGGGCTGGACACGGCGACGCCGGCGTCCCGCGCCCGCCACATGAGGCGCGCCCGGTCCGGGTCCTGGCCGAGGTCGTAGCCGAGCGCCCGGCTGCGTTTGTCCTGCTCGTTCTCCTCGGCGGTGACGTAGGTGATCGGAAAGTATTCCGCCCGGGGCCGCGAGCGGTCGAATCCGAAGGGGCCGGCCCGTTCGAGGATCGGCAGCCCGTGGGTCCGCTCGAAGCGCTTCCGCCCGCCCGCCGTCACCCGCGGGATGTAGGCGGTCCCGCCCAGCGCTCCCTGCTGGATCAGCGAGCGCCCGTAGACCTCGAACTCGTGTTTGCTGAGGTCGTCCTCGGCCTTGAAGAAGGCGGCGGCGCTGTCCAGCTGGTCGACCGAGAGACTCGCCACGGCTTCCATCTGGTGAGCCGCCCGCATCGCCTCTTCGCGCTGCATGTCGTGGAAGTCGGCGTTGTCGTTGTCGTAGACGAGGGCGGCCGCGACCACGGAGCCGACCGCGACCAGGGTCACGGCGACCATCCCCAGCCAGAAGCGCCGCCTCACTCCGGCACCGCCGCCAGGGACTCCCAGAGGTAGAGCGAGGCGAGGCTGCGGTGCGGCCGCCAGCGCTCGCCGATCTCGATCGCCCGCGTCGGCGTCGGCATCTCCTCCAGCCCGTACTCGACCTGGATCGCTTTGCGGATCCCGAGGTCGCCGCCGGAGAGCACGTCGGGGCGCTGCAGGTGGAAGAGCAGGAACATCTCCGCCGTCCAGCGGCCGAGGCCGCGGACCGCGACGATCTCCTCGATCACCTCCTCGTCGCCGAGCACCTCCAGCCGCTCCAGCTCCAGCTCGCCGCTGAGGACGTGGGTGGCGAGGTCGCGCACGTATTCGGTCTTGCGTCCAGACAGCCCGCAGGCCCGCAGATCCTCCTCGGGGGCTTCGAGCAGCTGCTCCGGCGTCGGGGTGGCTCCGCCGAAGAGGTCGACGACACGCAGGTAGATCGTCCGCGCCGCTTTGGTCGAGAGCTGCTGGCCGACGATCGCCCGCAGCAGGGCGCCGTAGGCGTCGGGCGGCCGCTCCTCCTTGCGCCGCGCGAGCCGGGTGGCGAGGTCGATCTTCCCGACCCGCTCGATCAGCGCCGCCATCGTCGGGTCGGAGGCGGCCAGGGCCTTGCGCGCTTTGGCGCTCACCGGCCCGACCACTGCGGCGGGCGCTTCTCGCCGAAGGCGCGGATCCCCTCGCGGAAGTCCTCGGAGGAGAAGCAGGATTCGCGCAGGGCGACGAGGCCGGCCTCCTGCTGCTCGCTCAGGTTCGGGTTCTCGTTCAAGAGGTCGATCGCGTGCTTGTTGCCGCGCATCGAGAGCGGCGCGTTGGCGGCGATCGCCGCGGCGAGGGCGACGCCTTCGTCCCCGATCTCGGCGTCGGCGGCCACCCAGTTGACGAGCCCGATCCGCTCGGCCCGCTCGGCGCCGACATTGCGGCCGGTGAGGAAGAGCTCCTTGGTGTGGGGGAGGCCGATCGTGTCGAGGAACTTGCGCAGCCCGGTGTGGCCGTAGATCAGGCCCAGCTTCGCCGGCGGCATCCCCAGCTTCGCCCCGGCGGCGCAGATCCGCAGGTCGCAGGTGATCGCCAGCTCCAGCCCGCCGCCGAGGCAGTGGCCGTTGATCGCGGCGACGGTAGGCCAGGGGTGGCGGGAGATCGCCTCCATCGCCGCGTGGAAGGGGTGGGCGACGAGCGCCTCGGCGTCGCGCTCGAAGCTCTGGTCGGGGATGCCGGCGATGTCGTAGCCGGCCGAGAAGAGCGGCGGCGCGCCGGTGACGAGGACGCAGCGGGTCTCGATCCCGCGGTTCAGCTCCGGCAGCGCCTCGGCGATCGCGTCGAGGATCTCGTGGTCGAGGGCGTTGCGGCGCTCCGGGTTAGAGATCGTCAGCCGCGCGACCGCCTCGGCCGGCCGGTCGAGGAGGAGCTTGCCGCCCGCGAGCCGCTCGTCCACGCCCGCCTCCTACTCCAGGACCACGAGGACGTCGCCTTCGCTGACGCTCTGGCCCTCCTCGCAGCGAATCTCCTTGACGACGCCGTCGTCCTCGGCCTCGACCGGGATCTCCATCTTCATCGACTCGAGGATGACGACGGTGTCGCCGTCGGCGACCTGGTCGCCCACCGCGACCTCGATTTTCCAGACGTTGCCGGTGATGTGTGCCTCGATGTCTGCCATGGGCGGGGACAATAGCCCGACGATGGGACCCGAACAGGCGGCAGGGGAGGAGGCGGCGCTGGCGGTGCTCGTCGCCGCCCGCAACGAGGCCGACCGGATCGGTGCCACGGTCGGCGCCCTGCGCGGCGCCTTCCCGGGGGCGCGGATCTGGGTCGCCGACGACGCCTCCGAGGACGGGACCGCCGAGGCGGCGCTGGCGGCGGGCGCCGAGGTGGTCAGCCGCGGCCGACCCCACGGCAAGGGCGCCAACGTCTCCGCTGCGGCCGAGGCGGCGCTCAGCGTTTCCGAGCCGCCGCGGCTCGTCCTCCTCTGCGACGGCGACCTGGGCGCCTCCGCGGCGCGGCTGGCGCCGCTGGTCGAAGCGGTCCGGCGCGGTGAGTGCGACCTCGCGATCGCCGCGTTCAGCCGCCGGGTCGGCGGCGGCTTCGGCGCCGCCCTCGGCTTCGCCCGCTGGGCGATCCGGCGTCGCTGCGGCTACGAGGCCGGCGCGCCGATCTCCGGCCAGCGGGCGATGCGGACCGAGGTCATGCGCGCCGTGCTCCCCTTCGCCCCCGCCTACGGGATGGAGATCGGGATGACCGTCGACGCGGTGCGCGCCGGATACAGGTTGGAGGAGTACGAGCTGGACCTGGAGCACCGGGCGACGGGCAGGAGCTTCGCCGGCTTTCTCCATAGGGGGCGGCAACTGAGGGATTTCGCTCGTGTTTACTGGTCGTATGCCGGGAGGTAGGAAAAGGGTCGCGGCGCTCGCGGTGCTCGCCGTGGCGCTGGTCTTCGGCGCCGCCCTGGCGAACGCCGAGCTGGTCGAGCGCGGCAACCTCTTCGTCAAGTTCCAGGGCGGAATCTCGCCGACCAAGCTGCCCCGGCACGCGAACGCCCCGATCTCGGTCCGGGTCGACGGCACCGTCCGGGTCCTCTCGGGCGACCGGCCGCCGGCGCTGCGTTTCATCTCGATCGCGATCAACCGCGGCGGCCGGATCGAAACCAAGGGCCTGCCCGTCTGCCGGCGCTCGGAGATCGAGGCGGGGACCTCGGCGGCGGCGATGGCCGCCTGCGGGGACGCGCTGGTCGGCACCGGGCGCTACGCGGCCGGCGTCGACTTCCCCGAACAGACCACCTTCCCGCTGCAGGGCAGGCTCCTCGCCTTCAACACGGTCGTCGACGGCGAACGGGCGATCCTCGCCCACGTCTACGGCAAGGACCCGTTCCCCAACAGCCGGGTCTTCGTCTTCCACATCCGCAAGACAAGCGGGACCTACGGCACGCTCCTGACCGCCGCCCTGCCGAAGTCGCTCAACCGCAACGGCTACCTGAAGCGGATCATCCTCGACCTGCGTCGGGACTACGTCTACAAGGGCCACAAGCGCAGCTACCTGAGCGCGGCCTGCGGCGCGCCGAAAGGCCTCACCGTCGGCGTCTTCCCCTTCGTCAAGGTCGGGATGACCTTCGCCGACGGACGTAAACTGGCCTCCACCTTGATCCGAACCTGCACCGTCCGCGACTCGTCAGGTACCTAGAGCGCACAACGCGCTGAACCCTGATAACCATCCTCCCCGGTTTCTCGTCTGGGAGAGGAGGATGTTGTGGGGGTCAGCCTGTCGGATTACAACTTTTTGTCAGAGCGGGAGACCGCCCGCTACAACGTCACCGACCCTCCTCGGCACGAGGAGGATCGGCGCAGCCCTTTCGAGCGGGATCGCTCGCGGATCATCCACTCAGCCGCCTTCCGAAGCCTGCAGGGCAAGACGCAGATATTCGAGCCTCAGGCGGCAGATTTCATGCGTAGCCGTCTTACTCACTCGATTGAGGTTTCACAGATCGGCCGTGGGCTCGCGAAGCGGTTCGGGGTTCCCGGGAGCCTTGTCGAGACCGCCTGTCTGGCTCACGATCTTGGCCATCCGCCGTTCGGCCACACCGGGGAGGACGCCCTAAACGAAAGGATGGACGAGCACGGTGGCTTCGAGGGCAACGCGCAGACGTTCCGAATTGTCACCCGAATAGAGCCTAAGCACAAGGACTACAGCGGCCTTGACCTTTGTCGCGCTTCGTTGCTGGCCCTGATCAAGTACCCGTTTGAGCGCAATGAGGCGACGAAGGACAAGAAGTTCCTCTACAAAGACGACACCACCGAGGACGAGATGGTGTGGCTTTATGACGGCTCGAGACAAAGCCTGCTCTCTGAGTCAAACCCTAGGCCTCCCCGGACCTTGCCGTGCCAGCTGATGGATTGGGCGGACGACATCGCGTACTCGGTGCATGATTTGGAGGACGGGATAGCTAGCGGCCTGCTGCGACCGTCAACCTGGCGATCGGACCACTTTATGGACACGATCTTCAAGAGCGTCAGGGGTGCTCCCAATGTATGGGTGGAGGGACAGTCTGCTCCCAGCGAGGAGGACGTAGCGGCGGTCTTAACCGAGCTGGTTGACGCCCTCTCCGCCTGGGAGCCCGAGATCCCGCTCGACGTCATCCGCGAGCTCTCGCGCAAGTTCATCAATGGTTTTGTGGTCGCGGGTGAGGTGGTCGAGAACGGTCCTGGTGATTCTCTTTTCGACTTCAAGCTGGTGATTCCGTGGGAGGACCGGGTGAGGAATCAGGTGCTGAAGGCCATCACGATCGAGTATCTACTGAAGAGCGACATCACCGCCGGCGCATTCTTCAAGGGGCACGAGATCCTCGACCGCCTCTTCGACGCGTTCTTGAAGAGCTGTAAGGAACTCCCGTTGCGCAACCGCTACCTGCTGTTTCCCAGGCGAATGCGACCGCAGCTGCGGGAGGTGGCTGACAATCAGAGCGATTTGCGGAGATTGATCTGCGACTACCTCGGCAGCCTCACCGAGGGGCAGGTGCGCAGGCTATACGCTCGCTTCTTCGAGCCCGGGCACGCTCCGGTCTGATCACGAGCCCGCGACCTGTCTCGCGCGGAGAGAGGGCCGGGCCAACTCCTACACTGGGCACGAGAACGATGAAAGGGAAGAAGATGGGCATCGAACTGGAGGTTGTGCAGGATCACGACAGTGGCGACTGGAAAGTTCAAGACGAGACCGTGCTCAAGACCTTCCATCGATTTCAAGACGCCCGCGCCTATGCCAGAGGCGTTCTGCTTGACCGCGGGAAGGGATCAGTCGTGCTTTACACCCCGTCTGGGCGACCCCGCGAGAGACTCCAGGTTCGGCGCGCCGACGGTCACATGGTCGTTCACGCCGGCTGAGTCGAGTGGCGTGTCGCGGCGATCGCCGCTGACGGGCCTTCTCTTTTGCCAGTGATCCTCGCGATCGACCAGGGGACGACGGGGACCACCTGCCTCGTCTTCGACCCCGAGGGGGAGGTCGCCGGCCGCGCCTACTCGGAGTTCCAGCAGTTCTTCCCCCGGCCCGGATGGGTCGAGCACGACGCGAACGAGATCTGGGAGGTGACGCGGCGGGTGGCGGCCGAGGCGATCGCCGACGCCGGGATCGAGGGCCGGGAGCTGGAGGCGATCGGGATCACCAACCAGCGCGAGACCGTCGTCGCCTGGGACCCCGACAGCGGTGAGCCGGTCCACCGGGCCCTGGTCTGGCAGGACCGCCGCACCGCCGGCCGCTGCGAGGAGCTGCGCGCGGCCGGGCACGAGCCGCTGGTCCGCGAGCGCACCGGCCTCACCATCGACCCTTACTTCTCCGGGACCAAGATCGAGTGGCTGCTGCGGAACGCCGAGGGGGTGGAGCGGGCGGTCTTCGGGACGATCGACTCCTGGCTCCTCTTCAAGCTCACCGGGCAGCACCTGACCGACTACACGAATGCCTCGCGGACGATGCTGTTCGACATCCGCCGGCTGGAGTGGGATGCGGAGATCTGCGACCTGCTCGGCGTCGACCCGGGGCGGCTGCCGCAGCCGCGGCCCTCCTCGGGCGTTTTCGGCACCACGACCGAGTTCGGCGGCGAGGTGCCGGTTGCGGGCGTCGCCGGCGATCAGCAGGCGGCGCTCTTCGGCCAGGCCTGCCACCGCCCGGGGATGGCGAAGAACACCTACGGCACCGGCAGCTTCGTCCTCCTCAACAGCGGCCCGGAGCCGCCGGCGGTGCCCGACGGGCTGCTGGCGACGGTCGCCTGGGGGCTGGGCGAGGAGGTCGCCTACGCGCTGGAGGCCTCGATCTTCGTCACCGGGGCCGCGGTGCAGTGGCTGCGCGACGGGCTCGGGATCATCGCCGAGGCGGGGGAGAGCGAGGCGCTCGCCGCCTCGCTGGAGACCAACGACGGCGTCTACTTCGTCCCCGCCCTGACCGGGCTCGGCTCGCCCTACTGGGACCCCTACGCGCGCGGCACGATCATCGGCCTGACCCGCGGCAGCGGCCGCGCCCACCTGGCGCGGGCGGCGCTGGAGGCGATCGCCTACGAGACCGTCGACGCGGTCCGCGCCCAGGAGGCGGCATGCGGCGAGCGGCTGGAGCTGCTGCGGGCCGACGGCGGCGCCGTCGCCAACCGCTGGCTGATGCAGTTCCAAGCCGACGTCCTCGGTGTACCTGTCTCCGTGCCGGAGATCTCGGAGACGACCGCGCTCGGCGCCGCCTACCTGGCCGGCGTCGCGACCGGCGCCTGGACCGTGGAGCGGGTGGCGGAGATGTGGCGCGAGGCCGATCGCTACGAGCCGCGGATGGAGCCGGCCCGGCGCGAGGAGCTGCTGGCCGAGTGGGGCCGGGCGCTGGAGAGGTCGCGCGAATGGGCGAGATGAAGCCGCAGGTCTACAAGGACCCGCGCCCCGCCGAGTACTTCGACCAGTTCCACGCCGCCGCCCGCAAGGGGGTGGGGTGGACCTACACCTTCGCCCGCATCGTCCTCACCGTGCCCACCTGGCTGATCTGGCGGGTGCGCGCGATCGGCGTCGAGAACGTCCCCAAGAGCGGCCCCCTCGTCCTCGCCCCCAACCACTTCAGCCAGATGGACCACTTCTTCGTCGGCCTCTTCCTGCGGCGGAAGATCCGCTTCATGGCCAAATCCCAGCTCTTCGGTCCCCCGGTCCTCACCTACATCTACAAGCACGGCGGCGTCTTCCCGATCCGTCGCGGCCACCACGACGAGGAGGCCTTCGAGACCGTCCGCCAGCTCCTCGACCAAGGCGAAATGCTCCTCGTCTACGCCGAGGGCGGCCGCTCCCGCTCCCAGCAGCTGGGGGATCCGAAACCCGGCATCGGCCGCATCGCCCTCGAATCCGGCGTCCCGATCGTCCCGGTGGCGATCAAGGGCTCCGAGCGCGCCCGCCAGTGGAAGAAGCTCCGCTTCCCCAAGACCACAGTCCAGTTCGGCGAGCCGCTCGTCTTCCCGGCCGAGGACTCGCCGGGCCGCGAGCGCCAGATGGAGGTCGCGACCGAGGTCTTCGGGCGGGTGCGGGAGATGTACGAGGGGCTTCGTCGGGACTAGCTAGGCGGTCAACATGTCACCGTTGCCTGTTCGGCAAGGGTGAGAGTTGAGGTGGTCTGGAAGGCCGCTGTGCCACCGAGGGTCCACGAGAGGTCGTATTTCGTCCCTGCTGTTTCGGCCTGCATCCACTTCTGGTGGCCGAGGGAGGAGGCTTCGTAGAGCTGCGTCAGCGTTTTGCCTGCTTCCCCGCATTTCGGAGCGGTCATTTCCGCGATCAGGCCATTGCCGGAGAGTTCCATCGCGATGCCGTTGCAGGCGAATGAGGCAAAGCGCCCTTCTTTCGCTGTGATCAGGAATCCCGGCTTCCCTTTTTCGGGCTCGAGGAAGATGTTGTGGAACTGCATTTCGTTGGTTGTGATTGTTCCTTTCGGCTGCCCCGAGGAGGTACAGGTGAGGCTGGGGGAGATCGACGCGCACCCGTGCAGGGTCAGCTCGATACTGCCTGTTGTCGCCGTTTCATATCGACCGCTCCCGGTCAGGCTCGTGCATTCGAAAAGCGTACTTTCGGTCGTCCAGCTCGTCACCCCGGCGGCAACGGTGAACTGGAGGGGAAATTTGCCGCTTTGTGGATCGATGTCCCAGCCGCCTGCCGAAGCGGTCGCTGGGAGAGCAACTGCCCAGGCGACGAGCAGCACGGCCAGGAGTCGGGGACTTAGCGAAGCCATATCCATCTAGGGATGTAGCGGCGCCGAGAGCTTTAGTCAAGGAAATTAATTCGGCGAGTGCGCGCTCCTGCGCAGGGCACGAATCGACCTTACTCGTAGCGCTGCTCGATCCGGGCATAGAACTCAGGATCGTGACCCGGCGTGATCACCGCGTCGGGGAACTGAGAGCGGAAGAGGCGCAACTCCTGCAGGGAGCGGCGGAAGTTGTGGGCGTCGGCGGGGCGCGGCGGGCCCGGCAGCGATTTGTCGAGCTGGCCGAGCATGTACATCGCGTCGCCGCCGATCACGAAGTCGTTCTCCTTGAGGCGGGCGATCACCGACATGTGGCCGGCGCTGTGGCCCGGCGTGTAGGCGAGGTGGATCGAGCCGTCGCCGAAGAGGTCGAAGGTGCGGCCGAAGCTGGCGTAGGAGTCGACGATGTCGCGGTTGAAGTCGACCGTGCGGTACTCGAAGGCGTAGTCGAAGTGGGCGCGGCGGTAGCCGTTCAGCAGCGGGCTGGAGCCGTGGGCGGCCGCCTGCCACTCGGTCTCGCTGACGATGAAGGTCGAGCTCGGGAACTCGGAGATCGCCGAGGTGTGGTCGAGGTGGAGGTGGGTCATCACCACGACCGGAATCTCGCCCGGGTCGAGGCCACGCTCGCGCAGCTGCGAGGGGACGTCTTCGCCGGGGGCGAGCGTCGGCTTGCCGGAGCGGGCGGCGAGGGCGCCGAAGTTCTCCTTCGGGTCGCTGGCGATCGAGGGGTGCAACCCGGTGTCGACGAGGATCGCGCCGGCGCTCGGGTGGCGGAGGAGGAAGGCCGGCACCGGGACCACGTTTTCCTTCGATCCCAACAGCAGCGCTTTGAGCAGCTTGGCGGTGACGAGGTGGCCGCCGGGGTCGACCATCATCTCGCGGGCGAAGTCGACGTGGCCGGCGATCAGCGGCTCGACCGTGACCGTGGCCCCGCGGGTGCCGCCCGCGAGGGGCTCGTGCAGAGGGTGTGGTTCGACGCTGATGCCCATAACCAGGGCAATTTACGCGGGCCGGCTTGTCTATAGGCTGCGCCGCGATGGCTGAAAGCGACCGTTCGCGGATCTTCAGAGACGGTTTGCTCGAGGGGATGGTCTGCGCGGTGTCCGGCGCCGGCAGCGGGCTCGGGCGCGAGACGGCGCTGGAGCTGGCGCGTCTCGGCGCCACCGTCGTCGCCTGCGGCCGCCGCGAGGAGCCGTTGGCCGAGACCGCCGAGTTGGCCGACGGGCTGCCGGGCGCCTTCGAGCACGAGTGCCTCGACATCCGTGAGGAGGAGCCGGTCGGCCGCTTCTTCGACGGCCTGCTCGAGCGCCACGGCCGCCTCGACGTCCTCGTCAACAACGCCGGCGGCCAGTTCCTCAGCCCGGCCGAGGCGATCAGCCCGAAAGGGTTCAAGACGGTGATCGACCTCAACGTCCTCGGCACCTGGCTGATGACCCATGCCGCCGCGACCAAGGCCTTCATCCCGCAGGGCGGCGGCAAGGTGCTGAGCGTCACCCTCTCGCCCCACAACGGGATGCCGGGGATGGTCCACTCCGGCGCCGCCCGCGCCGCGGTCGAGAACATGATGCGGACGCTGGCCGTCGAGTGGGCCCGCTTCGGGGTCAAGACCGTCGCCCTTGCCGCCGGCCAGTTCGCGACCGAGACGCTGCTGACCAAGTATCCGCAGGTGGTCGTCGACAACCTCGAGCGCTCGATCCCGATCGGCCGCGCCGGCCGCCCCGAGGAGATGGCCTGGCTGGTCGCCTACCTTGCCTCGCCGGCGGGCGACTTCTACTCGGGGACGACGATCACGATCGACGGCGCCCGCGACAACTGGGCCGGTCCGTGGCCGCCGCAGGCGATCGCCGACGACGCGGGCACCCCGGTCGCCGAGGAGCGCCGGGCGAAGTAGGCCGGCCGCTAGCGCGGCTCGAGGACGACGAGCGGGATCTCGCGGCCCTTGCTGCGGGCGGCGTAGTCGTCGTAGCCGTGGTACCCCTCGACGGCGAGCGCCCAGAGGCGCTCGCGCTCCTCCGGGGTCGCCGTCCGGGCGTGGACCGGGATCTGCTCTCCCTGGACCTGCACGGTGGTGTCGGGGTTGGCCATCAGGTTGTGGTACCAGGCCGGATGCTTGGGGAAGCCGCCTTTGGAGGCGACGATGACCAGGTCCTCGCCGTCGCGCACGTAGAGCAACGGCGAGGTCCGCTTGGTGCCGCTCTTCGCCCCGACATGGTCGAGCAGGAGCATCTTGCCCGGCACCCCGGGAATGGTGTGGCCGAGGCGCCCACCCGTCCTCTTGTAGAGGAACGTGTGGGCGCCCATGAAGCGGCGCGTCAGGGGCCAGACGTGGTCCCCGAGGTCGAGGTAGCGCGGCGTGCGCCGCGCGCCCGACTGTGAGGTGGAGCTCAGGTGTACATCCCCCCGAACATGCCGCCGGTCACGTTCAGCACCTGACCGTGCATGTAGTTGGCGAGCGGCGAGCTGAGGAACAGCACTGGGCCGGAGGCCTCCTCCGGGGTCGCCGGGCGGCCGAGCGGGATGATCGCCGAGGCCATCGCCCGCATCTGCTCCGGGATGCCGAGCTCGATCTTCTCGCCGGTCGGCGAGGTCATCTCTTCGCCGGCCTCTTTGGCCGCGGTGAGGCGGGTTTCGACGAAGCCGAAGGCAACCGCGTTGACGTTGATCTTGAACTGACCCCACTCCTTGGCCAGGGTTTTCGTCAGCCCGACGACGCCCATCTTCGCGGCCGAGTAGTTGACCTGGCCGGCGTTGCCCATCATTCCCGAGGTCGAAGAGGTGTTGACGATCTTGCGGAAGACCTCTTTGCCCTCGGCGCGCTCGGCCTTTGCCGCCTCGCGCCAGGCCGGCGCCAGCGCCCGGGCGACCCGGAAGGGGACGATCGTGTGGATGTCGAGCATCGCCTGGAACTGCTCGTCGCTCATCTTGTGGGCGACGCCGTCCCAGGTGTAGCCGGCGTTGTTGATGCAGATGTCGACCGTGCCGAAGGCGTCGGTGGCGGCCTTGACCAGCTCGTCGGCGGCGCCCTCCTTGGTCAGGTCGCCGGCGTAGACCGCGGTCTCGCCGTCGATCTCGCTCGCGGTCTGCTGCGCGACGTCGGGGTCGAGGTCGTTGATCAGCACCTTCGCGCCCTCGGCGACGAACAGCTCCGCGGTGGCGCGTCCGATGCCGCGCGCCGAACCGGTGACGATCGCGGCTTTCCCATCCAGAAGTCCCATTACTACGCCTCTCCTTCGATCGGTGAAAAGTCGGGCGGGAGGGTACCGGGATCGGGATCGACTGGTTGACTGGCCAGTCGGGAGGAGGGAGCGGCGCTCAGTTGAGCCGCACGCCGCCGGCCTTGGTGACGGTCCAGTTGGGGTTGTGGGCGATCTCCCAGGGGTGGCCGTCGGGGTCGACGAAGACTCCGCTGTAGCCGCCCCAGAAGGTTTCGGCCGGCTCGCGGCCGATCCGCGCCCCGGCGGCCCGGGCCTCCTCGATCGCCTCGTCGACCTCTGCCGGGGAGGCGAAGTTGAGCGCCAGCGTGGTCCCGCCCCAGCCGCCGCCGTCGGTCACGGCGCTGTCCTCGGCCAGCCGCGCCCGGTCCCAGAGGGCGACGATCATCTCGCCGGCCTGGAAGAAGACGACGTCGTCGCCGGGCTCGGCGCCGGTCTGCCAGCCGAGCGCTTCGTAGAAGGCGCGGGAGCGGGCGAGGTCGCCGACGCCGAGGGTGATCAGGCTGACGCGCTGCTTCATATGTGGGGAATACCCGATGGCGCTCGGTCAAACAACCGGCAACATCGGGGCCGATGACAGTCCTGGTCGCATACGCCAGCAAACGCGGCTCCACCGCGGAGATCGCCGAGACCGTTGCCGCCACGCTGCGGCGCGAGGGTCTGGGCGTATGCCTGGAGCCGGCCGAGGAGGTGCGGAGCCTGGAGCCCTACGACGCCGTCGTCCTCGGCAGCGCCGTCTACATGAAGCGATGGCGCGGCGACGCCAGGCACTTCCTCAAGAAGCACCGCCGGGCCCTGCGGCAGCTGCCCTTCTGGGTCTTCAGCTCGGGGCCGGTGGGGAACCCCGAGCAGGACAACCCCGATTGGATCGAGCCGAAGAAGGTCATGGAGAAGGTCGAGGAGCTCGGCGGCCGTGGCCACGCCGTCTTCGGCGGCAGGGTGCCGGCGGAACCGCGCGGGATGATGGAGAAGGCGATGGCCGAGGGCGTTCCGGAGCAGTTCCGCGACCGCCGCGACTGGGACGAGATCCGCGCCTGGGCGCGGCAAATTGCGGCCGATCTTGCGCTAGTTCGCTCCTGAGCATCAAGTTTCGGCTTTGTTAGCCGATGCACATGTTTAATATGCGCGCGATGTCACTCGCCCCCGGACGCAAGCTCGTGCTCGGGCTGCTCGCGGTGATCGCCCTGGTTGTCCTGGTGATCCCGAGCGCCGCCACGCCTGCCCGCAAGATCGTCATCTACGGCTCCAACAAGGGGTCGACCCTGACCCTGAGCAAGAAGCACCACGGCAAGATCATCGTCGTTAAGGGCCGGATGGCCCACCAGCACCCGCGCGGCTGCCACTTCACCAAGGGCCACCGCAGGGCGGTCTGCCGGACCCGCGGCGTCCACCGGATCGAACTCCAGATGGGTCGCCGCGGCGACCTGGTCCGGGTCGCCGAGAAGATGCCCTTCCCCGTCGTCGTCTACCTGGGGCCCGGTTCGGACAAGTTCGTCGGCAACGCCGAGCGGGACTTCTGCTTCCCCGGCGGCTCCCGTCGCAACCGCTGCGTAGGGCGGGGCAACAACGACGTCTGCATCACCGGCAACCGCAACAGCGACTGCGTAGGCGGCGGCGGCAACGACTACTGCCGCCACGGCAACGGCAGCGACGGCTGCTGGGGAGGCCGCGGCAACGACATCTGCATCATGGGCCGAGGCCAGGACGGCTGCCACGGAGGCCCCGGCCGCGACCGCCTCTACGGAGGCCCAGGCGCCGACCAGCTCTACGGCGGCGCCGGCTGGGACTACTGCAACGGCCAACGCGGCTGGGGCAAATCCCACCGCTGCGACGCCGGCCCGAGACGCTAAACCGGCCGTTCTCCAAAGCTCGCAGCTTTGCGAGTCCCCTGGGCGATGAGCCGAGTTTCCAGCAAGATCGCCCGGTCGCCCGCGACCACAACCGGCTGAATCGCAGAAACATTCAGGTCTCTTGACTGCTCTGAGCTTCCCGCTGTATTGCTGCTGGCGCAATTAGAGGTCGGCGATCAGCGGACCTCGATCAAACGCCCGCGGGACGTATAAGACCTTCCGCGGAGCCGCAAAAGAGAGGTAAGAGATGAGCAAGAAGATGATGGTGCTCGCACTGGGGGTCGTCAGCGCAGCGTTCTTCGCTCTGCCGACGATGGCGTTCGCGGAGACCTTGCACCTCAGCGCCACGACCACTTTTAGTATCGCCTCGAGTGCTACCACAAACCTGACAACGACAGAAGGTCCCAGTATTTCATGTACGTCGACCACAGGCTCCGGTACCTTCAGTACTACGACAGGCGGTAGCATGAGTCTGCTCATCCATGGGTGCACCAGCGTGTTCCTCGCCTGCACGTCTGCCGGACAGAGTAGCGGTACAGTCGCAGCAAGCTTCAGTTTCGACCTGATCACAGTGAGTGCCGGTAGTGCCGGCATTCTGCTTACACCGTCCAGCAGTGAAGAAATCACAGGCCAAAAGGTCTTTAGTGAGTTCAGTTGCTCCGGGGTAACAATTCACACGTTCGGCAAAGGCCTAATCGGCACATTGAGTAGTACGCTTTGCAGCGGAAGTGTCAGTACGGCTACCGTCAGTTTCGCATCGAGTTCGGCCGGCCATCAGAACGACAAGACCTACACAGGAAATACGTTCGATTTGTCATCAGATCTCACGGCCAGTCATCCGACATTTTCCTTCGACGGCACCGCATCCCTCACCTTGGGAGCCGCCCGGACGGTGACCTGCACATAGCGCTGGCTTAACTACTGGAACGATCGGAGGGAGAGGCCGCATCCGCGGTCTCTTCCTCGGCGGCCGGACTGGCGAATGGTTCGAGCGCGGCTGCGGCAAGTCCCACCGCTGCGACGCCGGCCCGAGACGCTAAACAAGCGGTTCTCCATAGCTCGCAGGTTTGCGAGTCCCTGGGCGATGAGCCGAGTTTGCAGCAAGATCGCCCGGTCGCCCGTGCACACCCGGCTGAAGATCGCAGAAACATACAGGTCTCTTGACTGTTCAGATACACCTGCGTTAGTGCTGCTGACGCAATTCGAGGTCGGCGATCACTGACCTCGATCAACCGCCCCGCGGGTCCCATAAGACCATCCGCAGGGCCACAGAAAAGAGGCAAACATGAGCAAGAAGATGATGGTGCTCGCGCTGGCGGTCGTCGGCGCAGCGTTCTTTGCTCTGCCGGCGATGGCGTCTGCGGAGACCGCACATGTAAGCGCTGCTACCAGTTTCAGTATCGCGTCGAGTACTACCGGTAACCTGACATCAACAGAAGGCGGGAGCATTAGTTGCACGTCCACCACAGGCACCGGCACCTTCAGTACGACGACAGGGGGCAGCGCGAGTCTGATACTGCATGGCTGCAGCAGCGTGTTCCTGCCCTGCACCTCCGCCGGGCAGAGTAGCGGCACAATCGCGGCGAGTGCCAGTTTCGACCTGATCACAGTGAGTAATGGCAGTGCCGGCATTCTCCTTACACCGATTGGCCCCGAAGAAGTCACAGGTCAAAAAGTGTTCAGCGAGTTCAGTTGTTCAGGTTTCACAGTCAAGACGTTTGGCCCGGGAGTGATCGGCACACTCAGTAGTACGGTTTGCGGTAGCAGCACCAGTACTGCCACCCTGAGTTTCGTTTCGACCTCAGCAGGCCACCAGAGCGACAAGAGCTTGACAGGCGGTACGTTCGATCTGTCATCAGATCTCACCAAAAGTCACCCAACAGCATCACTCGATGGGACTGCAACCCTCAACCTGTCGGCCGCCCGGACGTTTATCTGCACATAAGCGGGGCGGAGGTATTTTCGGGGGAGGGGGCCGCAGATGCGGCCCCCTCCTGCGGCGATCATTCGCCCCTGCAGTCAGGGCTCGGGAAGCGACCGGGTAACTTCTTCACAGCCCGCAGGAATGCGAGTTCACGCGGTTGTCCCACGGCGCTTTCCAGGCAGATCGCTCGCTCGCTGACGAAATTGCGGTCCAGGCGACGGATCGTCGAACAGGCAATCTTGACTGGTCAGAGCGCCCTCCGTTAGAGATACCTGCCGTAAGCCGGGTTCGGCGGCCCAGTCAAGAACCGTCGAACCCAACCAATCACCCAGCGGGGGAGGCGATTGCTTCCCCTGCCTGGAAGTAAATAGAAAGGTAAAGCATGAGCAAGAAGATGATGGTGCTCGCACTGGCGGTCGTCAGCGCAGCGCTCTTCGCCCTGCCGGCGATGGCGTCTGCGGAGACCTTGCATGTCAGCGCTACCACCACCTTCAGTATCACCGGAAGTGGCGGAAACCTAACATCGACAGAAGGTCCGAGTATTTCGTGCACCTCGACCACAGGGTCGGGTACCTTCAGTACTACGACAGGCGGAAGCACGAGTCTGCTGTTCCATGGCTGCACCAGCGTGTTCCTTCCCTGCACCTCTGCGGGACAGAGTAGCGGCACAATCTCGGCAGCCGGCAGTTTCGACCTGATCACAGTCAGTCAGAACAGTGCGGGTATTCTGCTTACACCTTCTAGCGCTGAAGAAGTCACAGGCCAGAAAGTGTTCAGTGAGTTTAGTTGCTCCGGGGTCACAGTCCATACCTTTGGGCCTGGGGTGATTGGCACACTCAGTAGTACCATCTGCGGTGCCAGCATCACCACCGCGACCGCGAGTTTCGCTTCGACCTCAGCGGGTCATCAGACCGACAAGACCTACACAGGCAATACGTTTGACATGTCCTCGGATCTGACGGCAAGTCATCCGACAGCATCTCTCGACGGAACCGCCACCCTCAACCTGGCGGCTGCTCGAACGGTGACCTGCACATAAGCTCAGAGAGCTAAAGTAGGCACTAGAAGTATTAGGTAAAAAGGGGGCCGCGTGTGCGGCCCCCTTTTCGTCCTGGGAGCCAGGGCGCGGACGGTCAGCAAGGTGGCCTCGGTCCCGCCGTGGCGCGTTTTTGCGCGCGCTTGCTCAGCATATAGGTGATGTGCAGGGAAAAGTGGCCTTCCGCCACACGTTGGCGATAGCAAGAGCTTGCCAGGTGGGACGGTGTCTGGGTAAATATCGCGGCCTGCAGCATCATTCAGGGCAAGGCTCTGTGGGAAGAGCAGAATTCATCTAGAGGGAGAGAGTATGGTGGGGAACGCATTGGCATTGCGGCGTGTCATCGGCCTGTCTGTCTGCATAGTTACTCTAATTCTTTCGGTTTCGGCAACTACGGCTAGTGCCGAAACGGTGCCCCTCTCCCGTTTCGGTCCCGACGGAACCGATGCGACGCAGTTCGAGCGGCTCAGCTCCGTCGCTGTTGATCAGCAGAGCGGTTCGGTCTACGTTCTGGATGGCGCAGCAGAAGCGTTGCTCAAGTTCGGCCCCGGCGGAGAAGCCGTTGCATTTGGTGGGGCTAACCCTCAAATCTCCGGGAACCGGATCGAAGGGATCATCCCCTATACCGACCTGGCAACTACTTATCGGGCGGTGGCCCAGGTCGCCGTCGATCCCTCTAGCCATACGGTGTATGTCACGGAAGAACATGGGGTCCGGGCCTTCAATCCCGAAGGCGACCCTGTCGAATTCACCGCCGGACCGGGTGCTGGAACCAATGAACTGCCAGGCTTCGGCGAATTGTACGGTGTGGCCGTTGACGAAAATGGGTCCATTTACGCCATCGATGGGACCGGCAGCTTGAGCGTATTTGCCTCGACGGGCGCGCCGCTGACTACGGTAGCTGTAACTACCCCATTGAACCTTGCCGTAGGCGCAGGGGGCGTTGTCTATGTCGTCGCGGAAGGTGGCGAAGCGGTGCGATCATTAGTGCCGAGCAGCTTTCCCATAACGGAAGGCACTACCTACGCAGTGCAATCGTTCGTAAACTCAACGCTCTTCTACAGGATCGCCAGCATCACCGTGGATCCCAGCACGAGTCACGTCTATCTGCTGGAAAACGGCGACTCCATCAGCTACATCCGCGAGTATGACCAATCGGGAACTCTTGTCGGGTCGATCGGCGAACCGGGCACCGAGTCAGAAGAATTCGCCTTGCGCAAGTCTGCAATTGGGCTGGCTGTTCTGGGGACGCCTGCCGACATCGGCTCTGGCGAAGCCGTCAAGTTGTACGCCGGCGACATGGATGAAAGCACGGCCCAAGTCGTTCTCTTTGGAAGCAAGATCATTATTGGTGCTCCCAGCGTCTCGGATCTTCGGGTAACGGGCGTGACCGCCGATTCTGCTGTGCTGCAGGCCTCGGTCAACCCAGACACCGGAAACACCACCTACAGGTTCGAATACGGCCTTGAAGATTGTTCTATCGCTGAATGCATCAGCGTCCCAGCTGGGGGAGCTGAAATTGGCAGCGGGACCGAAGACATCGCGGTTTCCCAAACGCTCTCCGGCTTAAGCCCGGCGACGACTTACCACTACCGAATCGTGGCTGAAAACGAACTTGGCCCCCCGTCCGAAGCTACCGGGACCTTCAAAACTCAGGCGAACGGGCTCGGCTTCGAGTTGAGCGACAACCGTGTGTGGGAAATGGTCTCCCCGCCCGAAAAGCATGGAGGAGCTGTGATCGGCTCGCTGAACGGGCTGATCCAGGCAGCAGCTGACGGCAACGGGCTGAGCTACATGAGCAGGGGATCGATCGAACTGGACCCCGACGGGAATCGCAATTTCGAATCGTCCCAAATCGTCGCCAAACGGGTCGGGGGTGGCGAATGGCGCTCGAAAGACATCACGTCGGCGAATGACCGCTCGATTCCGCTCAGCGAAGGCCACCAGAGCGAATTTAAGCTCTTCAGCCCCGATCTGCGCGCAGGTATGCTCGAGCCGCGCGAAGGGGCACACCTGTCACCCCTTGCCACGGAACGAACCCCCTATCTTCGTGAAGAAGGAGAACCACCTCTTTACACTCCGCTGGTCACCGGAGCGGAAGGGATCGCCAACGTTCCGGTCGGACGCGAATTCGGCGGCAACTCAGACGCTGCCCTTGGTCCGGTCAGAATCACCGGTGCGAACCAGGACCTCAGTTACATCGTGCTCAGCTCCACCGTGTCCTTGATCGAAGACCCCAATGCTCCGGATGCTTTGTACCTGTGGCATGCGGGTGACCTCGAGCCGGTGAGCATTCTCCCGGACTCCGAAGGAGGGACGATGCCGGAGCCGGTGCAGCTCGGATCGGGCCCCGGCTCGGTTCGAAACGCCGTATCCGAAGACGGGTCCCGTGTTTTCTGGTCGCCTGGCAATTACGGCAGCGGTTCCAATTTGCTGGAAGGCCTTTACCTTCGCGCCACCTCGAGTGACGAGACTGTCCGGCTGGACACGGTCCAAGGTGGGACGGGAGAAGGCGAAGTACGGCCGCTCTTTCAAGGTGCGAACCCGAGCGGAACGATCGTCTACTTCTCGGACTCGCAGCGCCTGACGTCGGACGCCAGCCCGGCCGGGTTCGATCTGTATCGCTGTGAGATTCCTGCCGGCAATGCGGCCGGCGGCTGCTCCACGCTCACCAACCTCAGCGGTCCGGCGACCAGCGGTGGGGAAAGCGCTGAAGTCCTCTGGCTCGCTCAGGGCATCAGCGAAGCAGGCAGCAGGCTGTATTTCGTCGCCGAAGGGATATTGAGCGCGAACCAGAATGAATTTGGCGACGGCGCCGTTGCAGGTGAGCCAAACCTCTACTTCTGGGAGGAAGGCGCAGCTCCTCGCTTCGTCGCCACCCTTTCGAAAGAAGACGATCCTGACTGGGGCGGCAGGTTCAAGACGGCCTCCGAACTGAGCACGGGGGTAAGCCCCGACGGGCAGTACCTCGCATTCATGTCGCAGCGGGAGCTCACCGGACAGCCCAACGAGGACACGGTGACCGGCAAACCGGTCGAGCATGTCTTCGTCTACAACGCCGTTTCGGATGCGTTGCAGTGCGTCTCCTGCAATCCAACCGGCGCCGCCTCGCCAGGGCAAATCTCAGAAGGGTACGCGCAGCTCGTCGACTCGCGCAGGCAGTGGGAAGGCCACAGGATAAGCGGGGTACTGCCGCCGCCGACGGTCAACGATGGAGGCGGCCCGTCCCTTTACCGCTCGCGGATCGTGTTCGACAGCGGTCGAGTGTTCTTCCATGCGCTGGATGGCCTCGTCTCCGCGGATTCGAACAACCAGTGGGACGTGTACCAGTTTGAGCCACTCGGCTTGGGGACGTGCGCCGCCTCTTCCGGAGGCTCAGCCGTGACGCGATCGGGCGGTGGCTGCGTCAGCTTGGTCTCGTCCGGCAACGCGACCGAAGAATCTGCGTTCCTCGACGCCAGCGCGAGCGGCGACGACGCGTTCTTCCTCAGCTCGGCGCGGCTCTCGGTACTAGACCAGGACAACCAGCTGGATGTCTACGACGCCCGGGTCGGCGGAACGGCGCTCGAATCCCAACCGCCTTCCGAATGCGTGGGCGAAGCTTGTCGATCGAGTTCCACGTCCCCCGGATTTGGCGCTCCGAACAGCTCCAGCTTCGTGGGCAAGGGGAACCTCCATACGGGCAAGAAGTGCCCCAAGGGCAAAAAGAAGGTCCATAAGAACGGCAAGGTGCGCTGTGTGCCCCGCCACAAGAACAAGCACTCCAAGAGTCAGAAGCGCCACGGGCAAGGCCGCACGAAGGGGAGGGTGAGCCGATGACCAGGTTCGAGCCCTCCTCCCACCGACCTCTTCCCGTCAAGCAGAAAGCAAAGACTATGCGTTTTCACACTCTGAGACTGTTTCTGGCCGTTGCTGTTGTCTCCATGTTTGTCCTCCCGTTGTCGTCGGCGTCTGCGGCGCCCTCTCCGTGGTGGCAGATAGTCACCGGCAGCCATCCCACGAACATGTGGATTCCGAGCAACACCGTGCAGGAGGTCAAACCTGGCCCCGAAGGTGACATCCTTCTCTTGGAAGGAGTTCCGACGGCCTGCATGTTCTTCGAATTCTGCAGCTTCCTCGGATTTGAAAACGCCCAAACGGCCCAGCAGCTCCAAGAACAGTTAGAAGCGCCCGGCGCCTACGGCCCAGGCAACGTGATAGTCACCGAAGTTCCCCCGTCGAGCAAACGCTTCCTCGTCGAAAGCGTCGGAGAAGACGCTGGCAAAGCCGTCCCGTCTCTCACGTCTGTCTTCCCGGGTTCAAGCGCGAAAGTGCTCTCCGGCGGCAGCGGCCGACTGGTCGTCACGATCACCAATCTCGGAGATGCTCCAGTCGATGGGACGGCGAACCCCGTAACGATCACCGATGAACTGCCGGAGGGTGTGGTTGCAACGGGAGCTGAAGGGTTCGCCGGGGTCGAAAACTTCTCCGGGCCCGTCAACTGCTCGGTTGAAGGGGGTACCCTCGTCAACTGCACGTTCGAAGGGACTCTGCCTTCGTACGAAGCAATCGAAGTCGAAATCCCGGCTAGCTTGACCGGCGATCCTCCGGTCGCAGGGGAACCTGGGAAGGTGACCGTCGCCGGTGGCAACGCCAAACAGGCGACGGCAATACAGACCGTCAAGGTCAGCCCGGAAGCAACCCCGTTCGGGATCGACTACTTCGACGCCCAGAGCGAAGAAGAGGGAGGCGAACCGGCAAATCAGGCCGGGGGCCATCCGTTCCAGCTGACCACGACCCTCCAGTTCAACTCCAATGAGCTCAATGTCGGATCAACGCGTAAGGCCACCTCGATCCAGCAGCCGGCTCTGCCACGGAACCTGCGCTTCTCGCTTCCGGCGGGTCTGGTCGGAAATGCGACCGTCGGCGCCCGCTGCAACATCAAAGTGTTCTTCGAAGTGCAAACCCGGAATAGCTGTCCGCCGGAAACCGCCGTGGGCGTAGCTTCGGTGACCGTCATCGAACGTGCGTATCTAGGCTTGACGCGCATTGCGGTTCCGGTCTTCAATCTGCCGCCTGCCCCGGGGGAGCCGGCGCGCCTGGGTCTGGCCGTCAAAGGCGCCGCGGTCGTGATCGACACCGCCGTGGATCCGGACGACCAGTACCGGCTCATCGCGGAAGTCCGCAACGCCTCGCAGCTTGCCGACATCCTTGCCAGCACCGTGACCATCTGGGGGACGCCTGGCGATCCGAAGCACAACGCCTCGCGCGGCTGGAGCTGCACGAATCGGCTCGAAGGAGAAAACCTGCCTCCCTGCGAAGCGCTGAGTGGCTTGAGCCAGGTGCCGTTCCTGCGGCAGCCGGTCTCCTGCGTCACCCCCCTGGAGTTCGGCTTCCAGGTGGAACCGTGGAACGTGCCGATCGGCTCTGTGGTCGAGGAAGCCACTGCCGACAGCGGCACGATGAGCGGCTGCAATCAGGTTCCGTTCGAACCCAAAGTCGCCGTCCAGCCCGGCAATAGATCGGCTGGAGGGGCTAGCGGTCTCGATTTCCAGCTGACCATGCCGAACCACGGTCTCCTCGACGCAAGCTTCAAAGCTTCCGAAGGCCAGGCAAAGAAGGTGGAACTCAAACTCCCCGAGGGGGTCACGGTCAATCCCTCGCAGGGCGAAGGATTAGCGGCTTGCAGCCCGGCGGACTACGCCAGGGAGACTGCCCGATCTGCCCCTGGGGCCGGCTGTCCCAACGCTTCGAAGATCGGCAGCATCCAGGTGTCGACGCCGCTGATCGACGAGGAAGTCAAAGGCTCTCTGTATATAGCCAAGCCTTACGAAAACCCGTTCAACTCGCTGCTGGCCGTCTACATGGTGGCGAAGGCACCGGAACGGGGCATCCTCGTCAAACAGGCCGGCAAAGTCGCGCTCGATCCCAATACCGGCCAGATCGTCACCACCTTCGACGATCTGCCGCAGGTCCCGTTCGACAACTTCGAAGTGAATCTCTTCGAAGGAGACCGGGCGCCGCTGGTGATGCCGTCGCAGTGCGGCACCTACCCGATCGAAACGACGTTCTACCCGTGGAACGCGGTGGACCCGGACAACCCGGCGCCGAACGAGATCGTCACCAAAACGAGTTCGTTCACCGTCGACCAGGGGTGCCCGAGTGGGCCGCCCTCGTTCAACCCGGACTTCGTCGCCGGCACGGCCGATAACTCGGCCGGCAGCTACTCGCAGTTCAACCTGCGACTGACGCGGGAAGACAACGAACAGGAGATCAAGACGTTCGCGATGAAGCTGCCGAAGGGCATTATCGGCAAGGTGGCCGGGATCCCGTTCTGCCCGGACTCCGGCATCGCTCAGGCGCAGGCCCGGACCGGCCCGAACGGCGGCCAGGAAGAGCTCGACAACCCGAGCTGCCCCGCGGCGTCGCAACTAGGGCGCGTGGTGGCCGGCGCGGGGGTGGGCCCCAGCCTCTCCTACACCCAGGGCAAGGTCTACCTGGCCGGCCCGTTCAACGGCCACAAGCTCTCGATCGTGACCATCGTCCCCGCCAAGGTCGGCCCCTTCGACCTCGGCAACGTGGTTGTCCACGAGGGCCTGGCCGTCGATCCCAACACCGCTGAAGTCTCGCTCGACAAAGCTGGTGCCGCGGACTTCCCCCGCATCCTGCAGGGGATCCAGGTCCGGTTGCGCGACATCCGCGTCTTCGTCGACAGGCCCGAATTCATCCTCAACCCGACCAGCTGCGAACGGATGGCCGTCGATGCGACGGTGATCGGGACCGGCTCCAGCGTCAACGTCAGCTCGCCCTTCCAGGCGGCGGATTGCGCCAGCCTCGGCCTCAAGCCGAAGCTCTCGATCCAGCTCCTCGGTGGGACGAAGAGGACCGCCACCCCGCGCCTGAAGGCGGTTCTCACCGCCCGCAAAGGCGATGCGAACATCGGCCGCGCCCAGGTCACCCTGCCGCGGTCGGAGTTCCTCGAACAGGGCCACATCCGCACCGTCTGCACGCGGGTGCAGTTCAACGCCGGCGGCGGCAACGGGGAACAGTGCCCCAAGGGCTCCGTCTACGGCAAGGCCAAGGCGACCTCGCCGTTGCTCGACGAAACGTTGAGCGGGCCGGTGTACCTGCGCTCCTCCGAACACGAACTACCGGACCTGGTGGCGGCGCTGCACTCGCCCAGGGTCGACGTCAACCTGGTCGGCCGGATCGACTCGGTCAACGGCGGCATCCGCACCACCTTCGAAGGGGTGCCCGACGCGCCGGTGACCAAGTTCACCCTGGAGATGCAGGGCGGCAAGAAGGGCCTGATCGTCAACAGCACCAACATCTGCAAGGGCAAGCACAAGGCCAAGGTCAACCTCAAGGGCCAGAACGGTCGGACCTACGAGTTCCAGCCCGCCGTCAAGGCCCAGTGCGGCGGCAAGAAGAAGGGCGGAAAGGGAAAGCAGCGCTAGCTGCTTGCCGGCCCAGGCTCCTCGCCGGAGGAAGGCGGGGAGCCACCCTTGAGAGTGTGAAGTTCGAAAGCTGAGCGAATCAGAGTTTCAACTCTTCTGGTCAGCGCCGCCTGCGCCTCTCCGACCGGATCGGTGAGAACCGACCCCTGATCCTCTTCGGGGGCACCGACCTGCACCCCGATCTCGTGCAGGAGTCCGAAGGGGTGGTCCTGCACCAGGCGCTGGCGATTGAAGGCGTAGCGAAGGTTCCGGGTGACGATGCTGCCCGCCCCGGTGACCGCCGCGGCCGGGCCGATCGGGTCTCCCAGGGCGACGGCGCTGGCGCCGATCAAGGCGTTCCAGAAGAAGCGAATGCGGTTTTCGCTCAACGACGCCTCAAGATCCGCCAGGCTCGGCTCGATCCGATTCGCAACCACGGCTCGGGCCTCCTCCGCGGCGGCGACAGGAGAGTCCGCTTGCATCGCCGCCGCCAGGTCGATCAGCGCCGCACGAAAGCGACCCATCAGGGGCCGGTTCTTGTGCCGGAAGGCAAGGATGTCTTCGACGCTGCAACCGGTGCCGACCCGAACCCCCTGTGCCGCCGCCTGGATCAGGATGCCCTCCGTCGCGGGTGCCTCCTTGTCGACCGCAGGAAGGGCGGCGGCCTTGGCCGCGAGTGGGTCCAGGGCGACCGGAGGCGTGCCCCTTTCGGCGGCCAGCGAAAGCAAGTCTTTGACCATCTCCATCAGCTCGTTGACGGCGGCCTCCACCGCGCCCTCGGCAAGTTTTGCGGCGAAATCCGCATGGCTGTTTTCCCCCACGATCTCTTCCCACGGCAGTTCGGTCCATTCTGCGACAACCTCATCCGCGGTTTGCTCTTCGATCTCTCCGGTCGTCGGGGACTTGACGGTGATCAGTCCCTCCGCGACAAGTTCTCGCCAGACTTCGGCCGCCGGCGAATCGTCGTCGGAGTAGCGATCCCCCATGTGCAGGTCGAGCCCGTCCCAGACCAGAAGCATGGAAAGGAGCTGCTCGGTCTCGGGCCAGCTCGAACCCGGAAGGATCAAGGCGCGGGCTACCTCGGTCAGCGTCGGGCCTCTTTCGGTACGGGCCGGGTCAAGTGCCTCAGGATATCGGCGCGAAGCCGCCTCGTGGCTGGCCTACAGCCCCATCGTCTTGCCGACGATCTCCTTCATGATCTCGTCGGTGCCGCCGCCGATCGGGCCGAGGCGGGCGTCGCGGACGGCTCGCTCGATGCCGTACTCGCGCATGTAGCCGTAGCCGCCGTGGATCTGGAGGGACTGGTCGGCGATCTCCAGGACGGCGCGCTGGGTGAGCAGCTTCGCCATCGAGACCTCCTGGATGCAGTCGTGGCCCTCGTGGAAGAGGCGCAGGGCGTTGTAGGTGAGGGCGCGGCTGGCCTCGGCCTTGGTCGCCATCTCGGCGACGTGGTGGCGGATCGCCTGGAACTTGCCGATCGGCCGCCCGAAGGCTTCGCGATCGGTGGCGTAGGCGACGGTGGTCTCAATAAGGCGCTGCATCGCGCCGACGGCGCCGATCGCCATCAGCAGCCGCTCCCAGGCAAAGTTGGACATGATCAGCTTGAAGCCGCCGTTCTCCTCCCCGAGCAGGTTCTCGGCCGGCACCTCGACGTCGGTGAAGGAGATTTCGCCGGTGTCGGAAGAGTGCCAGCCCATCTTCTCCAGCTTGGCGCTGACCTCGTAGCCGGGCATCGCGCTCTCGAGGACGAGGAAGGAGATGCCCCCGTGGCCGCCCTCCTCGCTGGTCTTGCAGGCGCAGACGAGGAAGTCGGCGCGGACGCCGTTGGTGATGAAGGTCTTGGCGCCGTTGACGACGTAGGTGTCGCCGTGGCGCACCGCCGTGGTGGAGAGGGAGGCGACGTCGGAGCCGGCGCCGGGCTCGGTGATCCCCAGCGCCCCGATCTTCTCGCCGGCGATCCCGGCCGGCAGCCAGCGCTGCTTCTGCTCCTCGGTGCCGAACTTGAAGATCGGCGGCATCGCGATCGAGGCGTGGGCGTTGAGCCCGGCGGCGACGCCTCCGGAGCCTCCCGAGCGGGCCAGCTCCTCGACCCAGACCGCGTCGTGCAGGTGAGTCCCGCCCTGGCCGCCCAGCTCCTCGGGGAACTTCAGCCCGAGGAAGCCGAGCTCGGCGCAGCGGGCGAACAGCTCCCGCGGAAACTCACGCGCCGCCTCCCACTCGTCGACGTTCGGCGCGATCTCCTTCTGCACGAAGCGGCGGACGGTCTCCCGCAGCTCCTCGTGCTCCTCGCCGAACGGCGGCAGCGTGGCGCGGGCGCCGCTGTCCTTGACGACGGTCATGGCACGAAGATTTTGCTATCTTGTTGCAGACAATTAATTTCGAACATGGACTTTTTCGCTAGCGTGGAGGCATGAGGCGAAAGATGTGGACTGACGAGAGGCTGACCGAGCGATTCAACGGGTTGGACAAGCGCCTGGATCGAATTGATGCCGACATCAGAGACCTTCGGGCGCTGATGATTCAGCTCTGGGGCTCGACGATCATCGGATCACTCGGCGTCATTGCCACGCTGGTAGTGACGCGGTAGCCCTACAGCCCGTAGCTCCGCCCGATCACGTCGAGCATCACCTCGTCGGTGCCGGCGCCGATCCGGTTGAGTCGGACGTCGCGGTAGGCGCGCTCGATCTCGTACTCCTTCATGTAGCCGTAGCCGCCGAGGATCTGGATGCAGTCGTCGGCGACCTCGCAGGCGATGCGCGAGGAGAAGAGCTTCGCCATCGTGATCTCCCGGACCGGGTACTCGCCGTTGCCGAAGCGCCAGGCGGTCGCGTAGGTGAACTGCTTCGCCGCCTCGGTCTTGGTCGCCATCTCGGCGAACTTGTGGCGGATCGCCTGAAACTTGCCGATCGAACGCCCGAAGGCTTCGCGCTCCTTCGCGTACTCGAGGGTCTTCTCGATCATCCGTTCGCAGCCGGCGTGGGAGCCGGCGGCGGCGACCAGCCGCTCGCCCTGGAGCTCCCAGGCGATGTGGTAGAAGCCCTTGCCGACCTCGCCGAGCACGGCGTCGGCCGGGACGCGGACGTCTTCGAAGGCGAGTTCGCCGGTGTCGGAGGCGTGCATCCCCATCTTCTCCAGCTCGGCGGAGACGGTGAAGCCGGGGACCTTCTCGCCGTTCTCGTCGCGCAGGTCGACGACGAAGAGGGTGATGCCGGCGTGGCGCTCGCTCGGGTCGGTCTTGCAGACGAGGACGATGAAGTCGGCCCGCGGGCCGTTGGTGATGAAGGTCTTGGAGCCGTTGATCACGTATTCGTCGCCGTCGCGGATCGCGGTGGTGCGGATCCCGGCGACGTCGGAGCCGGCGCCCGGCTCGGTGATCCCGAGGGCGCCGATCTTTTCGCCCTTCAGCCCCGGTTCGAGGTACTTCTTCTTCTGCTCCTCGGTCCCGAGCAGGTGGATGGGGGGGAGGACCATGTCGGTCTGGACCGCGAAGCCCATGTTGGTGCCGCCGGAGCCGGAGTAGCTCATGCACTCGGCGCGGACCAGCGAGTAGAAGTAGTCCCCGCCCTGGCCGCCGTACTCCTCCGGGAAGCAGAGACCGAGGAAGCCGAGCTCGCCGGCGCGCTTCATCTTCTCGCTCGGCCAGTAGGTGTCCTCCCATTCGTTGCGGTGAGGCCACATCTCCTTTTTCACCCACGACTCCATCGACTCGCGCAGGTCTTCGTGCTCCTGGCTGAAGATGAAGTGCTTGCGCCC
>DASQCF010000065.1:0-16354 GCA_035634815.1 Solirubrobacterales bacterium | reverse complement strand
GTCCAATGAGCAAGATCGGCAGCCCCGAGAACCCACTTCGCGTCGCCATCGTCGGCGCCGGCCCGTCCGGCTTCTACGCCGCTGAGCACATCCTCAAAGACGAGGGCCTGCACGCCCAGGTCGACCTCTTCGATCGCCTCCCGACCCCCTTCGGACTGGTCCGCGGCGGGGTCGCTCCCGACCATCCGAAGATCAAGTCGGTGATCCGGGTCTACGAAAAAACCGCGGCGCGCGAGGGCTTCCGCTTCTTCGGCAACGTCAAGATCGGCCACGACATCGAGGTCGAAGAGCTCGAACGGCTCTACCACGCGATCGTCTTCACGGTCGGCTGCGAGACCGACCGCCAGCTCGGGATCCCCGGCGAGGACCTGCCCGGCAGCCACGCCGCCACCTCCTTCGTCGGCTGGTACAACGCCCACCCCGACTACGCGGACCACGAGTTCGACCTCTCCTCCGAGCGCGCCGTGGTGATCGGCAACGGCAACGTCGCGATGGACGTCGCCCGGATGCTCGCCCTCACCGACCACGAGCTGCGCCAGACCGACACCGCCGACCACGCGATCGAGGCGCTGGACGCCAAGCAGATCCGCGAGATCGTCGTCCTCGGCCGCCGCGGACCGGTCCAGGCCGCCTTCACCAACCCGGAGATCAAGGAGCTGGGTGAGATGGAGGACGCCGACGTCGTCGTCGACCCCTCCGAGGTCGAGCTCGACCCGGCCAGCCAGGCGTTCCTCGAATCCGACGAGGCCGACAAGACGACCAAAGTCAACGTCGAGACGCTGAAGGAGTTCTCCTCCCGCCGGCCCGAGGGCAAGAAGCAGCGGATCGTCCTCCGCTTCCTCGCCTCGCCGGTCGAGATCAAGGGCGACGGCAAGGTCGAATCGATCGTCGTCGGCCGCAACGAACTGGTCGAGGAAGGCGGCGCCCATCGCGCCAAGGACACCGGCGAGCGCGAAGAGCTGGAGTGCGGCCTCGTGCTGCGCTCGGTCGGCTACACCGGCATCCCGATCGAGGGCGTGCCCTTCGACGAGAAGCGCGGTCTGATCCTCAACGAAGGCGGTCGCATCCTCGACTCGCACGACGCCGGGCACAAAGTCGGCCACTACACGGCGGGCTGGATCAAGCGCGGCCCCTCGGGCGTGATCGGGACCAACAAGAAAGACGCACTGGAGACCGTGCAGCACCTGCTCGCCGACGTCGAGAGCGGGACGCTGCTGAGCCCCGAGAATCCCTCTCCGGTCGCGGTCGAGGACCTGCTGCGGGAGAAGGGCATCCGCTACGTCAGCTTCGAGGACTGGCGGGCGATCGACCAGGCTGAGGTCGGCCGCGGCGAGCCCCACGGCCGCCCGCGGGTCAAGTTCGTCCGGGTCGAGGAGATGCTCGGAACCCTCGGCGAGCCCTCACCGACGAACTAGTGGCCGCCGACCTCGTCGAGCTGGAGGGGATGATCGAGGCCGCCCTGCCCGGCGCCGCGGTCGAGGTGATCGACGAAACCGGTACCGGCGACCACCTGCGGGCGACGGTCAGCGCGCCGCAGTTCGAGGGCCTCTCGCGGATCGACCAGCACCGCCTGGTCAAGGCCGCGGTCAAGGAGCGCTTCGACGACGGCACGATCCACGCGCTGTCGGTGAAGACCAGCGTTCAAGGCTGAGTTCGCTCTTTACGCAGACCAGCGGACAAAAAGTTACACTTTCGTGCGCCACAAGTAGGACTTTTCCATCTACGCTGGAGGCATGGAGGCAATGCGATCCACCTGGACCGACTCCCGGCTCGACGATCTGAACAAGAGAGTGGGAGAGATAGCAAACCGACTCGATTCCCTCGGCAGCAGGATCGACAGCCTTCAGCACACCATTCTCCTTGTCGGTGGCGGCATGTTCGCAGCGTTCGTGGCCGTGCTGGCCGCGATCATTGGCCTGATCGCCACCCAGATCTAAGCCGGCCCACCCCGCTCCCTACAATGCCCCCATGGCCGACCCAGAGCTGAAGTCCAAAATCGAAGAGCTGATCGCCGCCAACCCCATCCTGCTGTTCATGAAAGGGACCCCGGACATGCCGCGCTGCGGCTTCTCGATGCGGGTGGTCCAGGTGCTGGACCAGACCGGCGCCGACTATGGCGCGATCGACGTCCTCCCCGCGCTGCAGCCGCTGCGCGAAGTGACGACCGAGATCGCCGACTGGCAAACCTTCCCGCAGCTCTACGTCAACGGCGAGCTGCTCGGCGGCTGCGACATCGTCGAGGAGATGTTCGAGTCCGGCGAGCTGGCCGAGGCCCTCGGCGTCGAGCAGCCTGCCGAAGCGCAGGTGGCACCGGCCGCGCCCCCGGCGCAGTCGCCGCCGCTGCAGATCGAATAGCTAGAGGCTCAGGAACTAGACCGCAGCCTGCTCGGCTGCGTCATCTTTGACCTGGAAGGAGCTGCCGCAACCGCAGGCCGCAACCACGTTCGGGTTGTTGACCTGGAAGCCAGCACCCTGGAGACCTTCGACGTAGTCGACCTCCGAGCCGAAGACGAACTGCATGCTGACCTTGTCGACGATGACGGCGACGCCGTCGACCTCGAAGACGTTGTCGTCCTCCTTGGCCTTGTCGAAGGCGAGCGCATACTGAAAGCCCGAGCAACCACCGCCGCGAACCGCAACTCGAAGCGCCTGCTCGGCGCCGTCCGGCTGCGAGCCGAGAAGCTCGCCGATCTTCTCGGCGGCCTTGTCGGTCAGGGTGATCGCTGCTTGAGGCGTATCGGTCACTTCACAAAGTGTAGCGGGCGATGAGGGCGTGCCGGGTTGGTCGGCGCGTCTAGAATCGATCTGTGAGCTCGCCAGCCGAGACGGCGGTCGTCTGCGACACGACCTGCTACTTGCCTACTGACCTTCTGGCCGAGCGGGGCATACAGGAGATCAGCCTCTACGTCTCGGTCGACGGCGAGCAGGAGCGGGAGTCGGAGATCTCCGACTTCGACGCGTTCTACGAGCGGCTCCGCAGCTCGGACAGCGGGGCGACCACTTCGCAGCCTTCGATCGGCGACTTCCTCGCCGTCTACGAGCCGCTGCTCGCCTCCGGGCGGGAAGTCGTCTCGATTCACATCTCGGCCGGGATCTCCGGCACCTTCGAGGCCGCCGGCCAGGCGCGCGAGCGGCTGATCGAGGAAGACAAAGGGGGCGAGCGCCTACACCTGATGGATTCGCGCTCCGCCGCCGGGGGCATGGGTCTCTGCGCGCTGGGGGCTTCCTCAGCTGCCAGGGCGGGCGCTGACGCCGCCGGGACCATTGCCCGGGCCGAAGAGACCCGCAACGACCTGAAGATGTGGTTCGCGATCGACACGCTGGAGTACTTGCGCCGCGGCGGTCGCATCGGCGGCGCCCGGGCCTGGATCGGCAGCGCCCTGAAGATCAAGCCGATCCTCACCCTCGAGGAGGAGATCACCCCGGTCGAGCGCGTCCGCACCCGGGCCCGCTCGCTTGAGCGGCTGCGGGGCTACATGCGCCAGCGGCACGAATCCGGCGCCGACGGTTGGGTCGTCCAGTACATCCAGGACAAAGAGACCGCCGACACGATGGTCGAAGACTGCTACGAGATCTTCGGCTGCGACCCGGCCTTCGTTTCCGAGGTCGGCCCGGTGCTCGGCGCCCACGTCGGCCCCGGCCTGCTCGGCGTCGGCAGCGTCCGCACCGACCTGATCGCCTAGGCGCTTCCTCAGCCGCGGTTGCGGCGGCGGCGCAGCATCGCTCGGGCGCCGATGAAGAAGCCGACCGCGGCGGCGCCGACCATCAGCTGCTGTTTGTGGTCCTCGACCTGGCGGCGCCAGTCGGTCAGCTCGTTGACCCGGTGGCGCAGGGCCTCGACAGAGGACCCCAACTGGTGGCGCCTGAGCTCGATGTCGCGGCGGATCTCCGCCGGGGAACGGCCGGGGGCGCCGGTGCTCACGAGGCCTCCTTTTCGAGCATCTCCTTGGTCAGCTTCGCCTCTTCGATCGCCTGCTCGGGCACCGGCGGGGCGCCGGCCTTCAGCGCTTTCGAGGCGATCCAGCCGGCGAGGGCGGCGAGCAGGAGGAAGATCGCCGCGGTGACGAAGTAGCCGGCCCAGATGTTGCCGCTGAACAGTTCTTCGCCGAGCAGCCAGGCGATCCCGTGAAGGATCATGATCAGCGCCAGGAAGGCGAAGGCGCCGGCCGCAATCCCCACGGCGGAGCCTTTGAGGATCTTGCTGACTTTCTCGGAGACCTCGGCCTTGGCGAGCTCGATCTCCTCGCGGACCAGGGTGGAAGCGTTTTCGGAGACCTCGACGACGAGGTCGGCGATCGACCGCTCGTCGGGCGGCGGCGGAGGCCCGGGCGGCGGGATCGGGGGCGGGTTCTGCGGCGTCTCGGCCATCGCTGGGATCAGTCCGGCGGGTCTTCGTTGTAGATGCGGCGGTAGATCAGCGAGGCGACGCGCGCGGCGGCGATGCTCGCGAGCGCACCGGTGCCGGCCAGGAGGCCGCTCCAGACGAGGCGCTTGACCAGATCGTTGTCCACTAGCTCGAACCTTTCCCCATGCGAAGTGGGCAGTAAACCCTATCCGCGCGGCTCGAGGCCGTCGCAGATGGTCGTGACAAGGAGATCCCGCGCCTGGTCGAAGTCTTCTTCGGTGGCAGGGATCGTCCCGAAGATCCAGCCGGAGAGCAGCTGCTCGATCGCGCCGTAGAAGGACATCGAGGCGAACATCGGCGCGACGTCGCCGCGGAAGGCGCCGCTCGCCTGGCCGTCGGCGACGATCTTGGCGATCGACTCATACGCGCGGCGGATTTCCTCCAGGTGGGTTTTGCCGAACGAGTTGGCGGCGCGGGTGACCTCGACGATGATCACCTTCATCAGCTCGGGGTCGTGGCGGTAGGAGTCGAAGATGAACCGCGCCACCGCGCCGAGTTTCTGGCGCGGGTCGGCGCCGGTCCGGTCGGCCTCCTCGATCGCCGCCAGCAGCAGCGACCAGCGCTCGATGAAGAGTTCGTTCAGGACCTCGTCCTTGGAGCTGAAGTAGTGGTAGACGAGCCCGTAGGCGACGCCGGCCTCGTCGGCGATGTCGGAGACGCGGGTCGCGTGGAACCCCTGGCGGGCGAAGACGCGGATCGCGGCGTCGAGGATGAGGCGGCGTTTGTCGGCGGGCGGCGCCTGGGCCATCAGTTCTCCTCCGGCGACTGCGGCCAGACGTAGGCGCCCGGCTGGCGGTTGGCGAGGGATGGCAGCGAGGCGCGGATCCGTTCCTGCGAGTCGAAGTCGAGCTCGGCGGCGACGAACCCTTCGCCGTCGGGGGCGGTCGCGAGCACGACCCCCCAGGGGTCGACGATCGCCGAGCGACCAAAGGAGCTGTAGTGCGGCGGCGCCTCCCCCCACTGGTTCGGGGCGACGACGAAGAGCTGGTTCTCGATCGCCCGCGCCCGCAACAGGACTTCCCAGTGGTCGCGGCCGGTCGCCAGGGTGAAGGCCGAGGGCAACGCGATCAGCCGGGCGCCGCGCAGGGCGAGGATGCGGAAGAGCTCCGGGAAGCGCAGGTCGTAACAGACGCTGAGGCCGACGGTGAGCTCGCCGAGCGGGGCGACGACCGCATCCTCCCCCGGGCGCTCGAACTCCGACTCGCGGTAGGAAACCCCGCCGGCGTCGACGTCGAACATGTGGATCTTGCGGTAGACGGCGAGGTCCTCGCCGGCGGGGCCGATCAGGACCGAAGTGTTCGATGCCTTCTCACCCTCGCTGCCGCGCTCGGAGATGCTGCCGGCGAGGAGGTGGATCGAGAGCTCGCGCGCCCAGGTGCGCGCCGCGCTCAGGCTCGGCCCGTCGAGCGGCTCGGCGCCGGCGACGAGTTCGCCGCCACCGGCCAGCAGGTTCCACTTCTCCGGCAGGGCGACGAATTCGGCCCCGTCGGCGGCGGCGGCGCGGACCTGCCGCTCAGCCGCCGCCAAGTTCCTGTCCTTGTCCCCGTTGGAGTTGAGCTGTACCGCCGCTGCGCGCACGCATGCCCTTCGTTGATTGACCAGTCAATCGGCAACCGCAGTATATGAACGCTTGAGGCGTCTTGACGGCTCTAGAGGTTCAGCTGGCGGGCGACGATCCGGTCGAAGAGGCGCGTCGGAATAAAAGGTTGGATGCGCGCCTGCACCTGGGCGTCGAGGCCGACCAGGTACCGCGTCTTCGGCCGCTTCGATTCCAGCGCGTGGGCGATCGCCTTCGCCACCTTCTCCGGCGGGATCCCGCGTTCGGCGGTGTCCTCGATCACCTTGCGAAACTTGTCGAGCGCGGCGCCGTAGAGCAGGTTCGTCTGCGGCGACTTCGCTTCTATCTCCTCCGCTTTTTCCTGTCCCCGGCCCCAAATCGGGGTGTCGATCGAGCCGGGCTCGATGATCGCGACCTCGATCCCCCAGGGGCGCAGCTCTTGGCGGAAGACATCGCCGATCGCCTCGGTGGCGAACTTCGAAGCGTGGTAGGGCCCGCCGAAGGGGAAGGCGATCCGGCCGCCGATCGAGGCGAGGAAGGCGATCCGCCCCTTGGCAAGGCGGATCTGCGGCAGCATCGCCTGGGTGACGGCGACGTAGGCGACGAGGTTGACCTCGAGCTGGTGGCGGAGGTCGTCGAGCGGGATCGTCTCCAGCGGCCCGGGGACGGCGACGCCGGCGTTATTGACGAGCCCGTCGAGCCCGCCGTCGCTCTCGCGCTCGACCAGCTCCGCCGCGGCGGCGATCTGGTCGGGATCGGTGACGTCGAGGTTGACCGGGACGAGTTGCGGCGAGGCATCGTGCCGCAGAGCCTCACCGTCGGCCTCCTTGCGGACCCCGGCGAAGACCCGCCAGCCGGAGCCGTCGAGGCGCAGAGCGGTCGCGCGGCCGATGCCGGTTGACGCTCCAGTGACGAGGACGGATCTCATCGGGACGAGGCTACAGGGGGGAGAGTTCGGCCCCTCCCGATTCTTGACACAGCAGGGTGGGGCAAGAATCGGACACGCGAAGTAGACGGGCTTGGAGCGTGGCGGCGCGGCAGCACGGCATCGTCACGCGGCGGCAGTTGCTGGCGCTGGGCTTCGGTCGACGGTCGATCGAGCGGCGCTGTGGGAGATCGGCGAGGAGGACGGCCGGATCGATGTCAGCGTTCGACGGCGCTGCGAATTGCGGGGCCCTGGAATTCGGTTTCGCGGCCGGCCCAGCTTGGCGTCAGACCACGTCCTGCTCCGTGACGACATCCCGGTCACCTCGCCGGCGCAGACGCTGGTCGACCTCGCAACCGAACTGGACCCCATCGCACTCGAGCGGGCGGTGAACAACGCCGACAAGCGCGACTTGATCGATCCCGAGGCGCTGCGAGAAGACCTCCCACGCTTCGCCGGCGAACCTGGCATCCGCCCACTGCGCCACCTGCTCGACAAGCTCTTCTTCCGACTCTCGGACTCCGACCTGGAGATCTATTTCCGCCGCGTCGTCAGGACGGCGAGACTCCCGATTCCTCTCACCAAACAGCGCGTAAACAGGTTCGAGGTCGATTTCTTCTGGCCTGACCTCGGGCTCATCGTGGAGACGGACGGCCTCCGCTATCACCGCACGCCCTCAGCGCAGCTTCGGGATGCCCGCCGCGACCGGGCGCATGTGATGGCTGGAATGACGCCGCTGCGCTTCACGCACTACGAGGTTCGCTACGAATCCGCCCGCGTCCGCGCAGAGCTCGTGAAGACGGTCACGATGCTCCGCAGGCGCGTCCGGATCTGACCACAGCCCGCTGGGGCGAGAATCCGATGCGGCGCCTGGCGGCAGAGGCGTAACCTTGGGATCTTGTGAACGAGGCAATCCAGGACGACGCTGAGCGCAAGCAGGTCACGGTCCTGTTCGCCGACGTGAGCGGCTCGATGGACCTTGCCGAGCAGGAGGACCCCGAGGAGTGGCGCGGGATCATGCAGCGCTTCTTCTCCACCCTGGCCGAGGCCGTCACCCGCTTCGAGGGCACCGTCGACAAGTTCACCGGCGACGGGATCATGGCGGTCTTCGGCGCCCCCGTCGCCCACGAGGACCACGCCAGGCGCGCCTGTTACGCGGCCTTGCAGATGCTCGACGACGTCGCCGAGTACGCGGCCGAGCTGCGGCGCGCGAAGGGGCTCAACTTCTCCACCCGGATCGGGATCAACTCCGGCGAAGTCGTCGCCGGCGCGATCGACGGGGGCGGCGGCTCCTCCTACACGGCGATCGGCCACACCGTCGGCCTCGCCCAGCGGATGGAGGCGCTGGCCGAGCCGGGCAGGGCCTACCTGACCGAGAGCACCGCCGAGCTGGCCCGCGGCTACCTCGACCTCCGCGACCTGGGCGAGTTCGAGATCAAGGGCGCGAGCCGGCCGGTGCAGGTCTTCGAGCTGGCCGGGGTCGGGCAGGCGCGCTCCCGCCTCGACCTCGCCCGCGAGCGCGGCTTCTCGCAGTTCGTCGGGCGCGGGGCCGAGATTGAGCGCCTCGAGGAGGCGCTGACCCGCGCCAAAGGCGGCGAGGCGACCGCGGTCGGGGTCGTCGCCGAACCGGGAATCGGCAAGAGCAGGCTCTACCACGAGTTCGCCGAGCGCTGCCGCGCCGAGGGGCTGGAGGTGTTCGAGGCGCAGGGACAGGCGCACGGCAAGGCGATCCCGTTCATGCCGATCCTGCAGATGCTGCGCTCCTTCTACGGGATCGGCGACGGCGACCCCGAGCAGCTGGCGCGCGAGAAGATCGCCGGGCGCTCGCTGCTCCTCGACCCGGCCTTCGCCGAAGACCTGCCGCTGATCTTCGACTTTCTCGGCGTCCCCGACCCCGAGCGGCCGGTGCCGCGGATGGACCCGGAGGGGCGCCAGCGCGCTCTCGCCGACTTCCTCTGCCGCCTGGTCAGCAACCCGGCCCGCCGCAAGCTCCTTGTCCTGGTGGTCGAGGACCTGCACTGGATCGACGAGGGCAGCCTGGCGATGCTGGCGGGCCTGGTCGAGGGCATGGACGGGACGCCGACGCTGGTCCTCGTCAACTACCGACCCGAGCACAAGCCGGCCTGGGCGGGCTCGCCCCGCTACGAGGCGATCGCCCTGCAGCCGCTCGACCGCGCCGACACCGCGAAGCTGCTGCGCGACCTCGCCGGCGAGGATCCCTCGCTGGACGGGATCGACGAGCCGATCCACGAGCGCACCGGCGGCAACCCCTTCTTCATCGAGGAGATCGTCCGCGAGCTCGCCGAGTCCGGCCACCTGCAGGGCGAGCGCGGCGCCTACCGGCTGGCGAAACCGATCGAGGACGCGGGCGTCCCGGTCACCGTCCAGGCCGTGCTCGCCGCCCGCATCGACCGCCTCGACCCCGCTGCCAAGCACCTGCTGCAGGTCGCTTCGGTGGTCGGCAAGGAGGTCAGCGGCGAGGCGCTCTCGATGACCGCCGGCCACGACGCCGAGACGATGGAGCGGGGGCTCGGCGAGCTGATCGAGGGCGGTTTCCTCTACGAAGCCGAGCTCTACCCGGAGCGGGTGCTCGCCTTCCGCCACCCGCTGACCCGCGAGGTCGCTTACGGGACGCAGCTGGCCGAACAGCGGGCGGCGACCCACGCGGCGGCGGCGCGGGCGCTGATCGAGCTGGAGCCGCCGGAGCGCTACGACGAGCTCTCGGCGCTGATCGCCGACCACCTGCGCCAGGGCGGCGAGCACCTGGAAGCGGCGCGCTGGTCGGCGCGCGGGGCGCACTGGGCCGGCCACAGCCGCCCGCGGGACGCGCTGCGCCTCTGGCACGACGTGATGGAGGAGACCGCCGAGCTGGAAGAGGACGAGGAGGTCGCGGCGCTGGCGGTCCACTCGCGGCTGCTGCAGCTGCAGTACGCCTGGCGGGTGGGGATGAGCCGGGAAGAAGAAGCGCGCCTCGCCGCCGAAGCCGAGGAGATTGCCGAGCGCCAGGGGGACCTTCACTCCTTGGTCCTGCTGAAGGTCGCCACCGCAGTGCGGCCGGGCCTCCCCCACCACGGGCCGACCTGGATCGAGTCGGTGCGGGAGACGATCGAGCTCGCCGACCGCAGCGGCGACCGGCACCTGCGGGCGGCGGTGCGGGGGGCGGGCGCCTACGCCTACCTCTGCGTCGCCGACTTCGAGGGCTTCGAGCGAATCCTCGACGAGATGCTGGAGATCGTCGGCGACGACGGCTCGGTCGGCGCCAACATCGTCCTCGGCAGCCCGATCGCCTGGGGCCTGATGGGCAAGGGGATGGTGCGGCGCGAGAAGCTGGAATTCGAGGCGGCCGAGGAGCTCTTCGAGCGGGCGCTGGAGGCGGCGCTGCGGGACGAAGACGCCGAGACCGCGAGCTGGATCCGTAGCAACCAGGCCAGCCTGGTGATTCGCCGCGACCCGGAGGCGGCGCTGGCGATCGCTCGCCGGAACTGTGAGCTGACCGACCGGCTCGGCGACGTCTTCTCCCGCAGCCTCGCGCTCTCGAACCTCGCCTGGGCGCAGCTGATCGCCGAGGAATACGAGGAGGCGCTGGCGGCGATCGAGGAATCGGAGCGGCTCTACCGCGAGGCGATGGACGGTGGCGGCGAGATGGAGGGCTGGCGCGGCCAGCTCCGCGCCCGCGCCCTGGTCCTCGTCGGCCGCACCGACGAGGGGCTCGAGCTGGCCGAGGAGGCCGCACGGATCGCGCGCGAGCGGGGGATGATGTGGTCCTACCCGGTGGCGATGCTGACCCTCGCCCGGGCACGGGCGGCCGCCGGCGCAAAGGGAGCGGACGAGGCCTTCTCTGAGGCCGAGCGGGTCGCGCGGGAGACCGGCGCGACGACGCTGCTGATGGACATCGAGGCCGAGCGCGAACAGCTCGAGAGCGCCGGCCTTGCGGCGAAGCCGCGCTCCTAGCCGCGGCGCTCGAGCTCGGCGACCATCAGCTTGGTGTGCAGGGCCGCGATCAGGTCCTTCAGCGGCTGGGCGCCGGCTTCGAGCATCTCCACCACCCGCTCCGGCGGCACCTCGCCGGCCAGCCGTTCCATCACCACGTCGACCTCCTGGCGGGCCAGCTCTTCCAGCGCGACTTTGTAGCGCAGGGTGTCGTAGACGGTGAAGCCGATCTGCTCGTCGTAGCCGCCGGCGCGGAAGCGGCTGATCGCCTCGACGATGGCGACGTCCGAGGGCGAGTAGCCGCGGCTGTTGGGGGTCAGGACCTCGAGCTCGGCGAGGCGGTCGAGAACCTCCTTGGGGACGCCGTAGCGCTTGCGGACCTCGGCGGCGCTCGTGCGCGAGCGTTCTTGCGAGTCGAGGACCTCCTTGATCGCCTTCAGCGGCAGGTAGCGCTCTTCCTGCAACTGCTTGATCAGCTTGATCCGGTCGACGAACTCGGGCGGGTAGTAGGCCATGTTGCGGCTGGTCTTGACCGGCTCCGGCAGCAGGCCCTCGCGCAGGTAGTGCTTGATCGTCGGCGCCGGCACGCCGGAGGCCTCGGCCAGCTCGCGCATCCGCAGCAGCCCATTCTCCGCCGACGGGACGATTTCACTCCGTCTAGGCGTATTTTCGTCCCGTCGGTGGCTGGAGGCCTTGGTGCTCATGCGCGGAACTCCCCCTGCGCCTCGGCGGTCGGCCCCGCGGCGGCGCCAGACTCCTTCATCGCCGCGATCTCCTCGGCCGAGTAGCCCACCTCTTTCAGGACCTCGTCGGTGTGCTCGCCGAAGGCAGGGGCGGGACGGGTCGGGTCGGCCGGGGTGCGGGAGAGCTTCACCGGGGCGCCGAGCTGGCGGACCTTGCCGAGCTGCGGCTGGTCGAGCTCGACGACCATCCCGCGGGCCTTGACCAGCTCCGAGTCGAGCGCCTCGTCGAGGTCGAGGACCGGCTCGATGCAGCAGTCGTGCTCGTCGTTGAAGGCGAGCCACTCGTCGCGGGTGCGCGAGCGGAAGACGGCGGCGATCTCCTCCCAGGCCGGCGAGCCCGGCGCCTCGAACTGCTTCTCGACCAGGTCGGGGCGGCCGACGCCGTTGCAGAGGGCGGCCCAGAACTTCGGCTCCAGGGCGCCGCAGCTGACCCAGCCGTCGGCTGCCTCGTAGGGCAGGTAACAGATGAGGCCGCCGGCGAGCTGCTGCTCGCCCCGCCGCGGCACTTCCTCATCGCAGAAGTAGCGGCCGGCGACCATCGCCAGCCAGGAGAGGGCGCCGTCGGCCATCGAGACGTCGACCATCTGACCCTCACCGGAGCGCCGGCGCTCGTGCAGCGCCGCCATCACCCCGAAGGCGGCCATCAGGCCGCCGCCGCCGAGGTCGGCGATCTGCCCCGCGGACTGGACCGGCGGCCCGCCCTTGGCGCCGGTCAGGCCGAGCAGCCCGACCAGGCCGAGGTAGTTCATGTCGTGGCCGGCGCGCTGGGCGTAGGGGCCGTCCTGGCCGTAGCCGGTGATCGCGCAGTAGACGACCGCCGGGTTGGCCTCGCGCATCCGCTCGTAGCCGACGCCGAGCCGGTCGAGGACGCCGGGGCGGAAGCCGTCGAGGACGACGTCGTGGGCGGCGACGAGGCGCATCAGTGCCTCCTTCCCCGCCTCCGACTTGAGGTCGAGGCGGACCGAGCGCTTGCCGCGGTTGAGCGAGAGGTAGAGCGCGGAGCGGGTACCGAGCGCCTGCTGGTCGTCGGTGCCGTAGTAAGGGGGGGCCCAGCGGATGTAGTCGCCCATGCCGGTGTCCTCGACCTTCAGCACCTCGGCGCCGAGGTCGGCGAGCAGCAGCGAGCAGAAGCCGCCCGGCAGCAGGCGGGTGAGGTCGAGGACCTTGACGTCGCTAAGCGGGAGACCGCTCACGCCTGGGGACCCCCAAGAGCTCGCGCGCCTCGGCGACGCTGGCGGGGCGGCGGCCGATGTCTTCGGCCATCTGCCGCGCCTTGGCGATCAGCTCGCCGTTGGACTTGCACATCTCGCCGTTCGGCAGGTAGAGGTTGTCCTCGACCCCGGCACGGACGTTGCCGCCGAGCACCAGCGAGGCCGCGAGCAGCTTCCACTGGTCGCGGGAGATGCCGATCACCTGCCACTGGTTCGGCCCCTCGGGGCCGCCGGGGATCTGGTCGCTCATCAGGGTGACGTTGCGCGGCGTCGGGCGGATGCCGCCGGTCACCCCCATCACCAGCGAGATCTGCAGCGGCGGCTCCAGCAGGCCCATGTCGACCAGCGGGTCGAGGTTGGCGACGTGGCCGGAGTCGAAACACTCGTGCTCGGGCTTGACCCCGATCTCTTTCATCGCCGTGAGGAACTCGATGATCGTGTCGAAGCTGTTCTCGAAGACGGCTTTGAAGACGAAGTCCTTGCGCCGCTTCGAGTACTTCGCGTAGTTCATCGAGCTCATGTTCAGAGCGGCGACGTCGGGTTTGCAGGCGCGCAGGTACTCGATCCGCTTCTCGATCGGGATCCCGATCGCGCCGGTCGAGTAGTTGACGATCACGTCGCCGACCTCGGCGAGGATCGCCTCGGTGATCGCCTGGAAGTCCTCGACCTCATACGAGGGCGTGCCGTCGGGTTTGCGGGCGTGGATGTGGATCTGCGAGGCGCCCTCGTCGACCGCGCGCCGCGCCTCGGCCGCGTACTCCTCGGGCGTGTAGGGGATCGCCGGGCACTGGTCGCGGTTGGCGATCACGCCGCTGATCGAGCAGCTGATGATCACCGGATCGTCAAAAGAGCTCATCACGCCTCCTCAGTTGTTCCCTATGGCGAGATAGCAACGAAAAGGAACAGACGAATTCATACCGGCATCACGCCGTGGCGTTTCTTCGGCTTCTCGACGTGCTTGTTTCGGGACATCTGCAGCGCTTTCGCGATCGTCTGGCGGGTCTCGCGGGGGTCGATGATGTCGTCGATCACGGCGTTGCCGGCGGCAATGTAGGGGTCGATCTGGGCCCGGACCGCATTCAGCATCGCCTCGCGGGTCGCCTCCGGGTCCTCGGAGGCCTCGATCGCCGAGCGGCCGATGATTTCGACCGCACCCTCGGCGCCCATCACCGAGATCTCGGCCCCCGGCCAGGCGACGATCAGGTCGGGCTCGTAGGCCTTGCCGCACATCACGTAGTAGCCGGCGCCGTAGGCCTTGCGGACGACGACGGTCACCTTCGGCACCGTGGCGCGGCTGACCGCGTAGAGCATCTTCGCCCCGTGGCGGATGATCCCGGCGTGCTCGACTTTCGAGCCGACCATGAAGCCGGGGACGTCCTGGAGGAAGACGAGCGGGATGTTGAAGGCGTCGCAGAGGTTGATGAAGCGGGCGGCCTTGTCGGCGGAGTCGTTGTCGAGGACGCCGGCCAGCTGCTTGGGCTGGTTGGCGACGATCCCGGCCGGCTGACCGCCGAAGCGGGCGAAGCAGGTGATCACGTTCTTGGCGAACTTCGGCTTCAGGTCGAACCAGTCGCCGTCGTCGACGATCTCGCGGATCACGTCGTACATGTCGTAGGGCTGACGCGGCGACTCGGGCACGATCTCCATCAATTTCTCCGAGGCGCGCTCGATCGGGTCGCTGACGTCGACGACCGGCGGCCGCTCCTCGCAGTTGCCAGGGAAGTAGGAGAGGTACTTGCGGACCGAGGCGATGCACTCCTCGTCGTCGGCGACCTCCAGGTCCCCCACTCCCGACTTGCGGCAGTGGACCTTTGCCCCGCCGAGGTCCTCCATCGAGATCTCCTCGCCGGTGACGGCTTTGGTCAGGTGCGGGCCGGCGAGCGCCATCGCGCCCTGGCCGGAGACCATCGGCACGAAGTCCGAGAGCGCCGGGATGTAGGCGGTGCCCGCGGCGCAGGGGCCCATCATCGCCGCCACCATCGGGATCACGCCCGACATTTCGACCTCCTCGCGGAAGAGGTGGCCGGAGCCGGCGAAGAGCGAGCCCGCCGCCTCCTGGATGCGGGCGCCGGCGCTGTCGAGCAGCCAGACGAACGGCATCCGCTTCTGTAGCGCCATCTCCCGCAGGCGGGTGACCTTGAGCTCGCCGGTCATCCCCATCGAGCCGGCCATCACGGTGAAGTCGTAGGCGGCGATGCAGGTGGCGCGGCCGTCGACGTCCCCCCAGCCGGTGACGACGCCGTCGGCGGGCGCCTCGACCCCGTCCATCGCCCGCTGGGCGAAGTGCGGGCGGCCGTGGATCCCCATCTCGACGAAGGTCCCCTCGTCGACCAGCAGGTCGATCCGCTCGCGGGCGGTGAGCTTGCCGCGGTCGTGCTGCTTGGCGATCTTCTCCTCGCCGCCGCCGAGCTTCGCCTTGGCGCGGCGCTCGTGCAGCTGCGCGGTCAGGTCGGCCAGGGGCGCGGTGCCGGGGAGCAGGTTGGCGGGTTTCTCCTCGGTCGCCACTAGCGTCCTTTCCACTGCGGGTCGCGTTTCTCGAAGAAGGCGGTGACCCCCTCGACGATGTCCTCGGTGGTGAAGGTGAGCGAGAGCTGGCTGCGGAGGAACTCCAGCGCGTCGTCGAGCGCCATGTCCTGCTGGCGGTACATCGCGTCGTGGCCGAGCCGCATCAGCACCGGGCTCTTGGAGGCGAGCTTGGCGGCCCACTCGGAGACCGCGGCGTCGAACTCACCGGCCGGGACGACCTTGTTGGCGAGCCCGTACTCGACCGCCTGCTCCGCCGAGAGCCGCTCGCCCAGCAGCATCATCTCGTTGACCTTCTTGCGCGGGACGTTGCGGTAGATGATCGACATGATCATGTAGGGGAAGGCGCCGACGTTGATCTCCGGGGTGCCGAAGGTGGCGCCCTCTTTGGCGATCACCAGGTCACAGGAAAGGGCCAGCCCCATCCCGCCGGCGAGGACGTGGCCGTTGGCGGCGCAGAGCGAGGGCTTGCCGAGCCGCGGCATCAGGCGGAAGAACTCGAGGAAGAGGTCGGAGGCGAAGTGTTTGGCGACGAGCGGCGCGTCGGCGGCGAACCCGCCGAGGTCTGCGCCGGCGCAGAAGACCTTCTCCCCCGCCCCGGTGAGGACGACGGCGCGGACGTCATCAGCGGCTTTCGCCGTCTTCATCGCCTCGACCAGCTCGCTCAGCATCTGACCGGAGAGCATGTTGCGCTTCTCCGGATCGTTCAGCGTCACCGTGGCGACGCCATCGGCGACCTCGTAGGCGACCTTCTCGCCGCTCCATTGATCTCCCTGGGGCATCCGGCCGGACCATAGCAAGCTGAAAGTAGGAAGTGCTACTGTCCACTTCAGTTTTTCGGGAACGACCAAAGAGGGAGAGACCAAAGTGGCGACCGCAACCGACGGCTCCAGCGTCATCAAGCCCGACCACGCAGCAGGGCGCAAGCACTTCATCTTCAGCCAGGAGCACGAAGACCTGCGCGAGTCGATGGAGTCGTGGGTGAAAAAGGAGATGTGGCCTCACCGCAACGAATGGGAGGACACCTACTGGCCGAGCGAGAAGATGAAGCGCGCCGGC
>DASQCF010000064.1:0-36241 GCA_035634815.1 Solirubrobacterales bacterium | reverse complement strand
GAGGCGGCGCTTCGGCATCGCCCCGACGACTTTCTTGGCGATCGCGCCGTCCTTGAAGAGGATCATCGTCGGGATCGAGAGGACTTCGTAGTTGGCCGCCGTCTGCTGGTTCTCGTCGACGTTGATCGAGACGATCTTGAGATCCTCGCGCTCGGCGTCGATCTCCTCCAGAACCGGGTGGACGACGCGGCACGGACCGCACCAGGGCGCCCAGAAGTCGACGAGGACAGGGCCCTCGGCGTCGAGCACGTCAGCTTTGAAGGTGGCGTCGGTTACGTCCGTCAATTTGCCAGTCACGTTCGGTCTCCCGGTTGCGGTTTCGGCTTCAGCTCAATACTTCAGAAAGTATAGCGACGCTGTCCAGAGTCGGAAATCGCGTTCGCTCTCCCTACCCGCCAGCCCCGCGATGGTATTCCTTGGCGGGTGACGAACGCCGAGATCGCCGCCGCCCTGGAAGAGCTGGGGATCCTCTACGAGCTCGACGGGGCGGTCAAATACCGCGTCCTCGCCTACAGCACCGCCGCCAAGGCGATCCGCGAGAGCCCGGTCTCCGTCGCCGAGCTGGCCGCCCGCGGGGAGGCGACCGAGGTCCCCGGCGTCGGCAAGACGCTGGCGGAAAAGATCGACGCCCTGATCGCGACCGGCGAGATCCCCGCCGCGGTGAAGCTGAAGGCGAAGTTCCCGCCGACCCTGATCGAGGTCACCCGCGTCCCCGGCGTCGGCCCGAAAACGGCGCGGCGCCTGTTCGAGGAGCTGGAGATCTCCTCGATGGAGGACCTCAAGGCCGCCGCCGAGACGGAGAAGATCCGCGACGTCAAAGGCCTCGGCCCGAAGGCCGAGGAGAACATCCTCGCCGCGCTGGAGCGCCTCGGCGAGCCCGGTGAGGGCCCCGGCCGCCTGCTGCTCTCGAAGGTGAAGCCGATCGCCGAGGAGCTGGCCGAGGCGCTGCGCGAGCACCCGGCCGCCGACCGGGTCGAGGTCGCCGGCTCGGTCCGCCGCTGGGGCGAGACCTGCAAGGACATCGACCTGATCGCGACCGCCGAGGAGCCCACCTCCCTGGCCGAGCACCTCGCCTCCCACGCCTTGATCGCCGCCGCCGGCAAACCGGGCCCGAACGGGCTGCACGCCCAGACCCACAACGGCGTCTCGGTCGACCTGCGGATCGTCCCGCCGGCCGCCTTCGGCAACCTGCTGCAGCACTTCACCGGCTCCCAGGCGCACAACGTGCAGCTGCGCGAAGAGGCCGTCGCCCGCGGCCTCTCGGTCTCCGAGCACGGGATCACCGACACCGAGAGCGGCGACGTCGAGACCTGCGCGACCGAGACCCAGGTCTACGAGCGGCTCGGCTACGCCTACATCGAGCCGGAGCTGCGCGAGGGCCGCGGCGAGCTGAAGGCCGCCCGCGAAGGCGAGCTCCCCGACCTGGTCGAGCTCGCCGACGTCAAGGGCGACCTTCACTCCCACACCACGCTCTCCGACGGCCGCAACAGCCTCGACGAGATGGCCGCGGCGGCGCGCGACCGCGGCTACGCCTATCTGGCGATCACCGACCACTCCGCCAGCCACGGCTTCGGCGACCACGTCACCGCCGAGCGGCTCTGGGAGCGGATCGAGGAGGTGCGCGCCTGGAACAGAGCAAACGGCAGCAAGGGCTTCCGCCTGCTCTCCGGCTCGGAGATCAACATCGGCCTCGACGGCTCGCTCGACTACCCCGACGACCTGGTCGCCGCGCTCGACTGGGTCGTCGCCTCCGTCCACACCTCCTTCAACGTTTCCGAAAAGCAGATGACCGAGCGCGTCCTCGCCGCGATCGAGAACCCGGACGTCGACTGCATCGGCCACCTCACCGGCCGCCTGATCGGCCGCCGCGAGCCCTACGGGATCGACGTCGAGGCGGTCGCCGAGGCCGCCGCCCGCACCGGGACGATGATCGAGATCAACGGCAACCCCAACCGCCGCGACCTCTCCGACCGCCACGCCCGCCTCGCGGCCGAAGCCGGGGTGAAGATCGTCCTCAACACCGACGCCCACGGCGTCGACACCCTCGACAACATGGCCTACGCGGTCGCCACCGCCCGCCGCGCCTGGCTGACCGCCGCCGATATCGCCAACACCCGCGGCTGGGCCGAGTTCAAGAAGCTGCGCAAGCGCTAGTACGCGCCGAGCCGGTCGTCGCGCAGCCCCGGCGTCCGCACCAGCTCGATCGATTTCAGCGGGTGGGAGGGGACGACGTAGAACTTGACGCCGTCGCGGTGCTCGATGCCGAGGACCGCGGCCTCGCGGGTGTGCCAGGCGAGGGAGACGATCAGGGCGTAGCCGGCGCCGACGGCGGCGACGCCGGGGAAGACGAGGCCGAGGACGCCGGCGCCGACCGCGGTGACGGCGATCGGCCAGAGGCGGGAGAAGGCGATCCGGGCCGGGCTCTGGTCCGGCAGAGAGGTCGCCGTCCTGGCGCGGGCGAGGGCGTCGCGGACGTCGTCGGCGGCCCGCTGCGGCCGGCTCAGGTACATCCCGATCGCCAGCGCCACCAGCCACCAGCCGGCGGCGACGAGGGCGATCGTCGTGTCGCCGTCGCGGTTGGCCGCCAGCGCCGTGATCGCGCCGAGGACGGTCGCCTCGGCGGCGGTGACGAAGACGCTGGCTCGGAGCAGGTCGGTGTAGGGCATCCCGTTAGGAGGTTGGTTGGGCCGGCTCCGCCAGCCATTCGAGGATCGCCAGCCAGCCGTCGAGGCCGTCGACGGTCACGTCGGACTCCTCGCCCAGCTCCGCCGGCGCCTCCGGCGAGTGCACACCGACGCAGACGGCGGCGCTCAGCCGCCCCTCGTCCTGCAGCTCGCGCAGGCGGCGGAAGGCATCGAGATCGGTGCGGTCGTCGCCGGCGTAGGTGGCGCGGTCGAGCCGCTCGTCGGCGAGCAGCGAGGCGACCGCCCCGTCCTTGCCGCCGCCCCCGGCCGGGCGCAGCTCCAGCACCTTGCGGCCCCAGCGCGGTTCCAGCCCCGCCCGGCCCGCCTCGTTGGCGATCTCCCGCGCCCGGCTCTCCGCCCGCGCCTCGTCGGCGGCGCCGCGCCAGTGCAGCGCCTGAATCGGCCCCTTGTCCTCGAGCCGCAGCCCGGCGGCCTCCAGGCGGCCGTCCCCCGCCGCGGCGATGAACCCGGCCGCGTCGCCCTCGCGCCCGGCGATCGAGGGGTCCGGCCGCACCTCGCGGTCACCCGGCAGCAGCAGCTCCAGCCCGTGGTTGCCCGCGTAGGCGAGCGAGTCGAGGCCGACCAGCCGCCGCGCCTCGGCCGCTTGGCGGCCGGAGATGCAGCCGACCAGCGCGTAGCGCTCGCCCAGCGCCGCTAGCGCCTCGCGCGCGGCCGCCGGTACCGCCGCTTCCTCGGCCCGTTCGACGATCGGCGCCAGGGTTCCGTCGACGTCAGTGAGGATCGCCGCGCGGCCAGGCTCGCGCCGGAGCGGCTCCAGGCGCGCCTGCCAGTCGCCGCCTCCCGTCTCTGGGTCGTGGGGCACGGCCTTAGTATCGCGAGATGCCCGCAGGCGACGCGATCCTCCGACGTGTCTGAGGTGGCGGGGTCTATAGGACCCACGAGCTCAGACACCCCCGACCACGCGCTCTGGAAGCTGGCGGCGATCGGCACCCTCGCCGGCGTCTTCAGCGGCCTCTTCGGCGTCGGCGGCGGCACGATCATCGTCCCCCTGCTGATCTTCTGGTTCGGCTACGGCGAGCGCCTGGCGACGGGAACCAGCCTGGCGGCGATCGTGATCATCGGCCTGCTCGGCGCCCTCGCCCAGGGCGGCATCTACGGCAACGTCCACCTCGCCACCGGCCTGCTGCTGGCGATCCCCGCGGTCGTCGGCGTCATCCTCGGCACCGCGATCCAGCAGCGGATCCCCCAGCGCGCCGTCTCCTACCTCTTCGCCCTGCTGCTGGTGGCGATCGCGGTGGAGCTGATCCTCTCGTGAGCGAGCTCGCGGCGATCCTCATCTGCCTCTTCGGCGGCCTCACCGGCGGCCTCGTCGGGGTCGGCGGCGGCGTCCTCTTCGTGCCGGCGCTGACGGTCTTCATCGGCCTCACCCAGGTCGAGGCAGAGTCGACCTCGCTGCTGATGATCGTCGTCGTCGCGATCGCCGGCGCCTACCGCCAGAACGGCTACGGCAACGTCCGCCTCCGCGAGGCGCTGATCGTCGGCGCGCTCTCGCCGCTCGGGGTCCTGGTCGGCGTCGCCCTCGCCAACCAGATCTCCGAACGCGCCCTGCAGCTTTCCTTCGCCGCGCTGGCCCTGTTCATGGCGGTGCAGCTGGTGCGCCGCGCCCGCACCGCCTGAGCCCGGGAGGGGCCGAGCGGCCGGGTTGCATGGTCTACGCTCAATCGCGTGGACTCGCTGACCTGGGAAGGGGACCTGCCCCACCTGCGCTCACCGGTGATGGTCTGCGCTTTCCGCGGCTGGAACGACGCCGCCGCCTCGGCCTCGACGGCGCTGACCGCGGTCGCCAGCTCGCTCGAGGCCGAGCCGCTGGCCAGCATCGATTCCGAGGACTTCTTCGACTTCCAGTCGACGCGGCCGACGATCAGCATGGACGAAGGTCAGACCCGCCGCATCGACTGGCCCGAGAACAGCTTCTTCGCGGTGCGCGTGCCCAGCGCCGACCGCGACCTGGTCCTGCTCGACGGGACCGAGCCGAACCTCCGCTGGCGCACCTTCTCGGAGACGATCGCCACCGTCGCCGACGCCCTCGGGGTCGAGATGGTCATCACCCTCGGGGCGCTGATCGCCGAGGTCTCGCACACGCTGCCGGTGCCGATCACCGGCCTTGCCTCCAGCGCCGAGTTGGTCGAGGAGCTGGAACTGGAGCGCTCCAACTACGAGGGCCCGACCGGGATCGTCGGCGTCGTCCACGACCTCTGCCGCCAGAGTGGGATCGACTCCGCCTCGCTCTGGGCGGCGGTCCCGCACTACGTCGCCGCGGTCCCCAATCCGAAGGCGGCCCTCGCCCTCCTGCGCCGCCTCGAGGGCCTGACCGGCATCGCCGTCGAGGCCTCCGAGCTGGAGGAGGAAACGACCGACTACGAAGAGCAGATCGGCCGCGCCGTCGCCGCCAACCCCGAGATCGAGGAGCTGGTCACCCGGATCGAGGCCGAACAGGCCGACCTGCTCGACGACGAGGGAGAGCTCCCGAACGCCGACACCCTCGCCCGCGAGTTCCAGCGCTTCCTCCGCCAGCGCGGCGACGACAAGAGCTGAACAGCCGAACTTCGGAAGCGCTAGGAGCGTGGGGTACCTCTCTGCCTTCGCTGGGCTTTCTGCCCGGAGACGCTGGGGCCGTCGAGGTCGGGCGATCGGGCGGATAGCGGACGCCGCTCGTACGAGAGGTATCCGACCCTCCAACCGTCCAAAACAAGCTCCTGGCCACTCGACTATCGCTTCCGACTTTCGCCCCACCCGGGTGGGGCGAAAGTCGGTTGGGTCATCATCGTGTCAGGTGATGAGACCTCGAATCGCCCGGGAGGGTGGGAATCTCCTGACGACCTAGCTGCCTGAGAGGTCCCGAATAGGTCTCGCTGAAACATCGTCTTCCTCAGGAGGACCAGAAGAGCCCGGGGCAGGAGTTTCAACAGCCGCCCTTTCCTTGCGAAACCTGCGTAGATCTCGCAAGAAGTCGAGAACCCTTAGTCCCCACAAGGGCAAACGCCACAGCGCCGTCAGTCCAATGACCAGATAAAGCGGCAGCGGATTTTGGGCGAGGCTGTCCATTAGTGCAGTCACCCGATTCGGTGGTGCACCAATGCCGCTTCCTAGCGGTGGAGCGTAGAGCTAAATCGAGTTTGGTTACAAGAGGCAGCCCCCCAGAAATGTCGCGATCCGCCCGCTAAGAGCAACAATTTCAGCGTCTTTGGGCCGATCCACAGGGCTTCACTGAAGTCACCTCGACCGGTAATTCAGGTAGGACCCGCCATGACGAACGGTGCCCCGGATGTGCTCTCCGGGCGAACAGCCCAGCGAAGGTGGGTGGGCGCCCCCACCTTCCCCGGCGGCCCGAGGTGAGACGCTTTTACGCTTCCGCCGCCGGGCAGATCAGACGGTAGTCGCACCAGCTGCAGACGGTCGGTGAGGGGCGGGGCTCGAAGTCCTGACTGAGGATGCCCTCGCCCACCTGCAGGACCGTGCGCTCGACGCGCTCGGCGTCGTCGGGCCGGGTCGGCGCCGGGACCTTCTCGGCGTCGAGCACGTAGTAGTAGCTGCCGGTGCTGGCCTCAATCCCCCAGGCCTCGCGCGCCGCCATCCGGTAGAGGGCCAGCTGCAAGTCGTCGTCGAGGTCCGCTTCGGACTTGCGCTCGCCGGTCTTGTAGTCGATCAGCTCGTAGTCGCCGTCGGGGAGGCGGTCGACGCGGTCGACCCGGCCGCGGACGTGGTGGTCGCCGACCTTGAAGTCGAACTTCCGCTCCAGCCATTCCGGCTCCCCTTCGGACTCGCGCTCGCGTTCCCAGTAGAGGCGCAGCGCCTCGCGGGCGCGGTCGCGGAACTGCAGCTCGTCGTCGGTCGAGCCGAACCCGGTCCGCCGCCAGCCCGACTCGAAGAGCCGGTTCAGCACCCGCAGCCCTTCCTCCGGGTTCTCGGGCGGTTCTTTGTGGAAGCGCTCCAGGACGTTGTGGAAGAGGATCCCGAAGCGCTGGTTGATCGTCGGCTCCTGCGGGATCCCGAAGACGCGGGCGAACTTGTACTTCAGCGGGCAGGTCAGGTAGAGCGAGAGGTCCGAGGCCGAGAGGCTGAGCATGCCGTCGCCGCGGCGCGGCAGGAAGGCGGCGAGCGAGGGCTCCTCGCGGGCGGCGACCAGATCGAGCCGGTGGCCACGCTCGCGCTCGGAGTCGAGCAGATAGGCGTCGAGCGAGGAGGCGTCGAGCTCGGCCTGCTGCTCGGGCGTCGCCACCTGCCGCAGGAGGCCGTTGACCGCCTCGATCGCCTCCGCCGTCGGCTCGTCGCCGGGCCGCTGCGCCAGCGCCGCCAGCTTCAGCAGCTCCAGGTAGCGGGCGATCGCCCGGTTGACGTCGATCGCGGTATCGAGCCGCGGCTCCGAGAGCTCTCGGCCCGCCCGCCAGGAGGCCTCGAGCACCTGCTCGCGCAGCGCTCGGTAGGTCGCGTGCAGACCCTCGGCCGGCCCGAACAACTCCTCCTCGTGCTCCTCCTCCAACACGCCTTCGGCAGCCGCCGCCTCCAGCGCCCGCTCGTAGAAGCGCGACGGCCGCGCCGCCTCGCCGTCGGCGCCGCGGGTCAGCCGCGAGAGGACGAGGCCGCTGCGCGCCGGCCAGCCGATCCGCTCCCACTCGCCCTCCACCTCGAGGCCGAGGACAAAGACGTGGTCGAAACCGAGCCCCTTGACCGCGCCGGCCGCCATCCCGTTGACGGCGCCCGGCGAGCGCGGCTGCTCGGCGTCCTCAGCTTCGGTGCCGGCCTCGGCGACGGCGCTCAGGTAGGCGACGAAGGCGCGGGTCGAGCCGTGCGGTTCGCGCCGGGTCCAGGCGGTCGCCAGCTCGGCCAGGCGCGAGAGCCCGAGCAGTCGCTCGGCCACCTCGGGCTGGGCGGCGAAAAGCCGCTGGCGCCGCAGCCCCACCTGCTCGATCAGCCGCCGCACGAAGACGTCGGCCCGACGTTCCTCCATCACCGCCGCGGCGGCGCCGTAGAGCCTGAGGAAGGTGCCGATCCGCTCGCGCGCCTCGGGCTGGAACTGGGGGCTGTCGAGAGCCGCTTCGCAGGCGGCGACCATGTCCTGCTTGCGCCGCCGGGCGATCGTCGTCAGCCGCGCCAGGTCGGCCGAGCGCAGCTCGACCGGCGGCCGGGTCAGCGCCCGCGCCGCGGCGGCCGAGTCGTCGGGGTCGGCGAGCACCCGCAGCCAGGCGATCGCGTCGCGCACCTCCGGCCGCTGGAAGAGCGCCGTCGGCCCGGAGAGGTGGAAGGGGATACCGCGCTCTTCCATCGCCGCGGCGACGGCGCCGCCCTGTTTGGCCGGGTCGTCGACCAGGACGCAGATCTCTTCCGCGGCGGCGCCGGAGGCGACCAGGTGCTCGACGGCGCGGGCCACGGCCTGCGCCTGGGCGCGCTCGCTCGCGCAGCGCCAGAAGCCGAGCTTGGGATCGCGGAAGCGGTCCTCGAGCAGGATCCGCTCGCCGCCGGGGTGGACCGCGTCGAACCAGGCCTCCGCCGCGACGCTCCCCTCGCCGGCGTCGAGCTCGAGCGCAACGACCTGGTTCGAATCCTCGGCGGCGAGCGACTCCAACACCGCCCGCTGCGCCGGCGTCGTCTCCTCGAGCTCGTCGACCATCACCTGCCCGAAGCGCTCGGCGATCCGCCGCCGCACGTCGGGCCGCTCGACCAGGAGGCAGTCGAGGGCGAGGAAGACGTCGCCGCGGTCGAGGCTGCCGGACTCCGAAAGGACGCGGTCGTGGGCGGCGTAGAGCTCGGCGAACTCGAGCTCGCGCCGCGCCGCCTCGCGGCCGGCCTCGTCGCTCGCCGCGCTCGCCTCGGCCTGGGCTCGCTCGGAGAGGGTGGTGGGGCCGACCCGCTCCGCCTTGAGGCCGTCGATCCGCGCCAGCAGGCGCGCCAGCAGCCCGGCCGGGTTGCCGCGGATCTCGTGCCGGCGCAGCGGCAGGCGGTCGAGGCGGTCGAGCAGCATCGCCAGCCGCTCGGCGCGGCCGAGGACGTCGAAGAACGGTTCGAGCCCCGCCTCCTCGGAGTGCTCGCGCAGGAGGCGCTCGCCGATCGCGTCCCAGCTGCCGATCCAGAGCTCCTCGAAGGACCCCTCCAGCAGCGCCTCGCAGCGTTCGCGCAGACGGCCGGCGGTCGCCTGGCGGGAGGCGATCGTCAGCACGCTCTCGGGCCGGGTCCCGGCGGCCGCGAGGCGTCCCAGGCGGCGCGCCAGCAGCTCGGTCTTGCCGGTGCCCGGGGCGCCGGCGATCAGCAACGGCCCCGCCTCGTGCGCGATCGCGCGCTCGCGCGCCGAGCCGGCGGTGTCGGTGGCTGGGTGGCCCTCGGGCATCGCCCCCAAACTAGCGCTTGGCTAGAGCAGGGATGCGATCTCTAGCATGCCGCCGATGGACCTCCTCTCCGCCGACTGGCCGGCGATCTGCCGCCGCATCGTCGCCGCCCAGCGGCCGATCTTCGAGCGGGCGCGGACGAGCGAGGAGAGAACCGTCTACGAGGGGGTCGGCGAGGGCGGCGACCGCACCCTGGTGATCGACCGCGAATGCGAGGACGTCGTCTTCGCCGAGCTCGACAAGCTCGCCGCCGCCGGCGCCTCCTTTCTCGCCGTCTCCGAGGAGCGCGGCGAAGTCACCTTCGGCTCTGGCGGCGAGCAGCGGGTGGTGATCGACCCGATCGACGGCTCGCTCAACGCTCGCCGCACCCTGCCTTCCTTCGCGGTCTCGATCGCCGTCGCCTCGGGCCCCACGATGGCCGACGTCGAGCTCGGCTTCGTCCACGACTTCGGCGCCGACGAGGAGTTCCTCGCCCGCCGCGGGCAGGGGGCGGAGCTCGACGGCAGGCCGGTGCGGGTCTCGGCCGAGGCCGAGCGGCTGGAGGTCGTCGGGGTCGAGTCAGCCGAGCCGGAGTGGGCGATGCCGGCCTTCGAATTGCTCGCCGGCAAGGTCTTCCGCCTGCGGGTCGTCGGCGCGATCGCGATCTCCGCCGCCTACGTCGGCGCCGGCCGCTTCGACGCGATGCTCAGCCTTCGCTCCTGCCGCTCGGTCGACGCCGCCGCCGCGCAGCTGATCGTCCGCGAGGCCGGCGGCGCGGTCTCCTTCGGCTCCGGCGAGCTCTCCGAGGCGATGCTCGACCTGGAGGCCCGCTACCCGATGGCCGCCGCCAACGGCGAGGCCGGGCTGGCGGTCGTCCGCGCCGCCCAGCTGGCGAAGACCGCGTAACCCTTCTCAGTAGGCGGTTTACAAACACCTGTTCCTACGAACCTATGTTCGTTACACTCGGGCACTCCCCAAGCCCCCAATACGAAACTGAAGAGGTGTTTTCTTCGCATGGCTGAGAGCAAAAGCAACGGCAGCAAAAACAAAACGCAGGCGAAACGGGCGACGACCGAAGCGAAAAAGTCGGCCGCAAAAACCGCCAAAGCTTCGAAACGCGCCGCGACCAAGACCGTGGTCGCCGAGAAGAACCAGGTCCAGACCGTCGTCGAGACCGCTGTCGACTTCCCCGTCGGCGCCGTCCTCGCCGTCAGCGACCGGGTCAGCGATCTGGTCGAGCCCTGGACCGACCGCAGCAAGGCCGAGCGCCAGATCAAGAGCTACCGCAGCAACCTGCGCAAATCGCTGAAACGGACCGAGCGCCGCGGCAGCACCGCCCGCCGCAAGGCGATCACGGAGGCCCGCAAGACCCGCAACCAGGTCGAGCGCGAGGCCCGCAACCGCCGCCGCGAGGTCGAGACCACGATCAAGCGCAACCGCACCGAGGTCGAGCAGCGCGTCCGCAAGGCGATCGACGAGCAGACCTCCCGCGCCCAGGGCGTCGTCGAGAGCGCCACTGGCGTCGTTGGCACTGTCAGCAGCCAGCTGACCTCGCTCCGCTAGGGAGCACTCATTCCCGTCACCTACCGGTGACGCTCACAGGCCGCGAGGTGCCTGGCTCATAGGGCCAGCCCTCGCGGCCTTTTACGTGGGCGCGGAACTGGAAGCGGATGCCGCGGCTGTCGTCGTCGCTGAACCGGTAGGCGTAGCGGAAGCGGCCGCGCCGGTCGGCCTCGACCGTGCGGAAGCCGCGCCAGCCGGCGCCGCGGTAGCGAAACTGGAGCTCGACCGGCAGCCCGCGGACCGCCCGTTTGGCGCCGCGGGCCCGGACCCTGCCGCTGAAGACGACCGGCCTGCCGCCGATCGCCGCCGTTGCGGTTGAGGCGCGGAGGCGGAGCCCGGTCGCGATGCCGAGGTGAGCGGTCGCTCCGTCGCTCCTGGTCAGGGTGGGGGTGCCGGCGAAGTGGGCGAGAACGTCGCGGCTCGGTCCCGGCGCCAATCGCAGCGAGAAGGCGCCGCTTGCGTCGGTGGTCCGCATGGTGGTTCGGCGAGAAGGATCGGCGCCGCCCGCGAAGCTCTCCACGATGGCCACCCGCTGCCCCGCCAGCCCGCCGCCTCCGACCCGCCGCAGGCGTCCGCTGAAGCGCCCATCCGAGACCTTCGTCGTCAGCGAGACGGGGGCCTTCAACGGGTTGACCAGCACCATCCGGCCGCCGCGATCGCGATCGGTCCCGGGCGCGGCGTTGCCGGCGACGTCGAAGCCGGTGGCGAGGAACTCGTACTTGCCGGGGGGATAGGAGTCGGAGTCCCAGTGGGCGACCAGCCGCCCGGCCGCGACGCGGGTCGGCAGCTCCTCGTAGCGGTCGCGCGTCCCGGCCAGCCGGACGGATATCGAGCCGGCGGTTGGGCTCGGGCCGGAGAGCCGGTCGCTGACCGCCGCCTCGATCCGCTCCGGTTCGGCCGGGTCCTGGCTGCGGGCGAAGGCCACCTCGGGCGGGTCTTCGTCGATCCGGACGAGGCCCGCCGGGGAGTCGGTCTCCCCTGGATTGCCGGCGGCGTCGCGGGCGGAGGCGTCGATTTCGTGGACGCCGCTGCCGCTGACCAGGGTGGCCGCGGTGTCGCCGAGGCTCATCGTCGCGGCGCCCCCGTCGACCGAGATCGCGGTGATCGGTCCCCCGGGGCCGGCCGCCGCCATCCCGGAGAGCGGGTCGGTGGCGGTCGCGGAGACCGTGACCGGGCGGTTCCTCCAGCCGTCCGGAATCCCCGACAGCGAGATCGACGGAGCCGTCGAGTCGACCCGGAAGGTGGCGGTGCTGACGGGAGAGGGGACGCCGGACCCGGAGATGGCGACGACCCGGGCGTAGGTGGCGCCCTGCGGCAGGGTTCCGAGCGGGATCTGGTCGAGGCTCGCGTCGGCGGCGAGGTCGGTCTCCTCCTCGGTGCAGATCGCAGGACTCGCGCACGGATGCACGGCGGTGCCCCGATCGATGGAGATCGCGTAGCCGCGGAGGCCGGAGAGCGGCAACGGGGCGGCCGGGGGCTGGAGGTCGAGCAGTGCCACCTCCTCTCCCCGCAGCCAGCCCGCGGGGGCCACGGCGCCGGGGGGCGAGGGAGCGAGGTCATCGAAGCGGAGGGTCGTGCTGACCCGCGTCAGCTCGTTTCCATCCGCGTCGAGGACCCAGCTTTCGAGCTTGTACGCCCCTGGCGCCGGTGGCACTTCGACCACTTTCAGGGGGTTCGTCGCGAAGGCGCCGAAAACCGCTCCGACGGGGTTCCCGAGCGAGTCGAAGATCCGGTATTTGACCGACTCGCCGCCGGCCGGGTAGCCGGGCACCTGAGCCGGGTCGATCGTGAACTGGGGGAACGCCTGCCACACCTCGGCCGCCCTCGACTGGAGGGGAAGCAGCAGAAGCACGACGGCCGCCGCGGCGAGGACCCCCGCGGCGCGGCGGAGGCGGGCGGCGATCATGGCCCGAACTCCCCGGCGGGGCTGCCGCCGCCCGAGCTGGCGACCGGAGCCGGTTCGGTCACCGGTTCCGGCGGCGGGACGTATTCGGCCGCTTCGTTTTCGACCGGTGCCGGTTCGGCGACCGCGGTTTCGCCTTCGCCTTCCGGCTCCGGGGCGGGCTGAGGTTCGCGGCGCGGCTCCGGCTTCGGGTGCGGCGCGGGTTCGGGCTCCGGCTCCGATTGAGTGGTCGCCGGCGCCGGGATCTCGGCTTGCCTGCGCTCGACCGGAGGCCGATCGTGCTCGCCGGCTGGTTGGATCGGGTTCGGGACCAAACCTCCGGCGACGCAGGCCGCGGCTCCCCCCGCCGCCCCGATGCAGACGACCGCGATCTTCGCCACGGCGGCGAAGCCACCCACGCCGCTCCCGGCAGCCGCCTGCGGCGCCGCGCCCCCGCCGCCGCCGAAGCGGCCGAGAAGGTCGCCGACCGCGTCCCGCGCCCGCTCCCAGAGCGAGCTGTGCAGGGGCAGGGCCGGCGCCAGGGCGCCCGCCGCCGCCGGCGCCGCCCGGTAGGCACGCAGCGTCGCCCGGCAGCGGGCGCAGGCGCGCAGGTGCTCGCGCAGCGCGGTCATCTCATCGGGCTTCGCCTCCCCGTCGCAGAAGGCGGAGAGCAGCGGCTGCATCTCGGCGCAGCGGCCGCCGTCCTCCCCGCGCGCGACCAGCTGGCGAAACCGCTCGCGCCCCTCGGCCAGGCAACGATTGATCTTTGTCCAGCGACCGTTATTACCAGCCGCCGACGAGGTGGCGTTTCTACCCGCGCTCGACCTCGCCGCCTGATCGCCGCGGGCGTATACACAGGGCGCGCACGGCGCCACGTGCGGCCCCCGGCGGCCTGCGCCTAGCCCAGGCGGCGCCGGGGCGCCAGGCGCGGCCCTGGTAGCGCCTCACTCGTCGGCCGGCCAGGGCGCGTCCGACGCCTCGGTGACGTACCAGGCCCTCGGGTGCCCCTGCGCCTTCAGCTTGACGTTCCGCAGCCGCAGGCCGCCAACCGGCTTGTCCTTCAGGCGGCTGAGCCACGGTTTCAGGACCCCGGTGAGCTTGCCCGGCGGCACGTCGGCGATCTCGGCCGGCGCTGCCGCGCTGAGTTCCCCGCCCATCTGGACGAGCTCCTTGACTTCCGGGAACCGCAGCCCGCCGCGCCCCTCGGCAATCGGCTTCATGGCCGCGAGGAAGACGGCGGTTTCCCTGGTCTCCTCGTCGGCCTCCTCCCGCAGGCGGTCGCGGTTGTCGAGGAACCCCGGCATCCCGCACGACTCGAGGATGCCGCCCATCACCCTGGCCCACGCCTCGTAGGAGCCCATCGTCTTGCGCCCCTGGAGCGGGTCCTGGCCCGAGCGCACGTAGACGTAGCCGCCCTCGACCATCGCCGGCCCGCGGCGCCAGTGCTCGACGAGCGTCAGCGCTGCCCGGACCAAGTCGCGGCGGTTCCGCCTGGCCCACGCCAGCAGGTCAACGTGGCGGAAGGCGTCGCGCGGCCGGTCTGCCGGGCGCACCTCGCCGGGGTCGAGGAAGATCGGGACCGAGCGTCGGACCTGGTCGTCGGCCATCTGGAGGTTGTTGCCGGTGATCGCCCAGATGTTCCGCACGGGCAGGCGCACCGTCCGCGATTCGCCCAGGACGCGGTCCTGCCACCAGTCCGAGGTCAGCGCCGCGGCGAGGGGCGCCGAGTCGAGCCGCCCCGTCAGGTTGTCGAGGATGACCGCCGACCGGCCCGCGAGCAGCAGGGAGGTGATGCGCTTCCGCCACTCGGCGTCGTCGCCCGCCCCCGCTTCCGCCGGGACGATGCCGCACCCCGGCAGCAGCGCCGCCTGCGCCAGCGTCGTCTTGCCGCTGCCCATGTCCGGGGCGAGGATCACCTGCATCGGCGTCGGCCCGTCGATGGCGTCCCGCACGAACGGCAGGAGGACCAGCGCCAGCGCGTGCGCGCGGCTCGCGTCGTCCGCGAACCCGAAGTCCCCGAGCAGGTCGGTCAGCAGGAGTTCGCGCGCCTCCTCGACGTCCTCGGTGGTGATCTCGTCCGGCGGCGCCACCCCGTCGAGGCCGGGCGCCGGGACGTAGTAGGTCCGCGAGTCGGGCTGGTAGCCCGGCCGCGTCTGGAGCTCCAGGGACGGGCCGAGCGACGGCACCGAGACCACGCGCTCGACGGGCGGGGCGCCGGGGTGCGTCCGCTCGTCCCCGGCGAGCAGGCCGAGCGCGACGTCCTTGGGCGGGTCCTTCGGCGACCAGCCGCCGTCCCTCGCCTCGCTCCCGAACGCCGCCTCCTGGGAGAGGCGCCGCCGCAGCTTCGGCACGTCGAAGGCGTCGAGTTCGCCGTCCGCGCCGAGCCTCGCCAGCGCCCGGTTGCCGCGGCGCATCACCTCGGGCGCGTCCGGGTCCCGCCGGTTGGCGGCGATGATCGCGTCCCAGGCGGCGTCTTCCTTCTCGTGGATCGGCGCGCCGACGTCGATCTGCAGGCGGGCCATCAGGCGCCACCCGCCGTCCGGGTCGAAATCTCCGCCTTAGTATCTGCCTCGTTCATCTCTGCATCTCCCTGAGGGCCGCCACTGCCGGGCGGCCCTCGCTCGTTCTCGAAGGTCTCTAGGCGGCGCCGGCCACCCTGCGCCCAAGGTCGGTCGGCTCGTAGGTCGCCGCCCGGCTCCCGCGCCCGGCCCGCTTCCTCAGCAGCCCGCCAGCCGCCGCCCGGTTGAGCCGCAGCCGCGCCGCCGAGTAGGTCGCCCCGGTCGCCCCGGCCACGTCGCTGATCGTCGCCCCGCCCTCGCAGGCGCGCACGACCTCGGCCGACACCGCCGCCGCGGGCCGGTGCCGTAGCGGCGGCGCCTCGGCGCCGAGCTCCGCGCAGACGATCTCGGCGGCGAGCCGCCCGGCCGCGACGCCCTCGGACTCGGCGCGGGCGCGCAGGGCGAGGGCCGCGTCGTCCGGCAGGCGCAGGCTCATGTCGGCGGCCACGTCAGCGGCCCTCCCGGCGCAGCCGGTCCAGCGCCGCGCCGCGCACCCACTCCCCGGCGGCCTCGCCGCCCCGGCCCGCGGCCTCTTCGATCTCGCGTCGGGTCGCGGGCGTCATCCTGATCTGGATGCGCGCGGTCAGCGGGTTCTCTTTCTTGGGCCTGCCCATCTCGTCCGTCTCCCTCGTCGGTTTCTGTCTGCCTCTCGATCCTACGGTCGGCTGACGGGCTGCGGTGACGCCTCGGCGCGGCGGCTGGGTGTCAGGCGCGACCGGCCCTGGCACCGCCGCCTGACACCCGCGCCGGGCGACCGCGGGGCGAGGCGCAGAGCCGAATGCGGGGCGGTCGCCTCGCGGCGGGTGTCAGGGTGTCAGGGCTGCGCGGCAGCGGCCGGCGCGGCGCGGATCAGGCGCATTTGGAGGCTACGCGCGTAGGGCTGGGAAAGCCTGACACCCTGACACTCTGGCCCTTGGCCAAGGTGCCGTTTTCCAGTCCACGATTGACTCCGGGACCTCTTCGTTTTGGGTGTCAGGGCAGGGTGTCAGGGTGGCACCGGCCTGACACCCTGGAACCCTCGCGCGGGGCGAGGTCAACGCGAGGCGTGGGAGGTGGGCCGGGCCATGCGCGCGCGTGCGCGCGTAGGGCGTGGCCTGGGGGACTAGGCCCCTGACGTCCTCCCCCTCGCCTCCAGGTGCGCCCGCGCGATCCCTGGCGGCAGCGCGGCTGGTCCCTCGATCGAGGCGGCGCGCCCCGGCGCCTGGCCGGCGCCTCCGCGCGCTGCCCCGACACGTTTGAAGACCAGCGTCCTCTAACGAGGAGGTTCCTGCTTTCAGTGGTGTCCGGCGCCTTCCCGCCACGACAGGTTGCGAGCAAGCAACCGAGTGGAGGAGGAGCACATGGAGATGGAGCCCAAACCCAAGGCGGGCGTTGACACCCCGGCCGCCGACGACATCATCGTTCCCTGCGTGGGCGGCTGCGGCAGGTGGATGGTGATCCAGCACCCGAGCCACGTCCGGGGCGGCGGCGCCTTCGTGGACGGCGAGTTGCGCGAGTGGAAGCCGACGCCGGAGTGGGTCGAGGCGGAAGCCGAGCGCCTGGCGCGCGGCGTCAGCAGTTGCCTGTCGTGCGGCCCGGTCGTCCTCACTGAGGAGGAGCAGGCCGCGCACGACGCCGAGAGCGAGCGCATCCAGGCCCTACGGGACTTCGCCTGATGGGGCGCGTCGTGCTGTACCGGCGCGTGTCCACGAAGGAGCAGGCGGACTCGGGCCTCGGCCTGGCCGCCCAGCGCGAGCGCCTGGCCTACGAGGCCGGGCGCCGCGGCTGGGCCGACGTCGAGTGGGTGACGGACGAGGGCGTGAGCGCGAGGACGCCGGCCGCCGACCGCGACCACCTGGGGCCGGCGCTGGACGCGATGGGAGAGGGCGACGTGCTGGTGGTCGCCAGGCTCGACCGCCTCAGCCGCAGCGTCCACGACTTCGCGGGCCTCCTGAGCCGCGCGACCGGGCGGGGCTGGTCGGTGGTCGCGCTCGACCTCGGCATCGACACCACGACGCCGACCGGCGAGTTGATCGCCCACATGGTGGTCGCCATCGCGCAGTGGGAGGCGTCGATGATCGCGCTCCGCACGAAGGAAGGGCTGGCGCAGTCGGGGAAGCGGCTCGGCCGGGCGAAGGGCCGGCCCAAGACCGGTGGCCGGAAGCCGTCGCCGGTCCCGCCGACGACCGAGGCCCAGGTGCGGCACCTCGTCGCCCTCGACATGTCGCCGCAGCGGATCGCGGACAGCCTCAACGAGTTCGGCGTCCCGAGCCTCGGCGGCGGGCGCTGGCACCGCGAGAGCGTCAGGCGCCTCCTCGCGCGCCTCCCCCTGGAGCCCACCGCCCGCTAACCTCGCGTACCGATGGACGACCAGCGCGTGGCCCAGGTGGCCGACCACTTCAGGAGCAGGCTCAAGGTGGACGACTCGGACGCCGGCACTCGGGCGCAGAGGACTTTCATCAGGGCGCTGCGCTCCCTCCCCGAACCAGATCACCTCGTGGTCGGCGAGGGCGACGACGACGGCTCGGACCTCGGCGTCGCCAGGGCGCTCGCCCTCGTCGGCAACAGGCTCTTAGAGATCTGGGCCTTCCGCGACGACGACAACGAGTACCGGACCGCCCACCGGAGCAGGTCGCTCGCAGACCCGCGGGTGTACATCGAAATGGAATGGGGTCCGCTCGATCGCTTCCCGTCGGGCGCCGGGCACGAGACCCGCTGGGTGTTCAAGTTCCCGGATGGACCCGAGGTTGAGGTCATGGGAACCGTGGCAGCGGGAGCGGAGGACGTACCCGACGCAGCCGACGCGTTCGCGCGCGAAGTGGCGGCCAGGGTAGGTCTTCCCGTCGCCTAGTCGTCGGCTACGCGCCAGGCCCGGCTTCCCCGGGGAAAGCAGGCGCCGTGAAAGTCGTACTTGAACCTGTCGTGGAGGTCCACGGGTTCACCAAAGGACGCGACGTTCACCTGCTCCCAGGCGGTCACCGTAGTCGGGTCGTCCGGGTCCACGGGTTGACCGCAGGTCGGGCACTTCCGGGGCAGGGTCTCTCCGTCCATCGCGACGGGGCTAGACCTCGTCCCAGCGGTCCAGGGCGCGGTCCTTGTCGCGGGCGATCCTGGCTTGGCGCAGGTCCTCGCAGGTACTGAACATCTCCCGGGCCGCGACGGCATAAGCCCTCAGGGCCTCTTCCATCTCCTCCGACCACTTGATGCGCGCCGAGGGGGCGTTGTGCCTCCAGCTGTCGCCCGGCGCCGGCAGGTCGGCATCCTCCAGAGGCTTCGCGGGCGCCCCTGCCGCGATTTCCATCGGCTCGGTGAACTCCCCTGGCATCTGCGATCGGGGGCCAGCGGTCGTACCGACCCAAGAGAATTGCCCGCGGTAGCTCCGCGCGTGCTCGTCAACGAGGTCGTCCAAGGGCGACAGGTGGGGCCACCGCCGCTCCCTGCCCTCCATGAGGTTCGCCCGCGCCACCCGCTGCGGTTCCGCGACGATGGCGCTAACCGCCTCTTTGAGCGACTTGACCGCTGCGTCGTCCAGTTCGGCGAGCTCGTCCCGGGCCTCCTGAACGCATCCGCGCACGAAGTCGGGCCAGAAGTCCTCTAGGCGCCGAGCCGCCGCCTCCACGAACGCCTCGCACTGCGCCTCCAGGCCGGGCCGGGCGGCTTCCACCGCGGACTCCAGCTCCTCGATCTTCGCGTCGTGGTCGTCTGCCATTTGGCCAATGCTAAACGCCGGGGCAGAGGCGGATTACTTGGAGCCTGATGCGCCAGTCGCGTCATCTTCTCCGGGCACCAGGCCGCTGGCGCCATCCTGGTCCGCTGGCTCGTCCGTCCTTTTGAGGAAGTCTGCTTGGTGCATCCGGAAGGCCGAGGCCGTGTCCCTCACTGGTTTTAGGTCCTTGTCATCGAGGACGCCAGCCTCGGTGGCGGTGGCGACGGCAAGCTGGATCGGTCCGTCCACGGGACCTGCCGAACCCAGGACCGCGTCGTCCGTGACTTTGTGGACCAGCATCTTGGCGGCCTCCAAGGGAAGCGTCTCGTACTCGATGAAGCCGGAGCTGTTGAATCCGAAGAAGGCGAACCGAGCGAGCTCGGCGCTGCTGCCCATCGTCCCGTATTCGCTCATGAACTCGACGGACCCGTCGCTGTACGCCTTCAGGAGGTGGTTCCCTCCGTCCTCGTCTCCGTGCCAGGCAAATAGCCCGCCGAACCGCCCACCGAGCGGCGTCCCGTCCGCCGCCTTCATGTCCTCTGCGGCGGCAGCCATGACGTCCTTTACGCCCTGCCGGCCAGCCGCCTTCCCAGGGTTGCCCTCCAGGATTAGGTTCTCGAAGTGGGTCTCAATGGCCTGCTGCGCGGCGATCGGTCCCGCGGTCCCCCAGATGATTCCGTGCTGCGTGCAAAACAGCTTGGTGGCGCTCGTCTTCATCCCTTCGACAGTCACCTGGCTGTCGGAGGCCAAGACCACTGCCTCGGTGCACCGGAGTCCGGCGATTAGCGTCATCGCCTCCGAGCATAAGGTGAACTACGGCGCGTTCAGTCGCCCCGGCGGAAGACTGATTTCTCGGCGAACTTCGGGTACTTCTCGTACACATCCTCTAGCAGCGCCTTGAACGTTTTTGAGGCAACGTCCTTCTTGATCCGGTACAGGTTTTGAGCCACAGCGTCGGACGGCTGTTTGCCCAGGAGGTCGCGACCCTCTTTCAGCCCTTTGTCGGTGGCAACGTAGCGGGACCAGGACTGCCCCTTGACGGGGACGGCTTCGACCAGGCCCTCCGACACCAAGTCCTCAAGATCGGTGTAGATCTGGGCGCTCATCGGCCCGTAGTTGTAAGCGACGAAGCCGTACTTTTCGCCATCGGCGGCCCCGCCCTCTTCGGCATCAAGGAACATGCCCTTTTGCAGGCGCACGGGGTCGAGCCCGCGCGGTGCGCCATCGAGGGCGACGAAGAGGAGAAGTCGGTCGCGCGCCTTCATTGGTTGAGGATGCTACAGCCGCTCACGCTGTCAAGCTGACGGAGTGACGTCAGCTTGACATCATGTGCGGACGGAACTTCCAGAGCATGGTCTGGCTTGAAATGGGGGTCACGGTGCGAAGACACTCACGCCCGTAACCAGGTTGGGGTCCGTCGCTCTGCGCCCTCATCCCGAGAGGCGTTCGATCACCTCGCGATCCCTCTCCATGCGCTCTCGGAGGCGTTGCTGGAAGTCCTCGTCGGTGCGCCGCTCGGTGATGTGCTTCCCGACCGCCTCCCGCACCGCGTCGGAGACGGTCACGCCGTCGGCGCGGGCGACCGCCTTGAGCTCTGCGGACAGGCTTTCCGGTAGCCGGAGGGTCGTCGCCTTGGTGGACATGGGCGATTAGTCCTCGTCCTTCCAGGGGCCGGCTTCGAGCCGGTCGGCGAACTCGGCCACCTCGCCGGTCGGGTCGTCGAGCTCGCGGAGGCGCGCCGCGATCTTCCGCCGCCTGTCCATCCCGCCGACCGCCAGGCGGCCCTCCCGCAGGTTCCTGAGCGCGAGGGCGTCGAAGCTCAGGCTCTCCAACTCCTCCCCCGGGTCGCCCTCCTCCGCGATCAGGGCGTCGAGCGCGCGGAGGACCGCCTCGGCCTCGGGTTTGGGCGCCCGCATCTTCGGCTCCGTCCACCGGAGCCACGACCGGAACAGGTTGCCCTCGGCCTCCCTCCAGACCGACCCGTCGCCGTGGCGGACCAGGTACTCCCACTTTCCGTAGCCGTTCATGTAGCGGCCGACGACGCGGGCCTCGTCCCCATTCAGGAGGTGGACCTTCCGGTCCAGGGCGAACTCGGGCGGGTAGGGGTCGAAGGCCCCGGCTATGGCGGCGGCCAGGCGCTCGACCGTTCTGGACTCGTGGCCGGTCGCCACCAGTGCCAGCGCCCCGGCCTCCAAGACGGCCTGCAACGCCTCCCGGTCGGCGTGGTGGGCGAGCGTCCTGACCCGCAGCGCCCGCTCGGCCGGCGTCGTGCGGTCCTCGTCCCACGGCTGGCCGGTCGCCGGTCGCCAGGGGACACCTTCGTCCCAGATGTGTTTGGTCGGCGCGGTGCCGTCGCCGGGATCGTGGCGCGTGTGGCAGCCGCCTTTTTCGCCGATGCGGGGGCCGGTCCCCTCCCAGGTGTCCGTCACCTCGTGGACGCGGCCGTGGACGAGGACCAGCGCCCCCTCGGGCGGAACGTCGTAGCGCTCGTCGCGCTCCTTGGCGCCCATCAGGCCGGCACCTCCGAGAGCTGGTCCACGAGGGTGCCGAAGGCGAGGTGTTCCCGCGCGATCCGGTCCCATTCGTTCTCCCGGTCGGCGGCCCGCGCCGCGAGGTACGCGCGGCGGCGGATTTCGTCGTCGGCCTCGATCGTCCCCGCCTCGGCGCCGGAGGCCAGGGCGTCGTACGCGCGGATCGCCTCCTCGGTCGAGGCCGGGTTGCGGGTCCGGCCGGTGGTCAGGTCCTTGCGCAGGTCCTCGGCCGTTTCTCCGAAGAAGTCCCGCAGGAAATCGCGGTCCCACGGATGAAGGTCGAGGGCCAGGGCTTGGGTGTCGTTCACGGCGAATACCTCCTCCTCGTCGTTGTCGCACCCGACGCTGTCGTGCGTGCGTCGCGCTGTCAGCCGCCCTTAGCGTCACCTCAGCGTCGTGCCGAGATGTCCTGATTCCGGGGTGTCGGGAGGCGCCGCCCGCACGACACGTTCGCCGCACCTCAACGAAAGGAGCGGCCGATGCCGTCTGCGAAATCTCAACCCGAGGCCGGGGGCAAGGAGCCCGCGGCCAAGAAGCCGAAGGCCAAGAAGTCCAAGTACAGCGAGGAGGTGCGCGCCGCCTCGAAGGAGGTCCGCGCGGTCCTCGGCCCGAAGGTGAAGCCGCCCGGCGCCAAGCAGGTCGCCGCGGTGGTGGAGGCGCTGGGCGACCGGGCGCCCGCGGACGCGGCCGGCCTGTCGATGGCGAAGCTCAGGAAGTGGGCGGGGGACGGCGAGCGCCCGGAGGACTTCGCCAAGCTCCGCGAGCTCGCCGGCGAGGTAGGCGACCCCTGGGCGACGGGCCGGAAGCTCGCCGGGATACTCGTCGCGGTCGAGACGGTGCGGAAGGCGGCGGCGTCGTGACGAGCGGGCCGGTCGACTGGGACCGCCTCCTGGCCTTGCTCCTCCACCCAACCCAGGTGCTGATCCTCCACGCCGTCGATTGGATCGACGTGCCGGCGGGGCCGCGGGACCTGGTCCAGGTCCTCGACGGGAAGGTCCACATCGACAACCTCTCGTACCACTTCCGGCGCCTCGGGGACCTCGGCATCCTCGAAGCCGTGGGCCAGGAACAGGTGCGGGGCGCGCTGGCGAAGTTCTGGATTCCCACCCCCTGAGTGCGCCGGTCGTACGATCGATCGCATCCGGGCCGACCTCCTCGATTCGGCCCGGACTCGTGTAGGGATGCGCGCGGGCGGCGGCAGGAGCCGGCGGTCTTTGACCACTGCGCGGCTCCGGCCGCCCGCCGTATCGTCCGAAGGTGACGGGGACCGAACTGCGCGACTCTTGGACCTGCGGCGCCTGCCGCGTCACCTCCCGCAACCCGCGCGTCGGCGCCGTCCCGATGCCGGAGCGGTGGGACCGCGACGGCGAGGGCCGGCCGCGCTGCCTCTCCTGCGGTAAGGCCGCGCGGAGCGAAGGCCGCGGCGATGACAAGCGCGCCGCGCGCCAGAGAAGGTCGGCCGAAGTGCGCCGCCGCGAACGCGAGGAGCGGGAGGCCGCCATCGCCGACGCGCTGCTCGACCTGGAGCCCGGCGAGGTCGCCGGGCCCGAAGCGCTCGCCGCGGTCGCCGCCGTCACCGGCCTCGGCGAGGGGAAGGTCGCCAACGTCCGCAAGGCGATGTGGAAGGACGGCCGCCTTGAGCGGCCGGTGGACGACGGGCCGCTTGCCGAGACCGCCGCCGCCCTCCGCTCGGCGGGGCGGGGGCTGACCGGGCGGGAGGTCGCGGCCGAGCTCGGGGTCAGCCTCGGGACCGCGCGGGCGAGGCTCTACAAGCTGGAGCAGGAAGGGCGGATCGCGGGGCGGCTGGCGCCGGAGCGCGCGTCGAACTCGGCCCGCACCCCTCCAAAGGTCTGGGAGATCGCGGCGTCGGTCTGACCCGCCCTATGCGCGCTCCCGCGTAGGGCGACCACCGCAGCAGGGGTGGCGGGGGCAAGATCGAGGTATGGCAACTGAGCCCGAGACGCAGAGCGGCGTCAGCAAAGAGATCCAGTCCACCTTCGCCCGCGCCCTCCTGCCGCAGCGGGCCAGCCGCGTCGTCCTGGGCGGCTTCCGCTTCTTCGGCGACCGGCCGGCCGAGCCGGCCGGCGATGCGCTCGAGGACGACGCCGAGCCGGTCGAGAAGGCCGCGGCGCCGGACGAGCAGATGGAGCGGATTGCGAAGGGACTCCGCGAGCTCGACCGCGAGCGCCCGGACCTCCGCGTCGGCTGGGCCGCGCGCCTCGCCGAGCGCCATGCCGCCATGACGGGGAACCGTCCGTGACCGCACTCGCCCTTGAGGAGACGCCGATCGGCGAGCGCGGACCCGCGAGCGCCGAGCACAACCTCGCGGTCAACCGCTACCGCACCGCCGGGATCGACTTCTGGAACGGCCGGATCGGCCGGCCACTCACCGAGCAAGAGGAAGACGCAATCGTGGTCCTGGCCGACGGCCTGGTCCGCGCAAGGGAGGAACGATGAAGGACTTCACCCCCGACGAGCGGACGCCGCTCCGCAACCAGCTCGCCGAGCTCGAAGCCGCGGCCGAGGCCGCCGACCAGCGCGCGGCCGTCGCGGGCGAGCGGCTGAAGGGCGAGCGCTCGCGGGTCGCCTACGCTCGGCAGTCGGGCATGGAGGGCGACGGCCCGTCAGAGACCGGGCGCGAGGTCTTCGCCGAGCTCGTCCGCTACCGCGACGACGTCCACTTCAACCGGCCCACCGCCATCGACCCCGGCAAGCGCGGCGAGCACGAGCGCGACCTGACGGCGCGGATCGTCGCCGCCATCGATGAGCGCGGCCTGGTCTTCTCGCCCAACGGCGACGGCTGGTCCGTGACGCTGGTGGACCCGTCCAAGCTCGCCGACGCGGAAGCGGCCAGCGCCGAGGCCCGCGAGGCGCGGGCGGCGGTCCACCGCTTCCAGAACGAGAACGCCGAGGCGATTGCCGAGGAGAGCGAAGCCGCGACCCGCGAGGACTTCGCCCGCGCGATCAGCGAGGGCGACGTCAAGAGCGTCCGCGGAATCCTCAGCCTCACCGACGAGGCGCGCGAGCGCCGCGACAGCGCGGCAGCCGCCATGACCACCGCAGACCTGCCCAACTGAGAGGACCGACCATGCCCGCAGGACCCAGCCCCGACCGACTGAGCAACAGGACCGCCGCCTTCGTCGGCTCGACCCCCGCCGAGGGGCCGAAGGCCGCCGAGACCAACGGCGTCCAGAGCCCCGGCGCCGGCAGCCTCCAGGCCGCCCGCGAGGACCGCGACGCCGCGACCGGCTACGCAGACCTGCGCGCCGAAGTGGAGGCCCTGGAGGCCGCCGTGGACGCCGACACCGGCGAGGACGTCAAGGGCGAGATCGTCGCCCTGCGGAACAAGATCGAACGGCCGCCGCTGCTGGAGGGCTTCTCAAGCAACAGCACCAACTCGGTCGAGGTCCAGCGGGAGAACGTCGAGCGCGTCCGCGCGGTCGCGCGGGACCTCGCCGAGCGGGTCTAGCGCCAGCCCCATGAAGCCGCTTGACGAGCGGCACCACAGCGCCGCCGCCCTGCTCGGCCAGGGAGCCACCCAGGCCGAAGCCGCGGAGGCGGCGGGGGTGCGGCGCCGCACGATCCAAGACTGGATGAAGCGCGACGACTTCGCCGCGCTCGTGCGCGAGGCGCGCGGGCGGGAGGCCGAGTCCGAGCCCGGAGCCCTCGCCACGCTGCGGGAGTTGGTCGGGCCGACGCGCCCGGACGGGATGCCGCGCGACGAACGGGTCCGGCTGAGGGCGGCCGTCGAGCTGATCCGCGCCAACAAGCCCGGCCGCGACCCGGTTGACGATGAGGACGGCCAGGCGCCCGCCGGCCTGATGATCTTGGACCCGTCGCTGCTAGAGGACCTGCCGGAGCCGATCGACCTCGCCGAGCTCTACGGGACCTGGGACGGCGAGGTCTCGCAGCGCGAAGCCGACGCCCACGACCGGAGCGGCGCCACGTTCGGGGACGGGTGGCCGTCGTGACGGTCGGCCTGGCGATCATCGCCCGCGACGAGGAGGACGCGCTGCCGCGCCTGCTGGCGTCGGTGGCAGGCGCCTTCGATCAGGTCGCCCTCCTCGACACCGGCTCAGAGGACCGGACGCGCGAGGTCTTCCGCGAGTGGGCCGAGCGGGAGCGCCCGCCGATGGGCGCGCCGCTGGACCGTTTCGAGTGGCGCGACGACTTCGGCGCCGCCCGCACCCGCGCGGACTCGCTCCTGACCACCGACTGGGCCTGCTATGCCGACGCCGACGAGGAGATCATCGGCGCCGGGTCGATCCGCAGCCTGGTGGCGACGGCGCCCCCGGACGTCGCCGGCATCTCGCTCGCCTGGGACTACGTGGACGGCGGCCTCCTGTACCCCGTCCGGGTCGTGCGCCCCGACCGCGCCCGCTGGGTCGGCCGCGTCCACGAGATACGCCAGGTGGACGGGGCGGTGGGGCGTATCCCGCCGATGGTCGCCCTCGTGCGGCACCGCCGCCGCTCAGAGGAGGAGTGGGAGGCCGCCGACCGGCGGAACGACCTGATCTTGAAGAAGTGGCTCGAAGACGAACCGGACAACGAACGTGCCCGCTGGATCGCGTCGGCGCCCGAGGTGGTCGGGGCCTGATGGCCTCCGAGCGCGAGCGCGCAGTGGCTGCCGCCGTCGCCGCCATGCGCGCGGACGCCGACCTGCTGGTGATCGACGGCCGCACCGGCCGCGCCGCCGCGCACCGGCCGGGGAGCGGCGCCGAGCCGGAGGCCGCTCTGGTCGTGGTCGGCCCGATCGACCTGGGCGGCGAGGGCTACGCGGTCCGGCCCAACCGCCGCGACGGCTCGGCCGGCGGCGACGCCGCCGACCTCGCCATCCTCACGCCCCACGACCGGCGCCGCGTCAGGCGCGAGCGCAACCGCCACAACCACGCCGCGCGCCGCCGCTCCCACGCAGCGCCAGCGGCCACGTCGGCGCCGCACGGCGCCCCAGACGGCCGCGAGCGGCCCGGCGCAAGGGCCGCGGCCGACGAGGCGCCCACGCGGCCCGAAGTGAGGGCGATCTGACTTGGCCCAGGTGGTCGAGCTCCACGACCAGTTCGTGAAGGGCCGCAAGACCCGGCGCGGGCGCCCGGTCCCGAACGGCGAGAAACCGGCGCCCGAGCCGGTCGTGACGCTGGTCCACCCGGCGTCGATCGACAACTTCCTCGGCGCCCGCTCCTACGGCGAGCGGCTGCGCCACCTCCGCCGCCTGCGCGACGAGGGCCTGCTGATCCACGGCCGCCGGATGCTCCTGCAGCGGGTCCGCGGCCAGGGCGTCGAACGCGCCTACGTCTTCCGCTGCCAGGCGCACGAGGTCCCGCGGATCGAGGCGCGCCCGGCGCCGCGCGCGACTGGCCGCGTCGGCCGCGTCCACCTCGTATAGGGCGGCGGGGAAACCTGGAATCAGGGCTGTTCGGCACGGCCTCCTCTCGACATGTTCGGGGGGCGAGAGCCAGCGCCACAGGGGCGTCGCTTTGCCGCAATCGCCCCCAGGGGCGGACCTAGCATCTGAAGGAGGCGGGCGGTCCGCCGTCTCGCCCTACGACGACGAGGAGGAGAGACGGAAATGGCCGACGACGCCAAGACGCCGTGCGTGATCTACGCCGCGAAGTCCACCCAGGACCGGCACAAGTCGATCCCAACCCAGATCGAGGACTGCCGGGAGATGGCCGAGCGCGAGGGCTGGGAGGTCTTCAGCGACCCCAAGCGTTTCAAGGACGAGGGCTTCAGCGCGTACTCGGGCAACCGCGGCCCGGGCCTTGAGCGGGCGAAGCGCGCCGCCGCCGCTGCCGCCGCCGAGCGCGGCACCACCGCCGTCCTGCTCGTCCAGCACTCGGACCGCCTGGCGCGCGGCGCGGGCGACCGGCCGGGCGCCGCCGACAGCCTTGTCGAGATCTGGCACCAGATGCGCCGGGCCGACGTCCACATCAGGTCGGTCCAGAACGACGCGATGCTCTCCGACCCGCTGCTGGTGGCAGCGGCGTCCAAACTCGCCTTCGAGGAGTCGGAGCGCAAGAGCAAGGCCATCAAGAGCGGCAAACGCCGCCGGGTGGAGGAACGCGGCCAGACGAACGGCCCGCTCTCGTTCGGGTACCGCTTCGAGAACCCCGACGCCAAGGTGAGGGTGCGCGTCCCGGACCCTGACGAGGCGGCCGCCTGGCTGCGGATGCGCGAGCTCCTGAGCGAGGGCAAGGCCCTCGGAGAGATCGCGCGGTGGGTCAACTCGCACGGCTTCCGCTCGAAGCGCGGCAAGGTCTTCTCGGCCCAGCGCGTCCGCGACCTCCTCGCCAACCCCTACTACGCGGGCAAAGTCCGGTTCCCGGACAGCGGCGAGCTCGCGGAGGGCGCCCACGAAGCGCTCGTCTCCTGGGACGAGCACCAGCAGATCGTCAAGGAACTGAACGCGCTCTGGAAGCCCGCGAAGACGAGGCCGGGCCGGCGGCCGATCGAGACCACGCTGCTCAGCGGCGGGCTCATGCGCTGCGCCCATTGCGGGCGAGGCATCTGGCAGCGCAAGCACGACTCCGGCCGCAGGGACTACCTGTGCGGCAGCGTCCGGCAGAAGACGGGCTCCTGCGTCGCCGCGCCATTCGACGCGCCGACCGTCGAGCGCGCCGTCCTCGCCCACCTCGACGGGCTGTTCGTGGACCTGGGGGGCTGGATCGACCGGCTGAGCGCGGAGCGCGAGGACGGCAGGCGCGCGGTCGAGTCGGAGGCCGCGGCGCTGATGCGCGAACGCGAGGCGCTGGGCAAGGACGAGGCGCTGGTGCGCGGCGACTACCTGCGGCAACTCCGGGCCGGCAACGACGGCGCCGCCGCCGTCGCGGCCGCAGAGGTCGAGCGGATCGAGCGCGAGCGGGCGGAGCTGGACGCGAGCCTCGCCGACGTGGACGCGCGCCTGGGCGAGTGGGACGGCGCCGACGACTCCGACTCGGTGCTCGACTGGTGGACCGCGTTCAGCGAGGCGATCCGCGAGGATGTCGTGGGCGCCCGCACGGTGGCCGAGGCCAACGCGGCGCTCAAGGAGAGGTTCGCGGCGATCTTCGTCCGCAGCCCCGAGGGCGGCAGCCCGAGGCTGGACTTCGTGCTCGCCGAACGGGCGCCGGGAGCGCCGCTGGTGTCGTCGCGCCTGTGGGCCGACGCCGAGGTCCCCGACGACGGCTCGACGCTGATCGACTTCATGTCCACCGAGGAGTCCGAGGACCCCACTGGTAATAACGGCGACTTGACTTTCGTCTGGCTGTAGCCGGTGATCTCGCCGATCTCGGCGTAGGAGTAGCCCTGGGCCAGCAGCGTCAGCGCCCGCAGCTCCTGCGGCTTCAGCGCCTGCAGCGCCTCGCGGCTGCGGGCCACTGCCTCGCGGCGCTCGGCCCGCTCCGGCGGACCGTCGGCAGGGGTGGGGAGGAGCGCGACCCAGTCCTCCATCCCGGGTTCGGGCGCGACGGCGGCGGGGCCGGCGAGGGTGCGCTCGCGCTCGCGCCGCACCGCCAGCGCCTCATGGCGGACGACCGTCTGCACCCACTTCGTCAGCTCGCGCGGATCTCCGGTCGGGGCTTTGCGGAGGAGGATCTCGAGCCCGCGCTGCAGGGCTTCGTCGGCGTCGTCGTCGCAGATCGAGAAGCGGCGGGCGATGCGCCGCAGGGTCGCCTCGTTGCGGGAGAAGATCTCGACCGCGGCGCGGTTGCGAGCGGCGTCGTCGCCCGGTTGCAGGCGGGAGCCGGCCCCCTGCGCATCGACGGTCTTCACTGAGTACGTCCCCCTGCTGCTTCGGATTTGCCTCTCGGACACTGGCAGCGCTAGGTACGAACGGGGTACATCTCTCCCCCCGTCTGGACGGATAGTCCAGGCGCGAAGGTCGGAAATTGCAGAGTGGTTGCGAGGAACGTCCGGGGCCCCTCGGTGTCGGTAGGATCGCCCGATGAGCACTTGCGTAGTCACCGGCGGCGCCGGCTTCCTCGGGTCCCATCTCTGCGAACGGCTGCTCGGCGACGGGCACCGGGTGATCTGCATCGACAACCTCGAGACGGGGTCGTTGGAAAACATCGCCCACATCCGTGACGAGGCGTTCGAGTTCCGCAACATCGACATCACCGAGAAGGTCGACATTCCCGAGCCGGTCGACTTCGTCTACCACCTCGCCTCGCCCGCGAGCCCGATCGACTACCTGCGGCTGCCGCTGCACACGCTGAAGGTGGGCTCGCACGGCACCCACCACATGCTCGGGGTCGCCAAGTGGAAGCGGGCCCGCTTCCTGATCGCCTCGACCAGCGAGGTCTACGGCGACCCGGAGGTCCACCCGCAGAAGGAGGACTACTGGGGCCACGTCAACCCGATCGGCCCGCGCGGCGTCTACGACGAGGCGAAGCGCTACGCCGAGGCGCTGACCATGGCCTACCACCGCCAGCAGGGCGTCGACACGGCGATGGTCCGCATCTTCAACACCTACGGCCCGCGGATGCGCGCCCACGACGGCCGCGCGATCCCGACCTTCCTGCGCCAGGCGCTCCAGGACCGGCCGCTGACCGTCTTCGGCGACGGCAGCCAGACCCGCAGCTTCTGTTACGTCGACGACCTGATCGACGGCATCGTCCGCCTCGCCGAGTCCGACGTGCACTCGCCGGTGAACATCGGCAACCCGAACGAGTTCACGCTGCTGGAGCTGGCGAAGACCGTGGTCGAGCTGACCGACTCCCGCTCGGAGATCGTCTATGAGGCGCTGCCCACCGACGATCCGAAGCAACGCCGCCCCGACATCGGCCGCGCTCGCGATCTGCTCGGCTGGGAGCCGACGATCGAGCTGACCGAGGGTCTGCGCCGGACGATCGACCAGAGCGGCGTCGAGCGCCTCGTCGGCGCCAGCGACTAGAGCAACTCACTCGCGGTCCCAACGCAAAAGGGGCGGCCCGAAGGCCGCCCCCTCTCGCGATGCAGCGAGCTTCTTTAGCTACTGGGTCTGCGCGGTGAACGCGAAGGTGCCCAGCGGGCTGCCGGCGGTGATGTGGTCTTTTTCGACTTTTTTCTCCGCGGCTTCTTTGGCAATCGCCTGTTCAGCCGGTTCTTTGCAATTTTCGGGCAGTGACGCGCACACGCCTGCTTCGTAATAGGCCTGGTAGACCTTGACGAAGCCCTCGAGCACTTCAGCCGAGATCGGCTGGAGCACCGACGAGGAGGTGACGCTGACGGTGCGAGCCGCCGGGTCGGCGGTGACCCCGGTGATCGTCAGGTCGGCGATCGAGCTGCGTCCCAGGTTGCCGAGGTTGAGGCTTTCGCTGGCGTTCGATTTGGCGACGACTTCAACCGTCACCGTTCTCGCCGACAGGTCGAGCCACATGTTGCCGAGCGTGATCTCCGTTTCCAGCGCCGTGGTCGGGCTGGTCGGGAGTTTCTGCGTCAGCAGGATGCCGCCGGCGGTCTGCACCTGTCCGGCCGTCGCGGTCGGGCTGATGCTGCCTCCGGTGAGCGGCAGCTCGTAGTCGCCGAAGCCTTTTTCGGTGGTCGGAGCGATCACCGAAGCGTTCGCTTCGACGTCTTTCAGCTTCAGCAGCAGATCCTGGTCGGCTTTGAAGCTGACGTTGCCGCCCGCGACGATTGCCACCGTGGCCGGCTGGCTTTCGGAGCTGGCCTTGCCGATGTTCTTACCGGCGAGGAACGGTTTCGGCTTGCCCTTGGCGTATCCCGTCGCCTTGTTCAGCTGCTTGGCGCCGGCCTTTTCCAGCTTCATCGACTTCAGCTTGACGTTGACCCCGAAGCCGTTGCGGGTGTAGCTCAGACCCTTCAGCTTGGCGAGCTTGACCTTCTTGCCGGAGACCTTGGCGGTGAGGACGCTCTTGCCGGTATCGAGCACCAGCGCCTTCACGGTCGCGCTCTTCTTGCCGGCCTTGAACTTGAGGCCGCCACCGAGGGTGAGGGTCCCGAGGCCGTTGGTCGGGTCCATTTCGCCGCCGGTCACCTTGAGGGTGACCTTGTTGCCCTTGACCTTCGCGTTGCCGACCTTCTGGATCTTGATCCCGAACGTCTTCAGGTACTTCGTCCACCCCTTGTTGAGGGTGACGGTCGTGGTACCGCTCGCGACCGGATCGGGCGTCGCGGAGGCAAAGGGAGCGAACGCCAGCAGCGCGAACAGCGCAGCCGCCAGAACCGCCAGCGGCAGTTTCGTCTCCCGAGCCATCCGTGGCTGGGTTGCTTCAGTCATATGTGTGTCCTCCGTTGCTGCCGCCCCCTGCTGTCCCTATAGGCGACTTACGGCGAGTTGACTTGTCTGAACAGGTTATTCCCGCATCGCTGTCCTTTACAACCCTGCGACGGTGCTGTTGTTCCGGTCGGGGCGGCATTCTCCGCGTGACAAAGCGCCTCAGAGGCCCGCCGCAATATCCTCCAGGGCGATGGCTGCCAGCGACGGAACCGGATCCCAGGAGGCCCACGGCACGATCGCGCCCCTGGTCGGGCCCGACGACGAGCGCATCTTCACCGACTCCGGGATCGAGATCGACGCCCTCTACGACGAGAGCGACGTCGCCCCCGGTTTGCAGGAGCGCCTCGGCGAGCCCGGGCAGCCGCCGTTCACCCGCGGCATCCACGAGGGGATGTACCGCGACCGGCTCTGGACGATGCGCCAGTACGCCGGCTTCGCCTCGCCGGAGGACACCAACGAGCGCTACCGGTACCTGATCGAGCATGGCTCGACCGGCCTCTCGATGGCCTTCGACCTGCCGACCCAGCTGGGCCGCGACTCCGACGACCCGCTCTGCCACGGCGAGGTCGGCCGCACCGGGGTGCCGATCGACACGATCGAGGACATGCGGATCTGCTTCGACCAGATCCCGCTCGACGGCGTCTCCACCTCGATGACGATCAACGCTCCGGCGGCGATCCTGCTGCTGCTCTACGAGCTGGTCGGCGAGGAACAGGGGGTTCCCTCCGAGAAGCTGCGAGGCACCGTCCAGAACGACGTGCTGAAGGAGTACATGGCGCGCGGCAACTACATCTACCCCGAGGCGCCGACGATGCGGCTGACGACCGACATCTTCGAGTACTGCCACGAAAACGTGCCGAAATGGAACACGATTTCGATCTCCGGGTACCACATCCGCGAGAAGGGCTGCTCGGCTGTGCAGGAGGTCGCCTTCACCCTCTCCAACGCGATCGCCTACGTCGAAGCGGCGCTGGAGCGGGGGCTGAAGATCGACGAGTTCGCGCCGCGGCTCGCCTTCTTTTTCAACGGCCACAACAACGTCTTCCAGGAGATCGCCAAGTTCCGCGCCGTGCGGCGGATGTGGGCCGAGATCGTCAAGGACCGGTTCGGGGCCGAGAACCCGAAATCGATGCAGATCCGCTTCCACACCCAGACCGGCGGGGTGACGCTGCAGGCTCAGCAGCCCGAGGTCAACATCATCCGCGTCGCCCTGCAGGGCTTCGCCGCGGTCTGCGGCGGCACCCAGTCGCTACACACCAACGGGTTCGACGAGGCGCTGGCGCTGCCGACCGAGCGCTCGGCTCGGATCGCGCTGCGCACCCAGCAGGTGATCGCGTATGAGTCCGGCGCCGCCGACACCGTCGATCCCTTCGCCGGCTCCTACTTCGTCGAGTCGCTCACCGACGAGATCGAACTCCGCGCCAAGGAGCTGATGGAGAAGGTCGAAGAGCTGGGTGGCTCGGTCGAGGCGCTGGAGTTCATGCAGCGCGAGATCGAGGAGTCGGCGCTCAGCTACCACGAGCGCTACAAGAGCGGCCAGGACGTGATCGTCGGCGTCAACAAGTTCGTCACCGACCAGGTCGACGACGTCGACATCCTCAAGGTCGACCCCGAGGCCGAGCAGCGCCAGCTCGCCCGGCTCAAGGCCTTCAAGGAGAACCGCGACCAGGCCGAGGTCGACGCCAAGCTCGACTCCCTCCGCGACGTCGCCCGCGGCGACGGCAACCTCCTGCACCCAATCCGCGCCGCGCTCAAAGCCAACGCCTCGATCGGCGAGGTCTGCGGCGCCATGCGCGAGGTCTTCGGCGAATACAAGGGCGGCGCCTTCTTCTAGCGATCGCGCGTCCGACATTGACCCCAGCCAGGTGTGGTCAATATCGGATGCGACGCTCGAGTAGGTCGAAGGTCCTTCTGAGCGCAGTCCGAACTCGAGCCGGTTCGTAGCGGACCTCGTAGTGGGTAAACCGCAGCGGGGTCATTCCCGCCATTACGTGAGCGCGATCGCGTCGGGCGTCACGCGTCTGAGCCGATGGGGTGCGGTGGTAGCGGAGGCCATCGGTCTCAACCACCAGCCCCAGATCGGGCCAGAAGAAATCCACCTCGTACCGATTGACGCGCTGTTTGCTGAGAGGTACCGGCAACCTCGCTGCCCTGACTATCCGGCGGAAATAGACCTCCAGATCTGAATCGGAGAGTCGAAAAAAGAGTTTGTCGAGCAGGAGACGCAGCGGGCGCACACCTGGCTCGCGGCGAAATCGGCCGAGCTCTTCCCGAAGCGTTTCGGGGTCGACCAAGCCGCGCTTGTCGGCATCGTTGACGGCCCGCTCGACAGCGAGGATGTCGAGTTCCGCTGCCAGATCAACAAGGGTCCTCAGTGGTGAGGTGACCGGGATGCCGTCGCTGGATCCGAGGTCGCCTTCTACAAGCCTGGGTCGACCTCGAATCAGCAAGCCGGGCCGGCGCAGTTCAGAGCGGCGGACGACGCTGACGTCGATACGGCCAGGCAACTCCTTGCCGATCCCGAGCAGCGCCGCAGCGCTGCGGTGGCTGAGCGCGGAACCTTCGCCGCAAGCGAGCACGGCGGCCATCCAACGACGACGCTGCTCGAGCGCTGGCCATCCAACCGCGTAGACGCCGCGATTGACAAGGTGAAGTCGACCGGTTGAGCGACGGTGCTCGATCGAACGCGAGCTGAAGCCAAGCGCCAGCAACTGTCGCCGGGTCACGATCCCGTGCTGCCTCCCAGCGAGTTCCCAAGCCTGCCTAGAGCGCGCATCCGACATTGACCACACCTGAGTGGGGTCAATGTCCGATGCGCGCGAACTCTCCCCCTGAACGGTTCGTCCCAGTTCACCTGGACGGGAAGGAACGCGCTAATTCCGGTGGAAGCGGCACCCAATGATCGAGGTGTCGAGGACGTTGATGAAGTCCGAGCCTGAGCTGGCGGAGCTGATCCGCGAGGTCGAGGGGGTCGAGGTGACGATGGCCGAGAAGGGCTTCGGCACCCGCGTGGAGATCCGCGCCGCGGAGGAGACCGGCCTCGGCGAGGCCGATCTGGAAGCCGTCCTCGACCGTCTGGCGGAGCCGCAGCGCCGCCCCTTCGTCTGATTCGAACGAGCTTTTGAAACCCATCCAACGGAGGTCGGCTGGAACCGGCCCGGAAAGCGAGTCCAACCAGTGACCAATCTGAAGCGGCACCTCACGGTTGCCAACGTCTTGTCCTGCATGGCCCTGTTCATCGCCCTCGGCGGCACCGCGTACGCGGCGGTGAAGCTGAAACCGAACCAGGTCAAGGCGGTCAACATCGCCAAGCAGGCCGTGACCAACGCGAAAATCAAGACCCAGGCGGTCACCTCCGGAAAAATCAAGAACGGCGGCGTCGTCAACGCCGACCTCGGGGCGGGCGCCGTGACCGGCTCGAAGATCGCCAAGGAAGCCGTCACCAGCGCTGCCCTGGCGAAGAAAGCCGTGACCGAAGCCAAGCTTGGCGCGGAATCGGTCGGCACCGGGAAGATCGACAACGAAGCGATCACCTCGGCGAAGATCTCGACCGCCGTCTGGAAGCAGCTGATCAAGAACATCACCTACGTGACGGAAACCAGCCCGAACGACTCCGAAGACGAAAAGAGCATCACCGCCACCTGCCCCAGCGGCAAGGAAGCGATCGGCGGCGGCGCCCGGATCAACTCCCCGGCAGCAGTCAAAGTCGCGGTCAACGGCACCTACCCCGCCGTGGCTTCGAACAATGCCCGCACCGGTTGGATCGCAACCGGCCGCGAGACGCCCGAAGAGGCCGGCAACTGGCAGATCGTCGCTTACGCGGTCTGCGCAGAACTCTAGGTAGTCTCAGTTCGCATCGTGGAATCGAAGGGCCCGCTCCGGCGGGCCCTTCGTCTGCCTGGGGACACCGAAAACCCGGCGTAAATAGACTTCCGCGCCCGATGCGCGAGCGCAACCCAGAAACCCACGACGAGAAGCTCTCCTACCTGCGGGAGCTGCGCGAGGCGGCGATCCACTCCGCCTCCGAGGCTGCGGTCGAGAAGCAGCACGCGAAGGGCAAGATGACCGCCCGCGAGCGGATCGAGAAGCTGCTCGACCCCGGCTCCTTCGAGGAGCTCGACACCTTCGTCCGCCACCGCACCTACGACTTCGAGATGCAGAAGAACCGGCCCTGGGGCGACGCCGTCGTCACCGGGCACGGGACGATCGACGGCCGCACCGTCTTCGTCTTCTCCCAGGACTTCACGGTTTTCGGCGGCAGCCTCGGCGAGGTGATGGCGGAGAAGATGTGCAAGGTGATGGACCTCGCCGCCCAGGTCGGGGCGCCGGTGATCGGCATCAACGACTCGGGCGGGGCGCGGATCCAGGAGGGCGTCGTCTCGCTCGGCGCCTACGGCGACGTCTTCGCCCGCAACGTCAAATGCTCGGGCGTGATCCCGCAGATCAGCCTGATCATGGGCCCCTGCGCCGGCGGCGCCGTCTACTCGCCGGCGATGACCGACTTCATCTTCATGGTCAAAGAGACCTCGCACATGTTCATCACCGGCCCGGAAGTGATCAAGACGGTGACCGGCGAGGAAGTCGAGTTCGAGGAGCTGGGCGGGGCGATGAGCCACAACTCGAAGTCGGGCGTCGCCCACTTCGCCGCCGAGGACGAGGAGAGCTGCCTCGAGGACGTCCGCTACCTGATGGGCTTCCTGCCCTCGAACAACCTCGAGCCGCCGCCTCGCTTCGCACCCGAGGACGATCCCGAGCGCGAAGACCAAGAGCTCGACACGGTCGTCCCCGACGATCCCTCCAAGCCCTACGACATGCGTGACGTGATC
>DASQCF010000063.1:0-21280 GCA_035634815.1 Solirubrobacterales bacterium | reverse complement strand
GGCGGCAACCTGCCGATCGCCGCCGGCATCGCCCTCGCCTCCCAGTACAAGGGGGAAGACGCGGTCACCGTCTGCATGTTCGGCGACGGCGCCTCCAACACCGGCAACTTCGGCGAGACGATGAACCTGGCGGCGCTCTGGAAGCTGCCGGTCCTGTTCATGGTCGAGAACAACCTCTACGGGATGGGGACCTCGGTCGAGCGCCACTCGGCGCAGACCGACCTCTCGAAGAAGGCCGAGGGGTACGGGATCTCCGGCGAGCGGATCGACGGGATGGACGTCGCCGAGGTCCGCGAGGGGGTCGCCGAGGGGATCCGGCGGGCGCGCGAGGAACAGCGGCCGACCCTGCTGGAGGCCTTCACCTACCGCTACAAAGGCCATTCCGCCGCCGACCCCGAGGTCTACCGCAAGCGCGAGGAGGTCGAGGAGTGGCAGGAGAAAGACCCGATCGAGCAGTTCGCGAAGCGCTGCGTCGAGGCCGACGTGCTCGGCGAGCGCGAGGTGCAGCAGGTGCGCGAGCAGGCCGAGGAGACGGTCAAAGCGGCGGTCGAGTTCGCCGAAGCCTCGCCGGAGCCGCCGCTCGACACGATGTACGAAAACCTCTACGCGCAGACCGAGCCGGGCGGCTGGTACGCCGTCGACGAGCGCAGCCCCGAGCCGCACCGCGGCGAGGACGAGGCGCAGATGCCGGCGGCGGCGCGGGAGCTGGCCGAGGCCGGCGCCGCCTACGCCGGGCAGGCGGAAGGGCCGCGGCCGAACCCGGCGACGCACGGCGACGCGCAGGAGGGGGTCGAGCCGCGGGTCTCGGCCGAGCGCGAGGTCGGCGACGAGCCCGAGGACGCCGGGTCGAACGGCGAGGCGGCGATCAACGAGGAGGACGAAGGCTGATGGCGCAGCTGCGGATGCGCGAAGCGCTGCGCGACGCGATGGCCGAGGAGATGCGCGCCGACGAGGCGGTCTTCGTGATGGGCGAGGACGTCGGCGTCTTCCAGGGCGCCTTCAAGGTCACCGACGGCCTGCTCGACGAGTTCGGCGAGCGCCGCGTCCGCGACACGCCGATCTCCGAGAACACGATCGTCGGCACCGGCGTCGGCGCGGCGATGAACGGGCTGCGCCCGATCGTCGAGCTGATGACGGTCAACTTCAGCCTCCTGGCGCTCGACCAGATCGTCAACCACGCCGCCGCGATCCCCTACATGTTCAACGGCCAGGCGAAGGTGCCGATGACGATCCGGATGCCGGGCGGCGGCGGCCACCAGCTCGGCCCCACCCACTCGCACAGCTTCGAGGCGCTCTACCTGCAGGTGCCGGGCCTGCTCGTCGCCTGCCCCTCGACCCCGGCCGACGGCAAGGCGCTGCTGAAGGCGGCGATCCGCGACGACAACCCGGTCGTCTTCATCGAGCACGAGAGCCTCTACGGCGTCCGCGGCGAGGTGCCCGAGGGTGAGAACGGGGCCGAGCCGCTGCGCTTCGGCGAAGCCGCGGTGCGGCGCGAGGGCTCCGACGTGACGATCGTCGGGGTGCTGAAGATGGCCCACGTCGCCGAGGGCGCGGCGAGCCAGCTGGCCCACGAGCACGGGGTCGAGGCCGAGGTGATCGACCCGCGGACGCTGCGGCCGCTCGATCTCGACACGATCCTCGCCTCGGTCCGCAAGACCAACCGCGCGGTGATCGTCGAGGAGGGCTGGCCCCACGGCGGCGTCGGCGCCAACCTCTCGACCCTGATCACCGAGCAGGCCTTCGACTACCTCGACGCGCCGGTCCAGCGCGTCACCGGCGCCGACGTCCACATGCCGTACTCCAAACGCCTCGAGCAGGCGGCGATCCCGCACGAGGAGCATGTGGTCAGCGCGGCGCTGGCGGCGCTAGAGGGCGCGAGCTAAGGCTTCCGTTCGCAGCTTTTTCGGTACCTCTCAACCGTAAAATCTGACTTTTTATAAAGAACTGCTTTGTAGTCAGATTTCCTCTGGGAAGGTCACGCGCATGAGCCAGACCAGCAAACGCCTACTGATCGGGGCGGGAGTAGCGGCTTTCGCCGGCGCGGTTCTGGCCTTCGCGGTGAACGAGTCGAGCGGGGTGCTCGACGTGAAGGCGCTCGGCCTGGTGCTCCTCGGCGGCGCCGCGATCGTCGTGATCGCAGTCGCCATAGAAACCGTCGGTCCGGGCGCCGAAGATGCTGAAGGAGAGGGAAGCGCCGAGCTCATGCGGATCGTCACCGGCCTCGTTGCCGTGGTTGCAGGCATCATCGCCGTGGTGGCGCTCACTCTCGTCACCGTGACCCTCCTCCCGGTCTCGAAAAACGGCGAAGCCACCGTCGCCATCACGACCGCCGCCTTCGGGATCGTCTCGACTGTGGTTACGGCCTATCTCGGGATCAAGGCGACCGCCAACACCTCCAGCAGGGTCGCCTCCGCGGCGGCGGAAGTCGCGGAATCGCTCGCGGACTCCCGGACCGAGGAGGAACCCGTCGCCCAGAGGAAACCCAGCGGCCGGAAAAAACCTGCGGCGGCACGGAAAAAAGTTGCGAAACCGCCGAAAAGAGGCCGGCGAGTACGGCGGGTCAGCGAAGCGAGCGAGTGAAGTCCGCCCTCTAGCTGGGCCGGTACCAGTTCAGCAGGTCTTGTTCGCGCCCGTCGCCGCATTCCACGCCCGGCCGACCGAGAAGTCCGCGGCGACGCGGAAGACTCCGGGGTGGCTGGCGCGGGCAACGGTCCAGTCGCCGTGGTGGAGGATGCAGCCGGCGCCGCGGGCGATCGACCAGTACGGAGTGAAGCTGACGCGGACGAGGAACTTGCCCGGTCGCTTGACGTCGAGGGCGAAGCCCTGGCGGCCGAACCAGAGCGTCTCCGCTTCGGCGCCGCCGAGGGGGGCGACCAGCGGCTTGGGGTCGCGCACCTCGTAAATCCGCCAGTGTTCGCTGGCGAAGCGCGGCTTCAGGTAGGAGGGGTCGCCGAGGACCAACCGGCGCTCGACCTGGGAGGAGTAGTCGAGCGGGGCGTCGGGCAGGGCCACGTAGGAGATCGCGTTGGCGCGCAACCACTGGCCGTAACTGGCGGCGGTCAGGGCCTTGTCGTCATAGAAGATGTCGTCGCGGGTGGTGTCGAGCTGGCGCAGCCAGCCGCGGGCGAGCTCGAACTTCGGCGCCATGTAGGCGGCCTCCCAGTGGTTCGCCGTCGGCGGCACCTCGATCCGCTTGCCCTCCGCTTCGTGCTCGCGCAGCCAGTGGACGACCGGGTGGAAGTAGGCCGAGGCGGTCGAGGGGTCGCCGACCGAGCGGGCGATCTGGGCGACGCTCGCGGTCAGCTGCCAGTAGAGGCTGCCGGCGATCGCCAGGACCAGGAGCGGGGCGAAGATCCAGGCGGGGACGGTCGGCCGCGGCCGGCGCGAGAGCAGGACCGCGGCCAGCACCGGGCCGCCGAAGAGGGCGCCGAGCCGCACCGCGTTGCCGCCCATCGCGTTCGGCACCAGCCAGAGCAGGGTCGAGGCGAGCAGGTAGGCGACCAGCACCCGCCGCAGCTGGCGCTCCTCGTCGCGCACCCCTTGGGTGAGGACCAGCGCCCCGGCGCACCAGAGCGGGATCGCGACGTAGGAGGAGAAGACGAAGGGGAAGTGGCCGGCTTCGGGGAAGGCGAGGTTCGGCGCCAGCACCAGCCCCAGCGAGATCGCCCCGGCGGCGAGCGCGAGGCGGCTGAGGCGGCGGCCCGGTTCGATCGCCCCGGCGAGGACGACGCCGGCGAGGAAGGCGCCGGCGACCGGGCTCGCCAGCGGGCAAGCCGCGGCGGCGGCGAGCGCCAGCGGCGCGCGGCCGAGCTGCAGGCAGCGCAACGACGCCAGGCCGAAGGCGACGCCGAGGGCGAAGGTCAGCTGGCCGTCGGCGAGCAGGGTGACGACGCCGGCCGCGAACCAGAGCGTCGCCCAGCGCGCCTCGACCCCCCAGCGGTCGCGGACGAGGCGGTCGAAGAGGTAGGAGGAGGCGACGACGGAGCCCATCCCGACGACCTTCGGACCCAGCAGCGCCGCCAGCGGCGGGAAGAGGACGCTGTAGGTGAGGGTGTAGTGGCCGCCGTACCAGCTGCCGTTCCAGATCGCGAGGCCGGCGCGCTGGAAGAGCTCGGTGCGGAAAACCTGCGCGGCGAGGTCCCCGACGGGCGGGCTCCACAGCAGCATCAACAGCGCCAGCGCCGAGGAGAGCGCCACCGCCGGAAGCCAATCGGGTCGAAGCGGCTTGGACTGGACCATGGTCGGCGCCCTTAAGGATAGGGGCGGCTAGGAGGGATTGGTGAAACCCGCGTGTACGGCTGGCGAGCGCCGGACCAAGCGGGGCAAGGACGCAGGGAGGCCGAATAGCAGAGCTATTTGGCCGACTGAGGACGCCGCACCGCGCAGTGTCCGCCGCCGCCAGGCGTGCGTGGGGGTTTCACCGAGCCCTCCCCACTGCAACGATTCGTGAATGAGCCGTGAGATCCTCGTCACACGCCTGGGCCTCGTCCCTTATGAGGAGGCGCGCGATCTGCAGCACCGGCTCGCCGGGCGGCGCCAGCGCGGCGAGATCGGCGACGTCCTGCTGCTGCTGGAGCACCCGCCCGTCTACACCCGCGGCCGCCGCTCGCAGCCGGAGGAGCTGCCGATGGGGGCCTCCTGGTACGAAGCCCAGGGGATCGAAGTTCGCGACACCGACCGCGGCGGCCTCGTCACCTACCACGGGCCCGGCCAGCTGGTCGCCTACCCGATCGTCGACCTGCGCGGCTACGGCGACGACGTCCACGAGTACGTCCGCGGGCTGGAGCGGGTGGCGGTCGCGGCGCTGGCCGAGGCGGGCGTGCGCGCCGGGCCGATTGAGGGCCTGACCGGCATCTGGGTCGGCACCCGCAAGATCGGCTCGATCGGGCTTCACGTCAGCCGCGGCGTCACCACCCACGGGCTGGCGGTCAACGTCAACAACGACCTGCAGCCGTTCGAGTGGGTGGTGCCGTGCGGGATCGAGGGCGTGAGGATGACCTCGCTCTCGCGCGAGCTCGGCGCCGAGCAGGACCTCGACGCCTTCGCCGACGCGCTGGTCGCCGCCTATGCGTCCGTCTTCGATCGCGAGCCTGTTGCCGGCGCCGACGTCGCCGCTTAAGCTGCCGCGGGGATGTCTCGTCTGATCCGACTCGCGGGAGTGCTTGCGCTGGTCGCCGCCTGCCTGCCGGCAGGCTCGGCCTCGGCGCTCTCCTTCCCGGTGACCAGCACCGCCGACACGAAAACCAAAGGCACGTTGCGCGCCTCGATCGAAGAAGCCAACCTCAGCTTCCTCGAGCCGGACACGATCCCGATCGAAGTGACCGGGACGATCGAACTGGGAAGCGCGCTGCCGCCGATTGCCGAAGACATAACCGTCACCGGGCCGGGGGCCGACTCTCTCACCGTCGAACGCACCGGCTCGACGCCCTTCCGCATCTTCTGGCTGTCCGGCGGCGACGCGACCTTTAGCGGCCTCACCGTCAGCGGCGGCAAGGACATCTATGGGGCGGGGTTCTTCAACGAAGACGGCACCCTGACCCTGAACCGCGTCGCGGTCACCGGCAACGAAGCGTTCAAAGAAACCACCGGCTCCACCCTTGCGATGGGCGGCGGAATCCGCAGCTACGGGCCGCTGACGGTTCGCGAATCCGTCGTCTCCGGAAATGCCTCAATCGCGCGGGGGAGCGGGGAAATCACCATCGCTTCGGGAGGTGGGATCGAGGCCTACGGCGTGACGACGATCGAACGCAGCACCATCAGCGAAAACCGCATCGAATCGTTTGCCGAAGAAGGCGGGGAATCGTACGCGGAGGGTGGCGGCCTGTTGCTGGCGGGGCCTCCCGCCAAAATCGTGGAGAGCACGATCAGCGGCAACTCGGCCCACGCCTACGAAGGAAACCCCTCCACCATCACCAGGGGAGGCGGTCTATACACCTTCCGTGTCGCGCTCACCGGGTCCACCGTCACCGGTAACTCGGCCGAAGCCGAAGACAACGGTTCCGCCTTCAGCGCTCTCGGTGCCAACGTCTACACCACCGAAGGCGTCACCGCGGGCGCCACGATCGTCGCCGATCCCATCGGCGGCAGCGATAGCTGCGGCGCCAGCCTGCTGGGGGAATACACCTCCGCCGGCTTCAACCTCGACGAAGACGACAGCTGCGGCTTCGGCAAATCGAGCGACCTCTCCGGCGTGGTCGCCGGCCTGGAACCGCTGGGGGACAACGGCGGCCCGACCCCGACGCACCCGCTCCAAGCGGACAGCCCCGCCGTCGACCGCGGCACCTCATTCGGGCTCACCAGCGACCAGCGCGGCCTGACCCGTCCCAGCAACTTCCCGGCGATCTCCGACGCCGAAGGCGGCGACGGTGCCGACATCGGCGCCTTCGAGCTGCAGGCGCCGCCGGCGCCGGGACCCGAGCCGGTGCGGATAACCGAAACGCCGGCCGACAGGACCGCGCCCAACACCCGCATCGTCAGCGGTCCGCCGCGCAACACCTACAAGACCAAGGCGAAGTTCCGCTTCGCCTCCAGCGAGCCACAGTCCAGCTTCCAGTGCAGGCTCGACAAGAAGAAGTGGCGCGCCTGCGCCAACCCCTTCAAGCGCAGCGTCAAGCCCGGCAAGCACGTCTTCAAAGTGCGCGCGATCGACCGCTTCGGCAACGTCGATCCGACCCCCGCCCGCTTCGGCTGGCGGGTGAAGCCGCTCAGCTAACGTAGGCGTCGGTGTCCAGCACCGACCGCATCCACGTCACCCGGTCCCGCGCCAAGCCGGGCGGGACCGCCGCCGAGGCCGAGGGCACCGTCCCCTTCCGTCGCGCCCGCAAGCCGCCGTGGCTGAAGGTGCCGGCGCCTGGAGGCCCCAACTACCGGCGGCTGAAGGAGAAGATCGGCTCCGACAACCTCCACACCGTCTGCGAGGAGGCCAACTGCCCGAACGTCGGCGAGTGCTGGGAGCGCGGCACCGCGACCTTCATGATCCTCGGCGACGTCTGCACCCGGCGCTGCGGGTTCTGCAACGTGCAGACCGGCAAGCCCACCTGGAACGACCCGCTGGAGCCGCTGCGCGTCGCCAACCAGGTGAAGGCGATGGGGCTGCGCCACGCCGTCGTCACCTCGGTCGACCGCGACGATCTGCCCGACTACGGCGCCAGCGCCTTCGTCGGCGTGATCCGCTCGATCCGGATGCTGGCGCCGGGCTGCAAGGTCGAGATCCTCACCCCCGACTTCCGCGGCCAGGAGATGCCGCTGGCGAAGGTCGTCCACGAGCGGCCCGACGTCTTCAACCACAACGTCGAGACGGTGCCGCGGCTCTACCCGCTGGCGCGGCGCGGCTCGGAGTTCCTGCGCTCGGCGCGGGTGCTGCGGATGGCGAAGGAGATGGGCGGCACCGACGTGGTGACCAAGTCGGGGCTGATGGTCGGGCTCGGCGAGACCTTCGAGGAGATGGTCGAGACCTTCGGCCTCCTGCGCGAGCACGAGGTCCAGGTCCTCACCGTCGGCCAGTACCTGCGGCCGACCGAGAACCACCTGCCGGTGGTCCGCTACTGGCACCCGGACGAGTTCGCGGCGCTGGAGCAGGCCGCCTACGAGCTCGGCTTCGAGTCGGTCGCCGCCGGGCCGCTGGTCCGCTCCAGCTACCACGCCGACCAGAACCTGCCCGAGGCGCACCGCGCCGAGAGCCTGCTCGCCTCCTAGCTTCGTCCACTGCCGCTCGGAGAACCTTGCCTTTTCCCGGCGAAGGTAGATAGGTTGAGCCTGTGTCCCGCCGATTGCTGACGATCGGCAGCCTCGTCCTCGTCCTTCTCGGTGCGTTGCCGGCTGTCGCCTCCGCCACCTTCATCCCCGGCCCCCCCGGGAAGATCGCCTTTACCAGCGGGCGGGCGGGCGAAGGCGTCTCGGCGCCCAACACCGGCGACAAAGCGGCGCGGATCTACGTGGCCGACTACCCGTCGGGGACGGCGGTCCAGGTGACGACGCTCCCGGCGGGGGCGGAAGTGCGCCACCGGCAGCCGAACTGGTCTCCCGACCACACCAGGATCGCCTACGCGGCCGGATCGGGAACGAGCTACGCGATCTGGATCCTGGATCTGCGGGACGGCAGCCAGACCGAATTTGTCCCGGCGGCGGAATCGCAGGATCGGCCCAGCTGGTCCCCCGACGGCAGCGCGATCGCCTACGGAGCGAAAGGGGACCTCTGGGTCAAGAGCCTGGCAGCCGGGTCCGAACCGGTGCAGCTGACGAACACGGTGGGAATCACCGAGGAGCGGCCGGTCTGGAGCCCGGACGGGAACACGCTCTACTACGACCGCGGCGTTCCCCCGTTCAACACCGGGACGAAGCGGGACCTCTACAAGAAGAGCCCGGTCACCCTGGGAGGCGCCGAAACCCCGATCCTGGCGACCGAAGAAGACGAGTGGCAGCCGTCGCTGTCCCCGGACGGGAAAACGCTCTGCTTCACCCGCGGCCCGATGAGCTCCGAAGCCGACACCTACCTGGTGCCGGTCAGCGGCGGCCTGGTCACGCCGTTCGCGACCTCCGCCTCGGGGAACATCAACTGCGTCTGGTCCCCGGACGGGCAGCACATCATCTACACGCTCGGGGTCTTCGGCGCCGGGGACCTCGCCGAAAAGAACCTCAGCGGGGAAACCTTCCAGGTGCCCTCGTCCTGGAAGGCGGCCGAACACTTCGACGGCAACGCCGACTGGGCGACCAACTTCCCCCCGACCTGCGAGGACCGCAAAGCCTCGATCCCGGTCAACGGCTTCGTCAGCGTCCAGTTCGGCTGCACCGATCCCGACAACGGCGCCGGCAAAGAAGCGCCGCACCCGGAAAGCATCGATGACTCCTTCCTCGAAGTCGTGACGCCGCCGGCGCACGGCACCCTCAGCGGGCTCTCCGACCGCAAGGTGATCTACACGCCGAACAAGGACTTCAAGGGAACCGACACCTTCACCTATACCGGCAGCGACTCCGTCTCCGACGCGAAGCCGGCGACGGTGACGATCCAGGTCGGCCAGGAACAGGGCGGCGGCGACAAGACGGCGCCGAAGATCACCAACGTCAAGGTCTCGGCTAAGCGCTGGCTCGCCGGCGGCAAGCTGGCCAGCGTCGCCCGGCTGCCGGTCGGGACGACGATCTCCTTCCGCCTCAGCGAGGCCGCCCGCTCCACCGTCGTCTTCCAGCGCGCCCAGCCGGGGCGCCGGGTCGGCGGCAAGTGCGCGAAGCCGACGGCGGCGAACCGCGACCGCAAGGCCTGCGTCCGCTACGTCGCCGCCGGGCAGCTTTCGCCCTTCGCCGGCAAGGCGGGGGCCAACAGGGTCAAGTTCCAGGGCCGGCTGAGCCGCGCCAAGAGCCTGGCGGCCGGGACCTACCGCGTCGTCGTGCGGGCGCGCGACGCCGCCGGCAACGCGGCCAAGAAGAACGGCCCGAGCTTCACCATCGTCAACGACTGAGCAGCACCCGAGACCGAAAGGACCCGATGTCACACCTGAAGAGGCGCCTCACCATCCTCGTCCTCGCCGCCACCGCGGCGATGCTGATCGTGCCGGCGCTGGCGCAGGCGGCGACGACCTTCGGCAGCCGGCTCAACCACGACCCGGCCAACTCCGGGGAGTGCGCGACCTTCGACGGCACCTGCACGATCGTCTCCTTCATCCACCCGAGCGACCCCAACGGCGACCCCTACGCGGGCGGCGCCCCGGTCGACGGCGTGATCACCAAGTTCCGCATCCGCGCCTACGTCACTACCGAAGCGCAGCAGGTGACCTTCCGGGTGGCCGACATCACCCGTGACGCCGGCGACGACAGCACCGCGCTGGCCACCGCAGTCGGCAGCGGCCCGACGGTGACGCTCGCGGTCAACGAAGACGCGCTGGAAGCGCCGATCCAGGAGTTCGCCGGCCGCCTGCCGGTGAAGAAAGGCCAGCACCTGGCGATCGACGCCGGCAAATACGTGCAGGCGACGGTCAACGACAGCGGCGACAAGTTCAGCTACGTCTACTCGCCGCCGCTGGTCGACGGCAGCGGCGCCCGCGGCTCGACCGAACCGACCGGCGAGCTGCTGGTCGCGGCGACGATCGAGCCCGACGCCGACGGCGACGGGTCCGGCGACGAGACCCAGGACCAGTGCGCATCGCAGAAGACGACGCAGGGCCCGTGCGACACCAGCGCCCCGGGCATCAAGGGCCTGAAGGTCGCCGGCGGCAAGATCCTCTACAACCTCTCCGAGGCGGCGACGGTCACCTTCAAGCTGGAGAAGAAGCTGCCGGGCCGCAAGGTAGGCCGCAAGTGCGTAAAGCAGACGCCGCAGAACAAGACCAGGAAACGGTGCCCGCGGTTCAAGAAGATCGGCGCCGTCTTCAGCGGCCCCGGCGCCCCCGGCCCGAACAAGGCGACCCTGCCGAACGGCAAGAAGCTGAAGCCGGGCACCTACCGCCTGACGATGACCGCAACCGACGCCGCCGGCAACACGGCGACGAAGACCATCCGGTTCACGGTCGCGAAGAAGAAGAAAAGGTAGAGCCCGCGGACCAGTTCAGGGTCCCTACAATCTGAGTTGACGGGGCCATAGCTCAGCTGGCAGAGCGCGTCGCTTGCACCGACGAGGTCGCCGGTTCGATTCCGGCTGGCTCCACTCCAGGATCCGCACTGAAGTCAGGTTCGGTGTAGTCCTCAGCGTTTCGAATTCCCACGCGCTGGTTGTTCCTTGCCGGTTGGAGCCTTAGATGAAAGAGGTTCCGACCATCTACTCCAAGCTCCCAGGAGGGGCAGTAGAAGCAGCGTTCCGTCGTTGCGTCGAAAGCGGCTATCCAGTCGATCGTCGCCGACGTATAGAGCTTCGTCGCGCGGACCTTCCCTTTGGTCAGCGAATGCGACCTGCATCGGATGACGACGATCTGCCCGTTCGATCTCGTGTACTTGACCTGTACGCGGTGAAGTCGTCCCTCGAAGTCCGCGATGAGGTCGTAGTCGCAGTCCTCTCCGAAAGGAATCGAGATTCGGCAGCCTCGACTAGCAAGGTCGGCCGCGACCATCAACTCGGCGAGGTCACCTTTCGTCTTCAGAGGAGCCACGCCCCCGAGCCTACGACAAAAACATTCACCTATGGCGCGCGAAAGTGCGCCAACTCTGCGAATTCTTTATGCCTGGGTCTAGTTCAAGCTAGTTGTTCAACCGCAACGTCACTGACTTGGTGAAGGTGGAGGTACCGCCGCCGGTTGGCGTGTAGGCGACCTTGATTTTCACCTTCGCCTTGCCGCTGCTGGGGAGGGCTTTCAGGGATTTTCCCTTGGCCTTGATCAGCAACTTCGCCTTGCCGGCGACTTTGACGGTCTTCGTCTGGCGTTTCGTCTTCTTGCCGGTCAGCGTCAGCTTGCCGGGGCCACCGACTTTCACCGTCAGCGTCGCGGTCCCCTTTTTGCGGTTCAACTTCACTTTTTTGGCCGGGGCAAAGGTCGTGAAGCTCGCCGTCACCGCCTTGTCGGCGTCGAGCGTCAGCGCGCAGGCGGAGCCGGCGCAGGCGCCGCTGAAGCCGGCGAAGGCAAAGCCCCGTTTGGGCGTCGCGGTGAGGCTGACCGCGGTGCCGTTGGGCAGCGCCGCCGAGCAGACCGCGCCGCAATCGATGCCGCCGGCGCTGCCGACCACAGTGCCGCCGCCCGAATTGGTCACCGACAGGAAGTGAGGGCCGACCCAGCGGACCCAGTTCACCGTGAGGCGGCCGAAATCGCCGCTCCATTCCGTTTCGTTGCCGACGAAGGCGGTCGCGGAAGCGACTCGACCCTTGAAGGCGACGAGGCTGCGGCCGTCTGACCATTTCGCCACCAGCGTCGCTCCCGGCGCCAGTTCCGCCTCGGTGTTGTCCGCAGTCGCCAGCGCGGTCACGCCCTGCATCAAGGGGCTCGCCGCGTTGAACTCCCCCAGCGTCACATCTTTGTTGGGATTGTCCCCCGGGATGAAGGGCGTGTACCCCCCATCGGCCAAACGGCCCTGCGGCGCAAGACCGACTTCGGTGTCATAGGCGTATTGGAAGAGGACGCCGCCGGCGTCGATGTAGTCGGCGAGGACGTTGCCGATCGCCACCGGGTCTTCATAGCCGCTGTTGTCCATGGTGACGACCATGTCGTAAGGGGTCAGCTGCGCCAGCGTCGGGGTCGCCACGCAGGCGTCGAAGATGTCGGCGGCGGCGACGTCGGGGAACGCTTTCAACTGCGCCTGGAATTCGGTCGGCGGTTCGCAGTTCGCCTGCACGATGATGATCCGGTAGGCGCCGGGGGCGGCGCCGGCGCCGGTTGCACCGAAGGCAAGCCCCAGGAGGGCGATGAGCAGGGCGGCGGAGACGGAGCGCAGTGATCGCATGGGGCGATCATATGCACGCCGCTAGTCGTCGAAGTCGAAGTCCTTCGGGGGCTTCTGCTCGAACCAGAGCTCGTCGTCCTCGGGGGCGTCCTCGAGGAAGTCGGGGGTGTCCTCGAGCACGTCCTCATGGCCGGTGTCGGGGTCGTAGTCGACCTGCTGCTCGGGCTCGGCAGGGCCGGCGGGATCGGCGGCGGGCTCCGCCTGCGCCTCGGGGCGCTCGTACTCCTCGGAGATCGGCTCCTCGGCACGGGGCGCTTCGGCCAGCGGCTCCTCGTCCTCTTCCAGCGGCGCCTCGAGCGCCTGGTCGAGCTCGTCGGAGAGGCGCTGCTCGCTCCAGAACTCCTCGTCCTCTTCCTCCTCCTCGGGGAGGTCGGCGGGCGCCTCGGCCCGGGAGGCGTGGATCTCGGTCGGCGGTTCGAGGGGCGCCAGCTTCGGCTCGGCGGCCTCGACGTCGGCGATCTCCTCGTCGGAGGGGCTGGGTGCCTCGGCGGGGGGAGCGTCCTCGGTCCCCATCTCCGCCGCGACGTCGAAGAATTCGGTCGGCTGGTCGGCGATCGCGTGCCGCTCCTCGGTGGAGTGGCTGGCGTCGGGCGCCTCGGCGATCGCCTCGTGTTCGGCGGCCGGCTCCTCCTCGGCCGGCGCGGCGGCCTGGATCGCGTCCTCGGCGGGGACGAGCGGCTTCCCCTCCTCCGCGGCCTCCGGCGGGGGCGGCTCCTGCAGGTCGGCGATGTTGATCCGGCGGCCCTCGGCGTCGGGAGCCTCGCTCGCCGCCTCCGCCTCGGGCGTGGCCATGAACGCGGTCGGCGCCTCCGCCAGCGGATCGGGCTCCTCCGGCCGGCCGGGAGGCCCGAAGGCCTCGTCCTCCAGCCGTTTGACCTCAGCCTCATCCGCGCCATGGGCGCGCTTCAGCTCCAGGTGCTCTCGGATTGCGTCGTCGAGAATGCTCATGCTCGCCATCTCCGCGGAGGAGGCTGCCAAAGACTATGCGGTTATCCTGTCGTTTGCGCGGAACTGGGAGCAACTTCCCACCCGCAAAGCCCGGGGCTATAGCTCAGCTGGCAGAGCGCCTGGATCGCACCCAGGAGGTCGGCGGTTCGAATCCGCCTAGCTCCATTCAGCAGAACCCCTGCACGTCGCAAGATCGGGTTCGGGGAATCGTTTGAACTGAGACCCAAATTCCGCTCCCCATCAGGCAGAAACTGCCTGATGGGGCCATATGTGCGGCGATTGCCCTTGATTCCGGTCGCTTAGTCGGCGGCCAGAGCTAGACGTCTATACACGGCATCACAAGGGAACACCGAACCAGCTGCCCGGCTGTCGCCTCAGGGATCTGCCTGTAGATCGGGGAGGAGGGATAACGGTCCGCCTCCGGCGTGCGAAGAGAGCTCATCGCCCTGCAAACGTTTTGCTAGCTCCTGTTCGCTCAGACCCAGCTCCGCGATCATGGTCTGGAACCGGCGCCGAGCGGAGGCTCGGCCCTCGCGTTGGGCAGGCGTTGCCGGAACCTCCTCCGTTGCCTCAAGCAGGCTCCAAACAGTGATGGCCGCCTCAAGTACCCGCTCAGGCGATAGAGCCTCCTCGGTGCTTCGTGCAGCGATGCAATCCTGAACCATTCTCCTCCTCCTAGCTGCCGGACCGGAAAATCTGCTCATCGAGCGAAGATCGATTGCGGCGCAGCCTTCGGCTGGCGGCTTCGACGCGCTGTGGCGACCAGGAGAGCGCCGCTGCTATATCGGCGTCAGTATGGCCGAGGGCTTTCTGCCGCGCGTAGGCGAGAACGTCCGGGTCCATCGCCTGCTCGAGTGACGCCTCGAGCTCGACAAGCGCGAGGGCGGCATCCTCACGCCCCCGAGCCTCCCGCAACTCCGCTAGGGAGACCACCTCGGCGTCGGCGCGTCGGCGCGGGTCGCGGAAGCGCTCCGCCCGAACGTCTTTCAGCTTGCGGAACGCCCTCTGGCGAACCGGCAGCGGGCTTGGCCGCCGATCCCGAAGCACCCGCAACAGCGCCTCCTGCGTGACATCCTCGGCGTCGGGCCGGAGCATCCCCGTCGCCGCTCGTGCGAGGAGCCGCTTTCGCAGCTCTTCCCAGTCCGGCTCTTTGAACGCCGTCGATGCCATCTTCCTCTTCTCCGTCGCGGGAACGGCATTTTCGGACATGGAGCGGATGTCCGAATCGAGTGGGCGTGGCACGGAGTAGATGGTGAAAGAGATTCGACGCGCGCACGCAGTGCGTAAAGGAGACGTAGATGAGCGACAAAGCATCAGCAGACTCGCATGGCGCCGACGAGAGGAAGGAGCATGGGCAACACCCAGATCCCCCCGGCCACGGAGGTAATCCGGACCCACCTGGCCATGGTGGACACCCCGACCCCCCCGGTCCGCCGAAGCCGAAACCCGGCCCGCCCCAGCCTCCCGACCACGGCCGTCCCCGCCGCCACGCTTGACCGAGGAGGGCGACACCTGGTTCGAGCGCTGGCCGGAGCTACTCGAGTGGGAGCTCGACCGCTTCGCCACCCGCGGCATCGAGGTTGAGGTCGACCTCGAGGCGCGGGCGGCTGGCCGGCTACTCGTCTGCTGTCAGGCGCGCTTCCGCGGTGAGCCGGTGGCGATCGAGGTGCGCTACCCGAGCGAGTACCCGGAGTTGCCGCCGCTCGTCTTCGGGCCTCCTGGGCTGATGGATCGCCACCAGCACCTCTTCGGGGGCAATTTTTGCCTGCTGGAGCGCCCGCTTGACGACTGGCCGGCAGGCAGCTGGGGTGCCGCTGACCTCATAGCCGAGCGCTTGGCGGCGCTCTTCCGGGACACCGAGGCAGGACCAGACGCTGTTCGCGCCGGCGAGGCACCGACGCCCGAGCCGGTGAGCCGCTACTTCGAGGCAGCCAACGATGCGTCCGTGATGCTCGCCGAGGAAGTTAGGCCTGGGAATGGCGATCAGGGAATGTTGCGGGTCCGCCGCTGCGCACCGCACATGTTCGTGGTCACCGAGTGCGACGGGCGCCCGCTCTCCGACCACCTAGCGGGGCTCTTCTCAGCCGGCGAGGAAATCCCGGTGCCATGGCTGCGCCTGTCGTCTCCTCCGCCGGGGCCCAGCGGCGCCGAGGTCGCGCGCTGGCTCACCGACGAGCGCCCCGGTCTCCTGGCCGCTGAGCTGCCGGCTCGGTTGGCGAACTCGAAGCGGGTCAAGCAGCCGCCGCGCTTGGAGCTTTGCGCCCTCGTCTTTCCGGAGGAGGGTCCCGAAACGGGCGAACTGCACGACGGCTATCTTTTCCTCCTGGTCGAGCGACGGCCCGAGCAGAAGGTGGTCGCGTTATTGCGGGCGCAGTCGCTCTCCAGAACCGAGCGTGGCCGACGAGCGCCGGAGCTTGCTGGCCTGGAGTCGCGGCGGGTGCTTGTGGTGGGGGCAGGAACCCTCGGGGGGGACATCGCCGTCGAGCTGGCGAAGGCCGGGCTGGGTCACCTCGAGATAGTCGACTACGACATGCTGGAATTAGGAAACCTAATGCGCCACCGACTGGGCCTCGACTACGCCGGCACGGCAAAGGCACGCGCACTGGCCCTGGCAGCGCGCCGGGCGAACCCGTTCTGCACGGCGACCGCAACCGAAGTGCAGCTCGGCGCGGTCGAGTGGTCGGGGCAGAGCTCGCTGCAGACGCTTGAGGGAGGGGTTAGGGCAGCCGACCTCGTCATCGACGCCAGCGGCAGCCACCAGCTCGCGAAACTCCTCGCCCGCCTCGCTGAGGAGAGCGGGAAGCCCCTCCTCAGCGCCTGGATGAGCGAGGGATTCTGGGGCGCGGAGATCGCGCGGATCCGCCCCGACCAGACGATGTGCTGGAACTGCTTCGTCGCATTGCAACGGCGGGGAGAGCTCGCAAGTGCCGAGGCGGGGCCGCCCGAGCAGGTGGTGGCCGAAGGCTGCAGCCAGCCGACCACCGCCGGCGCCGGGTTCGACGCCGCGGAGGCCTCGGCTGTTGCGACCCGACTGGCGGTGCAGACCTTGCAACCGGCAGGCGGCTATCCCGACAGCACCTGGGACCATGCGGTCCTCAACTTCCGGCGTGAGGCCGACGACCTGGAGGTACCGCGCGTCATCACTGAGAGCCTTGCAGGAGGCGGAGATTGCGAGAGCTGCCGGGTAGCTGTTGGATCGGTGAGCGGGCGCTAGGTGATCTTCTGACCGAGGCCCGAGCCTGGCCGCGCCGGGAGACCGGCGGCGCGCTGCTGGGCTGGCGGGACGACGAGGACACCGTGGTAGCCCACGTCCTTGGGCCCGGGCCACTTGCTCGCCACGGATACCGCAGCTTCGAACCTGACGGGGAGTGGCAACAGCGCGAAGGGGAACGTCTTTACCGCGATAGCGGTCGTCGCGTCGCCTATTTGGGCGACTGGCACACGCATCCGCTGGGCAATCCGAAGCCGAGCCCCCAGGACCTAAAGACGGTTGCTGCGATCGCCGCCGATGACGCCTTCCGTGCGCCAGAACCTCTCTACGCGATCGCAGCGAAGCCCTGGTACCGAGGGAGCGCCGGTCGCTGGCAGCTCCGGATGATGCAGTGGCGCGATGGGAGCCTCGGGCGGCTTGAGGTGCGGGAGCTCGCCGAGGCGACGGTGGCTGCTTCCCTGAGGTAAGTAAGTGTTTCCGGCGCCCCGCCCGCGCGGCCGAAATCCCGCACGATTCCAGGGATTGCCGGCGCCCGCATCGTTTCTATCCGGGGCGCCGTGGGAGCCGGCTTTGTGCTCAGGAGACCGCCGTAAGGCTGCAAATGGACGGGGTCAGCCGACGATAGGGCTAGTGATCGTGCTCGTCCGGGTCACCCGGTCGCAGGGGCGTGCCGGCCCCAAGGAGGCCGCCACCGAGGATCGCGACGAAAGTCCAGGAGGCAACCAACAACCAGCACCAGATCACTTCTAGGCAGTGCGGTTCCCCGGCGTATCGGATCAGCGTCACCGCCATCGCCAAGGGCACGGCCGCGGCCGCGAGAGAGACCAACTGGAGGCCGACGATGTGGGCGCGGATCATCGGGTGGTCGGTGCTGCGGACGACCAGGTAGCCGATCAACGCGGGGACCAGGATGAGGATCGCAACCGAGGCTTCAATCCGGTCGGCCTCAGCGGCCCACTCCCGCCAGCAGTAGAGAATGCTGACCAGGATCGAGATCATCAGCGCCGCCAGGAACGAGGAGAGGACGACGCCGGTACGCGTCGGCGCGAAACGCAGTTTCAGGTCGGCGGCGAGCGGCCGACGGCCCGTTACATACAGATGCGCGAGTCGGCCGGAGAAGTCGAGAAACTGATCGGGGCGCAGGCCGCGCTCCTCGGCGCGAGCTGAAATCTCCTCATCCTTGGCGAGCACCGCCTCCTCATCCGCCCAGGCCGGGATGTAGCGGTAGTAACCAACTTCGGCCTCGCGGGTGATCAGCGTTGGCGGAGTCTCGACGTCGACGTGATAGTTGGCGTCGGCGCCAGCGTGCCAGAGGCGGATATAGCTTGCGGGCTGATGCCAGGAGAGCGAGCGCGCCACCTTGCGCCAGAGCTTATGGGCGGGCTCGTCGCGGATCAGGTACTCGATCTTGACGACAGTTCGCTGGCCCGCCCGCAGATCATCAACCGGGAACCACAGCAAGGTCGTATCGGTAAGCAGGGCGGCGATCTCGACTAACCGTTCCGCCTGATCGTCGTAATCGGAGACCGAGAGGCGATCGACCAAGTCTTCGAAGCTCGGCGAGAGGTCGGTCTCGGGTCCGCAGGTGAGGCTCTTGATGGCCTTCTCTGCGACGGGGTCCTTCAAGGTTGCGGGGCTGACTGCTGTGACCAGCGAACGAAGCAGCGCCTCGTCAGCCTCGCCGTTTTGCTCGGTGGTCAGGAGCGGCACCGACTCGCCGGCGGCGTCTTGGAAGTCGAAGCGGTAGAGCGGCGGCCACTTGGGTAAGACGGAGATCGGTAAGTGCGTGCCGATGCTCCCCTCGGGCACGGTGAAATCGACGCTCAGTTGCATCCGCTGCAGACCGACCTCCTCGAAGGAGATCCGCTGCACCCGGCGGTGGACCCAGTCAGCCCCGGGCAGCACGAAGGCGGCGGCACGACGGCCAGTCTCAGTGAGATCGCAGGAGCGATCGTCGCAGGGCAACATCAGCGGTCCAGGGCAGGTGGCGGGTTGGCTCGACCGCCAGGGTCAGGCCGAGGGTCGCGGCGAGCGCGAGCCGTTCACGTCTTTGCCGCGGATGACCTGAACTCGATCAGGGTTCCTGTAGTAGACGGCCCTCGAGCCCCCACCCGAGACGCGTTCGGGCTTCGGCATCTTCTTCGCCTTGGCGAAGTCTTCGAAGTCCGGGATCGACTGCTTGTCACTCATGCGGCTCCTCCCAGTGTCGCTGATGGCGGCATCCCTTGTCGAGACATTGGAGCCGGAAAGGCTACCCGGAGGCCTGCAAATCCGGGTTTCGGGTACCTCCACCGACGCTGCTCGACCAGACCCGAGACGTGGCGCGAACTCGCCATCTACCCATCTTCAACCCCACTCCGGACGCTCCTTTAGTTCCCTGAGGACCCCATCAGCGACTCGAACGCAATCGAGCTCGGGCTCGACGGTGCTGCTCCGCCGGAATGTCTCCGCTGCTTGTATGACTAGCTTGAACTCAGACTTGCCCGATCAGGCAGAAATCCGCGTTTCTGCCTGAACACCCCGACAATCGCCGCATATCCGCGCATATCGGACTCGGTCGGCGGCGAATCGCGAGCGGCGCAAACCCGCTCCTCATGCGGGATTCGCGCGTAAGGCGAGTAGCCAGGAACCTAGATCGCACCCAGGAGGTCGGCGGTTCGAATCCGCCTAGCTCCATCGGAGGAACCCGTGCAATCGCCCTGCCCGGCCTCGGCGTTGATCCTGAGAGCGCAGGCGCGAGGGGCAGCGGATTGGCGAGAGGGGGTCGGACTATCGCAGTCGGGACTACACTTCCTCTACAAAATCCTGTGTCTACAGGCCAAGGAGGGGCATGTGTCTGGATGTTGGCGGGGGGCTGCTGAGTGATCTCTAGGGCCGTCCGTCGGCGCGGGAAGAGCAGACGGTTTTTTCGGCCAGGCAGGAGCGGGCTTGTTGCGGCTCTCGCGGGCGTGATCTGCCTCATGGCGCTTGGACTTTGTTCGCCGGCGTCGGCGGCGCTCACCCGCTCCGGCACGCTGCGAGCGAGCGTCGCCGACAACTTTCGGACCGGCCGGTCGACCACCAGGTACAGCCTTGAAAGCGGCGGGCGGGAGATTCGGCTGCGGCCGACCGTGCTCAGGGCCGAACCTGGGGAAACGGTCGTGGTCACGGGCACGATGCGCGATCGTCTCGTCGGTGCTGTGCGGAGCGTGCCAGATGGGCCCAGACCCCTGGCAGCGCAAACGTCCCTGGCTCCCGCCGAGGAAGGCGCTCGCAAGGTCGCGGTCATTCTGTTCAGCCTTCCCGGGACCTCGCCCTCGTGGTCCGCTTCACAGGGACGGTCGAGGGTCTTTACCGCCTCCAACTCGGTCAACGCCTTCTACGAGGAGGAGAGCTACGGCCAGATTTCCCTGACGGGCAAGCTGCAGGCCGACGGGGACGTTTTTGGGCCATTCAGCCTCAGCGGCTCGGCAGCCGGCTGTCCATACGGAACCTGGGACGACGAAGCCGATCAGGCGGCGGCGAAAGCAGGGATCGACCTCAGCGGCTATCAGCACATCGTCTACATCTCACCCTTCGTGGGCGCCTGCAACTGGGGAGGAATAGCGGAAGTAGGCGGAAGCCGAATCAACATCAACGGAAACTCCGTCGGAGACCTTTCCACCAAGACCGTTGCCCATGAGCTGGGCCACAACCTCGGCCTCAATCACGCCGGCAGCTGGACCTGCACCTCTGGCGGGACGAGGGTCCAGATCAGCAACACCTGCACGATCAGCGAGTACGGGGATCCGTTCGACACGATGGGGAACACCGGCTACCGCCACAACAGCGGCTGGAACCTGGCCAAGCTTGGGATCCTCGGCCCGGAAAACGTCGAGACTGTTACGACCTCGGGCACCTACTCACTTCGCTCCGCACTCGCCCCGACGACCCAGCCGACGGTGCTACGCGTTCCGCGGACGCGAGCGGTAAACAACAACAGCGTCACCTCCTGGTACTACCTCGAAATCAGGCAGACCGGCGGCATCTTCGAGAACGTCACCGACGCCACCACGACCGGCGTCTCGATCCGGGCTACCGCGGAATTTCAATCGCCGGAAACGCTGCTGCTCGATGCCAACCCGGCAACCGCCGGCTTCTCCGACGCACCGCTGCAGGTCGGTGAGACGTTCGACGGAGGACCGGTACAGATCAAAACCCTGTCGGCCGCAAACGGTCATGCGTCGGTGGAAATCGAAGTCGACACCGAGCCCCCGAGCCGCCCGGATGTCGAAGCGACCATCAGCGCCGAAGGAGTCCAACTCGACTGGACCAGCACCGACAACGTCGGGGTCGACACCTATCTCGTCTACCGCGACGGCAAGCCACTGACCACCAGCACGACCAACGACTACCTCGATCGCTGGGCGCCCGCAGGGGAACACAACTATGTGGTCGTCGCGCGCGACGAATCTCGAAACGAAAGCGAACCGTCCGAACCGCTGGCGGTCAACGTTCCGATCAAGTCGGGACCGACCTGCTCGGAGGAGAGGTGCAAGGTCGTGTATCGCTACTCCGGAGCGCCCGCAACCTGGACCGTGCCGCCGGGCGTGCACAGCGCGTCCCTCGTCGTCGACGGCGCCACCGGCGGCGGGATCGGCGGCGGGCCGGATCGGGCAGGTGGGAGCGGAGGCCGGGTCCTGGCGACGCTGGACCCGCTGGCGCCCGGACAGGTGGGGGAAATCAGCATCGGGGGGCAGGGCAAGCCCTATGCCGAAGGGGGCACCGGGGGCTTCAATGGCGGCGGCA
>DASQCF010000062.1:0-19751 GCA_035634815.1 Solirubrobacterales bacterium | reverse complement strand
GCCGAAGTCACAGTCCCGACCACGTTCGGGTTCAGTGTCACCTGCAAAACCGGGGAAGGCACGAAAATTGGCACACTGACCGGCGTGGCCAGTAGTAGTGAACACGCGACAGTGACCATTGGCGCGGTGCTCAGTTGCGGCTTCCTGCTGCCCAGTGCGAGTTTGAGTGGCAGCTACAAAGTCACAAGCCCAACAGGGCTTGGCGTCGTCGCATAGGCAGCACTTCCTATTCAGGTATCCGAGTAGGGCGCGAGCCGCGCGCCTCACGGCCGCGGCTCGGCATAGGCCAGGCGTTCTCCAAGGACCCCGACCGAGCCGCCAAGCGCCTCGTCCACATCCCCATGGGCCGCTTCGGCGAGCCCGACGAGATCGCCAAGGCAGCCCTCTTCCTCGCCAGCGACGACTCAACCTTCGCCCCCGCCAGCACCTTCTTGGTCGACGGCGGCCTCTCGGCGGCCTATCTGACGCCGATCCAGGTCGACTAGCCGCACTCAGCTGGTCTTGACTATTGCTCCGCGGAGCGTTACGCATTGCTCCGTACCCACGGCTCCGGAGTCCGGAGCAAGAAGAGGAGATGAGTCAATGAATTTCCTAAAGATAATTAGCTTCGCTGCGGTCGCCGCCATGTCCCTGATGGCGGTCGCCGCGTGTAGCGCCTCGGCGACCACACTCGAGATCGGTGGCGTGGCGCAGAGTGGCGCGGTGACACTTACAGCTTCGGCCGAGTCGTCTCTTTCCTTTTCGGAAACAGAAGAAGGTCTATTTCAGACATGTAGCGGTTCGCATTTTCACGGCAGTACGACCGTGTTCAGCGGAACGAAAGTGACAGGGTCTCTCGGTGAACTCAACTTCACCAGCTGCATCAGAAGTCCCGTCGTCGTTAACAGTCCAGGCAAACTCTACGTTGAATGGGAGAGTGGCACCACAAGTGGCACTGTCTTCTGGGAGGGCGCCGATCTCACCATGCCGTCCTTGTTCGGGTTTAGTGTCACATGTACTACTTCCGCAAGTGAAACGACACTCGGCACACTGGATGGTAAAGCCAGTGGCACTAGTGAACACGCGACACTGACAGTATCCGCGATCCTCAGTTGCGGCTTGGTGCTGCCCAGTGTGCATTGGAGTGGCACCTACAAAGTCACAAGCCCAACAGGGCTTGGCGTGGTCGCATAGGCAGCACTTCCTATTCGGGTATCCGAGTAGGGCCGAGCCGCGCGCCTCACGGCCGCGGCTCGGCATAGGCCAGGCGTTCCCCAAGGGCCCCGACCGAGCCGCCAAGCGGCTTGTCCACATCCCAATGGGCCGCTTAGGCGAGCCCGACGAGATCGCCAAGGCAGCCCTTTCCGGCAAGCGACGACTCCAGCTGCGTAACCGCCAGCACCTTCCTCGTCGGCGGCGGCCTATCGGCGGCCTCGCCGACCCCGAAGTATCTGAAAGATACGCAGCTGTTCTTGACTAAAACCCGCGTGGGCGGTACTTCTGTCCTCGTACCCAAGGCTCCGGCGGGGACCGGAGCACGAAGAGGAGGGAAGAAATGAACTACCTAAAGACGATCGGCCTCACCGCTGTCGCTGCCATGGCCCTTATGGCGGTTGCCGCGGGCAGCGCTTCGGCAACGACACTCGAGATCGGCGGCGTGGTGCAGAGTGGAGCGGTGACACTCACAGCTTCCGCCGAGTCAGCAATTGTCCTCGCGGATACAGAACGATCTCAATTCAACTCTTGTAGTCAATCCCACATGCATTGGACCACGAGCGTATTCAGTGGTACCAAAGTAATAGGCAGTCTGACTGAACTCAGTTACGCTACCTGCACTCGAAGTCCGTTCGTCGTGGACGCCAAAGGCGGCCTCTTTATCGAATCGGAGTCCGGCACCACAAGTGGCAATGTGTTCTCGGAGAACGCCGAAGTGACAATCCCGACCACGTTCGGGTTCAGTGTCAGTTGCAAAACTGCCTCAAGCGGCACGAAAATTGGGACACTGGACGGCGTGAAAAGTATTAGTGAACACGCAACAATTACACTTACCGCCGTCCTCAGTTGTGGCTTTCTGCTGCCTAGTGCGAGTTTGAAAGGTTCCTACAAAATTACATCTCCGACAGGGCTTGGCGTTGTTGCATAGTTCGCACATGCGGCCCAGGTAGCGGATAAGCTCGGCCTTCGGCAGCGCTTCGCCCAGTACCCTGGCGGCCGTCAGACGCCTCGACCACATCGACCGCCGCCTACCTGACTCCGAGCCAGGTCGACCAACCTGACCGGCGCCTATTTCTCCAGGATCCTCTTAAGCATGACTTTGTAGGGAGTGGTCGCGGCGATCCCGCCGTGGTCGGCGCGGAACGTCCTCGGCCCCATCTGCATCGGATCTCCGTTCTTGCTGGCAAAGATCGTGGCGAGGGTGTCGTCCGAGATGAGCGACTCGATCAGCGCGGTCGGCTTCATCACGTCAACCTGCAGTTGCTGGTTGTCTTCGACGGAGTGGTTGGTGGCCAGCGCGGTCGGCTCCGGCACGACGATGTCGTCGTAACTCCGTGGCTCTGCCTACTCGAAACGACGCCTAAGGATACTCAGGTGTTCTTGACCATGGGGCTGCCGAGCGCTACCTCTAATGCAAAAGGCTCCCGGTTCGGAACTGGGGCAAAAGAGGAGATACCCATGAACAATCTGAAGATGCTTGGCCTCGCCGCGCTTGCGGCCATGGTCCTGATGGCGGTCACCGCAGGTAGCGCCTCGGCTACCACACTTGAGGTCGGCGGTGTGGTAAAGAGTGGCGCGGTGACAATTACAGCGTCCGATGAGATGTCCGTTGTCTGGGAAGACACAGAACACTCCCAAGCCAATACATGCAGTGTGTCGCATTTCCACGGTATTACCAGTGTGTTCACCGGTGCGAAAGTAACAGGCAGTTATAGTGAAGTCGTTTACAGTACCTGTACCAGAAGTCCCGTGATTGTGGACGCCAAAGGCGGGTTCTACATTGAATGGGAGCCTGGTACCACAAGTGGCACTGTGTTCTCTGAGAACACCGAAGTTACATTACCGACTACCTTTGGCTTCAGTGTCAGTTGCAAAACCGGGGCCGGGACGAAAATCGGGACACTGGATGCAGCGTCGTCGGCCAGTAGTCACGCGACACTGACAGGGTTCGCGGTCCTCAATTGCGGGTTCCTGCTGCCCAGTGCGAGTATGAGTGGCAGTTACGTAATCACAAGCCCGACAGGTCTCGGCGTCACCTCTTAGAGCATCGAGTCTTGGAGATAGATGCAGGTGGAGTCCGCTCCGGCCGTGGAGCGGCTCCATCAACTGATGGTGCGCAGCCAGGGTTGGCAGATGTCAATCCCCAGGTCGTTGAAGGCCCCGACCCTCTCCTCGGTCTCCGGCCCCAGCACCGCAGGGTCGACTCCCCCCGCCCCCCATCCGGGTCGCTGCGGCGGTCGTCGACCCTAGTGCAGCGCGTCGGCGCGGCTGCCCTCGGGGTGGAATTGGAGTGCCCAGGCGGGCCCACCCAGGCGGACGGCCTGCAGGCAGAACTGGCTGCGGGCGAGAGGGACGGCGCCTGGCGGCAACCGGGAACTCGTAGTTGTGCCACTGGAAGGCCTCGAAGCCGGGGGCGAGGGGGTCGAGCAGGGGGTGGTCCTCGCCTGCCGCCGTCACCTCGACCTGGTGCCAGCCGATTCTCCGCAGGACGCGCGCCGCGCCACCGGCCTTCGTCGGCACCCATCGCCCCACCGAGGACTTTGTGGCTGGAAAACTCGATGTCTGCCAATGCATACTCAGGTGTTCGTGACTGTTGGCCTGCAGAGCGCTACCACTAGTCCAGACGCCACGGTCGGAAGCCGGGGCAAAAAAGGAGACGCCCATGAACTATTTGAAGATGCTCGCCCTCGCAACGGTCGCGGCCATGGGCCTGATGGTGGTTGCCGTCGGTAACGCCTCGGCGACCACACTCGAGCTCGGTGGCGTAGTGCAGAGTGGAGCGGTGACATTCACAATCTCCAACGACACTTCCCTTACCCTCGCAGACACAGAAGGCACCCAAGCGAGTACATGTAGTGAATCCCATATTCACGGCAGTACGACCGTGTTCAGTGGCACGAGAGTGACAGGCCCTCTCAGTGTTCTCAGTTTCAGTTCCTGCACCAGGAGTCCGGTTGTCGTAAACAGTCCTGGCAAACTCTTCGTCGAATGGGAGAGCGGCACCACAAGTGGCAGTGTGTTCTGGGAGGGCGCTGATGTGACCGTTCCGACGACGTTCGGCTTCAGTATCACATGCACCACCCCCGCCAGTGGGACGAAAATCGGCACACTGGACGGCAGGGCCAGTAGTAGTGAACACGCGACACTGACAATTTCCGCAGTTCTCAGTTGCGGTTTCCTACTGCCCAGTGCGAGTTGGTCCACCAACTACAAAGTTACAACTCCGACAGGTCTCGGCGTCACCTCTTAGAGCATTGTGTCTTCGAGATACTTGCAGGTGGAGTCGCTCCAGCCGTGGAGCGACTCCTTTAGCCGATTGTGCGCAACCAGCGTCGGCAGATGCCACTCCCTAGCTCGTTGAAGGCCTCGATCTTCTCCTCGGTCTCCGGGCCGAGGGCCGCGGGGTCGATCCCCATCTGGATCGCATCCGGGTCGCTGCGGTAGTCCTCGACCCAGTGCAGGGCGTCGGCGCGGCTGACCTCGGGGTGGAACTGGAGCGCCCAGGCGCGCTCGCCGAGGCGGGCGGCCTGGAGGCAGACCTCGCTGCGGGCGAGGGGGACGGCGCCTGGTGGCAGAGGGAACTTGTAGCTGTGCCACTGGAAGGCCCTGAAGCCGGGGGCGAGGGGGCCGAGCAGGGGGTCATCCGCGCCCTCCGCCGTCAGCTCGACCTGGTGCCAGCCGATCTCCGGACGCGCCGCGCGCCGCGGTTCGGCGCCGGCGGCCTGCGCCAGCAGCTGACCGCCGAGGCAGAGGCCGAGCAGCGGGATCTCGCGCGCCAGCAGCTCACGCAGCAGCGCCACCTCCTCGCCGATCCAGCCGTGTCGCTCGCCTTCGTCGACGTTCATCGCTCCGCCGAGGACGAGGACGGCGTCGTAACCCAGCGGGTCGGCCGGCGGCTGGGGTCGCTCGGCCAGCGTCCACTCGTCCAGCGTTCCGCCCGCCTCGGCGATCGCCTCGGCGAAGACGCCGGGCCCCGCATCGCGCTGGTGGACGATTGCCAGGACTCGCATCTGCGCAGTCTCCCACTCCCTCTATCGCAAACCCGAGTGTTTTTGACACGGGGCAGATCTGACGTATGGTCGCCCGCGGGAGGTAGTGATGAAGAAGTCTTGGGGCAAATATCTGGGGACTGCCGCTGCTGTGATCTCAATGGCGCTGGTGGTGGCCGGCATCGCGATGGCGGCGCCGTGGGAGCGGTTCGTCGTCGGCGACCTCGAAGTGCAGTACAACGGCGGCTTCTCGCCGAAGGTGATCTCGAAGAAGAAGCCGACGCCGATCACCTTCAACGTCGCGGCGAAAGTCGCGTCCCTCGACCCGGCGGAAGAACACCCACCTGCCTTGCGCAAGTTTGTCATCGAAGGAGACAAGCACGCGACCCTGGACGTCAAGGGGATTCCCACCTGTCAGTCGGGCAAGATCCAGTCGACCAATTCCAAGGCTGCGCGCAAAGCGTGCGGTCCGGCCCTGATCGGTAGCGGCAAGACCGACGTCGAGGTCAAGTTCCCCGAACAGCCGCCCATCCTCGCTCACAGCGAACTGCTCGCCTTCAACGGCGGCGTCAAGGGCGGAGTGACCACGTTTTACATCCACGCTTTCCTGACCGCGCCGGTGGTGGCCGCCGTGGTCACCACGGTGAAGATCACGAAGATCCACAAGGGCCGGTACGGGCTGCTCTCCACCGCGACGATCCCGAAAATCGCAGGTGGCAGCGGCTCCCCCACCTTCTTCACCCTGACGTTGAAAAAGGGGATCGTCTCCGCCACCTGCCCCGACGGCCACCTCAACGCCCGCGGCGTCGCCGATTTCGACGACGGCACCAAGGTGAACGGCATCGTCGTCAGGGCCTGCACGGGCAAGGGCTGATCGCGGCGCGCTCATCGTTCCTCGTCACCGCGCTATTCCTCTGCGCCCTGGCGATCTCGACGGGTGTCGCATCGGGCGACGGAAGCTCCTCTGGCCTGCTGCCCAGCTTGGACTTCGAGGTCAATCCGCGGCAGCTTTCTCCAACCGAAGCCTCGCCAGTTCGCCTTCGATTTTCAGGGAGCTACCGCACCCGGGACGGGTCCCACGTCCCTGCCCTGCGAGAGCTGCGCGTCGCAGGGGATAGGCATCTGCTGCTCGGATTGAAAGACGTGCCCAGCTGTGAGTTGAGCAGAACTGACTCCCCCGTCGACCGCAGCGACCGCTGCCCGGAGTCGGTCGTGGGGCGAGGGACCGTAAGGGTGGAGACCAACTTCCCGGAAGAGGCAAATATTCCATCCACCTGGCCGCTGACGTTGTGGAAGCGAGGCGACTCCAAGCTCCTTGCCTATGCGTATCTCACCGTCCCGGCGGTCGCCGAGTTCCTTGTGCCCATAGAACTTCGTCGGCTCCGCCGCGGCCGAATCGGCTGGCGAGCGGATGCGGCAGTCCCGAAGATCGCCGGCGGCAGTGGCTCGATAATCGACTTCACGTTGACGGTTGGCGGAAGGCTCCTCTCAGCGACCTGCAGGCGCTACTTCGAGTTCGACGCCGTCTCCGTCTTCGCCGACGGGAGTCGGTTCCGCGAACGCTTCGTCCGCCCCTGCGCCGTGACCGAACCGCACGTCCGGCAGCAGCCGGTCGAGCCAGCGCGGTAGCCACCAGGCGGCGGGGCCGGTGAGGCGCAGCAGGACCGGGACCAGCAGCAGGCGGACGAGGAAGGCGTCGAGGAGGACGGCGACGCCGAGGATCGCTCCCATTTCCTTCGGCGGCAGCGGGCCGGAGAGGGCGAAGGTGAAGAAGACGGCGACCATCACCGCTCCGGCGGCGAGGATCACCCGGCCGGAGTGGGCGAGGCCGCCGACCATCGCCTCCTTGGCGCTGCCGGTCCGCTCCCAGTGCTCGCGGGCGGAAGAGAGCAGGAAGACGGTGTAGTCCATCGCGATCGCGAAGACCATCGCGAAGAAGAAGACCGGCGCCCAGGCGTCGAGGAAGCCCTGGGATTCGAAGCCCAGCAGGTTGGCGAGGTTGCCGTCCTGGAAGACGAGTTTGGCGACGCCGAAGGCGGCGGCGGTCGAGAGCAGGTTGGTCAGCACCCCGAGCGCGGCGATCAGCGGCGCCTGGAAGGCGACCAGCAGGAGCAGGAACCCGAGGCCGAGGACGACGCCGATCACCAGCGGGGTCTTGGCCGCGAGCGCCGCCTCCAGGTCGTGGTTTTCCGCCGCCGGGCCGCCGACCCGGGCCCCGGTGGGCAGCTCGGAACGCAGGCGGTCGAGGGTCGCGCCGAAGGCGGTCGAGGAGGGGGCGGCGACCGGCATCGCTTCGATCAGCGCCGTCCCGCCGCGGCCGGCCTGCGGCGGCAGCGCGATCGCCACGCCGGGGTCGGCCTGCAGCTTCGCGGTGACGCGCGGCGCCTCGTCCCGCGGCGCGGTCACCTGCAGCAGCCCCGGGGCGCCGGGGCCGAAGGCGGCGCTCAGCTGTTCGTAGCCGACCCGCGAGTGGTCGCCCGGGGGGACGACCTTGATCGAGGGCATGCCGGTGCGGGCGCCGAGGACCGGCAGCGCCAGGGCGAGGAGGACGACCAGGCCGAGGCCGCCGAAGAGCAGCGGCCGCCGCCAGAGCAGCTCCCCCCAGCGGGCGAAGCGTGGCGAGCGGTGCTCGCCCGAGTGGGCCCAGGGCAGGGAGACCCGGTCGACCCGCGGCCCGAGCTTGGCCAGCACCGCCGGCAGCAGCGTCAGCGTCGCGGCGAGGACGAAGAGGACCGAGACCATGATCCCCAGCGAGACCGAGCGGAACGCCGGGCTGGGGACGAGCAGCACCGCCGCCAGGGAGACGATCACGGTCAGGCCGGAGAAGAGGACCGCCTTGCCGGCGGTGTCCATCGTCCTGGCGACCGCCTCGGTGGGTGGCAGGCCCTGGCCGAAGAGGGCGCCGCGGAAGCGCATGACGACGAACAGCGCGTAGTCGATGCCGAGCGCCAGGGCGAACATCAGCGCGAAGTTCATCGCCCAGATCGAGATCGGCGAGAGCAGGGTGCCGAGGTAGAGGACCCCGGCGGAGAGGACGAGGCCGGCGATAGTCAGCATCAGCGGCAGGCCGGCGGCGACCAGCGAGCCGAAGGCGAGGACGAGAATCGCCAGGGTCACGGGCCACGAGAAGAGCTCGGACTTCAGCATCGCCTCTTTGTTGGCTTCGTTGAAATCGGACCACATGCCCGCGGCGCCGGTCAGGTTGGCTTCGACGCCTGGCGTGGCGACGCCGGCCAGCTCGCCCTTGAGGTCGTTCGCGGCGGCGACCATCCCGTTGGGGTCCTCGGCGGCGGTGGCGCGGACCACCGCGGTGTGCCCGTCGCGAGCGATCGAGACCCCGGGGGCGGGCGGGACGACCCTGCCGACGGCGGGGTCGGCGGCGAGGGTGCGCTCGACGCTGCGCAGCGAGCGCTGGAAGGCAGGGTCGGCGACCGCGAAGCGCCGCGAGTGGACCGCGACCTGGAGGCCGTAGGCGCCGCCGCCGGCGAAGGCCGCGTCGACCTGCTTGCGCACGGCCACCGACTCCGACCCGGTTGCTTCCCAGCCGGCGCCGGAGAGCGCGGTCTCGACCCTGGGGGCGAGGAAGCCGAGGCCGACGGCGACCACGGCCCAGGTGATGAAGACGGCGCGGCGGTGGGTGGCGGCGACGCGGCCGAGGCGGCCGATCGGTCCGAGTGCGGTGGGCGCTACGGTGCTGGCGGTCACAGCGTTCTCCTTTGAGCGTTTACAAACTAACAACTACACAACTTAACAGTTGTACAAGGTACAATAACAGGAGATGCCGAGCCGGCGCAACAAGAACGTGCAGAGCCCTCTCGATCCCGAGGCGGCCGAGCTGATCGCGCGCCGCTTCCGCGCCCTCGCCGATCCCACCCGGCTGCGGATCCTCGACCACCTGCGCAACAACGACGAGGCCTCGGTGGGAGAGATCACCGAGGCGCTCGGCGCCTCGCAGCAGAACGTTTCCAAGCACCTCTCGGCCCTCCACGCCGAGGGCTTCGTCGCCCGCCGCAAGCGCGGCACCAGCTCGCTGTACCGGATCGCCGACCCCGGCGTCCACGAAATCTGCGACGGCGTAACCGCCGGCATCGCCACCCAGCTGGCGGACCTAGAGGCAGTCTTCAGCGCATAAAGCGTCTTTGTCCCGCGCGAAGGGGGTGAACGAGTGAGGCCAGGCGCCTTGGTCCACTCGTGGTTGACCAAAGCGCCTCAGTAGATCTGCGGATCGCGTTGATCGCGGGTGAGCAGCATGGGATCGTCACGACCGCGCAGCTAGTTGAGGTGGGATTGACGAAGAGCGCGATCTCCCAGCGCTCCCAGCGCGGCCGCCTTCATCGGCTCCACCGCGGGGTCTATGCGGTGGGTCACGAAGGACTTGGCAACGAGGGGCGGTGGATGGCGGCTGTGCTCGCTTGTGGAGTCGGCGCCGCGTTGAGCCATGGTGCCGCCGCCGTCCACTGGGGGCTGTTGCGCCCACTCGATGGACCGATTGACGTCACCGTGCCAACGCAGAACGGCCGCCGACGCCGCAACGGCATCCGAGTCCACCGCTGCGAGACTCTCCAGGCGCGTTGGTCAACCAGAGGTTTGCCAAAGCGCCTTGCCTCTCCGGTGACCGTGCGGGACCGCATCCCCGTGACGACCGTGGCGCGCACGCTTGCGGATCTCCCTTCGACGCTTGCGCCTTATCTCGTGCGGCGGGCTGTTCGGCAGGCCGAGTTCCTCAAGCTGCCGACCGGGATCGAGACCGATCGCACCCGCAGCGACCTCGAGCGCTCCTTTCTGCGGCTGTGTCGCCTCTATGGCCTGCCGCGCCCCGAGGTCAACGTCCCGATCCGCGGGATGACCGTCGACTTCCTCTGGCGCGACGCCTGGCTCGTCGTCGAAACCGACAGCTACGCGACTCACGGCGGCACGGTCGCTTTCGAGGACGATCGCGAACGCGACATGCGACTGCGGCGCCTCGGGTTCGCGGTCCATCACTTCAGCGAACGGCAGCTGGAACTGGAACCCGCGGCGGTCGCCGCCGACGTTGCCGCGGCGCTCCGGCTGACGGCGGTCGCATAATCCCCCCGTGGGCGCGGAGACGGCGGTGATCGAGACGGAGGCGCTGACCAAGCGCTACGGGGGCCACCGCGGGATCGAGGACGTGACCTTTTCGGTCCGGCCTGGCGAGGTGTTCGGCTTCCTCGGGCCCAACGGAGCCGGCAAGACGACGACGATCCGGACGCTGCTCGACCTGATCCACCCGACCGCCGGCTCGGCCCGCCTGTTCGGCCTCGACAGCCGCCGCGACAGCGTCGCGATCCGCGCCCGGCTCGGCAACCTGCCTGGCGACTTCGGCTTCGGCCGCGAGACCCCGGGCCGCGAGGCGCTGCAGCTGCTGGCGCGGGTGCGCGGCGTCGACGGTACCGCCCGCGCCGAGGAGCTGGCGGCGCGGTTCCGCGCCGACCTCGACCGCCCGCTCGGCCAGCTCTCGCGCGGCAACCGCCAGAAGATCGGCCTCATCCTCGCCACCTTCCACCGGCCCGAGCTGCTGATCCTCGACGAGCCGACCGGGGGCCTCGACCCGCTGATGCAGGAGGAGTTCCTCGCCCTCGTCGCCGAGGAACGCGACCGCGGCTGCGCCGTCTTCCTCTCCTCGCACGAGCTCGACGAGGTGCAGCGGGTCTGCGACCGGGTCGGGATCGTCCGCGGCGGCCGCCTGATCGCGGTCGAGCGGATGGCGGACCTGCTGGGCAAAGCCCGCCGCCGCTTCACCGTCGAGCTGGCCGATCCGGACGGCGCCGAGCGCCTGCGCTCGCTCCCCGGAGTCGAGGACTTAGCGGCCGACGGCAGCCGCGTCAGCTTCAGCGCCGGTGGCGACCTCGACGCCGTCGTCCGCGAGCTCGCCGGCCATCACGTCGTCGACCTCGAGGCGACGCACCCGTCTCTCGAGGAGGTCTTCCTCGGCTATTACGACGAGGGGGAGGAGGAGCGATGAGCCGGCAGCTCGGCGCCCTCGCCGCCGCCCACCTCCACGACCGCCGCCGCTCGGTCTGGGCCTGGGGCATCCCCCTCGGCCTGATGTCGGCCTTCATAGTCGCCATCTTCCCCTCGGTCGAAACCTCGATCTCCAAGGCGGTCCAGGGATACCCGCAGGGACTGAAGGAAGCCTTCGGGATCGGCGAGCTGAGCAACGTCGAGCAGTACCTGCACGCCGAGATGCTGAGCCTGATCGTGCCGCTGGCGCTCGGCTACCTGGCGGTGCGGGCGGTCGCCAGCGGCCTCACCGGCGCCGCCGAAACCGGCCGGCTCGACGTCGTCCTCTCCGCACCGGTCTCGCGCACCCGCCTGGTCGCCGCCGGCTTCCTCGCCACCGCGGCCGAGCTGGCGCTGGTCCTGCTGGTGACCGGCATCCTCACCGCCCTCGGCAGCCTGCTCTCCGGCGCCGGCCTCGCCGCCGGCCCGGCAGTCGAAGGCTTCGCCAACGTCTGGCCCCTGGCGCTGCTCTTCGCCGGGCTGGGCATCGTCGCCGCCGGCTTCTCGCTGCGGACCAGCGTCGTCACCGGCTCGGTCGCCGGCGTGCTGGTGGCGATGTACGTCCTCGACCTCGTCGGCCGCCTCGACCCCGACCTCTCCGGAGTCCGCTACCTCTCGGTCTTCAAGTACTACGGCAACGCGATCGAAGAAGGCATCGACCCGCTCGCCTTCGCCGGTGTCACCACCGCCGCCTGCCTCCTCGCCGCCCTCGGCGCCTGGCTCTTCGAGCGCCGCGACCTGGCGGCTTAAGAAGACGCGCGGGCCAGCAGCTCTCCCGCCCGTTGCATCTCCTCCGGGGAGCCGGCCTCGGTGATCGAGACGATCGCGGCGGGACGCTCCCCGGCGCCGAGCCCGTCCTCGCCGACGACGAGGTGCAGCGGCTTGCCCGCCCTCTCGCAGCGGGAGGCGACCTCGCCGACGATCTTGCCGCCGAGGCTCTGCGAGTCGAAGCGGCCCTCGCCGCCGATTACCGCGTCAGCGCGGGCCAACCGCTCGTCGAAGCCGACTGCGTCGAGGACGAAGGCGGCGCCGGGGCGCAGCCGCGCTCCGTAGGCCCAAAGCCCGCCGGAGAGCCCGCCGCCGCAGCCCGTCATCGGCACCCCGCGCGGGTCGCGAGGCAGCTCGGCTGCCAGCGCGTCGAGTCGCGCCGCCAGGCGCTCGACCGCCGCTGCGTCGGCGCCCTTCTGCGGCGCGAAGACCGCCGCCGCCTCCTCGTAAGGAGCGGCGACGTCGCAGAGGACCTCGATCTCCACCGCGCCCAGCAGGCCGGCGCCGCGCAGCGCCTCCAGCGCTCCGGCCCCACCGTCGGTCGAGGCGCTGCCGCCGACGGCGAGGAGGACGGAGCGCGCCCCCGCCGCGACAGCGGCGGCGATTAGCTCGCCGGTGCCGAAGGTGTCGGCACGCTCCGCGTCGCGCTCCTCGGGCGCCACCAGCGGCAGCCCCGAGGCCTGGGCCGCCTCGACGATCGCCCTCCCGTCGCCGAGCAGGCCGAAGCTCGCTTCCACCGGCCGCCCCAGCGGGTCGTGGACCGTCGCCGTGCGCCGCTGGCCCCCCAGCGCCGCGAGCAGCACCTCCATCGTCCCCTCGCCGCCGTCGGCGACCGGGCAGCGGTCGGCCGCGCCGCCGCCGGCCTCGACCCCCGACGCGATCGCCTCCGCCACCTCCCCGGCGCCGAAGGTCCCCTTGAACGAATCGGGGGCGACGAGGAAGCGCATCGGCCCGGCGACCTATTCGGGCGCCGGGACCTGCGAGGCCATCTGCGTGTAGCCGGCGGCGCTGGGGTGGATGCCGGTGTCGTTGTTGATCACCCAGGTGGGGCCGCCGCCGGCCGGGCCGGAGCAGAAGGACAGCGGGTGATCCTCGAGCTCCAGCTGGGTCCCGGCCGATTGGACGCTGGGGCCGTCGACCCGCTCCAGCCGGCAGCGGTAGCGCGAGGGGTAGACCGGTTCGATCGAGATGCCGACGTTGAAGTGGGGAGGGGTGACCAGCTGCAGGCGCCCGTTGCCCATCGCCGCCACCGCGGCAGCGACTTCTTCGTTCAGCATCTGGTTCGCCCGGGCGATCTCGGTGGTGCGGTCGAACAGCGCGCTCCAGGGGATCGAGAGGTGGTACTGCATGACGAAGATCGTCGCCTTGGTGTTTTCCAGCAGCTCCGTATAGACCTTGCGCAGGCTGGACCCCAGCGTCACCCGTTCAAATTCTTCCCGCACGCACTTTTCGAACTTCGGCAGTTCGGAGATGGCGGCGCAGAAGAGGTCCTTCGGTTTCGTCAGCAGCGCCGAGAGCAGCGGGTTCGCCCCCAGGGTGAGGAGGACGTAATCCGGTTCGGCCGCCTCGATCTGCTTCGTGTACCGGTAGAGGAAGCCTTCCGGCCCAGGGACCCAGTTGGCGGGTTCCGAGCCGCTGACCGCGAAGTTTGCGTAGTTGGTGACGCCGTATTCGTTCGCCCACTGCGCCGCCCACGAGACGTTCTTCGCCAGGCCGTAGTCGGTGGCGAATTCGGGCGCCGCTTCGGCCGACTTCTTCGCGATCGCGTTCGAGGAGCAGGCGTCGTTGAAGAGCGTCTTCGCGGGCTCGCACTGGAGGATGTCGTCGAGCGGGAAGGTGATGCCGGTCGAGTAGTAACCGAAGCCGGCGGTGACCGAGTCCCCCATCGCGCGGACGACGAGCCCGCTCGGGGCGCCGACGGTGACCTGGGGGTATTCGAGGGCGAAGCGCTGGAACCCCGAGGCGCTCGCTCCGCTCTGAAGCCGCTTGCCGACCAGCTCGATGCTGTCGCGACCGCTGAATCCCCTTGGCGCGCGGTAGACGAGGCGGCCGTCGCGGATGCGGGCGGCGCCCCGCGTCTGGTCCCAGCGCTCGACCCATTGCATCGGCGTGTCGCAGACCGGCAGCGGCACCGAGATCCGCCCTCCCGGCTTGACCCGCAGGTGCGGGACGCTGCTGCAGACCGGCCTGGGCCGCGGCCCGACGAGGGCGCGGCCGGCGGCCCGATCGCGTGAGCTCGCCTCCGCCTTGCCGTCGTCGTCGAGGTCGAGGCGGCCGCGGGCGAGGACGCGGACCGAGGCGCCCTGCTCGAGCTGCCGGGTCAGGGTCGCGTTCAGCCCGATGCGGTGGACGAAGGTGAAGCGACGCCGCCGATCGGGATACCGCGCGCGGCCGCCGTTCAGCCGTTCGTGCAAGACCCAGGAGCGGATCGTCGCTCCGCTCCTGCCGACCAGCGCGACCCGCAACTCGGCCAGCCGTCCCTTCAGCTCGATCGGGTAGCGGACCGGGACGAGGATCGAGTCGAGCCCGTCGGCGGAGGCGCCGACGACCGGGGCGCCGATCTCGACGTTCGCCGACAGTCCCCTTGCCGGCTTCGCGACCGCCGGCGCCGCGGCGAGCACCAGCACCGCCGCCAGGCAGGCGAGAGCGATCGGGATGTGGCGCCGCCGGGTCATGGCTTGCCCCGCCGATACAGCCAGCGCTGGAAGAGATTGTCAAGCTGGCTGCCGCCGACTTCCTCCGCCAACGCCTCGAACTGGCCGATCGTCGCGTTGCCGTGCCGGTGCTCCCTGGTCCAGCGGTGCAGGACGCGCAGAAACGGCTCCGTGCCGATCCGCTGCCGCAATGCCTGTAGCGCCATCGCGCCGCGCACGTAGACGGTCCAGCTGAAGAGCTGTCTTGGGCCGCGGAGCCTCGCCGGTGGAGGGTTCCAGAACGCCTTGTTCGACGCCGGCACCCGCATGGCGTTCCTGAGCCGGGCGCTGGCAGACGGCCCGCCGTGCTTCTCGGCGTAGAACCACTGAGCCCAGGACGCGAACCCCTCGTTGAGCCAGATGTCGGGCCAGCGCGCGACCCCGACCGAGTCGCCGAACCACTGGTGGGCCGTCTCGTGGACGATCAGGGTCCGGTTCGGGACGAAGGCGTAGATCGTGCGGCTCTGTGCCTCCAGGGCGTATTCAAGCCAAGGTGCGTAGTCGACCAGGGAGCCAGCCGAGTCGAAAGGATATGGGCCGAATGCCCTGCTGAGGAAGTGAATCACCTCAGGCAGATCTGCCAGCGGCCCGCGCGAGCCGCGCTCCATGCGCGGGTCAACCAGGGTCCAGGTCGGCAGCCCGCCCGCCCGACCTTTGACTATTCGGCCGCGACCGATGTTGAGTACCGCCAGGTAGGTGCTCATCGGGGCCGGTTCGACCCAGTTCATCTGCACCAGCCCACGGCCCGGGTCGGGGCCCCGCTCGCGGCGACCGTTGGCGACCGCCTTCAGACTCTCCGGAACGGTGACATGGAACTCGAAGCTGGCCTTGTCGGTCGGGACGTTGTCGCAGGGGATCCAGGCGGGCGTACCCTGCGGCTCGCCGACCGCGATGACACCGTCGTCGGTGCGCAACCAACCCTCCAGGACGCCATCGGCATCGATTACCCAGGACGGACGGCCGCTGTAGCGGACAAGGACGGTGAAGCGCTCACCTTTGGCGATCCCGGCCGCCGGGGTGACGATGAGCTTGCCGGGCCGACGGCGGAAGCGAGCTGCTTCCAAGCCGACGGCGACGTTTCGGACCTTGGGACCCACAAAGTCGAAGGAGAAGCTCTTCAGCGCTTCGGTCGCCACCGCTTCGACCTTCGTCGTCGCCTCGATCCGCCCGCCCTTCGGCTTGTAGGTGAGCTGCACGTCGTAGTGGACCGCGTCGTATCCGGGGTTGCCGGCGCGGGGGAAGAACGGTTCTCCGGCGGGCTTCGCGGCGAACGCCTGGGCCGCGGCCGCCAGGGCGAGAACGGCGAAAATCGCGAGGCTGAGGCGGGTAGAGCGCAAGAATCGATCCTATGGCGAAGGCGAAAGGAAAATCGAGAGGCGGCGAGCTCGGCGAGTACGAGCGCAAGCGGGACTTCGGCAAGACCGCCGAGCCGGCGCCGAAACGCCGCCGCCGCAAGCAGGGCGCGCCGCGCTTCGTCGTCCAGGAACACAGCGCCCGCCGCCTGCACTGGGACCTGCGGCTGGAGCACGATGGCGTCGCCGCCTCCTGGGCGATCCCCAACGGCATCCCCGAGGACCCGGCCGAGAACCGCAAGGCCGTCCACACCGAGGACCACCCGCTGGAGTACCTCGACTGGGAGGGGGAGATCCCGCAGGGCTCCTACGGCGCCGGGACGATGAAGATCTGGGACCGCGGCACCTACGAGCTGGAGAAGTGGGAGCCGGGGAAAGTGATGGTCGAGTTCCACGGCGAGCGGCTGCAGGGCCGCTACGCGCTCTTCCGCGCCGGCGAGGACGCCAAGGACTGGATGATCCACCGGATCGACCCGCCTGCCCGCGAGCGCGATCCCTTCCCCGAGGAGGTGGTGCCGATGCTGGCCCGGCTCTCGACCCTGCCGCGCGACGCCGATGAGTGGGCGGTCGAGGTGAAGTGGGACGGGGTGCGGGCGATCGCCTACTGCCAGCCCGGCCGGGTGCACCTGCAGACCCGCAACCTCAACGACGTCACCGCCCAGTACCCGGAGGTCAAACGGCTCTCCCGCCAGCTCGGCTCCTTCGACGCCGTCCTCGACGGCGAGCTGGTCGCCTTCGACGAGGACGGCCGCCCCAGCTTCGAGCTGCTGCAGCAGCGGATCCACCAGACCGAGCCGAGCGTCGTGCGGCGGCGGATGAAGACCCACCCGGTCGTCTACGTCGTCTTCGACCTGCTCTATTTCGACGGCCACGATCTCACCGGCTACCCCTACGAACGCCGTCGCGAGGTGCTGGAGAGCCTGGAGATCGACGACGAGAGCTGGCGCACGCCGGGCTACTCGGTCGGCCACGCCGAGGAGCTGCTGGAGGCGAGCCGCCAGCAGGGGCTGGAGGGGATGGTGCTCAAGCGCCTCGACAGCCCCTACGCCGCCGGCAAGCGCAACGGCGCCTGGCTGAAGGTGAAGAACACCCTGCGCCAGGAGCTGGTGATCGGTGGCTGGACCCCGGGCGAGGGGCGGCGCAAGGAGCATCTCGGCGCCCTCCTCGTCGGCTATTTCGAGGGCGAGGGCCCGCAGCGGGAGCTGCGCTACGGGGGCAAAGTCGGGACCGGGTTCAAGCAGGCCGACCTCGAGGACCTGGCCGAGCGCCTGGCGCCGCTGGCGCGAAAGACCAGCCCCTTCGAGAGGGGCCCGACTCCGCCGAAGGTCGCCCGCTTCGTCGAGCCGCGGCTGGTCGCCGAGTTCGAGTTCCGGGAGATGACCAAGGAGGGGATCCTCCGCCACGCCGCCTACAAGGGCCTGCGCGAGGACAAGCCGGCGGCCGAGGTCGAGCTGGAGCGGCCGGCCCCCGGTTAGAAGCGCCGCCGTAACGGGCACCAAAGGCGGTATGGAGAGCAGCACGGTCAGACGCGACTACCGGCCCGAGGGCGAGAAGCCGAGGACGGGGCTGCTGCCGACCCTGAAGCGGACGCTGACCGAGTTCCAGGAGGACAACCTCACCGACTGGGCGGCGGCGCTCACCTACTACGGGCTGCTCTCGCTGTTCCCGGCGCTGATCGCGATGGTCTCGCTGATCGGGATCTTCGGCGACCCGCAGACCACCACCGCGAAGCTGACCGAAATCATCACCGAACTCGGCCCCGAATCGGGCGCCGAAACCTTCGAAGGCCCGATCAAGTCGATCGTCGAAAACCAGAGCGCGGCGGGCTTCGCCTTCGTCTTCGGCCTCGCCGTGGCGCTGTGGTCGGCCTCGGGCTACGTCGGCGCCTTCACCCGCGCCTCGAACATCATCTACGAGACCCCCGAGGGGCGGCCCTTCTGGAAGCTGCGGCCGCTGCAGATCGCGGTCACCCTGGCGATGATCGTGATGATGGCGCTGCTCGCGATCGGCCTCGTCCTCACCGGCCCCGTCGTCGAAGCCGTCGCCAACCCGATCGGCCTCAGCAGCACCGCGGTCGACGTCTGGAACGTCGCCAAGTGGCCGGTGATGGCGGCGATCTTCATCCTCATGGTCGACGTCCTCTACTACACGACGCCGAACGTGAAGATCCGCGGCTTCAAATGGGTCACCCCGGGGGCGATGGTCGCGATCGTCGTCTGGGCGATCGCCTCGGCGCTCTTCGCTCTTTACGTCGCCAACTTCAGCTCCTACGACAAGACCTACGGCACCCTCGCCGGCCTCGTCGTCCTCCTCCTCTGGTTCTGGATCACCAACCTGGCGATCCTCTTCGGCCACCAGATGAACGCCGAGCGCGAGCGCAGCGCCGAGATCGAGGAAGGTTTGCCCCGGGCCGAGAAGGAGATCCAGCTGGAGCCGCGCGACGAGCCCAAGGACCAGAAGACCACCTAAAGATGGAGGCCGCAACGAAATGAAGTTCATCTTCGCCCCGATCGGCATCGTCCTCGGCTTGATCGCCGGGATGATCGGCTCCAAGATCTTCGAACGGATCTGGGGGCTGATCGACGATCAGGAGCCGCCGAAGCCCGAGCACCGCGAGTTCTCTTGGCCGAAGCTCTTGGCGGCGCTCCTGATCGAGGGGGCGATCTTCCGCCTCGTCAAAGGCCTCGTCGACCACGGAACCCGGACCTCGTTCGCGAAGCTCACCGGCTCCTGGCCGGGCGAGGAGGCCCCGGAACCGGAGTGAGATCGGCCCTCCCGGGGTAGCTATTGGAAGACACCAGTCGTCCAAGGGAACCCAGCGAACGGAGGAGCAGATGAACACCAGAGCAGATCGAGATGCCGGCGGTATCGGGGGGATCTCCCTCGGCGGCATCCTCGTGATCATCGGGATCGTGCTGATGATCGTCTGGAGCTTCTGGATCGGGTTGATCGTCGCGCTGATCGGGTTGATCGCCTTCGGCGGCTTCGCCCGCGGCAAGTGGTACTAACGCCTCCGATCCCCGGGTAGTCAGGGACCGGACGCACCTCTCCCCGCATACCGGGGACAAGTGCGTCCGGGTCGCCTTTCCGGCGCGTGGGCGGGGCTGCGGTAAGGTCAGCCCACGTTGTCGGGGGGCCTATCGCGAACCGCGCGCATCGCCTGGATCGCCGCCGCGGCTGGGATCGTTTTCGCCGTCTGGGTCCTGGCCGGCAGTGCCACCGCCGGGATCGCATTCTTCTACTCGGTGGCGGTCGGGCTAGCGGCCTGGTGGTTCGGGCTGCGAGCCGCCCTCGCCACCGCCCTGCTCTGCCTCTGCCTCTACGCGATCGGGAGCCTCGTGCACCCGGTCCCCCACTTCGTCGCGGCGCTCCTCGTCCGCGCGATCTTCCTCTCCGTGGTGGCGGTTGGCGGCTCGTGGATCGCCGAGCGCCTGCAGACGCTGGAGCACTCGGCCGAGGAACTCGAGGCGATCAGGGCGGCCCTCGCCCCGGCCGAGCTGCCGGAACTTGCCGGAATCGACGCCGGCGCCGCCTTCGTCCCTTCCGAACTAGGCGTCTCAGGCGACTTCTACCTGCTGACCAACGGGCCCGACGGCTCGGCGGTGGCGATCGTCGGCGACGTCGTCGGCCACGGGCCCGAGGCCGCCCGGCTCGCCACCTTCATCCGCGCCCGCTTCGCCGCCTTCGCCGCCAACACCACCGACCCGGCCGAGCTGCTGGCGATGGCAAACACC
>DASQCF010000061.1:0-37150 GCA_035634815.1 Solirubrobacterales bacterium | reverse complement strand
TTCTCGGGGCCCGCGATCACCCGCATGATCCCCTCCTCGCGCTCCAGCATCGAGATTTCGCGCCTGCCCGTCCGGGCGGTGAGGAGCGCCGCCTCGTTGATCAGGTTGGCCAGGGCGGCACCGGTGAAGCCGGGAGTCTGGCCGGCCAGCGTGTCGAGGTCGATCGCCTTCGAGAGCGGCTTGCCGCGGGTGTGGACTTCGAGGATCTGCTTGCGGCCCTTGCGGTCGGGGCGGTCGACGACGACCTGGCGGTCGAAGCGTCCCGGCCGCAGCAGCGCCGGGTCGAGGATGTCCGGCCTGTTGGTCGCGGCGATCAGGATGATGTTGTCTTTCATCTCGAAGCCGTCCATCTCGACGAGCAGCTGGTTGAGCGTCTGCTCGCGCTCGTCGTGGCCGCCGCCCATGCCGGCGCCGCGGTGGCGGCCGACCGCGTCGATCTCGTCCATGAAGATGATGCAGGGCGAGTTCTGCTTGGCCTGCTCGAAGAGGTCGCGGACGCGGCTGGCGCCGACGCCGACGAACATCTCGACGAAGTCCGAGCCCGAGATCGAGAAGAAGGGCACGCCGGCCTCACCGGCGACAGCGCGGGCGAGCAGCGTCTTGCCGGTCCCGGGCGGACCGTAGAGCAGGACCCCCTTGGGGATGCGGGCGCCGAGGCTCTGGAATTTCTTCGGGTTCTCGAGGAACTCCTTGATCTCGTGCAGCTCCTGCACCGCCTCGTCGACCCCGGCCACGTCGCGGAAGGTGATTTTCGGCGCGTCGACCGACATTCGCTTGGCTTTCGATTTGCCGAAGTTCATCACCCGGCTGCCGCCGCCCTGCATCTGGTTCATGAGGAAGATCCAGAAGCCCATGAAGAGGACGAAGGGCAGGATCAGGGTCAGCAGCGAGAGCAGCCCGGAGCTGCCGGAGCCGTGGACGTCGGTCTTGACTTCGTTGTCGCGGAGGAGGTTGACCAGCTGCTTTTCGCCGTCGGGCGGGTAGCCGGTGGAGAAGCTTTCGCCGTTGCTGCGCTTGACGTCGAGCGTGTTGTCCTTGGTGTTGACGTCGACTTCTTCGACCTGCCCTTCGACGACCAGACCGGTTTTCTGGTTGATCAGTTCGTTGTAGGCAGGCGACTCCGTGCTGTCGCCGTTGCTGATCACTTTCTGGGCGATGAACGCCAGAATCACGACCAGCAGGATCGGGAACGCCGCGCTTTTGAAAAACCGCCTCAAGAGTGGGAATCAGCGTACCAGGGCGGATTTCCCGCGTTACTCGGTAAGCGCAGCGACGAAATCCAGATTTCGGTACTTCTGGGCGTGGTCGAGGCCGTAGCCGATCGCGAAGCGATTGGGGATCTCGAAGCCGACGTAGCGCGGCGAGAGGTCGACCCGCAGCCGCTCCGGCTTGGTCAGCAGCGCGCAGGCGTGCAGCGAGGCGGGATTGCGGGCGTTGAGGTTGCGCATCAGGTAGTGCAGGGTGAGGCCGGAGTCGATGATGTCCTCGACGATCAGCACGTCGCGCCCTTCGATCGGCGCATCGAGGTCCTTGAGGATGCGGACCACGCCGGAGGAGTCGGTCTGCGAGCCGTAGCTGGAGACGGCCATGAAATCGATCTCGCAGGGGACCTCGATGTGGCGCATCAGGTCGGCGAGGAAGAGGACGGCCCCCTTCAGCACCCCGACCATGATCAGCTCCCGCCCCTCGTAGTCGCGGCTGATCTCCGCCCCCAGCTCCGCGATGCGGCGCTGCAGGTCCTCTCTGGCGACGAGGGTCTCGCCGATCGCGGGGTCCGACACGGGCCGCAGTCTAGATAGAAGCCGGCCGACGGGACGATATCCCTACCTATAGGCGTACTTTCGTCCCGTCACCCCTTTTCGGCGCGGAGGACGCCGCCCGCAAGCACGGCGCGGACGCCGCTGCCGAGGTCGAGCGCCGAGCCGCCGCGGGTGAGCGATGCGACCTGCTCGGCGAAACGGGCGGCGCCGGCCACAGGCCGGCCGGCGGCCTCGTCGGCGAGGCGCTGGAGGACGAGCCGGCGGAGCGCCGGGTGCAGCTCGGCGAAGCGCGCCTGGGAGATCGCCCCGGCAGGCACCCCCTCGCCGCCGGCGAGCTCGGCGTCGACCAGCGAGCCGAGAAGCTCGGCCTCCTCGCGCAGCAGCGCCGCGGTCCGCAGCACGTTCTCCTTCGCGGCGGGGTGGATCGCCTCCAGCGCCGGGACGAGGTCGCGGCGGAGGAGGTTGCGCTTGTAGTCAGCCTCCTCGTTGCTGGCGTCGTCCCGCCAGGCCAGCCCCCGCTCCTCGCAGTAGGCGGTGGTCTCGGCCCGGGTCGTCCCCAGCAGCGGCCGCGCCAGGCGCCCGTCCTGCGGCTTCATCCCGAGCAGCGCCCGCCGGCTCGGCGAGGAGGCGAGCCGGTAGAGGATCGTCTCCACCTGGTCGTCGGCGGTGTGGCCGGTGAGGATCGTCGCCTCGCGCCCGGCGGCGATCTGCGCCGCCGCCGCGTAGCGGGTCTCCCGCGCCCAGGCCTGCAGGTTGCCGGCGCCTTCCGGACGTTGCGGCCGCTCCACCTCCAGCGGGACGCCGAGCCGCTGGCAGATGGCGACGCAGTGGCGCTCGTCCTCGTCGGCCTCCTCCCGCAGCCCGTAGTTGACGTGCAGCGCCGCGACCGCTTCCGGCCCCCGCGCCCGCACCGCGAGGTCGAGCATGCAGACCGAGTCCCTGCCGCCGGAGAGCATCGCCAGCAACGGCCCCGGGCCCGCGAGCAGGCGGCCGGCTTCGACCCGCCGCAGCAGCTCGTCGCCGATCATGGCGAGCGGACGACGAACAGTTCGGTCGGCTCCGGGAAGCCCTTCAGCTTCACCTCGCCGATCGGCTCGAACTCCAGCCGTTCGCTGCCGGCGATCGCGCCGCAGACGGTGTCGGTGACCAGGACCTCGCCGGCGAGCGCCCGGTTGACCACCCGGTGCACGAGGTTGACCTGGCTGCCGAAGTAGTCGCCGTCGCGGTACACCGCGTCGCCGTAGTGGATCCCGACCCGCGGCTGCGGCCGCTGCGGGAAGCGCGAGAGGAAGGTCGCCGCCCACTCGGTCAGCGAGGTCGGGTCCGGGGAGACGACCATCACCTCGTCGCCGATCGTCTTCACGATCGTCGCCTCGCGCGGCAGCGTCGCTTCGACGCCGGCGACGAAATTCTCGACCACGTCGAGCGCCTCGATGTCCCCCTCCTCCTCGGTGTAGCGCGTAAAGCCGGTGAGATCGATGAAGCAGAGGGCGACGTGGACGTGGCCGAGCTCGATTTCGGCGGTGTCCAGGGTGGCCGAGTCCGCCTCCATGTGGCCGACCACGTCCTGTTCGACGAAGAAGCGCAGGTAGCGGTCGTGGAGGTACTCGGTCAGCGGCGCCGCCAGGGGCAGGATGTCGGCGGCGAGCTCCCCCATCTCCTCCGCCATTTCCAGCTCCGGCACCGCGTCGCGGATCAGCGGCTCGTGGACGTAGAGGTGGAAGAGCCGCACCTCGGCGTCGGCGATCCGCCGCATCGACTGCGCGTAGACCCGGACCAGCTGCAGGAAGGCGACCAGCGGGAAGCCCGCCGCGAGGACGCGGGCGCAGTGGCGCAGCGCCGCCAGGTCCTCCTTGTTCAGCTCGCGCTGGCCTTTCGGCGTACCGAGGATGACGAGGATCCGCTCGACCAGCTCCGGCTCGAGCCCCGTCTCGGCCGCCGCCTGCTCGATCGTGATCGCCTCCTCGGAGCCGGAGAACAGCTCCTCGGTGAAGCCGAAGGCGAGCCGGCCCTCTCTGCCGGCGCTCTTCAGGTCCTCCAGCGAGTAGCCGCGCTCGCGCATCCGCGCCACCACCCGCGCCTGCGCCGCGGCGGCAACGGTCCAGCGCCCCCGCCGCACCGGCACCACTTTCTCCGCCGCCCACCGTTTCAGCGTGCTAGCCGGCACCCCCGACCGCCGCGCCGCCTCGCTCAAAGAAATCCGCTGATCCGCCATACCCGCCCGAGGCTAACCACCTGCCAAGCGGAGGGCCGCCCCGTTTTGGCAGGTGGGGGTGGGGTGCCCTCGCCAGACACTCAACATCGAGCCATTGGCGAGATGTGTCTGGCGAGGGCACCCCACCCCCACCCCTACAACAAACAAACGGGGCGACCCGAAGGCCGCCCCGCTGGCTCTTGTTCTGGGGGAATGTCGGAGTTGCCGTTCGGCGCCGAAGGCGCTGTTAGGTGGGGATCTCCGACTCCTCGTGCAGTTGGAGGACCGACTGGCCCCCCTCGCCGGTGCGGATGCGAATCGCCTCCTCGACCGGCAACACGAAGATCTTGCCGTCGCCGACCTCGCCCGTGCGAGCGTGTCGGAGGATCGACTCGACGACGACGTCTTTGTCCTTGTCCTCGACCACGACCTCCAGCTTGATCTTCGGCCGGACGTTGACGGTGAGGGTCGAGCCGCGATACCGCTCGACGATGCCTTTCTGGCGGCCCGAGCCCTTGGCCTCGATGATCGACAGGGAGGGGAACCCCTTGTCGAGCAACTCGGCCCGGATCGGCTCGAACGCCTCGTGGCGAATGTACGCCTCTATCTTCTTCATGCGCTCAGCCCTCCTAGGACTCGCTGGTCATCGGGGTGACCGCCGCTGGGACGGGCGCCTGAGCCGGCAGGCCGCCGCTGAGAGGCGGCGCGCCCGTCGAGTACTCGGGCTGGGGGATGAACTGCTCCGGGTACCCGTACATCCCGTGCTCTGAGATGTCGAGGCCGGCGTCCTCCTCCTCCGCCGTCACCCGCAGCCCGATCGTCTTCTTGATCAGGAAGAAGATCGCGTAGGAGGCGACGAAGACACAGGCGAAGGCGACCCCCACCCCGAGCGCCTGGGCGCCGAGCTGGTGGAAGGAGCCGCTGTACCAGAGGCCCGGATCGCCGACTTCGTTCAGTTCCGCCAGCCGCGGGGAGGTGAAGATCCCGCAGGAGAGCGTGCCCCAGATGCCGGCGAGGCCGTGAGCCGAGAGGGCGCCGACCGGGTCGTCGATCAGCTTCTCGATCGCGAGCACGCCGTAGACGACGATCACGCCGGCGACCGCGCCGATCAGCGGGGCGGCCCAGTACTCGACGTAACCGGAGGGCGCGGTGATCGCGACCAGACCGGCGATCGCGCCGTTGCCGGCCATGCCGATGTCGATCGTCTTCGTCTTCATCCACATGATCGCGACGGCGGCGATGACACCGGCCGCGGCGGCGAGGTTGGTGACGACGACGACTTCAGCGAAGCGGCCGCCGATCGCGCCGAGGGTCGAGCCGGGGTTGAACCCGAACCAGCCGAGCCAGAGGATCAGGACGCCGAGGCCGACCAGCGGCATCGAGTGCCCCGGGATCGCCCGCGGTTTGCCGTCTTTCGTGTACTTGCCGATCCGTGGGCCGAGCAGCAGCAGCGCCGCGAAGGCCCCGGTCGCGCCGATCAGGTGGACCACCGTGGAGCCGGCGAAGTCCTGCATCCCGACGTTCACCTGCAACCAGCCGCCGCCGAAGATCCAGTGGCTGAGGATCGGGTACAGAACGGCGCTGAAGATGATCGCGTAGATCACGTAGGCGCCGAACTTGATCCGCTCCAGGGTCGCGCCCCAGACGATCGCCAGCGAGACGGCGCAGAACACGAACTGGAAGAACATGAATGCGGCCGGGCTGATCGAATACGTTTCGACGAAGGGGATGCTGGACCCGGCCTGTTCGACCGAGGAGCCGACGTCGAGGAAGAACCCGTGGGTTCCGGCGATCTCGCCGAGTCCGCCGAACGCCAGCGCGAAGCCGCATGCCCAGTAACAGAGCGAGGCGATCGAGAAGTTCACCAGCACCTTGGCCACACCGGCGCCCGCGTTCTTGGCCCGGGAGAAGCCGACCTCCAAGAGCAGAAACCCTGCCTGCATGAACATCACCAAGCAGGCGGCGACGATCACCCACATCGCGTTGATGCTGGCCTCCGGGGTTTCCAGGACCGGCGTCGATTCGGCGCCGAGGGCCATGCCCGGCAGCACCAACGAGGCGATCGCGGCCACCGGAGCGGCGATCATCAACCTCCTTTTCATTCCATTTCCTCCTTGCCCGACGGGATTCACGGCCCCGCCGGTCGCGTTTGGACGGTGACTTTCAAGTTATGGACGGCAGCGGGGCCGGTCTTTGTCCGGCTGGAGGAAATCCAGCCGGGGCCCTTCGCCCCGATGTCGGCGCCGCGCCGAGGCGGCTAGTTTTGGCGCCGCAGATGCCCGCCCGCCTGAGACCGACCGCGCCGATCGCCGCCGAGGCGATCCTCGTCGGCGACCCCGGCCGGGCCCTGATGCTGGCCCAGGAGCTGCTGGTCGAGCCGAAGATGAGCAACCACGCCCGCGGCCTCTGGGGCTACACGGGGGCGACCGAGATGGGACATCAGCTGACGATCCAGTCGACCGGGATGGGCGGCCCCAGCGCCTCCGTCGTCCTCGCCGACCTCGCCGAGCTCGGCGTCCGGCGCGCGGTGCGGATCGGTACCTGCGCCTCGCTCGGCGAGCTGGGGCTTGGAGACCTGCTCGTGGTGGAAAAGGCGAACGAACGGACTCCGGACCCGGCGCTGACCGCGGCACTCGAGTCGGCCCTGCCAGAGGCGGGCAAGGGACCGATCGCCAGCCTCGACAGCCTCTACCGACCGGAGCGGGAACTGCCCTCGATCCAAGCCGAGGCGGCCGACATGCAGACGGCGGCGCTGCTCGCCACCGCCGCGGAGCTCGGGGTCGCCGCCGCGGCCGTTCTCGTCGTCACCGAGAAGAGCGATTCGGGTCAGTTGCGGGACGACGATTTTGAGGCGGCGGCCAAACGCGCCGGACACGCCGCCGCAGCCGTACTCTAACCCTCGACTTTAGCCTTAGAGTTTGTCTTCTTCGCCGGTTTCTTGGCGGTCTCGCGCCTGATCGCGCCGATTTCGCGGCTGAGATCGTCGATCGCCTCCTCGACGTCCTCCAGGCGCTGGGAGAAGGAGCGCAGGCGCCGCTCCAAGCGTTCGACGTCGGTCGCGGAAGGCAGGTTGAGGGCGCTCATCGCCGCCTGCTGGGCCTCCAGGGCCTTCTCCCGCGCGCCCAGCGCAGCAGTCACCGCGTCGTGCAGCGTCGGGTTGTCGATCAGGGCCTGCGCGACCTCGCCGAGCGCCTGCTCGGCCCGTGCCCGCAGCCCATCCTGCTCGTAATCCTCGTAGGTCAAGTCACAGCAGCTTAACGAGCGCATCCGGCTCGCCTGGAAATCTTCCGTTACATCGATGTTGCAACCGTTGATTAAGCCCTTGTTGGGAGCGCCCGAGCGCGTTGCGGACGCTCGTACTAGTGGGTAGCTTGCTGAGACTGCCCAGGGAGGGGTATCCGAGCATGGGCAGGGTCGCTTTGGGATGAGAACCAAGTACGCACTGATCCTCGCTTTCGCCGGCTTCCTCTTGGTTGCCGCGCTGGGCAGCGCTTTCGCCGGCGCCGACCCCCTCTCCCAGGGGTCCGTCGCCGACCCGGCGCCGACTACGACCACCGCGGCCCCCTCGCTGCAGGCGCCGGCCTGCGCCAACGGGCTCGACGACGACGGCGACGGCCTGGTCGACGAACTCGATCCCGATTGCGAAACCCCCGCCGACACGAACGAGGCCCCCGAACCCGCGCCGACCGCCCCGGCCGAACCGGAAGCCAACCCTCAACCCGCACCTGAGCCTTCGCCCGCCGCCGCTCCCGGCAAGGGCGGCATCAAGCAGGGCACCGGGATCGTCGGTGGCGCCCCCGCCGGCAAGGACGGCGTCACCCACAACGAGGGTCTCGACAATCCCAGCGGCGGCAGCACCAACGGCGCGGTCACCGCCCCGAGCGCCAACGGCGGCGGCGACCAGCCCGCCCCCGACGCGGGCGACGGCGGCTCGCAGTACTCCGCCGGCGGCGCCCCGACCGCGGGTAACCCGACGACGACGATCGCCCCCTTCGGCCCCGCCCCGATCGGCGTCCCCAACTTCGTCATCGACAGCTTCGAAATCCCGCCCTTCCTGCTGCCGATCTACCAGGCCTGCGGCACCGAATACGGGATTCCCTGGGAGGTGCTCGCCTCGATCAACAAAATCGAGAGCGGTTTCGGCACCAACCTCAACGTCTCCAGCGCCGGCGCCGTCGGCTGGATGCAGTTCCTGCCTTCGAGCTGGGAAACCTTCGGCCTCGACGCCAACGGCGACGGCCGCAAAGACCCGTACAACCCCGTCGACGCGATCTGCGCCGCCGCCCACTACCTGAAGCTCGCCGGCGGCAACGACGACCTCTACCAGGCGATCTTCGCCTACAACCACGCCGACTGGTACGTGCAGGAGGTCCTCCTCTACGCCCGCGCCTACGGCCGCCTCCCCTCCGACCTGGTCGGTTCGCTGACCGGGCTGACCGAGGGCGCTCACTTCCCGATCGCCGCCGACGCCCGCTACGCCGACGACATCGCCGCCCGCGAGGCGCTGAAGAAGGGCGAAAGCCCCGACTACGGCAACGCCGCGGAAGTCATCTCCTCCTCCCCCACCCCGCGCGGGATCAACATCTTCAGCAAGGAGGGGGCGCCGGTCGTCGCCGTCAACGACGGGGTGATCCGCAAGCTCGGCCACTCCGCGCGCCTCGGCGACTTCGTCGTCCTCGAAGACACCTACGGCAACAGCTACACCTACGCCGAACTCGGCAACCTCGTCCGCGACAAACGGCTGGTGGTTATGCCGACCGGCCAGGAGAAGCGGGTCCCGGTCGAAAGCCAGAACCTGCGGCCGCGCCTGCGGGCGCTCCCGGAGCGGACCGGCAGCGAGCGCGAAACCGCCACCCACGCGGTCGAAGCCGCGGTCGCCGCCAGCGGCCAGGGCTCGCTCAAGGTCGGCGCCAAGGTGATCGCCGGCACCGTCCTCGCCCGGGTCGGCGCGGGCGAGGAAGGGATCGACCCCCACATCAACTTCTCGATCCGCCCGGCCGGCAAAGGCGCGCCGCGGATCGACCCGAAGCCGATCCTCGACGGCTGGAAGCTGCTCGAGGCGACCGCCATCTACCGCGCCAAGGGCAAGAGCCCGTTCGCGAAGCTGAGCGGCGCCGGCGTCCTGTTGCTCTCCAAGGAGGCGCTGGTCAAACGGGTCCTGGCCGACAACAGCCTCGACATCTACGAATGCGGCCGCGAAGACATCGCCAGCGGCCGCATCGACCGCCGCATCCTGGCGATGCTGGAGTACCTGAGCACCAGCGGCTACAAACTGACGATCACCTCGCTGCAGTGCGGCCACGGGCTGCTGACCACCTCGGGCAACGTCTCCGAGCACAGCACCGGCACCGCGGTCGACATCGCCGTGATCAACGGCATCCCGGTCACCGGCCACCAGGGCCCCGGCACCCCGACCGACGAACTGATCCACGAAGTGCTGCGCCTGCAGGGGACGATGCACCCCCACCAGGTGATCTCACTCGAGGACCTGCCGGGCGAAACCAGCTTCGCGATGGCCGACCACTACGACCACGTCCACGTGGGCTACCACCCGACCGCGAGCGCCAAAGAAGCCCGCTTCGCCGCCCTGCTCAAACCGGCCCAGTGGCAGCGCCTGATCGAGCGCCTCGGCGAGATCGAAAACCCCGACGTGCCGGTCCACCCCTCGAAGTACTCGCTGCCGGACGAGACCAACGGCGGCATCTCCGCCGGCAGCGGCGAGTGAGCTGACGGCGTTCGCGCCGAGCGGCGAGAATCCGAACCCTGTCCAAGCTATTCGGATTCGTGCAGTTCGACTTCGCCGGCGCCCTGCCGCTGGCCGACGGCCGCTACCTGGCCCGCGGCCTCGGCCCCGACGCCGAGGAGAGCGTCTTGGTCCTGCAGACGACCGGCGCGGCGCTTGCCGGCGCGCGGCGGCGTCGGCGGCCGAAGCGGGCCGAGCCCGGCGCCGAGGCCAAGCCGCTGCGGCTGACCCGGGCGACGGCGATCCGCGCCTTCGCCCCCTTTGACGAGGAGGCCGCGGCGAGCCGTTGGCTGGACGAGGCCTGCGAGGCGGAGGACACCGTCGACGTCCTCGTCGACGAAGCGCTGGAGCTGCTCAACCGCGCCCTCCACGCCCAGGCGGTGGCCAGCGCCGACCCCGGCTCGCGCACGGAGCTCTCCGCCGAGGGCGCCGAGCGGATCCTCGTCGGCTACGGCAGCGGCGAGGAGGCCGCGGCCGGACGTTTCCGCGAGGCCCGGCACGTCGACGTCGGCCCCCGCGCCTCCCGCCGCCGGCGCCGCGAAGACGAGCTGCGCCCGCAGGAACGGGTAGCGGCGATGCTCGGCGGCCGCGAACGCGCCGACGCCTGCGAGACGCTGCTCCTGCGCGCCCGCGCCGACCTCGACGCCGGCCGCGACCGCGAGGCGGCCCTGCAGCTGCGGGTCGGGCTGGAGGCGCTGCTGGCCGAGTTGAAGGGGGCGCTGAGCGACTCCGGCCACGAGGAGGACATGGGAGCCCTCAACGAGCGCCGCAGCGAGGCCGGCGAGGCCGCCAACGCGGCCCTGCAGGGTGAGCTGAGCGAAGAACAGCGCCAGCAGGTGGAGGAGCTCCTGAGGCTGTGCGAGCGGGTCCTCCGCCGCCGCCGCGTTCTCCACGGCTAGCCGGAGCGGGGCGCTAAAAGGCGAGGTGCCGGGCGACGACCTCGTCGAGCAGCGACTCGGCCAGGTGGTGAGCTTCCTCGAGTGCGATCCCCTCGATCGAGGGGACGCCGATCACCGTCAGCCCGGCGGCGCGGGCGGCGGCGACTCCGGTGGGCGAGTCCTCGAGGGCGACCACCGCGGGGCCGGGCTCGACCCCCAGCCGCCGACAGGCCTCCAGGTAGGGATCGGGCGCCGGCTTCGGCGCCGCGACTTCGTGGGCGCTGAGGACGACGTCGAAGAGGCCCTCGAAGCCGACGATCTCGATCGAGCGACGGACGAACCGCAGCGGCGAGTTGGAGACGAGGCCGATCGGGGTGCCGCGCTCGCGCAGCCGCTCGAGCAGCTCGCGGGCGCCGATCATTGCTTCTACCCCGTGCTCGAGCTCGGCGACGACGAGCTCGTTCAGCTCCTCGATCAGCTCGGCCGCCCGGCCCGGCTCTTTGAGGCGGCGCTCGAGGATGCCGCCGGCGATCTCGGCCGAGGTGCCGACCAGCTCCCGCTTGTCGGCCGGGGTGAACGCCGTCCCGCGCAGCTCGAAGAGGTCTTCCTCGGCCCGGGTCCAGACCGACTCGGTGTCGAGCAGGAGGCCGTCGTTGTCGAAGACGACTGCGGCAGGCGACGGTGGTGGCATCGGCCGATCATTCCAACTCTTGGCGCCCGGAACCGCTAGCGTCGCCCGCCATGCCCTTTCACATCGAGGTCAGCTCCGGACTGCAGCGCGCGCGATCCTTCAATCTCGACTCCGAGGAGCTGCAGCGAACGGTGGTCGAGCCGTGGCTGTCGGGCCGGCCGGTCCTCCTCGGTGACCGCAAATGGGACCCGGAGGAGAGCGAGCTGCGTATCCTCGAAGGATCCGAGCTGAGCAACCCCGAGCTCTCCTTCGGCCAGGGCTGGGCTAATGCCGAGCGGGGCTCTGAGGACGTCACCCGGAAGATCGTCGACGCCGCCCGCGAGGAGCGCGGCAGCGGCAGCGGACCGGCGGCGCTGGTGATCGAAACCGAATCGGCAGTGCAGACCGTCGCCGAGCTCGCCTCGGCCCATCAGGCCCGCAGCGTCGACCTCGAGAGCCTGACCGAGCGGATCGAGAGCCGCGATCCGGAGATCGCGGCCGTGATCGTCGTCATCCAGCGCTAGCAGCGGGCGCTGCCCCGAAGTTCACCGAGACGCCGCGCGGGACCACCAGCACCGGGTAGTTGGCGGCCTCGACCGCGTAGTCGCTTTTGGCGCTGAGGACGACCCTGCCTGCCGGCGCCTCGGGACGGGAACCGACGACCAGCAGGTCGACGCGGCCGGCGCCGTGCTCGGCAACCTCGGCGCCGAGCGCCCCAGCGAGGCTCTCGGCGGTGCCGCGAGCAGCCTGGTCACCCTCGTCGATGACCCCGACAACGCTGACGCCGGGCGCGGGGTCGGCGTGGAAGCCGGCCGGCGCCACGGCGATAGCCGAAGGGCCGCCGAGGAGCAGTTTGTGGGCCGAGATCCCCGGCTTGACCAGGCCGGCGGCGGTCCGGTATTCGGAGCCGAAGACGATCACGTCGGCCTGCTCCTTCTCGGCCAGCTCGGTCAGCCCGACGCTGGTGGCGGGGTTGACCACCACGTGCTTGGGCATCTCCGGGTTGCCGATCGAGGCGGCGCCCCGGGCCAGCAGCTGCTCGGCCTGCTCCTGCTCGAGCGATTCGCCGAAGGAGTGGCGGACGTAGGCGAGGGCCAGCTCGGCGCCCGCGGACGCGAGGAGACGGCCGAGCGCCAGTGCGTCGCGATCGTTGTCGGTGTCGTCGTAGGAAACGATGATCTTGAGTGCCATTTGAGGCTGCCTCCGATGTTCGAACAGGGATCAGGCCAGGGTGGCAGACCGGAACCGCCAGGGGGAGGAGCGGTTCCAGTCTGCGCGCGCCTGGTCGCTAGGCGCTGCCTCCTGCCGGCGCCGGCCGGGCCGGTGCCTGGCCCGAGGGGACGCCGTCGGGGTAGCCGAGCGACGGCACGTCCGACGGGTACACCTCGTGCCCGTGGACGGCGATGTCGCCGGTCTCCATTTCCTCCTCGGTCATCCGCAGCGGGACCACCAGCCCGACGAGCTTGAGGAGGATGAAGGTGCCGATCGCCGAGAAACCGATCACCCAGGCGGCCGTGTAGGCCTGTACCCAGAGCAGGTGCAGCCCGCCGCCGGAGATCAGACCTTCGTGTTCGCCGGCCATCAGGCTGTTGGCGAAGATGCCGACCAGAAGGCCGCCCGCCACCCCGGCGAAGCCGTGGGTGTAGACGACGCCGAGGGTGTCGTCGACGTTGCGGAAAGGCCGCACCCGGCTCAGGTAGTTGAGCGCCAGGTAGACCAGGATCGAGGAGACGACGCCGATGATGATTGCGCCCCAGCCGTTGACGAAACCGGCGCCGGGGGTGATCGCGACGAGGCCGACGATCATCCCGTTGACGCTGCCGATCAAGCTCGGCTTGCGTCCGGTCACGTAGTCCATCGCGACCCAGACGAGGAAGGCGACGGCGACGCAGATGTTGGTGTTGAGCAGCGAGGCGGAGGCGACTTCGCCGGCGCTGTACCAGTCACCGCCGTTGAACCCGTTCCAGCCCATCCACAGCAGCCCGGCGCCGATCGCGACCATCGCCAGGTTGTTCGGAGCGTCGACCTCTCGATCGCGCTGCAGCCGCGGCCCGATCACCCAGGCGGCGACGAATCCGGAGACTCCCGCGGCGAGGTGGATGACGTAACCGCCGGAGTAGTCGATCGCGCCCTGCTGGGCGAAGAAGCCGCCGCCCCAGATCATGAAGGCGTTGATCGTGTACACGAGTAGGGTCCAGAGCGCGACGAACGGAATCCAGGCCTTGAAGTTGAAGCGCCCGAGGACGGACCCGAGCATCAGCAGCGGCGTGATTCCCGCGAAGACGATCTGGAAGTAGGCCAGCGTCGACATCGGGAAGAGGAATTCTTCTTCCGGCAGGTCGCCGATGTGGGCCTGTTCCAAGAGGCTGTGGCTATTGAGAATCGAGCCCGGCTTGCCCCACATGTTGCCCAGGAAGCCGGTGGTGTGGCCGAAGATGTGGATCGGGTCTCCGAACGCCATCTTGAAGCCGACCAGCACCCAGAGGACAAGCACGACCGCGAAGGCGACGAACGCCATCATCATCGAGTTGACGGACCAGCGTTTCTGCATGACGCCGCCATAGAGGACGACCAACCCGGGGACGCTCATCAGCCCCACCAGCGTGGCGGCCGTCATCTGCCATGAATTGGCCCCTTCGCTCAGATATTCCATTGAACTGGCGCTTCCTTTCTTTACCCAGATGGACCGCCACACCCTGTCGCCACGGCCTCTAAGTCAGTAGGTACAACTGTCTAAAGATCGCCGGCCAGGCTTCGCCCGAATGGCGGAATCCGGCTGCTCGGGAGCCGATATGGTGGCCGCGCGATGCCACTGGAAGGTCATTACGCGCGGCAGACCACGCCGCTCTACAAGCTCAGCGCGCGGGAGCGCAAGGCCGCGCTCGCGGCCTTGGTCGTGACCCTGCTGGCGATGCTCGTGGTGGTCCTGTTCACGGTCGGCGACGACCGCCCCGGCCCCGCCCAGGGATGCATCCGCTCGCAGGTCGCCGGCATCGTCGGCTCCGAAACGATCAGCGCCTGCGGCGCCGAAGCGGTCGCGGTCTGCACCCGGGCTTCGAAATTCACCGGCGCCAGGGCCGAGACCATCGTCGCCGACTGCAGGACGCAGGGCGTCGAGTTCTAGGCCAGCGCCGCGAGCAGCGCGGTCAGCTCGGCATCCACTTCGCCCTCGAGCTTGAGCTCGGCGTCGGCGTCGTAGGGCGTCTCGCCCTTGGTCACTATCGCCAGGCGGCCGCCCGCGTCGAGGGTCAGCTGCGGCAACCCGGCGACCGGGTGGACGACGAGCGAGGACCCGACGCAGAGCATGAGGTCGGCGTTCTCGGCCAGCTCGACCGCACGGTGCATCGCCTCCTCCGGCAACAGCTCACCGAAGAGGACGACGTCGGGTTTGACCCCACCGCCGCAGGCTGAGCAGAGCGCCACCCCACACCGGTCGAACAATCCGTCGACCTCCTCCAGCCCGAAGGAGGCCCCGCAGGAGGTGCAGGAGGAAGTCTCGATCGAGCCGTGCACCTCGATCACGTTCTCCGAGCCTGCGGCCCGGTGCAGGCGATCGATGTTCTGGGTGATCACGCCCTCGATCAGGCCGCGCCGCTCCAGCTCCGCCAGCGCCTCGTGGGCGCGGTTCGGCTCTTTATCGCCGAGCGATTCGAAGCGCGGGCGGTAGTAGGACCAGAAGCGCTCGGGATCGCGCTCGAAGACATCGATGTGGGCGACCTCCATCGGGTCGACGTTGGCCCACAGGCCCGTCTCCGGGGTACGGAAGTCCGGGATCCCAGACGGAACTGAGACCCCGGCGCCGGTCAGCGCCACGGCCGATGAAGCTTCCTCCAGCAGCTCCCCTAGCCGCGCAACCGCCGACGGGCCGAAACTACGCCGCCGAGGCGTATTTTCGGCCCGTCGATCCTGAGTCGCGGCTATTTGCCGCTCCACTTCGGGGTGCGCTTGCCGAGGAAGGCGCCGATGCCCTCCTTCGCGTCCTCGCTGCCGAAGGCGGCGGCGAAGCCCTGCTTCTCGGCCTCGATGCCAGCGTCGATGTCGCCCTTGTGGGAGACGGCCTTGATCTGCTCGACCGCGACCGGCGCCTGCGCCGCCAGCTTGCGGCCCCACATCAACGCCGTCTCGAACAGCTCGTGGTCGGGCACGACCCGGTTGACGAGGCCGAGCTCCAGCGCCTCGTCGGCGAGGATCGCCTCGCCGGTCAGGTTCAGCTCCAGCGCCTTGTTCGGACCGACCAGGCGGGGGAGCCGCTGGGTGCCGCCGAAGCCGGGGATGATCCCCAGCTTCACCTCGGGCTGGCCGAAGACGGCGGCCTCGGCGGCGATCCGCACGTCGCAGGCCATCGCCAGCTCGCAGCCGCCGCCGAAGGCGATCGAGTTGACCGCAGCGATGGTCGCGATCCGGGCGGTGCCGAACTCGCGGAACAGCGCGTGGGCGCGGTTAATCAGCTCGGCGCCGCTGGCCTCGTCGAGGGTCGTGAAGGCCTTGATGTCGGCGCCGGCCGAGAAGACGACCGGGACCGAGGAGGCGATCACCATCGCCCCGACCTCACCGCCGTCCTTGAGCCGGTTCCAGACCGTCTCCAGGTCGGCGACCACCTGCGGCGAGAGCGAGTTCATCGGCAGGTTGGCGAGCCAGGCGATCGCGACGCCGTCGCGGGTCTCCAGCTTCACCGTCTCGGTCTGCTCGCCCTCGTCGGCCTGGGGGTAGGGGTAGAAGCCCTGCCCGGTCGAGAGGCCGTGGCGGCCCTGGGCGACCAGCCGCTTCAGGGTCACCGGCGGCGCGAACCGCTCGCCGTATTTCTCCTCCAGGTTCTCCATCGTCTCCAGCGCCTTGTCGAGGCCGGTGACGTCGGCTTTCCAGAACGGCGGCAGCAAGCCTTTGCGGGGGTCGAGGCCGGCGCCGGCCATCATCCCGAGGTCGATGTCGCGGACCGAGCAGATGCCCTCCTCGACCAGCAGGCAGGCCTCGATCAAGGCGCGGCTGGAGAACATCGCCACCAGCTCCTCGGCGTCGGGCTCGGCGTCGCCGGGGACGTTCTGCTCACCGTCCTTGAAGAAGCCCTCGCCGCCGCTCTTGGCCCCGAGCTTGCCTTCGGAGACGAGGCCGCGCAGGCCCTCGTGGACGTAGAAGCTCTCGCCGTAGGACTCGTTCAGATGCTCTGCAACGTGAAAGACGGTGTCGAGGCCGAGCAGGTCGGTGAGGAAGAAGGGGCCCATCGGCGCCAGCTGGGCGCCGGCGATCGCCTCGTCGATCGCCTTCAGCGACAGCCCTTTTTCCTCCTGAGCGCGCCAGATCTCCCCCATCGTCGCCATCAGGATGCGGTTGACGACGAAGCCAGGGACCTCACCGCAGACGATCGGCTGCTTCTTGATCGCCTGGGCGAAGTTGTAGGCGGCGGTGGCGGTTTCCAGCGAGGTGTCGTCGCCGCCGATCACCTCGACCAGCGGCATGATCGAGGCCGGGTAGAAGAAGTGGAAGCCGACGACCTTGTCGGGCCGCAGCGTCGCTTCGCCGATCTCGGTGATCGAGAGCGAGGAGGTGTTGGAGGAGAGGATCGCGTGGCCGGGCGTGGCCGCATCGACCTCGCGGAAGACCGCCTGCTTGATCTCCATCTTCTCCGGCACCGCCTCGATCACGAAGTCGACGTCGCCGAACTCCTCGTAGGTGGTGGCGCCGATCACGTTCCCCATCACCTCGGCGAGCCGCGCGTCGGCCTGCTCCTGGGTCAGCTTCTCCTTCTTGACGAGGCGGGCGAGCTGGCCCTCGGTGACGGCCCGGGCTTTATCGAGGGCGGCGTCGACGAACTTCTGGTCGATGTCCTTGACGACGACGGGGATGTCGGCGGCGGCGATCGCCTGCGCGATCTCGCCGCCCATGGTGCCGCCGCCGACGACGGCGGCCTTGGAGACGAACATTGGCTGAGGTTTCCTCCGGATTCGGCTTGTGAAGCGGCGCGGGCCGCGGGAACCGCAGGCTATACAGATGCCTGCGGCTCCCGCGCCTCGGCCCTAGACGGAGGCTTGCGGCTCGCGCTCCTCCGCCATCTCCTCGCCGTCTTCGCCTTCTTCCGGCTTGAACCGCTGGTAGGCGAACGCACCCGCCAGCAACAGCAGACCGAGAGCGACGAACGACAGCGACCGGGCCAGCTCTTCCAACTCGGCCAGGTCGTAGGTCCAGACCTTGGCGATCGCCACGGTCAGCAGCGCCAGACCGCCGAGGCGGGCTTTCGGCGAGCGCCGGACCATGCCCCAGACGACGGCGCCGAGGCCGGTCGCCGTCCAAAACGCCGACATCCAGGCCTGCCCGATCTCGCGGGCTTCGCCGCTGGCGTTGTCGCCGATCACGTCGATGATCGCCACCGAGCCGAGGTAGACGAACCCGGCGGCGCTGACGAAGCCCATCACCGACCCGGTCGTCGGCTCGACCTCGCGGCCCCAGTACCAGCAGGCGAGCGCCGCGCCGGCGCAGGATGCGATCGCGACCAGCGAGCTGCCGAGGTCGTCGACACCTTCGGCGAGGGCGAGGGGCGGCGCCTCGACGAGGAGCATGTGCCCCATCGCCAGGATCAGGGAGCCGCATGCCAGCGTCAGCAGGCGCTCGGCGTCGGACAGCGACGGCGTCGGCGAGGCATCAGCCCGGGTCGCCAGGTAGGCGAGCGCCGCGGCCATCGCCGCCCAGGCGGCGACCACGGTCGGGCCGTCGAAGGCGTGGGCCAGGCCGAACCCGGTGAGCCCGATCCCGCCGCCGATCAGCAACGAGCCGATTTCGCGGTGGAGGCCGAACCGGACGGTTGCCCCTCCCAGCAGGAGGTGGGCGGCGGCGAACCCGAAGATCCAGGCGTCCAGCCCGATCTGGTCGTCGACCCGGTTGAGGACGTAGTAGCCCATGCCGACGATCAGCGTGCTGCTGGCGAGCAGTAGCACCCACGAAGCGATCGGCAGCGCTTCTTCTTTGCGGTTGCGCAGCTCGTAGCCGAAAGCGGCCGCCGCGTAGAGAAACCAGAAGCCGACGAGGACGGCGATCACAAGCAGCGTCGACTCCTCGGTCTTGTTGACCCAGACCCAAGCGACCAACTGCGGCGCCGAGACCGCGAACGCGCCGAGCGCCAGCCAGTTCCAGCGCTGCCAGAGCAGAACGCCGACGCCGGCGGCAAGGGCCAGCGCGACGAAGGCGATCGTGCCGCCGTCGGTCGTGGTGCCGGTCAGCAGGGGCGCCGCAAGCGCACCGAGGATGCCGACGCTGCCGACCAGCATCGAAGACCAGCGAACCGCGATCGCTACTCCTATGACCCCGATCAGCGCCGCCGCCTCTAAACCGAGGACGGGCGAGATCAGGTCATAGGTCTGGGTGGCGACCACGGTCGTCGCATAGAGCCCAGGAAGCGCGACCGCCACGGCGACGCGTGCGGCCTCGAGCTGCCCCCTCCTTTCGTGCAGCCAGACGCCGAGAACCAGCAGCGCGAGGGATCCGACGGCGCCCAGCAGGGTGCGGACCTCCTCCGTGAACCAGCTGCTGTCAACGGCGCTGCGCAGCAGGAAGACGAGTCCGAGCAAGGTGGCGAGAGCGCCGATCCAGGCCAGGACACGTCCTCCGAACAGCCGCTCGAACTCGATTCTCGACATCGGGTTGTAGGACGGCGGCGGAGGCGGCTGGTAGTCCGGATCTCGCTCGCTTCCGTGACGAAAAGCAGGTGGAACGTATTGCGTCTCATCGTTCATCTGAATCACTCCCCAGTTTGCTGTTGACCGCTGGTCAGCAACCGTAGCAATCTTGTCAACCATCGGTCAACAAGCCGCTACACTCTCGGTGCATGAGCGAGCCCGCCTACCGCCGGATGGACGTCGACGAGCGCCGCCGGCAGCTGCTGAAACGCGGCGCCGAGCTGTTCACGACCCATCCCTACGAAGAGCTCTCGATGAACAAGATCGCCTCCGAGGTGGGAATCTCGAAGGCGCTGCTCTACCACTACTTCCCCAGCAAGCAGGCGTACTTCGAGGCGACCCTGAGCGCCTGGGCCGAGCAGCTGCGGGAGCGGACCGAGACCGACCCGGACCTGCCGCCGGTCGAGCAACTGACCCAGAGCCTCGAAGCCTTCCTCTCCCTGGTCGAGGAGAACGCCGAGGCCTACCGCAACCTGATCCGCAGCGCCGCCGGCGTCGCCGAGATCCGCGAGTTGATCGATGCGGTGCGGCAGGCGACGGCGCAGCGGATCCTCGACGGGCTCTACCCCGACGGGGCGCCGCCGAAGGCACGCACCGCGGTCAGCGGCTGGCTCTGGTTCATGGACGGCGCCTGCCTCAACTGGATCGACCACCGCGACATCGACCGCGAGGAGTTGCGCGACCTGCTCCTCGGGGTGCTGATGGGCGCCCTGGTCGCGACCGGCGAACCACCGGACCTGGCTCAAGTCTCTTAAACGACCGGCCGATACAGCTCCTTGATGCGAAGGTGGGGGAAGTTCCTGACGATGGTGTGCGCGCTGGTTTGCTGCGGTGCCCTGCTCGGCCCAGCGGCCTCGGCCGCAGCCTCGGTGCCCGAGGCGAAGCTGCTGCGCGACGGGCGCGCCCTTGCCCCTCCCTCGGCGCCGCCGGCGGTGAAGGCGATGATCGAGGCGGCGAACCGGATCCGCCACCGGCCCTACGTCTGGGGCGGCGGCCACCGCAGCTGGAACTCCCGCGGCTATGACTGCTCGGGCTCGGTCAGCTACGTGATGCACGCCGCCGGCCTGCTCGACTGGCCGCTCGATTCGACCGGCTTCATGCATTGGGGCGGCGGCGGAGGCGGCAGCTGGGTGCGGATCTACGCCAACAAGGAACACGTCTTCGCGGTGATCGCCGGCCTGCGCTGGGATACCTCCTTCAGCGAAGACGGCGACCGCAGCGGCCCCGGCTGGAGCGAACAGCTGCGCCCCAGTCGCGGGTTCCGTATGCGCCACCCCCTCGGCCTGCTGCAGGCGACCCCGCTCTCCTGACGCATCCGAATTTCGACACACCCGGGTGTGGCCAAAGTCCGATGCGGTGACAGCGCGGATAAGGCCATCGCCCCAAGCTTTGTACGCGGGTACAAAGGCGCGTTCCGAGCGTCCCCATTAGGCTCTGTGATGCTCTTTTCGAGGGACCAAAGCTTTCAATCAACCGCGCCGGGAAGACCTGGCGCGCGCCTAGTGGGGGAGAACCCGAACAGATGACCCGCATTCGCCAGCAGAACGTGACCGCAGCCCAGTGGAGCTCCAACGGAGGAGCCCTCGGCGCGCAGGACCTGACCATCCCGGAGAACAACCCGTTCGGGCAGAACGTCTTCTCAGCCGCCGTGCAGAAAGAACGACTTCCCGGCGACGTCTTCGAGAAGCTGCAGACGACGCTGGCCGGCGGCGAGGCGCTCGACCCGAGCCTTGCCGACGCCGTCGCCGAGGCGATGAAGGAGTGGGCGCTGGAGAACGGCGCCACCCACTACACCCACATGTTCCAGCCGCTGACCGGCTCGACCGCCGAGAAGCACGACTCTTTCTTCGAGCCCGGCCGCGAGGGCGGGGCGATCGCCGAGTTCTCCGGCAAGGAGCTGATCCAGGGCGAGCCCGACGCCTCCTCGTTCCCGACCGGCGGCGTCCGCGCCACCTTCGAGGCCCGCGGCTACACCGCCTGGGACCCGACCAGCCCCGCCTTCATCCTCGAGAACCCGAACGGGGCGCTGCTCTGCATCCCGACCGCCTTCGCCTCCTGGACCGGCGAGGCGCTCGACGCGAAGATCCCGCTGCTGCGCTCGATGGACGCCCTCTCGCGCTCGGCGATCAAAGCCCTGCGCCTGCTCGGCGACGACGACTCCCAGCGCGTCTTCACCACCGTCGGCCCCGAGCAGGAGTACTTCCTGATCGACGAGCAGTACTTCTTCGAGCGGCCCGACCTGATCGCCACCGGCCGCACCCTGTTCGGCGCCAAGCCGCCGAAGGGCCACGAGCTCGACGACCACTACTTCGGCTCGATCCCCGAGCGGGTGCTCGCCTTCATGCTGGAGTCGGAGCTGGAGATGCGCAAGCTCGGGATCCCGGTCAAGACCCGCCACAACGAGGTCGCGCCGGCCCAGTACGAGATCGCGCCGATCTTCGAGAACTCGAACGTCGGCTCCGACCACCAGCAGCTGCTGATGCAGACGCTGGAGAACGTCGCCCGCCGCTACGGCCTCGTCTGCCTCCTGCACGAGAAGCCGTTCGCCGGCGTCAACGGCTCCGGCAAGCACAACAACTGGTCGATGGGGACCGATACCGGCGTCAACCTGCTCAACCCGGGCGACACGCCGGCGGACAACATCCACTTCCTGTTCTTCTGCGCCGCGGTGATCCAGGCGGTCAACAAGCACCAGGGCCTGCTGCGCGCCTCGGTCGCCAACATCGGCCAGGACCACCGGCTCGGAGCCAACGAGGCGCCGCCGGCGATCATCTCGATCTTCCTCGGCGCCGAGCTCGAAAAAGTGTTCGAGGCGATCGCGACCGGCGAAGGCGACCCCAACACGCCGGCCTCGTTCCTCGACCTCGGCACGCAGGTGCTGCCGCCGCTGCCGATGGACGGCGGCGACCGCAACCGGACCTCGCCGTTCGCCTTCACCGGCAACAAATTCGAGTTCCGGGCGCTGGGGTCGAGCATGTCGCTCGGCTTCCCGAACACGGTCCTGAACACGATCGCGGCCGAGGCGATCGACGAGCTCGCCGGCAAGCTGGAGGCGAAGCTCGACGGCGGCGAGGAGATGCCGCAGGCCGTGATCGAGATTGTCAAAGAGAGCTACCTGGCGAACAAACAGGTCTGCTTCAGCGGCGACAACTACTCCGAGGAGTGGCACGCCGAGGCCGAACAGCGCGGCCTGAAGAACCTGAAGACCACTCCCGATGCTCTGCCCGAGGTGCTCGCCGACGGCACCGTCGCGGCCTTCGAGAACTACAACGTGCTCTCGAAGGGAGAGCTCGAGTCCCGCTACGAGGTCTGGGTCGAGCAGTACGCGATCCGGGCGAACATCGAGGCGGAGGAGACCTTCTCGATCGCCCAGACGCTGATCCTGCCGGCCGGCCTGCGGCAGCTGGCGCTGATCTCCGCGGCGGGCGTCTCGGCCCTTGAGGGCGAGGTCCGCGAGCTGGTCGACGAGCTGGTCGCGGCGCTCGGCGACCTCAAGGAGGCAAACGCCTACCCGGACGACCTCGAGGGCCTCGACTGGGCCGAGTACGCCCGCGACAGCCAGCTCTCGGCGATGGCCAAGGTCCGCGAGGCCGCCGACAAGCTCGAGCGGGTCGTCGCCGACGACCTCTGGCCGCTGCCGAAGTACGAGGAGATGCTCTTCATCAAGTAGGGCTTCGCTAGCCGCGCGGCAGGACTCGCATCCGCAGTCCGCCGCGCGGTGAGAGCGTTGGCATTTGGCGGATCGTCACCGTGCGGCCCGGGAGCGCCTCGGCGCGCAGGCGCTGCAGCAGCTTGGTCGCCACCAGCTTCACCTCGGTCTGGCCGAAGCGCTTGCCGATGCAGATTCGGGAGCCGCCGCCGAAGGGGACGTAGGCGCCGCGGGGCAGCGCCGCCTTGCGCTCGCGGGTGAAGCGCTCGGGGATAAAGGCCTCGGGCTGGGGGAAGACCTCCGGCAGCCGGTGGCTGGCCCAGGAGCAGTAGTTGACGTAGGCGCCCTTGGGCACGGTGTAGCCGCCGAACTCGTACTCGCGGATCGCCCGCCGCGGGCCGATCCAGGCCGGTGGGTAGAGGCGCAGGACCTCGTCGAGGACCATGTCCAGGTAGGGCATCTCCTTTTCCAGCTGCAGCGCGGTCGGGCTGGCGCCGCCGAGCACCTCGTCCTGCTCGGCGTGCAGCCGCCGGGTCACCTCCGGGTGGCGCGCCAGCTCGTGCAGCATGAAGGTCAGGGTCGAAGTGGAGGTGTCGTGGCCGGCGAACATCAGGGTCATCACCTGGTCGCGGATCTCGGTGTCGGAGAACTCCTCGCCGCCGGCGCCGCGGGCGCCGACCAGGAGGCTGAGGATGTCGGTCCGGCCCGGGTCGGGGTGGGCGCGGCGGCGGGAGATCTCGCCGAAGACGATCTCGTCGAGGACCTTGCGGGAGGAAACCAGCTTGCGCCAGGGCGATCCCGGCCCCCGCAGCAGGCGTAGGCCGAAGTCGATCCCGTAGTAGCCGAGCGCGCCCTCGAAGTGCTCGGCCGCGGCGGCGCCCTTGCCGGCCTCGTCGGGATCGAGACCGAGCAGGGCCCGCATCGCGATCCGCATCGCCAGGTTCCGCATCCACTCGTAGACGTCGACCACCTCGCCGACCGGCAGCGCCGCGATCGCCTGGTCGGCCTCGATCGTCATCGCCTCGGTCATCGCCGCGATCTGCTCGCGGTGGAAGGCCGGCATCATGATCGCCCGGGCACGGTCGTGGTAGTCCTCGTCGACGGTGAGGAGGCCGTCGCCGAGCAGCGGGATCAGGTCGCCGAAGCTCGACTCCCGCCAGTGGAAACACTCGGGATGACCGACGGTGACGAAGTGGTTCGCCTCCGGGCCGAGCATGAAGACGACGCGCGAGTGCAGCAGCCGCAGGCTGAAGATCGGGCCGAACTCTTCGTAGGCGCCGAGCAGCAGCGGCAGCGGGTCGTGGGCGATCTGGTGGGTGCGGGCCCAGCTGAAGTCGGTGTGGCCGGGCGGGAACTTCCCCCTCCCCCGCCACTCGTCGGCAAAGTCGCCGACCACCCGGCGCACCGGGTTCCCCGACATCTCCGGGGGACGCGCGACCGGCGAGCTGGTGTCGACCGTGGCCATCTGCGGGATCGTAACTGGCTGGCTGGCCAAACCCTTCGCCTGTTCCTTTTCGTTGCTATGGACCGATAAGGAACAATCGAATGAATCGCTAGGTCGAGGTGGCCGCTAGCTGGCCGCAGGCGGCCTCGATGTCGCGGCCGCGCGTGAGCCGGACGGTGGCGGTGACCCGATGCTCGGCGAGGATCGCCCGGAAGCGCTCGATCCGCTCCGGAGAGGAGCCGTCGTAGGCGCCGGTCGGGTTGTAGGGGATCAGGTTGACCTTGTAGCCGCGCGGGTCGAGCAGCCCGGCCAGTTCGCGGGCGTGCTGGGGATGGTCGTTGACCCCGTCGAGCATCACGTACTCGACGAAGACCTTGCGGCGGCGGGCGGCGCGGTAGCGCTCGCAGGCGGCGAGCACCTCGGCGATCGGGTAGCGCTCGTTGACGGGCATGATCTGCGAGCGCAGGCCGTCGTTCGGCGCGTGCAGCGAGAGCGCCAGGGCGACCGGCATCTCGCACCCGGCGAGGCGGTCGATCCCCGGCACCCAGCCGACGGTGGAGATTGCGGTGCGGCGATGGGTGATGCCGAGGTCGGGCAGCAGCTCGCAGGCGGCGAGGACGTTGTCGACGTTCATCGTCGGCTCCCCCATCCCCATGAAGACGACGTGGTCGATCGCTTCGGTGCGGCGGAAGTGGAGCGCCTGGTCGAGGATCTCCCCGACCTCGAGGTTGCGGCCGAACTTCATCTGCCCGGTTGCGCAGAAGGTGCAGGTCAGCGGGCAGCCCGACTGCGAGGAGACGCAGACCGAGCGGCGGCCGTCGCGGTAGCGCATCAGCACCGCCTCGATCGGGCGCCCGTCGGCGGTGTGGAAGAGGGTCTTGACGGTGCCGTCGTCGGACTTCGCCTCGGCGGCGACGGTCAGGGTCGAGAGCGGCACCTCACCCTCCAGGCGCTGGCGCAGCGCCGCCGGCAGGTTGGTCATCTCCTCGTAGGAGCCCGCACCGCGCGCGACCCACTCCCACACCTGGCCGGCGCGGTAGGAGGGCTCCCCCGCCTCGGCGAGGGTTGCTGCGAGCAGCTCGAGGTCCATGCGGCGAGTCTAGGGAGCGGACGCAGTTGTCCCCGGTATCCGGGGACAACTGCGTCCGGTCATTCGTGGATCTTCTCGCCGCGCTCGAGCATTCCGACGAACTTCCGCAAGCGGCGCTCGCGGGTCTCCGGCTTCTTGGCGTCGTTCAGCCGGTAGATGACCGCGTAGCGGTTGGCGCTGTCGAGGCCGGCGAAGAACTCCGCGGCTGCCGGGCTGGCGTCGAGCTCGCGCTGCAGGTCCGCTGGGACCTTCGCGGTCCGCTGTCCCTCGTAAGCGGCGTCCCAGCGACCGTCGGCCTTTGCCGCCTCCACCTCGGCGAGCCCGGCGGGCCGCATCCGCCCGGCGGCGATCAGCGCTTCGGCCTTCTCGCGGTTGATCTTCGACCAGCGGCCCCGCGGCCGGCGCGGAGTGAACCTCTGCAGGAAGTACTCCTCGTCGAAGCCGCGCTTCTGGCTGTCGATCCAGCCGAAGCAGAGCGCCAGCTCCAGCGCCTCGGCGTAGGTGACGGTGCGCCGCTGCTTCCCCTTCTTCGCGATCTTTAGCCAGGCGCCGTCGCAGGAGGCGCCGTTCTCCTCCAGCCACGCCTCCAGGCCGTCCGGGTCGGCGAAAAGGTGAATCGGCAGCTCGTCGGCCATCGCGACGAGCCTACGCCGCTACAACCCGGCTGCGTCGGCGAGCAGGTCGACCTGATCCGGGTCGCTGGAGCTCGGGAAGAGGAAGAGCTCCTGGCAGCCGGCGTCGGCGAAGGCGGCGAGGTACTGCATGACCGTATCCGCGTCCTTGGCGGCGGAGCCGGCGATGAAGTTGGCGGTGTCCTCTCCGAGCCAGGCGTAGTAGTCGGTCAGGTAGGCCCTGGCGTCCTCCTCGGCCCGCTCACCGAGCGAGAAGTAGGCGAGGGCGGCGTTCTGCGGCTGCTCGGAGCGACCGGCCTCGCTCCAGGCGGCCTCGAACCCCTGCCGCCACTCGGCGAACTGGTCCGGCGGAGCGCCGGCGGCGATCCAGCCGTCGCCGAAGCGGGCGGCGCGCTTGAAGGAGGCCTCGACCGAGCCGCCGACCAGCACCCGCGGATGCGATGCGGTATCGGGGCCCATCTCCTCCCCTTTCCAGACCTCCCAGATGCGCTCGAGCATCGCGTCGAGGTCCTTGCCGCGGGAGCCGGTCTCGACCCCGGCGATCTCGTAGTCGTCGTCGCGGCCGCCGAGCCCGATGCCCAGCGTCAAACGGTGGCCGGAGATGGCGTGCACGCTGGCGGCCTGCTTGGCCAGCGCCACCGGGTTTTCGCGCAGCGGCCCGAGCAGCACCGTCGTCGCCAGGCCGATTCGCTCGGTCACCGCGGCGGCGGCGGCGAGCGCGGTCAGCGGCTCGAGGTTCGGGTAGGCGATGCGGTCGATCGTCCCCAGGCTCGAGAAGCCGCGCGCCTCGGCGCGCCGCGCCCACTCCGTCAGCTGCTGGCCGCTGGTGCCGGGCACGGCGTTGGGAAGACCGATCGCTACGTCCATGTGAAGTCCTTTCCGGGGAAACGAGGGCTACGGAACGGTAGCTACCCGCTTTCGCCGGGAAGCTCCGCCGATCGAACGGCAGGAGACGCCGTGCGGGCGTGACGGTGGTGACGGGTCTCACACATGGGTGGTGCGAGAAAGCACGAACGTTCGTCAAGACCGCCGGACGAGCCGGCGGCGAAAAGGGAGGCGGCGATGGGCGAGTACACGGTGAAGAGGATCGACGAGATGGAGGCGGTCTATCTCGGAGCCTTCAAACGGGCGCGGGCGGAGCTCGGTGTCGAATCGTTCGGCCTGCAGGTGATCGACCTGCCGCCGGATTTCGAGAACTACCCGGAGCACGATCACGCCGAAGACGGCCAGGAGGAGGTCTTCATGGCGATCAAGGGGGGCGGTGAGATCGAGATCGACGGCCAGCGTTTCCCGCTCGACCCCGACCACATGGTCCGGGTCGCCGCCGGCACCAAGCGCAAGGTCTGGCCGGGGCCCGAGGGAATGCGGATGGTGATCGTCGGCGGCGTGCCGGGCGCCGTCTACGAGGCTCCCGAGATCAGCAAGCTCGGCGAGCCGGATCCGATGCAGAGCTGAGGCCTGCCGGACGCGGGGATAGGCTGGGGGCGTGATGCGGCGCATCTCGTCCCTGGTCGTCCTCTCGCTCGTCGCCCTGGCGGTGCCGGCGACGACGGCGGCACAGACCTCCGACCACTCCGAAGACGCGATCGTCGTCATCAGCGGCGACGTGACCGTCGCGCGCGGACAGACCGTCAACGGAGTCTTCGTCGCCAGCGGCGACGTGCGGATCGCAGGGCACGTCGACGGCGACGTGGTCCTCGCCTCCGGGGACGCCGTCGTCAGCGGCAGGATTGACGGCGACCTGATCACGATTGGCGGACAGGCGCACGTTCTGCCCCGAGCGTTCATCGACGGCGACGTTCGCTACGGCGACAAGCGGCCGGTCGTCGCCGGCAATGCCATTGTCCGCGGCGACGTCACCAAGAAGAACGGCCTCGACTCGCTCGACCTCTTCCCCTTCCTCGGGGCCCTGGTTTTCCTGATCGGTGCATTTGTCTCCACGCTGGTTTTCGGGCTGTTCCTGCTGTTGATCGCTCCGCGCGCCGCCGACGCGATCGAGGCGCGCTCCCGCGAGCGGATCGGCCCGTTGATTGCAATCGGCATCGCGATTGCGATTGCCCTGCCGGTAGCGATGGTTATCGCCGCCATAACCGTGGTCGGCCTGCCCCTGTCGTTCGTAATCCTCCTCGCCCTACTGCCGCTGGCGGCGGTCGCCTACTGCGCATCGGCCTGGACCCTGGGACGCCGCATGGTGAAGGCGCCGCGCAGCCGCTACCTCGCCTTCCTCGCCGGGGCGGCAGTGCTGGAGGCGGTGAGCCTGGTGCCCGTCGTCGGCTGGCTCGTCGGCGTCGCGGCTGTCGTTTTCGGCTTCGGGCTGATCGGCGCCGCTATCGGGGCGGCGCGGGAGGGCTCTCCGACCTGGCGTCAAACCCAGGGCAGCTGAGCACCGGCAGCCGCGGGTAGCGCGGGTAGGCGGGGTCGGAGCGGGAGCGCTCGCAGAGCGAGAAGACCGAGCCGCGGGTGTTCGGCACCAGGCGCTGGTGCCGGCAACGGTCGCAGAGGCCGGCCGGGGGTCGCGCGGTCGCCATGCGGCGAACCTAGACCATCTCCGGCCCGGAAACTGCGGGGTCCGGGAGGGCGGGTCGCGCCTCGCCGGGGCCTAGCCTTTGTCGAGCCATGCGAGCAGCGACCCTCTTCGACTCCGACGCCGCCTCCTACAGCGGCACCGTCGAGGTGCTCGGCGTCATCTACAAGGCCGAGGACGACGGCTACGCGGTGCTGGAGGTGCAGGAGACCGAGTCCGGCGAAGGGTTCGCGCTGGTCGGGCCGGTCGCCCACCTCGACGCCGGCGACCGGGCCGAAGTCAGCGGCGAGTGGCAGACCCACAACCGTTACGGCCGCCAGCTGCGCGCGCAGGGCGCGCTGCCGCTCGACCCTGCCGACCGCGAGGGGCAGGTCGCCTACCTCACCTCGCTGCGCCACATCGGCCAGAAGCGAGCCGAGTCGCTCTGCGACGAGTACGGCGAGGGGGTGTTGGGGGCGATCGCCGCCGACCCCCAGCGGGTCTTCGGATCGCTGCGCGGGGTCAGCGCCGACCAGGCCGCCGCCGCGACCCAGTCATGGTTCGCCAGCCGGGCGATCCGCGACCTGCACGTGCAGCTGGCGCCGCACGGCCTCGCCCACCTGGCGGCGCCGATCCACGCCCGCTACGGCGAGCGCTCGATGACCGTCCTGCACGAGGACCCCTACCGGCTGACCGAGGTGCCGGGGGTCGGCTTCGCCCGCGCCGACAAGATCGCCCTCGCCGCCGACGTGCCGCCGGAGTCGAGCCGCCGCGCCCAGGCGGCGGCGCTCTTCGCGCTGATCGAGGCCGAGGCGCAAGGCAACAGCTACCTGCCCTTGGAGGAGCTGAGCGGGCGCACTGCGCGGCTGATCGGCCTCCCCGCCGACCCCGACGTGCTGGCGCAGGCGCCGGGGCTGGTCGACGAGGAAGGGCGCGTGTACCGCGCCGGCACGCTGGAGAGCGAGCGCGCCGTGGCGGCGACGCTCGCCGCCCGGCTCGGCGCCCCTCCCCACCTCGACCACGATCCCGGCGAGGTGCCGCGCGACGGCCTCACCGACGAGCAGTGGGCGGCCGTGCGAGCGGCGTTCGGGGCGCGGATCTCGGTCCTCACCGGCGGCCCCGGCGTCGGCAAGACGAAGTGCACCAGGGAGATCGTCGCCGAGGCCGAAGCGGCGAACGCGACGATCGCGCTCTGCGCCCCCACCGGCCGCGCCGCCCGGCGGCTGGAGGAAGCGACCGGGCACGAGGCGATGACGATCCACCGCCTGCTGGAGTGGATGCCCGGGCGGGAGCCGGCCTTCCGCCCGGGGCGGCCGCTGCCCGCCGAGCTGGTGATCGTCGACGAGTCCTCGATGCTGAACCTGCGCCTCGCCGAGGTCCTGCTCGGCGGCCTCGCCGAGAGCACCCATGTCGTCTTCGTCGGCGACGCCGATCAGCTGCCGCCGATCGGGGCGGGGAAGCCGTTCGAGGACCTGATCGCCTCCGGTGCGGCGCCGGTCGTGCGACTGACCCAGATCTTCCGCCAGGCGGCGCGCTCGATGATCACCACCGCCGCCCACGAGATCAACCAGGGCCGCCCGCCCCACCTGGAGCCGGGCCCCGACCAGGACCACGACTTCTTCTTCATCGAGCGCGCGACCCCGGAGCGGGCGCTGGAGACGGTGGTCGAGGTCGTCGCCGAGCGCGCGCCGGGGAAATTCGCCGTCGACCCGATCCGCGAGGTGCAGGTGCTGGCGCCGATGTACCGGGGGCCGGTCGGGATCGACGCCCTCAACGAGCGCCTGCAGGCGGAGCTGAACCCCGACGGCAAGCGCGCCCTCAGCGACCGCTTCCGGATCGGCGACCGCCTGATCCAGACCCGCAACTCGCACGAGCTGGGGCTGATGAACGGCTCGATCGTCTTCCTCCGCGCCGACGACCCCGACGAGGAGACGATCGTCGTCGACACCGACGAGGGCGGTTCGCTCGTCATCCCCTACGGCGAGACTGCGACCCTGCGGCTCGCCTACGCGATCTCGGTCCACAAGGCGCAGGGCTGCGAGGTGCCGGTCGTGGTCGGCGTCTGCCACCGCTCCCACTCGCGGATGCTGAACCGGCCCCTGCTCTACACGGCGATCACCCGCGCCCGCAACAGCTGCGTGCTGGTCGGCGATCGCAGCTCCCTCACCTCGGCGGTGCGGCGCGACGACAGCGGCGGCCGCCACTCCGGCCTCGCCGAGCGGCTACGCGCCGCCCCTGACCTGCATCTAGCCTAGGCGGGTGGAGAGGGACCGCCTGCCGCTGGCAGAGATCGGCATCACCGTCGCCGGTCTCGCGGCGATGGCGCTGGTGGTGGTGCTGGTCGAGCCGCTGCGCGACTCGGTCTCGGCCTTGGTCCAGGGCGACCACGACGAGGTCCGCAACCAGATCGACGAGCTCGGCTTCTGGGGGCCGATCCTGATCCTCGGCCTCGCCGTTCTCCACGCGATCGTCTTCTACCCGGCGGAGATCGTCGACGCGGCGGCGGGATTCGCCTACGGCTTCCTCCCGGCCCTGGCGCTGATGATGTTCGGCTGGCTGCTCAACGGCCTCGTCTGCTGGGCGATCGGCCAGTCGATCGCGCGGCCGCTGCTCGACCGCTGGTTCGGCGCGGAGCGCTTCGAGCGGATCGAGCGTTCGATCGAGCGCGGCGGTCCGACGCTGCTGATCGCGATGCGGCTGGTCCCGATCCTCCCCTTCAGCATCGTCTCCTACGCCGCCGGGGCGGCCCGGGTCCCGCTCGGGCGCTTCATCTGGACGACGATGGTCGGCTACCTGCCGATCACCGCCCTCTCGGTCTACTTCGGGACCCGGCTCGAAGACGTCTCGATCACCGACCCGCTGGTGATCGGCAGCGGCCTGGCGCTGCTGGCACTGCTGGGCGCGGGCCACTGGGGGATGCGGCGGCAGGCGCGCCGCGGCGAGGCCTGAGCCGCACTCAGGAACGCCGGGCGACGCGGAAGCGGAAGACGGCCGGCGTCGGGTCGACCAGCCCGGTAGCGCCGCGGGCTTTGACCTTGACCGCGTGGCGGCCGGGGCCGAACCGGCGCACGATCCTGCTCGAGCAGGGCTTGAAGCGAGCGCTGTCGATTTTGCAGCGGAAGCTTGCGTCCGCCTGATCGGAGCGGAAGCCGAAGACGAGGCGGATGCTCTCGCCGCGGATCCTGACGAGCGCGCGCGGGTGCCTGGCGAAAGCGGTCGACGGGGCCACGCGGGTGACCGGCGGCAAGCTGCCCGGGCTCGGCGTCACCGGAGCGGCGGCGGGCGTCGGCGGCGTTTCCGAGCCCCAGTTGCCGGGGGCGACGAAGACGGGACCGGAGGCGTCGGGCGGCTCGCAGGCTTCCGGCGCGGAAAAGGGCGTGCCCTCGATCGCTTCCAGGGCCCCGACCGCTTCCACCAGCCCGCCACCGACCGCGCAGGGGCCGAAAGCACCGACCGCCGCGCCGCTGGCGGCGAGCGCGCCCTGCACTGCCGCGGGCGAGGAGCCCGGTTTGTCCTCCAACATCAGCGCCGCGACCCCGGCCGCGTGGGGCGCGGCCGCCGAGGTGCCGCAGAAGCGCCAGACGCCCGAGGCGGATTTGCGGGCGAAGAAGGTGGTGCCGCCACAATCGGTGGCGGCGACATCGGGCTTGGAGACGACTTCGGGAGAGGGCAGTGCCGGTGCCGGCGCGGTGCCTTCCACCGGGCCGAAGTAAAGGGTCGCCGGCCCGCGCGAGGAGTACCCCTCGGGTTTGCCCGAGTTGTTGAAGGGGACGGCGCCGACCGTGACCGCGCTGGCCGCGGCCGCGTGGCCGTAGACGGTCGGCCCGACGACGTCGCCGCCCCCCGACTTCGGGTACTCGCTGCCGAGCGCCCCGCTCAGCAGGAGGAACTTGAGACGAGGCGAGGCGCTGCCGGCGAAGCGGTTGACGACGAGCTGCACGACCCGGGTCGAGGGGCTGTTGTTTTCCCACTGGAGGATCTCGAGCGGCCTCTCGGTTTCGGCGACGTTGCCTTCGAAGGCAGCCGTCAGCAGGTGGCCTTCGGAGTCGAGGAGGAAGGCGTCGAGGTCGGTTTTCACCCCGAACCACGGTTCCGCCCACTGCAGGTCAACGGTCAGAGCTTCTTCGGGTTCGACCTTGATCCCGAAGGTGGGGTCGGTCGCCGCACCGGGGTTGAAGTCGAGGCAGTGGCTGGTGTTGAAGGACGCCAGCGACCTCACTTCCGGCGGGCAGCCGTGGGAGTCGCGATATTCCGGCGCTTCCCAGGATGCGATTTCGTGGCCTTCGGCGTCGAAGGCGTTTTCGTTGCCGGCGGCGGAGAGATAGGTGCTGCCCGCTTCGCTGGCGGCGGTGACCGCCGCGGCCACCGGGCCTTCCTGGAAGAACGGCTCTTCGAAGTAGCCGACGTCGTCGACGATCGCGTCGGCCCCCGCCGCGGCCAGGTCTTCGATCCCGGCGGCGAAATCGAGTTCGCCGTTGAAGGCGCTGTGAAAGGCGAGGTCCGCCTCGGGGGCGACGTCGTGGACGATCTGCAGCATCGCCCGCCCCTCGTCGAAGGAAGGTTCTTCTTTGAAGAATTCGTAGGGCTGCCGTTCGTCGACCGAGCCTTTCTGAGTTGCGCAAGGGCTTTTCGCACCCGGCAGGTCGCCGGTTTCTTCGTCTTTTTTCGCTTTCGTCGCGATCGGGCCGCCGGTCACCGCTTCGGTCGCCTGGTCGAAGGAGTCGGAAAGGACGCCGACGGTGACCCCACCTCCGTCGACTTCGAATTCTTCCCGTGCAGCGGGGACATGGAGCTGGGCGACGCCCTCGGAGATCACCGAGCCGCCGTCGCAGTCGCCGCGCACGATGGGGGCGCGGACGGGGGTGACGGCGAGGACTCCCGGCAGCCGGGCGATCGTCCCCAGGTCAGATGGGGCGACGGCGGCGGTCGCGGTCCCCAGCGACAAATTGCTGTCGACGATGCTCGCGCCCGCGGCGCGGAGGCCGGGCAGCGTGCCGGCGCCGGGCTGGTGACGGACGTAGACGAGGATGCGGCCGCCGCGGCGGATCAGGCTCCCGGGTCCGCTCCGGGCGAGGCCGAGGGCGCGGGCTTCCGGCGCCGGGGGAAGGGCTCGCACCGCCGGCCTGGCTAGCTGGGCCAGCGCCGGGGCAAGCGGACCGTGTTCCTTCGACGGCAGCGCGAGCGCCGCGCCGGGAGCGAGCACGGAGAGCGCCGCGGCAGCCGAAACGGCGCCCACGATTCCCCGAACGATCAGCATCGCTTCAAGGTATCGGCCGGTGCGCGGGAAACCTGAACGTTGTCCGCTGCGGCTGGCGATCCTGCTACCGTCCCCACCGTTAGGGCCGGTGATTACCGGCGAAAGTTGTGCGTAGCGCTCGCAGTCGTTGCTTTTGCATCCTCCGCGTTCGCAGCACATGAAGTGGAGGCAATGCATGCCGACTGGAACTGTCAAGTGGTTCAGCGACGACAAGGGCTACGGGTTCATCACGCCCGACGACGGCTCGAAGGACGTCTTCGTTCATCACAGCGCCATCCTGGGCGAGGGCTTCAAGTCCTTGACCGAGGGCGCCAAAGTGAGCTACGAGTCCGAAGAAGGCCCCAAAGGCCCGGCCGCCGCGAGCGTTCAGCAGCAGTAGCTTTTCCGAACGCTTAAGCAGTCCCGCGAAGCCCGCCTCTCGGCGGGCTTCGTCTTGGTAAGAGCCGACTCGGCCACTCCCCTACCCTCCTCCCTCGCCCATGAGCACGACCCGAGACAACCTCCGCAACGTCGCGATCATTGCCCACGTTGACCACGGCAAGACGACGCTGGTCGACGCGATGCTGTGGCAGACCGGCACCTTCCGCAAGGGCCAGGACGTCGCCGAGCGGGTGATGGACTCGATGGACCTGGAGCGCGAGAAGGGGATCACGATCCTCGCCAAGAACACCGCCGTCACCTACGGCGAGACGAAGCTGAACATCGTCGACACGCCGGGGCACGCCGACTTCGGCGGCGAGGTCGAGCGGGCGCTGACGATGGTCGACGGGGCGCTGCTCCTGGTCGACGCCAGCGAGGGGCCGTTGCCGCAGACCCGTTTCGTCCTGCGCAAGGCGCTGGAGCGGAAGCTGCCGATCATCCTCGTCGTCAACAAGGTCGACCGCCCCGACGCGCGGATCGCCGAGGTCGTCGACGAGGTCTACGAGCTCTTCATCGACCTCGACGCCGACTCCGACCAGATCGACTTCCCGATCGTCTACACCAACGCCAAGGACGGCTGGGCGGCGCTCGAAGAGGGGGTCGAGGGCGAGAACCTGACGCCGCTGCTCGACCTGATGCTGGAGAAGATCCCGGCGCCGCAGTACGACCCCGAGGCGCCCCTGCAGGCGCACGTGACCAACCTCGACGCTTCGCCCTACGTGGGGCGGCTGGCGATCTGCCGCGTCCGCCAGGGGACGATCCGCAACGGGCAGCAGCTCGCCTGGTGCCGCGCCGACGGCAGTATCACGCGCGCCGCAGTCTCCGAGCTCTACGTGACCCAGGGGCTGGAGCGGGTCGCCGCCGAGGAGGCGGGCCCGGGCGAAATCATCGCCGTCGCCGGGATCGAAGAGGTGACGATCGGCGAGACGCTCGCCGACCCGGAGAACCCGCAGCCGCTGCCGGTGATCACCGTCGACGAGCCCTCGCTCTCGGTCGTGGTCGGGATCAACACCTCGCCGCTGGCCGGCACCCAGGGCGGCGACAAACTGACCGCGCGCCAGATCCGCTCGCGGCTCGACGCCGAGCTGGTCGGCAACGTCTCGCTGCGGGTCAACGACACCGAGCGGCCCGACGCCTGGGAGGTCCAGGGCCGCGGCGAGCTGCAGCTGGTCGTGCTGCTGGAGATCATGCGCCGCGAGGGCTACGAGCTGACCGCGGGGCAGCCCCAGGTGGTGACCCGGGAGATCGAAGGCAAGACCCACGAGCCGGTCGAGCGCCTGGCGATCGACGTCCCCGAGGAGCACGTCGGCGACGTCACGCAGATGCTGGCCGGCCGCAAGGGGCGCCTGGAGCAGATGGTCAACCACTCGACCGGCTGGGTGCGGATGGAGTACCTGGTCCCGGCCCGCGGCCTGATCGGGTTCCGCACCGAGTTCCTCACCGTCACCCGCGGCAGCGGCCTGCTGCACCACGTCTTCGACCGCTGGGAGCCATGGGCGGGCGAGCTGCGCACGCGCCAGACGGGGTCCCTGGTCTCCGATCGCCGCGGCCAGACCGCCGGCTACTCGCTGCAGAGCCTCCAGGACCGCGGCCGGCTCTTCGTCGGCTCCGGCGAGGAGGTCTACGAAGGGATGATCGTCGGCGAGAACTCCCGCTCCGACGACCTCGACGTCAACCCGACCAAGGCCAAACAGCAGACCAACATGCGCGCCGCCAGCGCCGACGTGCTGGTGCGCCTCGCGCCGCCGACCCGGCTGTCCCTGGAAGGCGCCCTGGAGTTCGTGCGCGAGGACGAGTGCGTCGAAATCGCCCCCGAGGCCGTCCGCCTGCGCAAGGTCGAGCTGGAGAAAGTCAAGCGCCTGAAGGCCTCGAAGCGTCGCGACACGGCTCCCGCTCGCTGAGCAGGCGAGCGACTCGACGGATCACCTCCGCCGGTTCCCGTTCGAGCCGGGGTCCGGTGACGCGGATCATCTGAATTCCCACCAGCAAGAGGTCCTCCTGCCGCTTGCGGTCGCGCTCGAAGGCGGCGTGGGTGCTGTGGGTCTCGAAGACGTCGAGTTCGACCACGAAGCGGTGCTCGGGCCAGTAGCAGTCGAGCTCGAGCCCGTGCTCGACGTAGTTCATGTGCGGCTGCGGCAGGCCGGCGGCGAGGACCAGTTCGAGCCACCTCTTCTCCAGACCGGAGCGGGTGAAGCTGGTCGGCTTGTAGAGTGCGATTGCCCGTCGCAGCCGCGCGTGCCCGTGGTGGCCAACGGTCCGGCCCAGTAGCTCTTCGATCGCCCGCAGGTCGAAGAGCCGCAGCTCCTCGCTCCGCTCGACCATCTTCTCCAGCCACTCAAAGCGGACGGTTGCAGCGAGATCCAGGAGAGTGCGGGGCAGGGCAGTCGCCGGAATCCCCTCCCGAAGGGCTCGATCGTCCTCCGTGATCAATCGTGCCTCGTGCAGGCGGATCGGTGGTCTCGGCTTGCGGTGGATGGGCGTGGTGACGGCAACTGGCAGAGGCGAGGCACTGGTGAGGTTCCAAAGCCACGCCGCCGAAATATGACTGAGAAGGGACCGTGGACCGGAGGCAAGCACCGCTGCCAAGCAGTGTCCCTGCCGCGAGATGTTGGTGTGACCGACGGCAAAGACCCCCCGGTGCAAGCGATGCAGGTAGCCAGCCGCAACCGCACGCTGGACCCTGCTTCGCGAATACCCGTACCGCTCGTCCAGTTGCCGGACAGAGACGATCCCGTGCTGCCGCCTCGCAAGCTCCGCCAACGACTCCGCCTCATCTGAAAAGTCCGCCGGACCTTTGTGCCGCATGGCGATACAAAGGTCCGGCGGACCTTAATCCCTCCCCCTACCCCGCTGCTGTTCGTCCCCTTATCCCGCTCCGTGCGCACGAAAAAGCCGCCGGCCCGAGGTGGCGCCGGCGGCTTGAAAACGCTTGTGCGCTGGAGCTAGACCGTTGCGGCGGCCTGCTCGGACTGGCTCTGCTCGGAGGCCTGGGCCTTGGCGTCGGGGGCCGCGGGCTCGGCCTGGCGCGGGAGCAGCACTTCTTTGGCGATCACCAGGCGCTGGATCTGGCTGGTCCCCTCGTAGAGCTGCATGATCTTCGAGTCCCGCATCAGTTTCTCGACCGGGTACTCCTTGATGAAGCCGTAGCCGCCGTAGACCTGGACGGCGTCGGTGGTGACCTCCATCGCCGAGTCGGCGGCGAAGCGCTTGGCCATCGAGGAGACCTTCGAGTTGCGGACGCCCTGG
>DASQCF010000060.1:0-23616 GCA_035634815.1 Solirubrobacterales bacterium | reverse complement strand
ATCTCGAAGAACGTCGGCGCCCACATCCCGATCGTCGGCGACGTCAAGCAGGTGCTGCCGAAGCTGACCCGCGAGTACCGGGCGCTGCAGACCGACTCCAGCCGCCTCGACGACTGGTGGACGACGCTGCGCGGCTGGCAGGACGCGCACCCGCTCTACTACGAGCCCGGCGCCGACGGCGAGATCAAGCCCCAGTTCATGGTCGAGGCGATGCACCGCGCCACCCAGGGCGACGCGATCGTCACCTCCGACGTCGGCCAGCACCAGATGTGGGCGGCGCAGTACTACGGCTTCGACAAACCGCGGCGCTGGATCAACTCCGGCGGCCTCGGGACGATGGGCTTCGGCCTGCCGAGCGCGATCGGCGCCAAGGTCGCCTGCCCCGACGAGCAGGTCGTCTGCCTCGCCGGCGACGGCAGCCTGATCATGAACATCCAGGAGATGGCCACCTGCGTCAGTGAGAACATCCCGGTCAAGGTCTTCCTGATGAACAACGGCTACATGGGCATGGTCCGCCAGTGGCAGGAGCTGTTCTGGGACCGCCGCTACAGCTCGGTCGACATGGGGTCGAGCCCCGACTGGGTGAAGCTGGCCGAGGCCTTCGGCGCCAAAGGTATGCGGGCGGAAAGCTCCGCCGACCTGGAGGAGCAGATGGTCGCGGCGCTGGAGCACGACGGCCCGGTCCTGCTCGACGTCCGCGTCGCCCGCGAAGAGAACTGCTATCCGATGATCCCGCCGGGCAACGCCGCCCGCGACATGGTCGAGGCGCCGCGGAAGGCGGTCGGCTGATGGAGGCGGGAACGCCGCAGACGGTCAAGCTGGAGGACCTGCACATGCCGGGCCAGCTGACCGGCCGCAAGCACATCCTCTCGATCCTGGTCGAGAACAAACCGGGCGTGCTGGCGCGCGTCGCGGGGTTGTTCTCCCGCCGCGGCTTCAACATCGACACGCTCGCCGTCGGCCCGACCGACGATCCCAGCGTCTCCCGCGTCACCCTCACGCTCGACGGCGCCGTCCACCCGATCGACCAGGTGACCAAGCAGCTGCACAAGCTCGTCAACGTGCTGAAGATCCGCGACATGGAGCCGGAGGAGACGGTCGCCCGCGAGATGGCCCTCTTCAAGGTCTCCTCGGCGGTCGAGAACCGGGCCGAGATCATCCAGTTCGCCGAGATCTTCCGGGCCAAAATCGTCGACGTGGCGCGGCGGACGATGACGATCGAGGTGACCGGCTCCGCCGACAAGATCGAGGCCTTCGAGCGGATGGTCCGCCCCCACGGCCTGGTCGAAATGGTGCGGACCGGCGAGATTGCGATCGGCAGAGGACACGAATAGCGCTCTCCTCGGCGCCCTTGAGAAGGCCGCCGAGCGGGGACGACGCACCCTCGTAAGCGTCACCAGCGAGGTCGAGGTGGACGATCCCTGCGCGGTCGTCTTCGCCTCGCGGCTGGCGAGCGACCGCTGGTTTTGCTGGGAGCAGCCCGATCGCGAGTTCGCGCTGGCCGGGCTCGGCGTCGCCCACGAGGCGAGCTCCCGCGGGCGGGGGCGCTTCGCCGACGTCGCCGATGAGTGCCTTCGGATCGGCTCGGGGGCGGTGCTCGACGAGCCCCGCGGCCTGCCGGCCGGCGCCGGCCCGGTCTGGCTCGGCGGCTTTGCCTTCGACGCCGATGGCGGCGCGACGCCGACCTGGTCCTCGTTGCCGCCGGCCTCGCTGGTGCTCCCCGAGATCTCCTTCTGCCGCCGCGCCGGGCGCACCTTCCTCACCCTCAACGCCGTGGTCGGGCCGGGGGAGGACGCCGGGGCGCTGGGGGAGAGGCTCGCCGCCCGCGCCGCCTCCCTGCGCACCGATGCGCCGCTGCCGCTGCTCGACCCGCACCCGACCGCCCACGCGGAGATCCGCAGCGCCCGCCCGCCGGGCGAGTTCGAAGCGGCGGTCGAGGGCGCCACATCGCGGATCGCCGCCGGCGAGATGAGCAAGGTCGTCCTCGCCCGCGAGGTGATCGTCGGCGCCGCCGCCGCCCACGATCCGGCGGCGCTCTTCGGCGCCATGCGCGAGCAGTTCCCGGCCTGCTTCTGCTTCTGTTGCGGGACGCCCGAGGCGGCCTTCCTCGGCGCCAGCCCCGAGCTGCTGGTCCGCCGCGCCGGCGCCGGAGTTTCGACCGTCGCCCTCGCCGGCTCGACCCGGCGCAGCTCCGATCCGGCGGTCGACGACCACCTCGGCGAGCAGCTGCTGCGCAGCGACAAGGACCGCCGCGAGCAGCGGATCGTCGCCGAGCGGATCGTCCGCGCCCTGCGCCCGCACGCCGTCTGGGTCGAGGCGGCGCCGGAGCCGGAGATCGTCAAGGTGGCGAACATCCAGCACCTGGCGACGCCGGTGATCGCCCAGCTGGCCGAGCCGCACTCGGCGATCGAGCTGGCCGGTCTCCTGCACCCGACCCCGGCGGTCGGCGGCGAGCCCTGGCCGGCCGCGGCGGCGACGATCGCCGACCTGGAGGGCATGGACCGCGGCTGGTACGCCGCCCCCGTCGGCTGGATGGACGCCACCGAGGACGGCGAATTCTGCGTCGCCCTCCGCAGCGCCCTGCTGCGCGACCGCGAGGCCCACCTCTTCGCCGGCGTTGGCGTCGTCGCCGGCTCCGACCCGGCGGCCGAGCTGGCCGAGACCGAGGTCAAGCTCGGGGCGCTGCTGCCGCTGTTGGCTGAGTAGGGCGACCGTCCAGTCCCTTCACGTAGCGGCTCGTCCGGGTTAGGGTGCTCGGAATGAATCGTCTGGGGAAACTGTTGCTGCTCGCGCTGGCGTGCCTGCTGCTGTCGGCGCCACTGGCCGTCGCCGCGCCGCGATACGCCGCGCCGGGGGGCACCGGCGCCGACCCGTGCGACGATCCGGCCGACCCCTGCTCGATCTACACCGCGGCCGACTACACCGCGCCCGGGACGACGCTCGAAGCCGGCGACACCGTCGAACTGGCGCCCGGGACCTACTCGGAAGCCGACGGCGACCTCGGCCCCAACGGCCGCGTCCAGCCCCCGCCCGCCGTCGTCGTGCGGGGGACGCCCGAGTCGCCCCGGCCGTTGATCGTCCTCGAGGTGAACAACGGTGGCTGGGGTGCCTTCTTCGTCGGCCCGGGGACCGAAATCCTCGACGTCGAAATCCGCAACCAGGCGGCGAACGGCTCCGCGATCACCAACCAGGGCGGAGTCATCAATCGCGTCGTCGCCCGTTCCACCGTCAGCACCTCGTTCACCTGCACTTCATTCGAAGGGACGATGCTCAGCAGCGCCTGCATCAACAGCGCCGGGGGGACGGCGATCGGGGTCAGCACCCTCAGCCCCGCCGGCACCTACGCGAGCGTCCTCCGCAACAGCACCTTCATCGCGACCGGCTCAGGCTCGGTCGGCATGGACTTCGCCTTCTTCGCCAGCAATCCCGGCGTAGTCGGAGTCGTCAACGGGATCGGCGTGATCGCCAAGGGAGAGACGAAAGACGTGATCGCCCGCGGTCTGGAATACAACGGCTCTGGTCAGGGGGCGACGACCACGATCGAACTGCAGGCCTCCGACTACGCGACCACCGACACGAAAACCTCCGGTCCCGGGACGGCGATCGTCGCCGCTCCGGGCACCAACGGCAACATCACCGCTCCGCCGCTGCTCGCCGCCGACAACGTCCACCAGCTTCCGGGCTCGCCTACGATCGACAAAGGGGCGGTCGACGGCGCGAGCGCCCCGTTCGACGTCGACCGGCAACTGCGGGAAATCGGGCCGGCTCCCGACATCGGCGCCGACGAGCTCGGCAACCCGACCAGCACCTCGATCGCCTGCAGCCCGGCGACGGTTGCTCCGGCCGCGAAATCGACCTGCACGGTAACCGTCACCGACAACGGAACCGCGCTGACGCAGCCGACCGGGGAGGTCTCCCTTGCTCCCGTGGCGGGGCTCGAGCTGCCGCCGGGGTGCACGCTGGTTCCGGCCCAGGAGGACAACGCGACCTGCTCGTTCTCCGTCACCGGTACCGCCCTGGGCGGCCACACGACCGCCGCCAGCTATCCCGGCGACGCTGGCCACGAGGGAAGCCAGGGGTCGACCGTCGTGACCGTGGCCGAACCGGCTCCATCTGGCAACGGCGGAGGCGGCAAAGGCAAAGGAAATCCGGCGCCGTCGACCCAACTGAAGAAGCACCCGCCGAAGCTGACCATGAAGCGCAAGGCGAAGTTCACCTTCGCCTCGAACGAGCCCGGCGCCCGCTTCGAATGCAAGCTCGACAAAAAGCCTTTCCGCGCCTGCGCATCGCCTTACAAGAAGAAAGTCAAGGTCGGGAAGCACAAGTTCCAGGTCCGGGCGGTCGACGCCCAGGGCAAGGCGGACCCGACGCCCGTGGTCTTCGCCTGGAAGGTGCTGCGGGCCGGCTGAGCCGCGCCGTCGCTGGCCGACTGGTGCAATATGCCCCGTGTGATCAGCCGTCTGGCAGGGGTGATTTTTGCGTGCGCGTGCGCGTGCCTTGCGCTCGCCGCCGGTAGCGCCGCGGCGGAAGTGCCGGCCGGTCCCCGCCTGACCTTCATGGAATTGGGCGAGAACGGCTCCGCCCTGGTTAGTGCCGATCGCGATGGCGCCGATCGGCGGGTCATCGTCGGCGGCAATGTCAACAGCCTGTTGCTGCCCTTCCCGTTCAGCCGACCGAGCTGGTCGAGCGACGGTTCTCACTTCGCCTTCACCGGCATCAGGCGCTCTGGGAAGAACCTCGTTCTCGATATCTACGAGGCTGCCGCCGACGGGTCCGAAGCCGGCAAGCTTCCGCGGACCAGGGACGGTCTCGCCCCCGTCTTGTCGCCCGACGGGAGAACTCTCGCTTTTGCCCGCGAACGTCAGCGAGAGGCGCGAAGGCCCGGCAAGGGAGAAGTGACCGTCTTCCAGAGCACCTCGATCTGGCTGCTGGACATCGGTCGCGGCACGATCTCCCAGCTCACTCCGTGGAGAAACGAGGTCTTCGCCTTTCCTTCTTCCTTCAGTCCGGACGGCTCGACGCTGGCGATCTCGCGACAGAGTCACAAGCGCTCCGCCGCAATCGCGATCCGCCTGGACGGATCCGGGGAAGCGCTCCTCGCCCGAAACGCCAGCGACCCCGTTTACTCGCCCGACGGAACGCGGCTGGCGCTGACCACCGTCGGCACGCGGATGAGGATCGAGCGCAAGGGCGAAGCGCTGACCTACGCGCCGACCGAGCTTGCCATCGCCTCTGCGGACGGGTCGGGCCTGACCAGGCTGACCCGGACCCGGAATCTGGAGCTGTCCCCCAGCTGGGATCCGTCTGGGCAGCGGATCGCCTACACCCTGCTGACCGTGGCCCTCGGCGAAGCCAATTTCCTCGGCGCGGGGGATTCGATCATGCAGATCAACGCCGACGGCAGCTGCAGGACCAAAGTGCTCTCGATGCCGAAGGTCACCCTCTTCGGCGCCACCTGGCAGCCCGGTCCCGGTCGCGAGGCGGGCCCGATCAGCTGCTGATCGTGGCCTGGACGGCCGCCTGCAGTTCCCGATGTGCCTCGACGTTGGTCCCGCGGTCCGTCTTCGCCTCGACCAGTCCGGTGCCGGCGGCGAGGGCTCCGGGCAGGTCGGCGAGCGAGTCGAGCCGACGGTGGGGCAGGTCGAAGAGGGCCGCCGCCTTGGCGGTGTCGACGCCGCGTGGGGTCCCAAGCAGGGCCTCGAACTCGCCGCCGTCCAGCGCCGACTCCTGCGGCAGGAAGTGAAAGATGCCGCCGCCGTCGTTGTCGATGACGACGATGCGGACCGGGGTCTCGACCTCGCGCAGCGCAGCCAGGCCGCCGACGTCGTGGAGCAGGCCGAGGTCGCCGGTGACGATCGTCGTCGGCCGGCCGCTTGCCTGGGCGGCGCCGATCCCGGAAGAGACGAGGCCGTCGATGCCGTTGGCGCCGCGGTTGCAGAGGAAGAGGACGTCGGCGTCGCCAGCGGCGAGGAAGGCCTCTTGGTCGCGGATCGGCATGCTCGATGCCGTATAGACGAGGTCGCCGTCGCGGTGGGCGGCGCCGAGGGCGCGGTGCAGGGCGGGCTCTGAGATGTCGACTCGCGAGAGCGCCTCGTCGAGCGCTTCCTGTGCCGCCTTCTCGGCGTCGAGCCAGCGGTCCGGCAGCGGTCGTTCGCGACCCTCCAGGCCTTCGAGGCGCGCCGCCCAGCCCTGGGCCAGCTCGGTCGGGTCGGCGCGGAGGATCGCCGCTGCCCGGTTGGTCGGCTCGTTCCAGCCACCGTAGGGGTCGACGACGATCTGGTCGGCGCCGCTGGCCTCGATCCAGGCGCGCAGCGGCTTGCTGGTCGGCATCGCGCCGAAGCGGAGGATCAGCTCGGGGACGACCGAGCGGGCGAAGTGCTCCTCGCGCAGCAGCAGGTCGTAGGCGGCGACGACGTGGGAGCGGTCGTGTGGGCCGGAGCGCAGCTGCGAGGTCGGCTCGGCGAGGATCGGGAAGCCGGAGACCCGCGCCAGGTGGGCGAGGGGCTCGCGCAGCTCGGGGTCGAGCTGGCGGCCGGCGACGATGACTCCGGAGATCGCGTTGCCGATGTGCCCCGCGACCTCGTCGAGGAGGAACGGCGAGGGCTCGAGGTCGAGGTGGGTGACGGCGGTCAGCGGCCGGCCCTCGCGCCCCTTCAGCGCCAGCTCGTCGGTCGCGGTAACGGCGCCCTCAACCGGGACCGGCGCCAGCGGCTCGCGCCAGGGGAGGTTGAGGTGGACGGGGCCGGGGCGGGTCTCGCCCCGCGCCGCGGCCAGCGCCCGGCAGGCGACGGAGCGGTAGTGCAGCAGGCCGCTGTCGTCGGCCCCATGGGTCCCGACTTCGCAGAACCAGCGCACCGAGGAGCCGAAGCTCTTGATCTGGTCGATCGTCTGCCCGGCGCCGATCCCGCGCAGCTCCGGCGGCCGGTCGGCGCTGAGGACGACCAACGGGACACCAGATTCGTCGGCCTCGACCACCGCCGGGTGGTAGTTGACGAGCGCCGTCCCCGAGGTGCAGAGCAGCGCCACCGGCTGGCCGCTCGCCTGCGCCGCCCCGAGGGCGAAGAAGCCGGCCGAGCGCTCGTCGACGATCACCTTCACCTCGATCTCCGGCTGCCGCCAAAGCGCCACCGCCAGCGGCGTCGAGCGCGAACCGGGGGAGACGACCGCCAGCCGTAGGCCCCCGCGAGCCAGCTCCTCAGCGAAGGCCGAGGCGAGGGCGGTGTTGGCGTTGGTCGGGTCCATGGTCAAAGCCGGTGGGCTTGCAGGGAATCCTCGTCTATCTCCACGCCGAGACCTGGGCCGGGGGGGAGGTGCAGCATTCCGTCCCGCAGCTCGCACTCGACCGAGGCGATCGTGGCGGCGAAAAGGCGCTGGGTGGCGAGGCCGTGGGCGAGATGGAGGCGTTCGGGATGCGTGGTCTCGGCGAGGCTGAGGGCGACCTGCGCCGCGGCCGCGATCCCCACCGGGCCGTCGAGGGCGCTGGTGAGGTAGGCGGGGAGGACGTCGGCGATCCTCAGCGCCTCTTCCGGCCCGCCGACCTTGGAGAGCTTGATCCCGGTGTAGGCGCAGGCGCCGAGCGCCGCCGCCTCCTCGGCCTCATCGAGGTTCGTAACGCTCTCATCTGCCGCCAGCGGGATCGAGGTGCTCGTCGCGAGCTCCGCCATCGCCTCAAGACCCGTCACCGGCTGCTCCGCCAACTCGACGTCGAACGGCTCCAGCGCCGCAAGCGTCGCCTTGGCCGTCTCCAAATCCCAAGCCTCGTTTACGTCGACCCTGATCCGCACCTCGGGCCCAAGCGACCTCCGCACCGCCCGCACCATCTCGACGTCCTCAGATCCGCGAGACCGTCTCAACCCGCCTATGTCACGGGTTGAGACGGTCTCGGCGCCGAGCTTCAGCTTGAAGGTCGTAAACCCTGCCTGGGCCCACGCTTCCGCCTCGGCCGCGACCGCCTCCGGCGGTCCCGCGACAAGCGTCGCGTTGCACTCGACGGCTTCGTCCCTCGCCCCCTTGCCCAGCCCGTTCCCAGCCCGCCGGCCCCGCAAGTCCATCAGCGCGGTCTCCACCGCGCACCGAGCCGGGGCCGAGAGCCGATCTACCTCCCGATGCTCCGCCCACGTCTCCAGCTCTCGCACCACCTCCGCCAGCCCAACTCCGCCCCGCAACGCCAGCGGCACCGCTTCGCCAAGACCGACGACCCCGTCCTCGTCTCGCACCCGCAGCAGCACCATCTCCCGCTCGGTCAGCGACCCGCGCGCGGTCACGTACGGCTCCCGGAACGGCAGCGCGTAGGGGATTACCTCGACCGAGCTGAGGCGCACGCCCCGAGTCTCTCAGGCGGAGATCAGCAGCCCGATCGTGACCAGCAGGCTGAAGACGCCGAGCAGCGCCCCCGTCTGGGCCAAGACCTCGTTCAGCGACGGCCCGTCGCGGCGCTCGGCGAGCGTCCGTGCCGGTTTCACAGCCAGCGGCGCTGCCAGCCAGCCGATCAGCGGCAGCAGGCTGGCGTCGCCGGCGACGAGCGCGATCGGCAGCACGAGGAAGCCGCCGGCGACCAGCAGCCGGTAGAGGTTGACGGCGCTCTCGCGGCCGATCCGCACCGCCAGCGTGTTCTTGCCCGCCCGCCGGTCGGTCTCGACGTCCCGCACGTTGTTGACGACGATGATCGCCGTGGCGAGGAACCCAATCGAGATCGAGAGCCCGAGCGGCAGCGCGTCGAGCTGCTCCAGCTGCACGTAGTAGGAGCCGTTGACCGCGACCAGGCCGAAGAAGAGGAAGACGAAGACCTCGCCGAAGCCGGCGTAGCCGTAGGGCCGTGGCCCGCCCGTGTAGAGGACGCCGGCGGCGATCGAGAAGACGCCGATCACGAGGATCACCCAGCCGGCCACCGCGGTCAGGTAGATCCCGCAGGTGACGGCGACCGCAAAGGCGATCCAGGTCGCAGTCATCACCCGTTGCGGCGTCACCATGCCGCTGGCCGTGACCCGCACCGGCCCGAGCCGGTCGGCGGTGTCGGCGCCGCGCTTGGCGTCGGAGTAGTCGTTGGCGAGGTTGGTCCCGATCTGGATGAAGATCGAGCCGATCAGCGCCGCGAAGAAGGCGCCCCAGCGCGGCAGGCTGCCGTACCACTGGACCGCCGCCGCGGTCCCGACCAGGACCGGCGCGATCGCCGCCGGCAGCGTCCGCGGCCGCGCCGCCATCAGCCAGATCCTCATGCGCGCCGCGGGAACTGCGAGAAGTCGGGCTGGCGCTTCTGCTTGAACGCCTCGCGCCCCTCGGCGGCCTCGTCGGAGCCGTAGAAGAGGAGGTTGGCGTCGTGGGCGAGCTGCTGGATTCCGGCGTAGCCGTCCTCGTGGGCGTTGAAGCTGGCCTTGACCAGCCGCAGGGCGAAGGGGGAGAGGGCGAGCATCTCTCGGCACCAGGAAACGGTCTCGCGCTCCAGCTCGGCGACCGGCACGACCGCGTTCACCAGCCCCATCTCCAGCGCCTCGGCGGCGTCGTACTGGCGGCAGAGCATCCAGAACTCCTTCGCCTTCTTGGTCCCGACCAGGTCGCGCAGCAGCGAGGCGCCGTAGCCGCCGTCCCAGGATCCGACCCGCGGCCCGGTCTGGCCGAAGACGGCGTTGTCGGCGGCGATCGTCAGGTCGCAGCAGAGGTGGAGGATGTGGCCGCCGCCGATCGCGTAGCCGGCGACCATCGCGACGATCGGCTTCGGCAGCCGCCGCATCTGGATCTGCAGGTCGGTGACGTGGAAGCGGCCGACCGAGGCGCCCTCGGCGACGTAGCCGGTGTCGCCGCGGACAGTCTGGTCGCCGCCGGAGCAGAAGGCGCGTTCGCCGGCGCCGGTGAAGACGACGACGCCGACGTCGGCGTCCTCCCGCGCCAGCTCCATCGCCGCCGAGACCTCGATCAGCGTCTGCGGCCGGAAGGCGTTCAGCACGTCGGGGCGGTCGATCGTCACCTTGGCGATCCCGCCGCCGGTCTCGTAGCGGATGTCCTCGTAGTCGCCGGGGCCGGGCTGCCACTCGATCGGCGCGTAGAGGTCCTGCTCGGAGGGTGCTCCTTTGTGGCGTTTGGGCATGATGGGGACGATATCCCGATGAAGCTCGACGACTGGCTCTCGCAGAGATCACAGAGCTGTCCCGACCGGACGGCGCTGGTTGCCGACGGGGCGGAGATGACCTACGCCGAGCTCGAGGCGGAAGCGACCTGGGTCGCGCGCCGGCTCGCCGCCCACGGCGTCCGCCGCGGTTCGATCGCCGCCCTGACCATGCAGCCGCGCCGCGAGCAAGTCGTCCTCCTCCACGCGCTGATGAAGCTCGGCGCGGAGCTGCTGCCGCTGGGGCCGCGGCTGACCGCCGCCGAGCGGGCCGCGATCGTCGCCGCCGAGGAGCCGATCATCGACCTCGACGACCCCGGCCAGCTGACCCAGACCGAGGCCGACCTGCCGCTGCTGGGCGAGCACGACATGGACGCGATCTGCTGCCGGGTCCTGACCAGCGGCAGCACCGGCACACCGCGCCCGGTCCCGCTCAGCTACGGCAACTTCCTCTGGAACGCGGTCGGCTCGGCCTTCAACATCGGCGTCGAGCCGAGCGACCGCTGGCTCTGCTGCGTCCCGCTCAGCCACATCGCCGGCCTCGGGATCGTGATGAAAGCGGTCATCTACGGAACCGGCGCGGTCGTCCACGACGGCTTCGACGTCGACCGGGTGGGGGAGGCGCTGGAGCGCGACGGGATCACCCAGGTCTCGCTGGTGGCGACGATGCTGACCCGCCTGCTGGACGCCGGCGTCGACCTCTCCGGTCCACGGGCGATCCTCGTCGGCGGCGGCCCGGTCCCGGCCGAACCGCTGGAAGAGGCGATCGCCAAGGGCGCCACCGTGGTCCAGACCTACGGCCTGACCGAGACCTGCTCGCAGGTGACGACCCTCGCGCCCGCCGACGCCAAGCGCAAGCTCGGCTCCGCCGGGCGGCCGCTGCTGACCACCCACCTGCGGATCCGGGAGGGCGAGATCCTCGTCCAGGGGCCGACGATCGCCCCCGGCAGCGCCGACGCCGACGGCTGGCTCCACACCGGCGACCTCGGCCACATCGACGAGGACGGCTTCCTCTACGTCCGCGACCGGATCGACGACCTGATCGTCAGCGGCGGCGAGAACGTCGTCCCGGCCGAGGTCGAGGAGGTGCTGCTGCGCCACCCGCAGGTCGCCGAGGCGGCGGTGATCGGCCGCGAGGACCCCGAGTGGCAGCAGGCGGTGACCGCCGTCGTCGTGCTCGAAAGCGGCGCCGAGGTCAGCCCCGACGAGCTGCGCCGCCACTGCGCCGAGTCGCTGGCCGGGTTCAAAGTGCCGAAGCGGGTCGAGCTCGCCGCGGCCCTGCCGCGCACCCCTTCGGGGAAGCTGATGCGCAGGGCGCTTCGGTAGCCTGCCGCCTCATGCGAACCGACGACATCTTCACCGACAAAGACGCTGACCTGGGCAAGCTCGACGGCAAGACCGTCGCCATCCTCGGCTACGGCTCCCAGGGTCACGCGCACGCCCTCAACCTCAAGGACTCCGGCGTCGACGTCGTCGTCGGCCTCCGTCCCGACTCCTCCAGCCGCGCCAAGGCCGAAGCGGCCGGGCTCGAGGTGCTCGACGTCGCCGAAGCCGCCAGCCGCGGCGACCTGGTGATGATCCTGCTCCCCGACGAGAAGCAGGCCGAGGTCTGGCGCGAGGAAATCAGCGACGGGATCGCCCCCGGCAACCTGCTGCTCTTCGCCCACGGCTTCGCGATCCACTTCGGCGAGATCGAGCCGCCCCCGGGCGTCGACGTCGGCATGGTCGCGCCCAAGGGCCCGGGCCACCTGGTCCGCCGCCAGTACGAGGAAGGCAGCGGCGTGCCGTGCCTGATGGCCGTCCATCAGGACGCCTCCGGCGAAGCCCACGACCTCGTCCTCGCCTACGCCTCGGGGATCGGCGGCGGCCGCGCCGCGGTGATCGAGACCACCTTCAAAGACGAGTGCGAGACCGACCTCTTCGGCGAGCAGGCCGTCCTCTGCGGCGGCGCCTCGGAGCTGGTCCGCGCCGGCTACGAGACCCTGGTCGAGGCCGGCTACGACCCGCGCCTCGCCTACTTCGAGTGCCTCCACGAGCTGAAGCTAATCGCCGACCTGATGTACGAAAAGGGCATTCAGGGCATGCGCTACTCGATCTCCAACACCGCCGAGTACGGCGACATGACCCGCGGCAAACGCGTGATCGGCGAGGAGTCGCGGGCGGCGATGAAGGAGATCCTCTCCGAGATCCAGTCCGGCGACTTCGCCAAAGAGTTCATCGCCGAGAACCGCGCCGGCAACGAGAACTTCGACCGCATGCGCTCCGAGGCGGCCGGACACGAAATCGAGGACATCGGCGGCGACCTCCGCGACATGATGCCCTGGATCGACCAAGGGTTCAAAGACACGAAGTAAGCGTGTAGGGGGTTCTGGTGGGGGTGCCTGGGAGCACCTCCGCCGGCTGAAAAGAATGGGTTCGGCTGGCGCCTCGAAGCTTGGCGGGCCGGCTCCATGCTGAGTACCCAGTCACCCCCACCAGAACCCCCAGCCGATCCCGTCAAGAGGTCAGGCTTGCGCCAGTCCAACGCCCCCGAGCTCCACAAGCTCAAGAAAAGAGCTGCGGCGTTCTTCTTTAGGGAAAGCTCCCGACCTCTCCTGCAACTACTGATCTTTGATCGGCCCCCGAGGGTCCGTCTCGCCCTCGGGTAGACGGCCGTCGCGGCCTACGTAGCCGTCTTTGCCGCCGACGCAGATGTAGATCGCGTCTTCGTCGGGGCTGAGGTTTTTGAGGCTGCGGACCACCTTGGCGTCGACCCAGGCGAAGCCGCCTGGGCCTAGCTGGTGCCTGGTCCCGTCGAGCTCGATCTCCATCTGGCCCTGGTGGACGAAGTAGAGCTCCTCCTGCTCGTCGTGGTAGTGCTTGCCGGACTCGTAGTTGGGCGGCATCACGATCGCGTTGACGCCGAAGGCGGTCACGCCCAGCTCCTTGCGCACCTTGCGGAAGCCCCAACCCTCGCCGAGGTCGTCGAGCTGGGCGACCGCGTAACCGTCGCCCTTGATCACGTCGGTCATGACGCCACCGGGGCCGGGGTCGCCGGGGCGGGCACGGTGCCGCCGCCGTTGGCCTTCTCTTCGCCGATCGGCGGGTAGTCGTCGGTCAGCAGCGCGACGTAGCCGTAGAGCCGGGCGTAGAAGCTGTTGACGAAGGTGAGCGCGTTGTTGACGCCCTCGGGCTGGTAGCCGCGGAAGACGATCGTCAGCCAGGCGATCACCGCCACCCAGAGGTGCATGTAGTTCACCGCGTAGGAGACGATCAGCATCGGCAGCGCCAGGATCAGGCGGAAGAAGACCTTGAGGCGGCTCTGCCGCTCGGCCCGGGGGGCGAAGTTGACCCGGATCGGGTAGCTCGGGTCGTCGGCGAGCCCGAACGGCGGCCACTCGTCGGTCTGCAGGTAGATCCAGGCGCCGGTGCGGACCCCGAAGCGGACGACGCCGGAGTTGAACTCATACAGCCATTCGGGATAGCGGCCGGTGACGATGATCGCGACCCAGGCGAACAGGTGGGTGAAGATGAAGAGGACGCCCCAGAAGACGGCGACGATGATCCACGGGATCGCCAAAAGCGGCCGGAAAAAGGTGGTCCATCGGTTTGGAGCCGGTTTGAAATCGGCTTCGTAGTTGACTGGATACATGCTGCTCCCCTCGTCGTGGACGGCGACCAAACGGCGCTGCCGAGCCTAACCCGGCCCCCGGCGGCAGCCGCCGGTCGCGGTCAATAACCTGTCGAGCCCGATGACGCCTGAGACGACCGTGCAGATTCCCAGCGAGATCAAGCCCGCCGACGGCCGCTTCGGCTGCGGGCCCTCGAAGGTGCGCCCGGAGGCGCTGGAGCGGCTCGCCGAGCGCTCCGACCTGATGGGGACCTCGCACCGTCAGGCGCCGGTGCGCGACCTCGTGCGCGAGGTGCGGACCGGCCTGGGGGAGCTGTTCTCGCTCCCCGACGGCTACGAGATCGCCCTCGGCAACGGCGGCACCACCGCTTTCTGGGAGGCCGCGACCGCCTGGCTCGTGCGCGAGCGCGCCCTGCACCTCACCTACGGCGAGTTCTCCGGCAAGTTCGCCAAGTCGACCGCCGCGGCGCCGTTCCTTCAGGACCCGATCGTCGTCGAGGCCGAGCCCGGGGACGCCCCCGACCCTGTCGCCGACCCCGGCGCCGACGTGATCGCCTGGGCCCACAACGAGACCTCGACGGGGGTGATGGTCGACGTCCGCCGCCCGGAGGGCGCGGCCGAGGCGCTGGTCCTGGTCGACGCCACCTCCGGCGCCGGCGGCCTGCCGCTCGACGCGATCCAGGCCGACGCCTACTACTTCGCCCCGCAGAAGGGCTTCGCCTCCGACGGCGGCCTCTGGCTCGCCGCCCTCAGCCCCGCGGCGATCGCCCGCATCGAGGAGCTCGACGGCGCCGCCGACCGCTGGCAGCCCGCCTTCCTCTCGCTGCAGACCGCGCTCGACAACTCGCGCAAGGAGCAGACCTACAACACGCCGGCGCTGGCGACCCTGCTCCTGCTGAACGACCAGGTCCAGTGGATGCTCGGCCTCGGCGGCCTCTCGGGCTGCGTCGAGCGCACCTCCGACTCCTCCGGCCGCCTCTACGGCTGGGCCGGGCGCAGCGACTTCGCCTCCTGCTTCGTCGCCGACCCGGCCAAACGGTCGCTGGTCGTCGGCACGATCGACTTCGCCGAGGCGGTCGACGCCGCCGCCCTCGCGGCCGCCCTGCGCGCCAACGGGATCGTCGACGTCGAGCCCTACCGCAAGCTCGGTCGCAACCAACTGCGGATCGGGATGTTCCCGGCGGTCGACCCCGACGACGTCGAGGCGCTGACCGCCTGCATCGACTGGGTTGTCGAGAACGTGGACGGGGTCGCCTCGTGAAGGTCCTGGTCAAGGAGAAGATCGCCGACTCTGGCGTCGAGCTCCTGCGCTCGCAGTTCGAGGTCGACCTCGGCCTAGAGATGTCCGACGAGGAGCTGCGCGAGAAGATCGGCTCCTACGACGCGATCCTGATCCGCTCGGCGACGCAGATGACGCCGGAGCTGATCGAGCTGGCCTCCAACCTGAAGGTGATCGGCCGCGCCGGCACCGGCGTCGACAACGTCGACATCCCGGCCGCGACCCGCCGCGGGATCATCGTCGCCAACGCGCCGGAATCGAACTCGGTCGCCGCCGCCGAGCACACCCTGGCGCTGGCGCTGGCCCTCTTCCGCAACGTCCCGCAGGCGCACGGCTCGCTGGTCGAAGGCCGCTGGGACCGGGCCAAGTACAAGGGCGCCGAGCTCTACGGCAAGACCCTTGGCGTGATCGGCTTCGGCCGCATCGGCCAGCTGGTCGCCAAACGCGCCCAGAGCTTCGACATGGACGTCGTCGCCTTCGACAAGTTCGTCTCCGCCGAGCGCTTCAAAGACCTCGGCGTCGAGGGGGCCGACAGCATCGAGGAGGTGCTGGGCCGCGCCGACCTCGTCACCCTGCACACGCCGAAGACCCCGGAGACGATCGGGATGATCAACGCCGAGACGATCTCAGCGATGAAGGACGGCGCCCGGGTCGTCAACTGCGCTCGCGGCGAGCTGATCGACCTCGACGCCCTCACCGCCGGCCTGGAGTCCGGCAAGCTCGGCGGCGCCGCGCTCGACGTCTTCCCCTCCGAGCCCTTCACCGAGCACCCGATCTTCTCCCGGCCCGACGTCGTCGTCACCCCGCATCTCGGCGCCTCGACCGCCGAGGCCCAGGACCGCGCCGGGGTCGTCACTGCCGAGCAGGTGACCGCGGCGCTGACCGGCGGCGTTGTCACCAACGCGGTCAACATCGCCGCCGTGCGGCCGGAGGCGATGGAGGCGCTGGCGCCCTTCGTGCCGCTTTGCGAAAAGCTCGGCCGCCTCGCCCAGGGCCTGGCCGACGGCTCGGTCGAGAAGGTGAGCGCCGAATTCCGCGGCCGCATCGCCTCGCACGACACCCGCCTGCTGGGGATCGCGGTGATGGCCGGGATCCTCTCCGGTCACACCGAGGAGCCGGTCAACCTGGTCAACGCGCCGCAGATGGCCGAGGAGCGCGGGATCGAGCTCTCCGAGACGACCGACGCCAGCGCCGAGGACTTCACCGAGCTGGTCAAGGTCCGCGTCCACACCGCAGACGGCGAGGTCGAGGTCGCCGGCACCAGCGTCGGGCCGCGCAACGAGCCCTACCTTGTCTCGGTCTGGGGCGAGAGCTTCTACCTGCCCTTCGACGAGCACATCGCGGTCTTCCGCTACGCCGACCAGCCGGGGATGATCGGCCGGGTCGGGACCCTCTTCGGCGAAGAGGGCGTCAACATCGTCTCCGCCGCGGTCGGCGCCGAAAGCGGGGGAGAGCGGGCGGTGATGGCGCTGACGACCGACGCGCCGGTCCGCTCCGAGGCGATCGAGAAGATCCTCGGGCTCGACGGCTTCTCCAACGGCCGCTCGGTCGACCTCTAGCTTCCGCGATCCCGCTGCCAGAGCGGAGCGCATCGTCTGTCGGCGAGCGTTGTTCCCTTAAATGGGGCTCCGGCTCCACGGCCAGGGAACGATGAAGAAGACGATCCTCACTCTGTTGGCGATGCTCGCCGCGCTGCCGGCAGGCTCCGCCGCGGCCGAGACCGGCCCGGTCAACCTGCTGATCAGCGGCAGCAACGACAACAACGCCTTCCACATCTCGCTCAGCCCGGACGGCCGCAGCTACCTGATCCTCTCGACGATCGCCCTCGAAGTCGGGGGCGATATCTGCTCCCATCCGGAAGAAGTCCCCAACGAACTCGCCTGCAAGGCGACGGCGATCGCCGGCTTCGAAGTCAACACCGCCGGCGGCGCCGACTCCGTCGTCTTCACCAGCGACATCCCGGTCCCGGTCACGATCCGGGGCGGGCCGGGGAACGACAGGCTGAGCGGGGGAGGGGCGGCCGACAAGATCATCGGCGGCCCGGGCGACGACACGCTGACCGGGCGCCGCGGCGACGACTGGATCCTCGGCGGACCCGGCCACGACCGGCTCCTGGGCGGTCCGGGCGACGACCAGCTGCGCGGCGGCCCCGACAAGGACACGCTGGTCGGCGGCCCCGGGCGCAACGAGCTCGTCCCCTAGCTAGTAGGAACCGCGGCTAGGCCGACTCGCGCGCGGGTTCGCGGCCGCCGATCAAGCGGCCGCCGACGAAGGCGAGCGCGACCAGGAGGCCGACGAGCGAGAGGGCCGCATCGAGGCGGAACCCGGCCTCGATCCCGTCGACGAAGGGCGGCACCGCGCTGGAGAAGACGGTGGTGGTGAGGCCGAGCCCGATCGAGCCGCCGGCGATCTGGAACATGTAGATGATCCCGCCGGCGAGGCTGGTCTGCGACTCGTCCACCGAGGTCACACCCGCGGTCGTCGCCGTCGGGTAGAAGCTGCCGATCCCGATGCCGAGGACGACCATCCCGACGATCAGCGAGTCGTAGCCCGAGCCGGCGTCGACCTGCGAGAAGAGGAACGGCGCGAGGGTGATGCAGGCGGCGCCGAAGACGACCAGGGTCTTGGCGCCGAGCCGGTTGTAGAGGGGGCCGGCGACGAAGGAGACGAGGGCGAAGGTGGCGAGGAAGGGCAGCATCCCGACGCCGGCTTCCAGCGGCGAGTAGCCGAGCTGCTTCTCCATGAACTGCGGCAGGTAGAGCAGCGAGGCGAAGAAGGTCGCCGACATGAAGAGGATCGCGACGCAGGAGGCGGTGAAGCTCTCGTTGCGCATCACCTCGTGGGGGATCAGCGCGTGCGCTCCCGCCCGGCGCTCGAGCGGCAGGAAGGCAACCAGCATTGCCGCCGCCAGCACCAGCAGGCCGATCACCCGCGGGTCGCTCCAGCCCCAGTCGGCGACCTGGTCGAGCGCGATCAGCAGCGAGACGAGGCCGACCGAGATCGCGGCGATGCCGGTGTAGTCGATCCGGCGCTCGCTCGTCTCGGGCTCCTTGACGTGGACCAGAAACCAGGTGACGCCGACCGCGAAGGCGGCGATCGGCATGTTGAGGAAGAAGATCCAGCGCCAGCTCAGCTCCTGGGTGAAGACGCCGCCGATCAGCGGCCCGATCGCGTTGCCGAGTCCGGCGGCGCCGATGATGATCCCGCCGGCGAGGCCGGCCTTCTCTTCCGGCAACAGCTCGTAGGTCATGCCGAGGATCGCCGGCCACATCAGCGCCCCGCCGATCCCCATCAGCACCCGGGCGAAGATCAGCCAGGTCTCGCTCTGGGCGGCGCCGCCGAGCGCCGACATCGAGGCGAAGATCGCGGTGCCGAGGAAGAAGGCGTTGCGGCGGCCGAACATGTCGGCGAGGCGGCCGCCGGTGACGATCAGCACCCCGAAGGTCAGCGCATAGGCGTTGACCACCCACTGGATCGTGTTGACGTTGGTGTCGAAGTCCTGCTCCATCGTCGGCAGGGCGACGTTGATCGCCGAGAAGTCGTTGGCGATGACGACGACGGCGAGACCCATCGCGAGGAGGGCAAGCCAGGGGGTCTTCTGGGCCGAACTGGTGGACTGCGGGCTTGCGATTCGCGGAGCCTACGCTAAGGTTCGGAGCCGAATGAGCTTCCGGCTCGACAGCCTCGCGCTACTCCTTCTCCTCCCCCCTCGGGGGGAATAGCGCTGGGCGGCGCGATAGCCGCGAGAGATAAAAGGCCATTCGATTCAAAGAGAGAAGGAGAGGTCCCATGGGTTCCGGACCCCAAAGTGACAACAGCACCGACGCCAACCGCGTCCACATCTTCGACACCACCCTGCGAGACGGCGAGCAGTCGCCCGGCATCTCCCTGAACACCGCCGAGAAGGTCGAGATCGCCCAGCAGCTTTCCCGCCTGGGGGTCGACGTGATCGAGGCCGGCTTTCCGATCACCTCGCCCGGCGACTTCGAGGCGGTCCAGAAAATCTCCCGGGTGGTCGAGGGCCCGGTGATCTGCGGCCTGGCGCGCACCCACAAAGCCGACATCGACGCCGCCTGGGGGGCGATCAAGGAGGCGGGGCGCCCGCGCATCCACACTTTCATTTCCACCTCCGACATCCACATCGAGCACCAGCTGCAGACCGACCGCGAGGACGTCAAGGGCCAGGCCCGGGCGGCGGTGACGCTGGCCAAGTCCTACTGCGAAGACGTCGAGTTCTCGCCGATGGACGCGACCCGCGCCGACATCGAGTTCACCGCCGAAGTCTGCGCGATCGCGGTCGAAGAGGGCGCGACCGTGGTCAACATCCCCGACACCGTCGGCTACACGACGCCGGAGGAGTACGCGGCCTACTTGGGGCGACTGTACGAGCTGGTCCCCGGCCTGCGGGAGGTCGAGCTGTCGGTCCACTGTCACGACGACCTGGGGATGGCGGTCGCCAACTCCTACGCCGGGCTGCTGGCGGGGGCGCGGCAGGTCGAGTGCGCCGTCAACGGGATCGGCGAGCGGGCCGGCAACTGCTCGCTGGAGGAGATCGCGATGCTGGTCGGCGTCCGCGCGGACGTGCACGGGCTGAGCACCGGGATCAACACCCGCGAGATCGCCCGCACCAGCCGCATGGTCAGCCGCCTGACCGGCTACCCGGTGCAGCCGAACAAGGCGATCGTCGGGCGCAACGCCTTCGCCCACGAGTCCGGGATCCACCAGGACGGCGTGCTGAAGGAGCGCAGCACCTACGAGATCATGGACGCGACCGAGGTCGGCCTGGAGTCGAACTCGATCGTGCTGGGCAAGCACTCCGGCCGCCACGCGCTGAAAGACGCGCTGGAGCAGCTGGGCTTCAAGGTCGAGGGCCAGGCGCTGAACAACGCCTTCAAGGCCTTCAAGGAGGTCGCCGACCGCAAGAAGCAGGTGACCGCGCTGGACCTGGAGGCGATCGTCTCCGACGAGATGCGCGAGCGCTCCGATGCGCACGAGCTGGCCTGGTTCGAGGTCGAGGCCGGGACCCGGAAGCCGCCGGTGGCGAAGGTGGCCGTGACCCGTCCCTCGGGCGAGGAGTCGGTCGGCGAAGCTAGCGGCGACGGCCCGGTCGACGCGATCTTCCACGCGATCCAGGCCGCGGTGCAGACCGATTGCGAGTTGGTCGAGTACAAGGTCGAGGCGGTGACCGGGGGAGAGGACGCCCTCGGCGAAGTGACCGTCCAGCTGCGCGCCGCCGGCCGCCTGGCGACCGGCCAGGGCGTCGCGACCGACATCCTCGAGGCCAGCGCCCGCGCCTACGTCCGCGCCCTGTCGAACGCCCTGGAAGGCGCGGCGACGCGCGAGGCCGAGGCGGCGACGGCGGAGGCGGTAGTGGAGCGAACTCCAGGCCCGTAACGGTCCCAGCTCACAAACGTCTCAAAGCCGACACGAACCGCGTCCCACATACGCGAGGTCTCCCGGCAGCCTCCACGTCATGGAGGCCCCTCCCGCCGAGACCGCAAAAACGGTCGCTGAAGAACCGTTTTTGCGGTCTCGTGACGATGACCGCTGGCTCGCTGCGCTTGCTGGGCGGCAGCATGGGGTTGTGGGACGGGGGCAGCTGGAAAGGGTGGGATGGAGCGATGGGGCGATCAAGAACCGGATTCGTCGTGGCCGCCTGCACCCTCTTTACGCCGGCGTCTACCGCGTCGGCCACGGGGTGGTCCATAGAGAGGGACGCTGGATGGCGGCGGTGCTCGCTTCGGGACCCGATGCGGCGCTTAGCCATTGGTCGGCGGCGGCGCTCTGGATGATCAGGCCTAACTCACGGTCGGTCATCGACGTCACCGACCCCGTCAAGAGCCGATCTTGGGATGGGATCCGTCGACACCACAAAGCGCTTCCGGGGGATGAGGTGACGGTGGAGGAGGGGATACCGGTCACGACGGTACCGCGCACCATCTTCGATCTTGCGGCAACCGAGCCGCTCGACGTGGTGAAGGCCCTCCTCCGTGAGTCGGAATTCCGTGAGCTTTCTGACCGCCTCTCGCTCTGGGACCTGGTCGAGCGGTACCCGGGCCGTCGTGGCATTCGCAAAGTGAAGGCTGCCCTTGAAGCTCTGAGGGACGAACCGGTCGGCGAGCGCAAGAGCCGCTTCGAGGAGCGATTTGCTCCGTTCCTCGGCCGCCATCACCTGCCCCGTCCGCGCTTCAACGACTGGATCACGGTCGGCGGGAAGCGCTTCCAGGTCGATTGCCACTGGGTGGAGGCAAAACAGGTCGTCGAGCTAGACGGCTGGCAAGGCCACAAGACCCGAACCGCCTTTCGCGAAGACCGGGCCCGCGATCGCCGCCTGCGCGTCGCCGGCTACGGCGTGACCCGCCTCACCTGGAACCAGCTCGAAGACGAACCCGAGACGATCGCCTCCGATCTTCGCGTTCTACTGACGTACAAGCGTCTGTGATAACGTACGGCGCATGGCGACTGCTTTGACGACCTCAGCCGCGAAGGACTCTGCTCCGACCGTCGGACCGCGCATCCGCGCCCTGCGGGACGCGATGGGCTTTTCGCTGCGCGACCTGGCCGAGCGCTCCGGCGTCAGCGCGCCGATGCTCTCGCAGGTCGAGCGGGGGGAGACGAGCCCGACGCTGGCCGTCGCCGGCAAGATCGCCTCCGGCCTGGAGCTGACGCTCTCGCAGCTGCTGCGCCTCGACGAGGGCCAGCACGTCGCGATCAGCCGCGCTGCCGGCCGCCGCCACTCCGAGCGCGGCGGACACCGCTTCGAGGAGCTGACCCCGCCGCTGCCGGGGCAGCGCGCCGACGTCTCCCTGCACGTGCTGGAGCCTGGCGCCAGCACCGGCGGCCGCGCCGACCCGCCGATGCACGAGCCGGGCAGCCGCGAGACCGCGGTCGTCCTCGCCGGGACCCTGGCGCTGGTCGTCGACGGCGCCCGCCACGAGCTGCAGGAGGGCGACAGCGTCACCTTCGACGCCGACCTTCCCCATCACTTCGAGAACGAAGGCCAGGAGGCGACCCGCTTCCTCGCCGTTATCGCCGCCGGCCTCAGGAGGAGCTGACACCAATGCCGAAGACCATGTTCGACAAGATCTGGGAGGCCCACGAGGTCTCGCCCGGGTTGATCTACATCGACCTGCACCTGGTTCACGAGGTGACCTCACCGCAGGCCTTCGACGGCCTCCGCCTGGCCGACCGCAAGGTCCGCCGGCCGGACAAGACCCTCGCCACCGCCGACCACAACACGCCGACCGACGGGACGATGGCCGCGCGCCTGATCGCCGACCAGCTCTCCCGCGTCCAGGTCGAAACCCTGGAGCGCAACTGCGAGGAGTTCGGCATCCCGGTCTACTCGCTGGGCTCCGAGCGCCAGGGCATCGTCCACGTGATCGGCCCCGAGCTGGGCGTCACCCAGCCGGGGATGACGATCGTCTGCGGCGACAGCCATACCTCCACCCACGGCGCCTTCGGGGCGCTGGCCTTCGGGATCGGCACCTCCGAGGTCGAGCACGTGCTGGCGACCCAGTGCCTGGTCCAGAAGCGGCCGAAGACGATGCGGATCGACTACGGCGGCGAGTTGCGCCACGGGGTGACGCCGAAGGACCTGATCCTGGCGACGATCGGCCGCCTCGGCACCGGCGGCATGACCGGCTACGCGGTCGAGTACGCCGGCCCCGCGATCGAGGCGCTCTCGATGCCGGGCCGGATGACGATCTGCAACATGACGATCGAGGGCGGCGGCCGCGCCGGGATGATCGCCCCCGACGAGACCACCTTCGAGTGGGTCAAGGGCCGCCCCGGCGCCCCTGGCGACTTCGCCGACGCGATGGCCCGCTGGCGCGAGCTGCCGACCGACCCGGGCGCCAGTTTCGACACCGAGATCGAGGTCGACGCCTCGGCGATCTCGCCGATGGTCACCTGGGGAACCAACCCCGGCCAGGTGGTCGAGGTCACCGACAAGGTCCCCGACCCGGCCGGGCTGGAGAGCCCCGCCGACCGCGAAGCGGCCGAGCGCGCCCTCGCCTACATGGGGCTGGAGGCCGGCACGCCGATGACCGAGATCGCCCCAGAACGCGTCTTCATCGGCTCCTGCACCAACTCGCGGATCGAGGACCTGCGCGAGGCGGCGGCGATCGTCGACGGCCGCAAAGTCGCCAGCGGCGTCAGCGCGATGGTCGTCCCCGGCTCCCAGCAGGTGAAGAAGGCGGCCGAGGAAGAGGGGCTCGACGAGGTCTTCAAGAGCGCCGGCTTCGACTGGCGGGTGGCGGGCTGCTCGATGTGCCTGGGGATGAACCCCGACACCCTCGACGAGGGCGAGCGCTGCGCCTCGACGTCGAACCGCAACTTCGAGGGGCGCCAGGGCAAGGGCGGCCGCACCCATCTGGTCAGCCCGAAGATGGCCGCCGCCGCGGCGGTCGAGGGACACTTCGTCGACATCAGGGATTGGAGCTAGAGATGCGACCGGTAGACGTAATCGAGGGCAAGGTGTCGGTGCTGGACCGCAGCGACGTCGACACCGACCAGATCATCCCCAAGCAGTTCCTCAAGCGGGTCGAGCGGACCGGCTTCGGCGAGTTCCTCTTCTACGACTGGATCCGCGACGGCGAGATCGAGCTGGAGCCGAACCCGATCCTC
>DASQCF010000059.1:0-17098 GCA_035634815.1 Solirubrobacterales bacterium | reverse complement strand
TCCGCCTGATCACCGGCGAGATCCGGCGCCTCCAGGCGATGGATCCGACCGAGCTGGCCACCGCGGCCAAGAACCACCAGGCGCCGCTCGACCTCGTCCGCGACGTGGCGGAGAAGGGCAAGCTGCCGGTGGTCCTGTTCTGCGCCGGCGGCATCGCGACCCCCGCGGACGCCGCGCTGATGATGCAGCTGGGCGCCGAGGGCAACTTCGTCGGCTCGGGCATCTTCAAGTCCGAGGACCCGGCCACGCGCGCCGCCGCGATCGTCGAGGCGACCACCCACTTCAACGACCCCGAGCGGGTCGCAGCGGCTTCGATCGGGCTCGGCGAGGCGATGCCCGGGCTGGAGATCGCCGGCCTCGCCGCCGAGGACGCCCTGCTGCAGAACCGCGGAGCGTAGGTGCCCGACCTCAAGGTCGGCGTACTGGCGCTGCAGGGGGACTTCGAGGCCCACGCCAGGACCCTGCGCCAGCTCGGGGCCGAACCGAGCGAGGTTCGAGTTCCGCAGGAGGTCGAGGATCTGGACGCTCTCGTCATCCCCGGCGGGGAGAGCACGACGATCGGCAAGCTGATCTCCTCAGCGGGGCTGGAGCCGTCCCTGCGGGCCCACCACGAGGCGGGCAGGCCAATTCTCGGCACCTGCGCGGGAATGATCGTCTGCGACGCCGAGCACCTCGGCTTCATCGACGCCACCGCGCGGCGGAACGCCTTCGGGCGCCAGCTGCAGAGCTTCGAGGCCGATCTCGAGGTCGAGGGCGCCGGCGACGAGCCGCTGCGGGCGGTCTTCATCCGCGCGCCGTGGGTCGAGCGCCACGGGCCCGGTGTGGAGGTGCTCGCCTCCTACGGCGACCACCCGGTGGCGATCCGCGAAGGCAGCGTCCTCGCCTGCGCCTTCCACCCGGAGCTGACCGACGATCCGCGGTTCCACGCGATATTCATGGCGATGACTACCGCCGCCCGCGAGCGGGCGGGGGAGGAGGCGAGGCGATGAGCGGCGGCGACCCGAGGGTGCAGAACCTGGCGAAGATCCTGGTCGGCTACTCGACCAAGGTGGGGGAGGGGGATGTCGTCGCGATCGACGGCGAGAGCGCCGCGGCGCCGCTGCTGCTGGCGGTCTACGAGGAGGTGCTGCAGGCCGGCGGCAACCCGATGATGAACGTCGCCCTCGAGGGCCAGATCGCTGCCTACTTCAAGCACGCCTCCGACAAGCAGCTGGAATGGATTTCGCCCTTCGCCGAGTGGATGGTCGACAACGCCGACGTGCGGATCGCGATCGGCGCCAGCACCAACACCCGCGAGCTCTCCGGGGTGGCGCCGGAGCGCCAGACGCTGCGCCAGTCGGCGACCGGCGACCTGATGACGCGGGCGATGAAGCGCGCGGCGGAGGGAGAGTTCCGCTGGTGCTACACCCTTTTTCCGACCAGCGCCTACGCCTCGGAGGCGGAGATGAGCCTCGCCGACTACGAAGACTTCTACTACGGCGCCTGCCTGGCGACCGACCCGGAGCCGCTGACCGCCTGGAAGCGGGCCTCCGAGGAGACGACCCGCCTCGCGGACTGGATCGAGGGCCACGAGGAGGTGCGGGTGACCGCGCCGGGGACCGACATCAGGCTCGGGATCGCCGGCCGCAAGTTCATCCCCTGCGTCGGGGACAACAACATGCCCGACGGCGAGTTCTTCACCGGCCCGGTCGAGGACTCGGTCGAGGGCGAAGTCAGCTTCCACCTGCCGGCGGTGATCGGCGGCCGCGAGGTCTCCGGGGTGCGGCTGCGCTTCGAGAGCGGCAGGGTCGTCGACGCCTCGGCCGAGCGCGGCGAGGAGTACCTGCTGAAGCTGCTCGACACCGACGAGGGGGCGCGGACCCTGGGCGAGCTCGGAATCGGCACCAACTATGGAATCGCCGACGGGACCCGCGAGGTCCTGCTCGACGAGAAGATCGGCGGCACCGTCCACATGGCGGTCGGCAGCAGCTACCCCGAGTCCGGCGGCGAGAACGAGTCCGCCGTCCACACCGACCTCGTCTGCGACCTGCGCCTCGGGGGCAAGCTCGAAGTCGACGGCGTCGTCATGCAGGAAGACGGCCGCTTCATCGTCTGACCCGTCAGGTCTGGGTGATCAGGGCGACGAACGTTCCGAGAAAGCCGACGAGCATCGTTCCAATCAAGCCCCAGGTCAGCTGCATCAAATTCCGGTTCACGGCAGCGATTTCGGTCCGCACGGCCTGAAGTTCGCTTTTCATCTCAGCTCTAAAGGCGCGGACTTCCGTGCGCATCTCCTTGAAACCCTCATCCACTCGGTGGTTGAGGTCGTCGAGCCTCTCGTCGGTCCAGACTTCCCTTGCCATCGCCTCCATGGTGCCAGCCTACAGAGCAACATGCAACGTGTTGTGCGCGAAACGTAAAAGTTCCGCAACATCTCTGACGACGAAGCGCTACTGATCGGGGAGCGGCGACCCGGCCAGGAGGAAGAACCAGAGGGTGAGGGCGAGGGCGGCGAGCATCACCGAGGCCATCAGCACCGCCTCGACCACGGTCACGGAGTTGGTGACCGGGCTGGTGTCGCGCATGCTCTTCAGCCAGGTGGGGCGCATCGGGGCGAGGCGGTTGGTCCCGGTGATGCGGATGTAGAGGTTGTTGAGGCGGCCGATCAGCCAGGCGACGAAGAGGATCGAGGCGACGATGCCGACGGCGACCACCGCGTAGGGCCCGCCGCTCGGGAACTGGGTCTCGGAGAGCTTGGAGGCGATGTAGACCCAGCTCAGCGGGATCGCCGTCCAGAGCGAGAAGGCAGCCAGCAGCATCGCCAGGAAAACCAGGCTTGCCGCGAGGGCGTGGCCCACCCCGTGGGTTCTCTCCTTCAATGGCATCGGCAACTTCATAGAATGGCAGGCGATGTCCGGGCATTCCAAGTGGCACTCGATCAAACACAAGAAGGGCGCGGCCGACGCGAAACGCGGCAAGCTCTTTAGCAAGCTCGCGCGCGCGATCACCGTCGCCGCGCGTGACGGCGGCGGCGACCCGAGCGGCAACCCGACCTTGGCGACGGCGGTCCAGAAGGCCAAAGACGCCTCGATGCCGAAGGACAAGATCCAGAAAGCGATCGACGTCGGCACCGGCGCCGGGTCCGACGGCGCCACGATCGAAAGGATCGTCTACGAGGGCTACGGCCCGGCGGGGGTCGCGGTCCTGGTCGAGGCGCTGACCGACAACCGCAACCGCGCCAGCGCCGAGATCCGCCACGCCTTCTCCAAGCACGGCGGCAGCCTCGGCGAGCCGGGCTCGGTCGCCTGGATCTTCGAGAAAAAGGGCGCGATCGTCGTCGACGGCGGGCGCTACGGCGAGGACGACCTGATCGGGGCGATCGACGCCGGCGCCGAGGACGTGCGCGAGGACGAGGACAAGCTGCGGGTGATCTGCGAGCCCACCGACCTCACCACCGTGCGCGAAGCGCTCGAAGGGGAAGGCATCGAGGTCGAGTCCGCCGGCCTCGTCACCGAGCCGAAAAGCAGCGTCGAGCTGAAAGGGCACGACGCCGAGCGGCTGCTGAAGCTGCTCGACTCCCTCGACGATCAGGACGATGTCGACGAGGTTTATGCGAACTTCGATATTCCGGCGGACGTGTTGGAGCAGCTGGCCGCCTAGAAGCTGGGTGTGCGGGAGGGGTTGGGAGGCCCTCTCCAGACACATCTCGCCAATGGCTCGATGTTGAGTGTCTGGTGAGGGCCTCCCAACCCCTCCATGACAGTTGATGACGCGCGGGGAGGCATCCGACGGGATTCCGAGAATCACTGCTTATGCAAGTTGTGATGGGTATTGATCCTGGTGCTGCGAATCTTGGTTTTGGGATCGTGCGGGTGGAGGGGGCTCATATGGTCGCCCTTGATGGGGGCGTGGTCGAGACGACGCCTGATCAGCCGATGGAGCGCCGGCTGGAGCGGATCCACCGCTCGCTGGCGGAGCTGCTGGCCTGGCACGAGCCGAAGGCGATGGCGATCGAGCAGGTCTACTTCGGCAAGAACGTGCGCTCGGCGATGGCCGTCGGCCAGGCCAGCGGCGTCGCGATGCTGGCCGCCGCCGAACGCGGGATCGGCTGCTTCATGTACACGCCGCAGGCGATCAAGATGGCGGTCTGCGGTTCCGGAGGGGCCGGCAAGCGCCAGGTGCAGCGGATGGTGGGGACGCTTCTCGGGCTACCCGAGCCGCCGACCCCCGACCACGCCGCCGACGCCCTGGCGGTAGCGATCTGCCACGGCGGCGGCACCGGCCACCGCAGCGCGGTGACGATGGCGCGCGAAGCGACCGGCGCCCTGCGCGGGGAGCGGATCGCCGGGTGATTGCTGCCGTCCGCGGAGAGGTGATGGTGCGCCGGCCCGACCACGTGGTGATCGATGCGGCCGGGGTCGGCTACCGGCTGACCGTCTCTTCGGAGACCTTGAAGGCGGTGCCGGCAGCGGGGAGCGACGCCTTCCTGCACGCCGAGCTGATCTCCCGCGAGGACTCCCTCTCCCTCTATGGCTTCTCCTCCGAGGAGGAGCGGGATCTCTTCCGGCTGCTGATCACGGTCAGCGGCGTCGGGCCGAAGGTCGCGATCGCGACCCTCTCGGGCGGCACCGCACGCGACCTCCTGCGGGCGATCGCCGCCGGCGACGCCAAGCGCTTCCAGGCGGTGCCCGGGATCGGCAAACGGACCTCGGAGCGGATCATCGTCGAGCTGCGCGAGAAGGTCGCCGGGGCGCTGGAGGAAGAGGTGGCGCTGGCCGGCGCCGAGGAGGGCGACCCCCGCACCCTCGCCCGCGACGGCCTGGTCAACCTCGGCTACGCGCCGCTCGAAGCCGAGCAGCTCCTGGACGGGGTCGAGGGCACCGAGCCGCAGGACCTGGTCGCGGCGGCGCTGCGCAAGGCCGCCGCCGCGAGGAACGCCGCGTGAGCGGGCCGCCCGACATCGGCGGCAACCGGATCCGCACCCCCGGCGTCGAGCCCGACCCGGTACCGGTCGACGCCGAGGTCAAGGTCCACGACGCCCGCGCCGAGGCTCCCGACGAGGACCTCGACCGCTCGCTGCGACCGCCGACCCTGGAGGACTTCGTCAACCAGACGCAGGTGACCGACCAGCTGGCGATCTTCATCGAGGCCGCCAAGCGCCGCGGCGAGCCGCTGGACCACGTCCTGCTTGCCGGGCCGCCGGGACTGGGCAAGACCTCGCTCGCCCACATCGTCGCCGCCGAGCTGGGGGTGCCGATGGTGCAGACCGCCGGCCCGGCGCTGGAGCGCAAGGCCGACGTCGCCTCCTTCCTCACCGCGCTGGAGCCCGGCAGCGTCTTCTTCATCGACGAGATCCACCGCCTGGGCAGGGCGGTCGAGGAGACGCTCTACCCGGCGATGGAGGACGGCGAGCTGCCGGTGGTCCTCGGGCAGGGCGCCGGCGCCCGCACCGTGACCCTGCCGCTGCCGCCCTTCACCCTCGTCGGCGCGACGACCAGGTCGGGGCTGCTGACGACGCCGCTGCGGGACCGGTTCGGCGTCTCGCACCGACTCGAGTACTACGAGGCCAGGCACCTGGCGCTGATCGTCGAGCGCTCGGCCGGGATCCTCGGGATCGAGATCGACGCCGGCGGGGCGGAGACGATCGCCTCCCGCTCGCGGGGGACCCCGCGGGTCGCCAACCGGCTGCTGAAGCGGGTCCGGGACTTTGCCCAGGTGAAGGGGTCGGGCCGGATCGGCGCCGAGGACGCCGCCGCCGCCCTGGAAATGCTGGAGGTCGACGCCGGCGGGCTCGATCGCAGCGACCGGGCGCTGCTGGAGACGATCGCAACCAAGTTCGGCGGCGGCCCGGTCGGCCTCTCTACCCTGGCGGTCGCGATCGGCGAGGAGCAGGACACGATCGAGGACGTGCTGGAGCCCTATCTGCTCCAGCAGGGGCTGCTGAAGCGGACCCCGCGGGGGCGGGTATTGACCCAGCGAGCCTACGAGCACCTAGGCGTCCCCGTGCCTGAAGGTTCGGCGAGCCTCTTCTGAGCCGCGCCAGCTAGCCTGTCGAACATGCCGTTCTTCATCTGTCCGAATTGCGGGCACCGGGAGGTGAGCGGGGAGCGAACCGCGGGGTTCAGCACCCGACCCAAGGGCTGCTCGAAATGCGGCTTCGGCTTTGTCTTCGAATTACTCGACGATTATTATCCGGCGCCCAATGCCGCCTTTTTCGTCTGTGACAAGCAGGAACGCGTGATCGACGCCGGCAAAGGCAGCTTCGAGCTGACCGGCCTGACCGACGAGGACGTGATCGGCCGCCCGGTGCGCGAGGTGCTCGGGCTTGACTGGATCGACGCCGGCGACGGCGGCGCCGAGGCCGACACCGACCGCGACGGCGTCACCGACCCGATCGAGACCTCGCTGGAGTGGGGGGTCCGCTCGCTCGGCAAGCGGGTCTCGGTCAACGCGGAGGGCGACCTGCCGGCAAAGGCCGTTGCCGACGTCTTCCCCGCTTACGACGACGACGGCGGCCTGCTCCTCGTCCTCACGCCGGAGGGTTAGGCGATGGGCACCCGGCGCAGCCATCTCCTGGTCCTGCTGCTCGTGCTGGGGCTGGTGGCTATCTCCGGGATCGTCATCGCCGCCAAGGAAACGAAGCTCGGCCTCGACCTCCAGGGCGGGCTCGAGCTCGTCTACCAGGGGCAGGCGACCGGCGAAGACACCGAAGTCACCGGCGAAGAGATCGACGACTCGATCTCGATCATCGAAGAGCGGATCAACAAGCTCGGCGTCTCCGAGCCCGAGGTGGCGCGCCTCGGCGTCGACCAGATCACGGTCAGCCTGCCCGGCGTCACCGACGCCAACCGCGCCGCCGAACAGGTGGGGACCACGGCGCAGCTCTACTACTACGACTGGGAACCGAACCTGATCGGGCCGGAGAAGGCGATCGGCGGCGACCCGACCCAGACCTCCGAAAAAGCAGTCAAAGAATCGGAAAAACGCTGGGAAGAAGCCGGCCGCAACGTCAACAAAAACGAAGAGAAACGTCTGATCTTCGCCGGCGCCTACCCGACCGCCTACGAAGCCGCTCTGCTCGCCGCCGAACAGAAGCCGGTCGAGAACTGCGAAGACTGCTCGATCGCCCGGCCCCGCTACTACCTCTTCGAAAAAGAGGAGCCGCACGAACTCCTCGCCGGGCCCGAGCTGGCGAAAAAGGACCTCTACGTCAGCCCGACCGGCAAAAAACTGCCGAAAGACGGCCTCGTCGTCGAAGTGCCGGCGGGGACGGTGCTGGTCTCCGAACAGCCGACCGACGAAGCGGGCCAGATCATCGAAGACGCGGATCCGGGCTGGTTCGCGCTGAAGGACAGCCCGGCGCTCAGCGGCCACGACATCACCAACCCGGAACAGTCCTACGGCCCCAACAACGAACCGATCGTCACCTTCAACTTCACCGGCTCGGGCCAGGACTCATTCCAGGAAGTGACCCGGGAAATCGCCCGGCGGGGGCAGGAACGGGCGATCGGTCCGGTCGGCGCCGAAGAAGCCGAACAGCTCTCCGGCCACTTCGCCGTCGTCCTCGACAACGAAGTCAAGACCCGGCCGATCATCAACTTCCAGGAAAACCCGGACGGGATCGACGGCCGCACGGGGGCCCAGATCTCGGGCGGTTTCAACGACGTCAACGAGGCGCAGGAACTGGCGACGACGCTGCAGATCGGCGCCCTGCCGATCAACCTCAAACTGATCTCCCAGACCCAGGTCTCGGCGACCCTGGGCAGCGAAGCGCTCGACCAGGGCGTCAAAGCCGGGGTCGTCGGCCTCGCCCTGGTGATCCTCTTCCTGCTCCTCTTCTACCGCTTCCTCGGGCTGATCGCCTCGATCGCGCTCGGCGCCTACGCGGTCATCTTCTTCGCCCTGATCGACCTGATCCCGATCACCCTGACCCTGCCGGGCATCGCCGGCCTGGTGCTGACGATCGGGGTCGCCGCCGACTCCAACATCGTCATCTTCGAGCGAATAAAGGAGGAGGTACGGGCTGGGCGCTCGATGTCGAGCGCGATCGCCGCTGGCTACAAACGCGGAATCAGCACGATCATCGACGCCAACGTCGTCACCCTGCTGACCGCTTTCATCCTCTTCGTCCTCGCCACCGCCGGGGTCAAGGGCTTCGCCTTCACCCTCGGGGTCGGCACGATCGTCTCGCTGCTAACCGCCGTCGTCTTCACCCAGGCGCTGCTGGGCAGCATGAGCCGCTCGCGGCTGCTGCGCTCCCCAAGCGCTCTGGGCGCCGGCGGCGAGGGAAGACAGTGGCACTTCGACTTCATGGGGGCGAGCCGCTGGTTCTTCTCGATCTCCGGCGTGATCCTCCTCGTCGGCGGATTTGCCCTGGCGACCAAGCAGCTGAACTTCGGCATCGACTTCGAGTCCGGGACCCGGATTACGGTCGCCGTCGAAGCCGACACCGACGAGGAAGGGGTCCGCACGGCCCTCGAGGAAGCCGGGATCGGCGGCGAGGAGATCCAGGCCGTCAGCGATAAGAGCTTCCCTGGAAAAGACGTCTTCCAGATCCAGTCGCACGAACTCGAACCGACCGAAGTGCGAAACGCGCAGAGCGCGCTCGAATCGGAATTCGGGATCGTCGAAAACGGGTTCGAAAGCACCAGCGTCGGGCCCACCTTCGGCCAGCAGGTCGCCGACAGCGCCCTCAAGGCTCTGATCTTCTCGCTGCTGGTGATCTGCGGCTACGTGGCGCTGCGATTCGACCCGAAGTTCGCGGTGCCGGTCCTGATCGCGATCTTCCACGACATTCTGATTACCGCCGGCGTCTACTCGCTGACCGGAAAAGAGGTGAGCAGCGGTACGGTCGCCGCCTTCCTCACGATCTTGGGCTACTCGATATACGACACGATCATCGTCTTCGACCGGATCCGGGAGAACATTCCGCGGATGCCGCGCGCGGCCTTCTCGCAGATCGTCAACCGCTCGATGAGCGAGGTGCTGACCCGGTCGCTGGTGACCAGCTTCTCGACCTTGCTCGGGGTGATGTCGCTGCTCGTCTTCGGCGGCGCGACCCTGCAGGACTTCGCCTTCGCGATGCTGGTCGGGATCGCCTCCGGGACTTACTCCTCGATCTTCATCGCCTCACCGGTCCTGACCGCCTGGAAGGAACGCGAGCCGGGCTTCGTCCGCCGCCGCCAGCGGATCGCCGAAGACGAAGGCGGCCGGGTGCCGGCCTACGCCGACGAGATCGAGATGGCGAAGCTGCGGCGCGACGACGAGACCGAAGCGGCAGCGGCGGAGAGGTCCGAAGCTGAAGCCGAGGTGGCTCCGGGAGCGGTCGCGACCGCCGAGCGCCCCGAGGAGGGCGGCAACGGCGCCGGATCGCGCGACAACGGCGACACCGACGCCGCGGCGGCCGCCTCGGCCGAGCGCCGTGAGAGAAACGCCGAGCGCCGCGCCCGGCGTCAGGCCCGACGCAAGCACGGGAGGAGATAGAGGTGGCACTGGTCGTCTTCTTCATGATGGGCATCGCTCTCTGGCACTTCACCGTTTTCCTGCCCGACCGCTTCTGGCAGGGGATCGTCGGCGCCTTCATCGGCGCGGTCCTGGGCGCGATCGTCTTCGGGATGATCGTCCAGGAGGCGAGCGGCAAAGGCCTCGGCGACACCGACCTCTCGACGGCGCTGATCGCGGTCCCCGGGACCGCGATCGGCCTCGCGATCGTCTACTTCATCGGTATGCGCTCAGAAGCGCGCCCGGGCTGAGAACCGCCCCATTTCCGCAGGTTCCATCGCCCTTTTCCGTCCGGGTCTCCGGGCAGCCTGAAAGGGTGACCCCCGGCACCACTGCATTCGCCGCCGCTCCCTACGACTACGCCGAGGCCCGCGCCCTCGCCGAGCAGCTCGGGGTCAGCGATCCGGTTGCGGTGACGCTGGTCCGGCGGGGGTACCGGACGCCGGAGCAGGCGCGCGCCTTCCTCGCCGCCGACGAGACCCATCCGACGTCGGCCTTCGGCTCGATGGACGAGGTCGTTGACCTAGTCCGGGCGGCGATCGACGAGGGACGGCGGATCACCGTGCACGGCGATTTCGACGTCGACGGAGTCTGCGCGACCACGTTGACGGTCTCGACCCTGCGCGCATTGGGGGCCGAGTGCGACTGGTTCATCCCAAGCCGCATGGAGGATGGGTACGGGCTCTCGGAGGAGGGCGTGAGAAGGCTGGCCGAGCGCGGGACCTCGCTGCTGGTCACGGTCGACTGCGGAATCACCTCCGTCGCGGAGGTTGCGCTGGCCCGGGAGCTGGGAATGGAGGTGGTCGTCACCGACCACCACCAGCCAGCCGAGGAGCTGCCGGATTGCCCGATCCTGCACCCGCAGGTGAGCGGGTATCCGTTCGAGGGGCTGTGCGGGACCGCAGTGGCCTGGAAGCTGTGTTGCGCTCTGAAGGGAGCGGAGTCCGCCGAGGATCTGGATCTGGTGGCGCTGGCGACGGTCGCAGACGTGGTGCCGCTGGTGGGGGAGAACCGGGCGCTGGTGCGGCGCGGCCTGGCGGAGATCAGGCGTGCCCGGCGGCCCGGGATCAGGGCCCTGCTGGAGGCGGCGAAATGCGAGCCGGAGCGTCTGGACGAGGGGGATCTGAGCTTCCGCCTGGCGCCGCGAATCAACGCTGCGGGTCGGCTCTACCGTGCGGATGCGGGGGTGGAGCTGTTTCTCACCGAGGATCTCGAGCGGGCGAAAACGATTGCCGAGGAGCTGAGCCGGGCGAACGCCGAGCGGCGGGCGACCGAGCGCGAGGTCGACGCGGCAGCCGAGGCGGCGCGGCGCGAGCTGCCGGAGGATCTGCGGGAAGCGCGCGGGTTTGCCGTCGCCGGCCGTGACTGGCATCCCGGGGTGGTCGGGATCGTCGCCTCGCGCCTGGTGGAGCGCCATGGTCGGCCGGCCGTGGTCATCTCCTTCGACGAAGAGGGAAACGGCCGTGGTTCCGGGCGCAGCATCCCGGGCTTCGACCTGCTCGCCGGGCTGCAGGCGTGCGCCGAGCACCTGGAGGGGTTCGGCGGCCACAAGGCGGCGGCCGGTCTGCAGATCAAGGCCGAGAACGTCGAGGTCTTCCAGCGCGCCTTTGCCGCCCATGCCAACGAGGCGCTGGGCGAGGAGGACCTGCGCCGCACCGAAAAGGTCGACGCGATCGTCGGTGGGGTCGGCCTCGGGCTCGACCTGGCCGAAGAGCTGAAGCAGTTGGCGCCGTTCGGGATGGGCAACCCCGGGGTGCGGCTGCTGGTTCCCTCGGCGCGGGTCAGCGACGTGCGGGCGATGGGGGAGGGCAAGCACGCCCGCTTCAGCCTCCACAGCGGCGCCCACCGGGCTCTCGGCGTCGCCTTCGGCCGCGCCAGCCTCGGGGTCGAGGACGAGGACGTGCTCGACGCCAGCGTGCGGCTGGAGGTCAACCACTGGAACGGCTCGGTCGAGCCCCGGGTGGTCCTCCGCGAGATCCACCCGCTGGAGGAGCCCGAGGCGGACGGGCCGGGCGCCGAGCCCACCGCGCTGCCCCACGCCTGCGCGAGCGAGGAACCCGAATGGTGGTCCCGCTTCGAAGCCGAGCTTGCGGCCGACCTCCCCGCCGAAACCGCAAGTGAAGTCGATCATCGACCTCGCGAGGGTGGGAGGCACAAGGTTGGCGGCGAGGCGCCTGTGACTGTGGTGCTGGCCGATCTCGTCTCCAGCGGGGCGGGGGTGTTGGCGGTCTGCGCCGACGCCTCGCGGCGGGCGGCGCTCGCAAACGGGGCCACCGGGCTTGCCCGGTTCAACGGCGGCGCGGCGCTGATCGCCTGCCACCGCTGCTCGGACGAGGAGATCGCGCGCCTCGCGGGGCGGGCGGAGAGCGGGCTGGCGCTGACCGATTACGTCGCGCTCGCGCGGCAGCCGCAGCTGGCGGCCGCCTTCGAGCACATCGTTCTCGTCGATCCGCCCCGCGACGAGCTGGACGAAGGTCGGACCGGGTCCCCGCATGCCGGGGGCGGTGGCTTCCTCCATGCTCCGTGGACCCAGGCCGAGATCGAGTTCGCGACGCGGTCCCTCGACGAGCAGTGGGCGACGCGGGAGGGGGTCGCGGCCACCTACCGGGCGCTGCGGCAGACCGGAGACGCGAAGGGCCGGCGGCTGCGCGAGGCGCTCGCAGGTAGCGGCAGCCACCCGCTCTGTCCGGAGGCGAGCGCCCGCCGTTTCCGGGTCCTGCGTGAGCTCGGCCTGCTGCAAGGATCGCCTGCCGGCGGCGACGGGGTCGTGCGGGTCGTATCCTCCGTGAGGACGGATCTGCAGCGCTCGGCTGCTTTCCGCGCCTACAGCGACCGACTTTCGGAGGCCCAGCGATCCCTCGCAAGACCGAAACTGCCGTAGAGCACAAAGAGCTCTTCGCCGATCTCCTCGCCGTCATCGAGGAGTTCGATTCGGCTGCCTCGGCGCCGCTCAACGGCAACGGCGGCACCGCCGTCGCGGTCGCGACGATCGACCGCGCCAAGGTCGAGCGCGCCTTCGACTTCGCTCTGGAGCGCCACGCCGACCAGCTCCGCTACTCCGGCGACGAGTTCATCACCCACCCCGTGGGCGTCGCTCAGATCTGCGCCGGGATGCGGCTCGACACCGAGACCCTCTGCGCCGCGCTCCTCCATGACACGGTCGAGGACACGACTGCCAGCCTGGAGGAGATCCGCGCCGAGTTCGGCGACCAGATCGCCGCCCTGGTCGACGGGGTCACGAAGCTGACCGGGATCACCTTCGAGAGCCGCGACGAGCGGCAGGCCGAGAACTACCGGAAGATGATGGTGGCGATGGCCACCGACGTCAGGGTGATCCTGATCAAGCTGGCCGACCGCCTCCACAACATGCGCACGCTCGGCGCCCTGCCGAAGCAGAAACAGACCCGCAAGTCGCACGAGACCCTTGAGATCTACGCGCCGCTCGCCCACCGACTGGGAATCCACGCGATCAAATGGGAGCTCGAGGACCTCGCCTTCGCGACCCTGCACCCGCGCAAGTACGCGGAAATCAAGCAGCTCGTCGCCCAGCAGCGTGAGGAGCGGGAGAACTACGTCTCCGAAGCCGGCGACTTCCTCGCCGCCGAGCTGGAGCAGGTCGGGATCGAGGCCGAGATCTCCGGCCGCGCCAAGCACTTCTACTCGATCTACACGAAGATGGCGAAGAAGGGGCGGGAGTTCAACGAGATCTTCGACCTGACGGCGATGCGGGTCATCGTCCACTCGACCAAAGACTGCTACGGCGCAATCGGCGTCATCCACTCGCTCTGGAAGCCGCTGCCAGGCCGCTTCAAGGACTGGGTCGCGATGCCGAAGGCAAACATGTACCAGGCGCTGCACACGACCGTGATCGGGCCGGAGGGCAAACCGCTGGAGATCCAGATCCGGACCGAGGAGATGCACAAGCTCGCCGAGTACGGGATCGCCGCCCACGTCGCCTACAAAGAGGGCGCCCACGGCGACCCGCAGCGGGAGAAGATGACCTGGCTGCGGCAGCTGGTCGAGGCCGAGGGCGAACAGGATCCGGCCGAGTTCCTCGAGTCGCTCAAGGTCGACCTCTTCGAGGACGAGGTCTTCGTCTTCACCCCGAAGGGCGAAGTGAAGAACCTCTCGGCCGGCTCGACCCCGCTCGATTTCGCCTACGCCGTGCACACCGACGTCGGCCACAGCTGCGTCGGCGCCAAGGTCAACGGCAACATCGTGCCGCTGCACTACCAGCTGCGCTCCGGCGACATCGTCGAGGTGCTGACCGCGAAGCAGAAGCGCGGCCCCTCGCTCGACTGGCTGAAACTGGTGCGCACCAGCCGCGCCCGCAACAAGATCCGTGCCTGGTTCAAAGAGGAGCGGCGCGACGACGCCGAGCGCGACGGCCGCGAAAAGCTCGACGAAGCGCTGCGGACGCGCGGCATCCCGATGCAGAAGGTCTCCGGCTCGGCGCTGCTCGCCGACGTGATCCGGGAGATGGGCTTCCGCAAAGCCAACGACTTCTACATCGCTCTCGGGCAGGGCAAAGTCTCCGCCAAGACCGCCGCCAACAAGCTGATGCAGCGGCTGAAGGCCGGCGAGGGCGTGGAGGAGGAGGCTCCCGGCGCGCCGCTCGGCCGCGAGGACCGCGCCCGCCGCACCAAGGACGCTTCCAACTACGGGATCATCGTCAAGGGTGTCGAGAACGTCGCCGTGCGGCTGGCGAAGTGCTGCCGGCCGGTGCCCGGCGACGAGATCGCCGGCTACGTCTCGCTCGGCCGCGGGATCACCATCCACCGCACCGACTGCAAGAACGTCAAGGCCCTTAAACGCGCCCCGGAGCGCTTCGTCGAGGTCCGCTGGCAGGGCGAAAACGAGGCCTCCTACCGGGTCGAGCTGCAGATCGACGCCTATGACCGAACCCGTCTCCTCGAGGACCTTTCGCGGACCTTCTCGGAGGCAGGGATCAACATCATCGGCGCCTCCTGCACGACCAACCACCCGATGGTGAAAAACAAGTTCGTGGTCGAGGTCGGTGACACCGAGCAGTTGAAGCACTGCATCAGCAGGCTTCGCAACGTCGAGTCGGTGTTCGACGCTTACCGGGTGACGCCCGGGGCTTGAGCTAGGGGAGGGGGTGGGTACCCCCTCCAGACACATCTCGCCAATGGCTCGATGTTGAGTGTCTGGAGGAGGTACCCACCCCCTCCTGGCTACAGATGCAGTCCTAAGATGCGCGGATGGCGTTCAAAGTCGCAGTCACCGGGCCCACTGGTGAGATTGGAAAGCCTTTGATGTCCGAGTTGGAGAAGCGACCCGAGGTGGGGTCCGTGGTCGGGATGGCGCGGCGGGCGTTCGATCCCTCCTTCGAGGGCTGGGCGAAGTGCGAGTACCGGCGCGGGGACATCCTCGATCGCGGGGCATTGGCGGCGCTGTTCGACGGCGCCGACGTCGCCGTCCACCTCGCCTTCGCGATCTTCGGCGACCGTGAGGAGGCGCGAAAGATCAACCTCGAGGGGACCCGCAACGCCTTCGAGACGGCGATCAAGGCGGGGGTCAAGCGGCTCGTCTACGCCTCCTCGGTGGCCGCCTACGGCTTCCACCCGGAGAACCCGCAGCCGCTGAGCGAGGAGGTCCCGGCCTGGGGCTCGGATGGCTTCTACTACTCGGCCCAGAAGGCCGAGCTGGAGGACCTGCTCGACGAACTTCTGCCAGGGAGCGGGGTGGAGGCCTACGTCTTCCGCCCTTGCATAGTCGCCGGCCCGCGGGCGACGATGCTGATCGAACAGACCGTAGACGCGGTCCGCGCCTTCGACCCGCTGCCGCGGGTGCGCAGGGAGGTGGAGCGGCTGCCGCTGGTGGGGCCCGTTTTGCCCGACCCCGGCGTCCCGGTCCAGCTCGTCCACCACGACGACGTCGCCCGGGCGATGGCGGCGGCGATTTGCGGCGACGGCCCACCCGGCGTCTACAACCTCGCCGGCGAGGGCGAGATCCGGATCCGGGACATCGCCCGTGCGCTCGGCTGGCGCTGGGTCCCGGTCCCGCGCCCCGCGGTCGGCATCGGCACCGCCCTGGCCCGGCGCCTCAGCTTCGCCTCGCCGAAGCTCGAGTGGGCGATCGCCGCCGACACCCCGGTCCTGATGGACACCGCCAAGGCCCGCCGCGAGCTCGGCTGGGAACCGGTCCACGACGCCCCGCAGACGCTGGCGGAAACCGTCGGCGGGGCCCGCGCCAGCGGCCTGCTCGACTAGGCGACGACGGTCAGCGCGGCGGGGGCGGATTTCAGCTCCACCCGGTCCCGCTCGCCGATGTAGTCGCCGTCGACCTGCAGCGGGAAGGGCCGGACCGAGCCGTCTTTGTTCTCCGAGACGGTCTCGACCACGGCGTGGGCGACGTCGTCGAAGTGGATGACCTGCTTGTGCTGCGCCGCCGGGCGGCTCTCGCTGAAGAGCCGGGATATCAGCGTCGGCATGTCGCGCTGGGTGGCCCGTTTGAGGACCGCCAGCGAGAGGGTGCCGTCGTCGATCGCGATCCCCTCGCAGACCCGGATCGGGCGACTGGCGAAGTAGGTGAAGGGGTCCGAATTCTGGACGATCGCGGTAACCCCCTCGACCGGATCGCGGCCGTCGATCGTGGCCCGCACGCGGATCGGGTTGACCAGATACCGACGGTAGAAGCCCGAGACGCCGGCCCAGCTGTAGTAGTAGGGGCCGGCACTCGCCTTCAGCTTCGGGTTGGCGTCGACCCGGCGGACCACGGTGGCATCGATCCCGACCCCGCAGGCGAAGACGAAGTAGCGCTCGTCGACCATCCCGAGGTCGATCTTGCGCGGCTGCCAGTCGTCAGCGAGCGAGAGCAGGTGCTCGGTCGCGTCGACGACGTCGTTTGGGATCCCGAGGGTGCGGCAGACGACGTTGGTCGAACCGCCGGGCAGCACCGCCACCGGCAGGTCGGTCCCCGCCAGCCCGTTGGCGACCTCGTTCAGGGTGCCATCGCCGCCGAAAGCGACGACGACGTCATAGCCCCCGTCCCGCGCCTCGCGCCCGATCTCGGTCGCATGGTTCTGGGCCTGGGTCGAAACAGCTTCGACGTCGAAGCGCCCCTGCAGCGCGTAGACCACCAGGTTCTTCAGCCGGTCGGAGACCGTCGTCGCGTAGGGGTTGACGATCAGCAGCATCCGCTTCTTGGCGGCGCGGCGACGGCGGAGGGGGCGCAGCTGTGCGGACACGAGGCTGCACCCTAATGCCGCCCGCGCTGCGACTACTCTGCCGCGGGTGGTCGACCGACGCGAGCTGGGCGCGATCTTCCTCGGTGGGGCGCTGGGGGCCCTGCTGCGGGCGGGGATGGCTGAAGCGCTGCCGGCGGGCGGGGAGGAGTGGCCCTGGGCCACCTTCCTCGTCAACGTCGCCGGCGCCGCCCTGCTCGGCTACTGGTTCACGACCCTCTCGCACACGAGCTACCGGAGGCCGCTGCTGACCACCGGGTTCTGCGGCGCCCTGACCACCTTCTCGACCGTCCAGCTGGAGCTGGTGGAAATGATCGACGCCGGCAGGGCGGGGCTGGCGCTGCTCTACCTCGCGGTCAGCCTCGCCGCCGGCCTGGCGGGCGCTCAGGCAGGAACCGCCGCCGGGCGCCG
>DASQCF010000058.1:0-7621 GCA_035634815.1 Solirubrobacterales bacterium | reverse complement strand
TGATCGAGTACATCGCGCCGCTGGCGTTCGGCACCGTGCTCGCGGCGACCCTGGCGGTCATCCTCGCCGTTCCCCTCGCCGTCGCCGTCGCTGTCTTCATCAGCCACATCGCGCCGAAGCGGCTGGTGCTCCTACTCGGCTTCCTCGTCGACCTGCTGGCGGCGGTGCCAAGCGTCGTCTACGGCCTCTGGGGAATCTTCGTGCTGGGCCCGGCGGCGGTGCCGGTACTGGAATGGCTCGAACAGAAGCTTGGCTTCATACCCTTCTTCGAGGGTCCCGCCTCTGCGACTGGGCGGACCATGCTGGTCGCCGGGATCGTCCTCACGGTGATGATCCTGCCGATCGTCTCCGCCGTCGCCCGCGAGGTCTTCTCGCAGACGCCGCGCAAGCTGAAGGAAGGCGCGCAGGCGCTTGGCGCCACCCGCTGGGAGATGATCCGGATGACGGTCCTGCCGTTCGGCAAATCCTCGGTTATCAGCGGCGCGATGCTCGGCCTCGGCCGCGCCCTCGGCGAGACGATGGCGGTGACGATCATCCTCTCTGTCTCCGGCGCCGTCACCTTCAACCTGATCAGCCAGGCGAACCCCTCGACGATCGCCGCGAATATCGCCCTCAACTTCCCCGAGTCCTCCGGCCTGGCGATCAACGCCCTGATCGCCACTGGGCTGGTCCTCTTCGCGATCACCCTCGTAACCAACATGGCGGCCCGGGCCGTGATCGCCCGCCAGAACCACGAATAGCGATGGAGAGCGCGACCCTCACCCGCCCCAGCACCCTTTTCGCCAGCGGCCTCAGCTGGCGCCGACGCGCCGTCAACATCACGATGACGGTGCTGATCGCGGCGGCCTTCGTCGTCGCCCTGATCCCGCTGATCTCGCTCGTCTACGAGGTCGCCAAGCGCGGCATCCCGGGGCTCAGCCTCGCCTTCTTCACCGAGGACGCGCGCGGGGTGGTCGGCGAAGGCGGTGGCGCCGCCCACGCGATCGTCGGCACCCTGGTGATCACCGCCGTGGCCAGCGTGATCTCGGTCCCGATCGGGATCATGGCCGCGATCTACCTCAACGAGTACGGGGAAGGCCGCCTGCGCCGCGCCCTTACCTTCTTCGTCGACGTGATGACCGGCATCCCCTCGATCGTCGCCGGCCTCTTCGCCTACGCGCTCTTCGAGCTCTTCTTCGGGCCCGGGATCCGGCTCGGGGTGATGGGCTCGGTGGCGCTCTCGGTGCTGATGATCCCGATCGTGATCCGCTCCGCCGAGGAGGTCCTGAAGATCGTCCCCAACCACCTGCGCGAGGCCGCCTACGCGCTGGGCACGCCGAAGTGGAAGACGATCACCAAGGTCGTCCTGCCGACCGCCTTCGCCGGCCTGATCACTGGGGTGATGATCGCGGTGGCGCGGATCGTCGGCGAGACCGCGCCGTTGCTGGTGACCACCGGCGTGGTCGACTCGATGAACACCGACCCCTTCAACGGGCGGATGCAGAACCTCGCTGTCTACGCCTACAACGAGTACCGCTCGCCGGGCGTGGCCAAACAGGCGGCATACGACAAGGCCTGGGCGGCGGCGCTGACCCTGATCGCGATCGTGATGTTGCTGAACATCGCCGCCCGCCTCGTCTACCGACGCTACAAAACCGAGATCCGCTGAGCCAGTGGAGGCAAGGAGCAAAAAGCAGATGTTCAAACCCTCTGGGGCAGTGCGGGCGGAGGCCGGGCAGTCGCCGGCGACCGGGCGCGGGGCGAAGACGATCGGCGCCCAGGGCGTCAACCTCTTCTACGGCGACTTTCACGCGGTCGAGGACGTGACGATGACGATCGCGCCGAACAAGGTGACGGCGCTGATCGGCTCCTCCGGCTGCGGCAAGACCACCTTCCTGCGCTCGCTCAACCGGATGCACGAGCTGACGCCGGGGGCGCGGGTCGAGGGCGAGGTGACCCTCGACGGCGAGGACGTCTACGCCAAGGGCGTCGACCCGGTGCAGGTGCGGCGGCTGATCGGGATGGTCTTCCAGTCGCCCAATCCCTTCCCGACGATGTCGATCTACGACAACGTCGCCGCCGGGCTCAACCTCAACTCGGGCCGGGTGCCGAAGGCGCGCAAGGACGAGGTGGTCGAGCGCTCGCTGCGCGGCGCACACCTCTGGGAGGAGGTCAAGGACCGGCTCGACAAGCCCGGCTCCGGCCTCTCCGGCGGCCAGCAGCAGCGGCTCTGCATCGCTCGGGCGATCGCGGTCGAGCCGGAGGTGCTGCTGATGGACGAGCCCTGCTCGGCGCTCGACCCGGTCGCGACGCTGGCGATTGAGGACCTGATCGCCGAGCTGAAGAGCCGCTACACGATCGTGATCGTCACTCACAACATGCAGCAGGCGGCGCGGGCCAGCGACGTAACCGCCTTCTTCAACCTCGACGAAACCGGCAAGCCGGGGAAGCTGGTCGAGGTCGGGGCGACCGAGGCGATCTTCACCAACCCCTCGCAGCAGGCGACCGAGGACTACGTCAGCGGCCGGTTCGGCTGAGAGAGGAGAGGGCATGCCGGAAATCGCGAGAGCCGAGTACCTGGAGGAACTGGCCAACCTGGAGTCGAGCGCCCTGGAGGGGCTCGACATGGTCGCCACTGCGCTGGCGCGGACGATGGAAGCGGTCGAGAGCCAGGACGTGGAGCTGGCCGAGGTGGTGATCGCCGACGACGACCGGATCGACGGCCGCTACCTCGAGGTGCACCAGAGCCTGATCACGCTGCTGGCGACGCAGTCGCCGGTGGCGACCGACCTGCGGCTGATCTCCGCCCTCCTGCACGTGCTGAAGAGCATCGAGCGGATGGGGGACCAGTGCGTGAACGTCTGCAAGGTGATCCCGCTGACCGGCAACTACGCGCCGGCCGACCCGGAGATGGTCGAGCTGATCCTGAAGATGGGGGTCCACACCCGGACCCTGATCGTGCAGGCGAAGCGGGCCTTCGAAGAGCGCGACGTGGAGATGGCGCGCGACCTGGTGCGGCGCGACGACGCCGTCGACGAGCTCAATCGCGAATGCTTCCACCTGGCTCTGGCGATCGGCGACGACGCCGACAAGCGCGAGTGGGCGATGACGATGCTGCTGGCTGCGCGGGCGATCGAGCGGGTGGGGGACAACGCGGTGGACATCGGTGAGCAGGTGGCCTTCGTCGTGACGGGTCTCTTTCGCGAGTTCGAGGACGCTTCGCATCCGAGCTGAGCGCTTGTGCGCGGGAGGGGACTCCTGCGCTGGATGCTCGGAGTCCTCTCCCGCGCCGATCGGTTCAAGCGCTGGGCAGCGCACTGAAACGGCTTGAGATCCGGGCTGCCTGGGAACATGCGGGGTCTACGCCTATGACGCTTTGCGCCGCCATTGATATTGGGTCCAACACCACTCGGCTGCTTGTGGCCGAGCCGGTTGACGGGCAGTTGAAGAAGGTGATGGAGCAGCGGGCTTATACGCGGATCGGCAAGGCGGTTGAAAAGGGCCGGATCTCCGAGGAGAAAATCGGCGAAGTCGGCGAGGTCGTTGCGACCCAGGTGCGACTGGCCCAGGAGCTGGGGGCGGAGGAGATCCGCGCCGTCGCGACCGCGGCGATCCGCGAGGCGAAGAACGGCGAGGAGGCGGCCGAGGCGGTTGGCGCTGCGGCGGGCGTCCCGATCGAGATCCTTCCCGAGGAGGAGGAGGGCCGACTCTCCTTCCTCGGCGCGACCAAGACGCTGGGACATCCGGCCGAGGGCCTAATTGGGGTCGTCGACATCGGCGGCGGCTCGACCGAGGTGATCCTCGGCACCGTGACCGACGGCGTGCAGAGCGTCCAATCCTGGCCGGTCGGCTCGGGCAACTTGGCCGACGAGCTGCTCTCCTCCGACCCGCCCTCTGCGGCCGAGATCCGCCGCGCCCGCGACCGCATCGAGGACATCTTCGAGGGGGTCGAGATCGAGCGCCCGGCGCAGGCCGTCGCGGTCGGCGGCTCCGCCACCTCGCTGCGACGCCTGGTCGGCGCCGTGCTCGAGTACGAGACCCTGGAGCGCGGCATCCGCGTCCTCTGCGGCGACCCCGCCGCCGACGTCGGCCGCCGCTTCGAGCTCGACCCCACCCGCGTCCGCATCCTCCCGACCGGCGTCCTCCTCCTGGAGAAGCTCTCCGACCTCCTCGGCCAGCCGCTCCAGATCGGCAAGGGCGGCCTCCGCGAGGGAGTCATCCTCGACCTCCTCAACGGCAGCATCAACGGCTCCCAAGAGCGCGTCGCGGCTTAGCTTGCCCTAAAAGAACCTTACTGTTCAGGAAATACTCAAGTTTTAGGGGTGACACCGCTGTGGCCGAGGGTTAGCTTCGCGCCCTCGTGTGGGGGCGCTCGCACATCAGGCATGAGCTGGTCGTTGTCGGGGTCTTTCTCCTGCTTTTGCTGGGATCAGCAAGCTCAGCCCTGGGGTGCGAATTTGCCGTAAAGGCCGGCGGCGAGTCCTCCGGCGCCGGCCATCTCTCGGCGCCCCCCGACGTCGCGATCGACGGAAGCGGCAACGCCTGGGTCGCCGACACTGCCCACAGCCGCGTGCAGAAGTTCAACTCAAGCGGCGAATTCGTCAGCCAGTTCGGGGTTCCGCCGAGCACCTCAACTTCATTTCCCGCTCAGATCTTCGGGATCGACATCGATTCCGAAGGTGATATCTGGCTCGTCCTGGCCGAACTTGGCACCAACCAGATCCGCCAATACAAACCGAGCGGCGAACTTATCTCCAGTTGGGCTGTCGGTTCTTCCCAGGGAATCGCGATCGACCCCGGAGGCAACGCCTGGGTTCTCGAAGGCAACGTCGTCAAGGAGTTCAACTCCAAAGGCGAACTGCTGCTTCAGTTCGGGAAATTCGGAACCGGCAACCGTGAATTCAATTCTCCCCAAGCGATCGCCGCAGACTCCGAAGGCAACATCCTCGTCGCCGACACCGGCAATAACCGCTACCAGGAATTCAACTCCGCCGGCGAATTCGTCCGCAAAGTGGGTTCCGAAGGCACCGGCAACGGCCAGTTCAAGTCGCCGCGCGGCATCGCCGTGGACTCCGAAGGCAGGGTCTGGGTCTCCGACTCGGGCAACAACCGCCTCCAGCGCTTCAGCTCCAAAGGCGCCTACCAGGCCCAGTCCGGCGCCTACGGGCCAAACGACGGGCAGTTCGTCGAACCGCGCGGGATCGCCACCTCCGGGACGAACGTCTGGGTCGCCGACACGGGCAACGACCGGGTGCAGAAGCTGAGCTGTCCCTAGACTTACCCGAAGTCTTCGATCAGAGCTCGCTGGCGTTCCTGGCGGAGCCGACGGAACTCTTCGGCGTTCCTTTCCATCGTTTCCCTTTCGCGAATCAGCTCTTCTGCTTCCGCTGGGCTGTCCCTCGCGAACTCCAACGCCAAGTCGAAATCGAACACCTCCGAACCGTCGGCGAGTCGCCAGGCTAGATCCCTCAATTCGCGTTCGGTCATCGCTTCGAATCTACTCCCGGTTGTGTGTTGTCGCTGTCGCTCAGGTGCCTGATTTCGCGTCGAGCGGTTCGGAGCCCCTCGGTCAGCAATCTGTTCTTGCGTTCCAAGGTCTCGACCGCAGCCTCGACCTTCTTCACCGAGTGATCGGCTTTCTCGGCGAACCTTGCGCCTCGGGTGGAGATCTCCGTCGGCAATCTTCCCCACGCCAGTGCTGAATGCAAAGGAGTGATCAGCAGGAGAAAGCCGTAAAAGGCGAGCAGGGTGATCTCCAGGCGGTAGAGGACGGGTTGATCGAGGGATGCAGCCGGGAGGTCCGCCGGAATCGGCATGAGGGCGGAGCCCAGGAGCGCCGCAGTCAGCGCGCCGGCGACCAGGACTCGGATGGAATTGCGCGCAAATCGCCCAGGCATACCCAGGCCAAGAGTGGACGCTCGCTTTCTCTCCCCCTCCAGGTTCTCCGGCTCCTGGAATTTGCTGCGTTATCCCCCGGCGTTGAAAATGGATTCGTCGAAGCCGGTGATCGCCGGTTCGGCGGCGTAGCCGAGTTTTTCGAGGCCGAAGAGTTCCTCGATGGTGGCCAGGAGGGAGAAGTGGTTGAAGTAGGTCTCGCTGGTGGTGCCCGGTTCGATGTAGGGGGAGATGAGGAGGAGACCGACGCGGCCGCCACCTCCGGTGGGCTTGACGGGGCCGGTGGCCGGTGCTTCGGCCGGCGGTGCCGGCAGGTTGGGGAAGGCGGGGCTGACGCAGCAGCTGCTGGTGTCCGGCGCTTCGACGTCTTGCGGCGCCTGGGACGAGGTGATCGCGATCATGCCGCCGTCCTTGTAGGCGAGCGATTCTTTGATCTGGGGGACGACGAGTTCGAGGAATTTGTCGGCTGGGGTTTCGGGGGCGGGGGAGAGGTAGGCGAGCGCCGGGAATTTGTCGGCTGGCGCCTTCAGGTCGGTGGCGAGCTGGGGCAGGCCGACGAGGGTTGCCGCGCACTCGGGGCTGTCCAGGACACCGTGGAAGTAGAGAAAGGGGTTGGTCGCGTCGGGGGGTGGGTTGGGGCAACCTTCGGCGCCTTCGCGGTAGGCCTTCCAGGTCAATTTGGCTTCGCTCAGCTGGCCCATCAGGGTTTTGGTCGTCGCCGGGTAGACGCAGCCGTCGCCGCTCACCTGCCCTTCCGGGTTTTCGGTGCCGGGAAGGACGTCGCCGTAGGTGGGGCAGCCGGCGGCGGTCGCCGGGGTCGGGCCCTGGCCGCTCAGCAGCGCGATCTCGTTGGCCGGCTCGCTGCCGGCGACCGCGTAGTAGTTGCTGAGGAGCTCTCCCTGCGCGGGTAGCTCTTCCTTCAGGAAAGGCGATGCCGCGGTCTCGCCGAAGGTTTCTTCGTATCCCGCCGGGCCCAGCACGATCACGAAGGCGTGTTTGACTTCCGGCAGGCCCGTGGGCAGTTCTTCTTCGATTGGGGCCGCGGGCGCTTCGGGTTCGCTCGCGATCGGCTCTTCGACGATCGGCGCTTCCAGCGGCACCGCCGAGGGGGTGGCGACGGGCGCCGCTTCTTCGCCGCCGGTTTCGGGTTCCGGCGCGGCGCTGGTCGGTTCCGGCGCCGGTTCTTCTTCAGCCGGCGGCGGCGGGGATTCGACCAGGATCGTGCTGGCACCCGCGTTGCGGGCGATCTGGTTGGTCGCCGAGCCGACGATCACCCCGAGGGCGAGCATCAGCAGCACGGCGGCGCCGAGAGCCCTCGGCGAAGGCTGGAACCCCGATTTCTCCTCTTTGTCGCCTTTTGCGCCGGCCACCGCGGCGCGAGTATCGCCGCGCGCCGTAACGCGGTTGTGAAAATCCTGAGTCCGCTTTACAACTCTTCAACATCAGTACCCGGGTGTGACCCGATGATGCTCGGCGTGTCCGACGCCTGCCCCAGCTGCGGTTCGCAGCTCGCGCCAGACCAGCGCTACTGCCTGCACTGCGGGCAGCGGCGCGGCGACCCCCGCCTGCCGGTCATGGACGCCGTCCAGTTCATGGAGGCTTCGCGGCGCCCGGCGCAGCCGCAGGCCGTCGCGGCCCCGGCGCCGCCGCCCGCCCGCCGCCGGCTGCTCTCCGCCAACGCCTCGATGGTTGCCGCCGTGGCGACCCTGGTCCTGGCGATGGGCGTCGGCGTCCTGATCGGGCAGTC
>DASQCF010000057.1:0-2384 GCA_035634815.1 Solirubrobacterales bacterium | reverse complement strand
TGTGGGCCCCGTCGGCGACCTTGGTCGAGTCGAAGCTGCAGTTCCAGGGCGCGTCGCTCTCGGTGTTGAGGACGGCGCCGTCGAGCACCATCACCACGCGCTTGACGCCGCGGTCGTCGCCGGCCGCGGCCTCGCAGGTCGTGCCGCTGATCTTGCCCTTGACGGTGGCACCGGCGACCGGGGCCTTCCAGGCGACCGAGGGGGGCGTGACGTCGGTCGAGCGCTTGCGAGAGGCGGCGGCCTGGTTCATGTGCCTGATGCAGCGCCGACGCAGCTCGCGGCGCTTGGCGGCGGTGGCGGCCTTGCCGGCCTTCTTCGTGCAGACGGCGCTGATCCGCGCGGCGCTGCTGCCGAGCGGCTTGGCGGCAGCGCTCGCGACGAGCGAGGCGAGGAGGACGAAGGCGATCGCGAGAGCGATGCCTGCGGTCCGGGTGGCGGGGGAGCGGAGGCCCATGACTCCCCCCTTGTCGGCTACGGCGGATCGAAATCCGCAGCTAACGGACAACTATTGGACAGATGATCCATCCTAAAATTAGGTAGTCGCAACTTCCCTTACGGCTTCAGCACCACCTTGATCGCGCCGTCTTCCTTTTTCTGGAACATCTCGTAGGCGCTCGGCGCTTCGGCCAGCGGCAGCTGGTGGGTGGTCAGGTCGTCCACCCCGAGCGGGTCGTCGTCGCCTTCCAGCAGCGGCAGGATCTCGTCGGTCCACTGGCGCACGTGGGCCTGGCCCATCCGGAGTTGCAGGCCCTTGTCGAAGATCTGGAACATCGGCAGCGGGTCGATCTGGCCGCCGTAGACGCCGGAGATCGAGACGGTGCCGCCGCGGCGGACGCTGTCGATGCAGTCGAGCAGGGCGGAGAGCCGGTCGACGGCCGCCTTTTCGGTCACCTTCGCCGCCACCGCGTCGGGCAGCAGGCCGGCGATCGTCTGCGCCGCCTTTGCCCCCGGGGCGCCGTGCGCCTCCATCCCGACCGCGTCGATCGTGCTGTCGGGGCCGCGCCCGTCGGTCAGCTCGCGCAGGGTTGCGGATATGTCGTCGTGCTGGTCGCCGTCGATCGCCTCGATCCCGTTGCGGCGCGCCATCTCCAGCCGCTCGGGGACGTTGTCGATCCCGAAGACCTTCTCGGCGCCCTGGTGGCGGGCGATCCGGGCGCTCATCTGCCCGATCGGGCCGAGCCCGAAGACGGCGACCGAGCCGCCGTCCGGGATCGCCGCGTAGTCGACCGCCTGCCAGGCGGTGGGGAGGACGTCGGAGAGGAACAGGTAGCGCTCGTCGGGGCCGGTCTCCGGCACCTTGATCGGCCCGAAGTGGGCCTGCGGGACCCGCAGGAACTCCGCCTGGCCACCGGGGACCTGGCCGTAAAGCTTGGTGTAGCCGAACAGCGAGGCGCCTTTTTCGGCGTCGCGGTTCTGGGTCGTCTCGCACTGGGCGAAGTACTTGCGCTCGCACATCCAGCAGCTGCCACAGGAAATGTTGAACGGGATCACAACCCGGTCGCCGGCTTTGATGTGGGTGACCTCCGGGCCGACCTCCTCGACGATCCCCATCGGCTCGTGGCCGAGGATGTCGCCCTCGTCGATGAACATCCCCAGCACCTCGTACAGGTGCAGGTCCGAGCCGCAGATCGCGGTCGAGGTGATGCGGACGATCGCGTCGGTCGGGTCCTGGATCGAGGGGTCCGGCACCTCGTCGACCCGGACGTCGCGTTTGCCGTGGAAGGTGAGCGCCTTCATGACGCCACCCCGAGGGGGACGTCGGGGCGGTTCCAGCTCTCGGCGACCCGCTCGGCCGCCGCCCGCTCCTCGGCGAGGATCTGTTCGGCCGTCGCGACCACGCCCTCGTCGCCGGCCCGGGCCGCGACCCGCTGCAGCAGCTCGTAGGCGGCGACCTCGAGGTGCTCGAAGGCGAAGGCGAAGCCGGCGAGCTTGGTGGTCGAGTCCGGCTGGGCGCCGAAGAAGGCGGAGAGGTTGAGACCGCCGGCCTTCAGCATCGTGTCCTTGATCAGCGAGGGTCTGGCGCCGCGCTCCTCCAGCAGCCCCTCGATCTCCTCGAGGTGTTCCCGCGTCTCGGCGAGGTGGTCGCGGAAGGCCTCGGCGAGGAACTCGTCGTCGACCCGCTCGGCGCCGGCCTCCAGCAATTTCACCGCCTGTCCCTCGAGCGCGTGGACGTCGCGCAGGTAGGCGAGCAGCAGCGAGTCGAGGTCGTCCTCGCCGACGGCTCCCAGCGAGACCTCGACCGCGGTGTCGAAGGACTGCTCCAACCGCTCGGCCATCATCGCCTCTTCGATTGCGATCGCGGCCGCCATCCGCGCCGTCTCCTCGTCTCCCGCTCGCTCGGCCAGGCGCTTCAGCAGTTCGTAGGCGGCGAGCTCCATGTGCTC
>DASQCF010000056.1:0-13655 GCA_035634815.1 Solirubrobacterales bacterium | reverse complement strand
GAGCACCCGCACGTCCGGGACCCTAGCCAACGGGCGGCGCTAGCATGGCTCACGGACCGTGCTAGGCGGGGAGGTAGCGGTGCCCTGTCACCCGCAAGCCGCTCTAGCGGGGCTGAATCCCCTCCTGAGGGGTGAGGCCTTCGAGGCCAGCGCGCCGGCCGCGGCGTCGATGGCTCGGGTCCCGCGCGATGGAGGCCCGTGAACCAGGTCAGGTCCGGAAGGAAGCAGCCTTAAGCGGTAGCCGACATGTGATGCAGGCAAGCCTGGCTCGAGCCAAAAGCGGCGGACACGCCCGGGAGCCTCGCCTCGAGGACGGGTGCACGGTCCATTTTCAAAGCCGGAGTTTCCGGCCGCCGACCGGCCGCGGGCCGGGGACGCCGAGGGCGACGGATAGACTCGATTCGTGGCCGAATCCGCCTCCCTTTACCGCCGTCACCGCCCGCAGAGCTTCGCGGAGGTGGTGGGCCAGGAGCACATCGTGCGCACTCTCTCGAACGCGGTCGAGAAGGACCGGGTCCATCACGCCTACCTGTTCATCGGCTCGCGGGGGACCGGCAAGACCTCGATGGCGAAGATCCTGGCCAGGTCGCTCAACTGCGTGCAGGGTCCGACGCTGACGCCCTGCGGCGAGTGCGAGGCCTGCCAGACGATCGCCGCGGGCACCTCGCTCGACGTGATCGAGATGGACGCCGCCTCGAACCGCTCGGTGGACGACATCCGCGAGCTCCGCGACCGGGTCGGCTTCGCTCCGGCTGCCGGCCGCTGGAAGGTCTACATCCTCGACGAGGCCCACATGCTCACCAAGGAGGCCTGGAACGCGTTCCTGAAGACGCTCGAGGAGCCGCCGCCCAACACGGCCTTCATCCTCGCGACCACCGAGCCGCAGAAGGTGATGGCGACGATCGTCGATCGCTGCCAGCGCTTCGACTTCCAGCGCCCCTCGCTCGAGCAGATCGCCGAGGTCATCCGGCGGGTCGCCGACGCCGAGAAGATCCAGATCGACGACGGCGCCGTCGCACTGATCTCGCGCTCGGCCTCCGGCAGCTTCCGCGACGCGCTCGGCACCCTCGACCAGCTGGTCGCCTTCGGCGGCGACCACGTCGAGCTGAAGGACGTCCTGGAGATGCTCGGCGCCGCCGACGCCGACCTGCTCTTCGAGGCGGTCGACGCCGTCGTCGCCGAGGACCCGAAGGGGGTCCTGATCGGGGTCGAGAAGATGGCCCGCTCGGGGCGCGACCCCTCGCAGTTCGCCCGCGACCTGCTCGCCCATCTGCGCCACCTGCTGATCGCCCAGACGACGGGCGAGGTGCCGACCAGCTTCGTCGTCACCGCCACCGACACGGCGCGGATGCAGGCGCAGGCGGCGGCGATCAAGCCGGCGAACCTGATCCGCACGATCGACGAGCTGGCGGATGCGCTGACCGCGATTCGCGAGGGTGACGATGCTCGGTTGGCGGTGGAGATAGCGCTCTTGAAGGCGGCACGCCCGGATCTTGACCCGGATACCGCTGGGCTCCTAAGGCGTATCGAGAGATTGGAGCAGCAAGACAAAAGCGCTCAGGCCGCGGGTCCTGTCGCGGCAGGGGACCCACCACCCCCTGCGCAGCAGGGGGTGGTCCCCCCTACCACGCCACCCACGGCAGAACCGCCTAGTCAAGGCGATCCGGCGCCGGCCGAAGAGGAAGAGGCTGAAGCAGCTCCGTCAGACGAGACGGCTGAGGTGCGGGCGTCTGCTGTTGACAACCCTCCGGCGGGTGACGCTGTAGGGGGGACCCCCCCTGAGGAAGCTTTAGCTACCGGAAGGGGGGGTGGGTCCCCTGCAGCGGCAGGACCCGCCGGCCAGGACGCCCTGTCCCTGGACGAGATCCAGCGGGTCTGGCCGGCCGTCCTCCACAAGCTGGAGGAGACGGCCCCTGCTCTCGCGGCGACGCTTGAGGGTGCCCGCCCCGTCAGTTTCGGAGAGGAGGGGCTCGAGGTCGGGTTCCCCGCCGAGATGACCTTCAACAAGCGGAAGGCGGACGAGTCCGATCGCAGGGACACCGTTGCCGCGGCTTTTGCGGCGGTGACCGGGGTCGGGCTGCGGCCGACCTATGTTGTGCTCGAGGGCGAGGCGCCGCCGGATACGCCGGCGCCGGGCAGCGAGGGGATCGACGAGGATCGGGTTTTGGAGAGGCTGAAGAGCGAGTTCGACGCGGAGGAGGTCAGTTAGGTGGCACGTGGAGGCGGACCAGGGGGCTTTGACGTCAACGCCCTGATGAAACAGGCCCAGCAGATGCAGGCCGAGATGCTGGAGGCCCAGGAGAAACTGAAGGACGAGGTCGTCGAGGCCAGCGCCGGCGGCGGCATGGTCAAGGTGAAGATGGGCGGCGACCTCACCCTGCGCGAGATCGCGATCGACCCCGAGGCGATCGACCCTGAGGAGGCCGAGCTGCTCCAGGAGATGGTCCAGGCGGCCGTCAACGAGGGGCTGCGCGCCGCGCAGGAGCTGGCCAGCTCGAAGATGGGCGGCATTGCCGGCGGCGATCTCGGCGGCGGCCTCGGCGGGATGCTGGGCGGTTGAGCGACGGCCCGGCACCGCTCGCGCGCCTCGTCGCCGAGCTCTCGCGGTTGCCGGGCATCGGCCAGCGGACTGCGCAGCGGCTCGCCTTCCACCTCTTGCGCGCCCCTGACGAAGAGGCCTTCGCCCTCGGCGACGCGATTCGCGAAGTGAAGGAGAAGGTAGGCCTCTGCGAGGAGTGCTTCAACCTCGCCGAGGGGCCGCTCTGCCGGATCTGCGCCGACCATAACCGGGACCGGGCGACGATCTGCGTCGTCGAGGAGCCCGCCGACGTGATCCCGATCGAGCGCACCCACGAATACCGCGGCCTCTACCACGTGCTCGGCGGGGCGCTCTCGCCGATCGACGGTGTCGACGCCGAAGACCTGAAGATCGGCGAGCTGCGGCGCCGGGTGGAGCGGGGTGGGATCGTCGAGGTGGTTCTCGCGACCAACCCCACCACCACCGGCGAGGCGACCGCGCTCCACATCGCCGAGATGCTGCGCGGGCAGGTGAAGGTGACGCGCTTGGCCAGCGGCCTGCCGGTCGGCGCCGACCTCGAGCACGCCGACGAGGTGACGCTCGGCAAGGCGCTCGCCGGTCGCAGAAGCCTGGAATAAGCGGCGCCGGATATTCGTCCTGGACAATCGTCGGGACGCAAATAGCGACCTTTTCGCGCCCGGGCGTCCGCCGCTTGCGCCAAGGTCACCCCGTGCCTGACCAGTCGGGATTTCAACGCCGCCGGGAGGATGCCCCGCCGGCGAGCCGCATCGCCCTCAAGGTGTCCGAGCTGCACGCCGATCTCTTGGGCAGCTTGCACGAGGAGATTGGAAACGGTGGGGGAGACTTCGTCCAAGCCGCGCAGCGGCTGGCGGTCGAGTTCGGGTCGGTGACCGCGGCCGCGGTCGAGTTAGCTGACCGAGGGCGCCAGGGGGATGCCTTCCGGAGCAAAGATGGGGAGGGCTCCTCAGGCACCCCCCTGGCGCCCTCTGACGGAGACACGGCTTCGACTTCCGTTCCGACCTCATCTGAGAATCAGCTGGAAGAACTGCCGAGCTTGTATCGGCCAGGTCACATGCGCCGGCGGCTGGACCAGCTGATCGAGACCAACCGCCGCCACGGTCACCCCTTCGGCCTCGCTGTCTTCGACGCCTCCGGCCCCGGGACCAAGCCCGGCGACGTCGCCGGCGGCCAGGAGACCGTGCTCTCCATCCTCGGCGCCGCGCTGCGCGACAGCATCCGCATCGTCGACGAAGCCTTCCGCCTCGAAGAGGACGCGATCTGCGTCCTCGCGCCCGACACCGGCACCGTCGAAGGCGTGCAGATGTGCGAGCGGCTACTCGGCCAGCTCGACGACCTCGAGCGCGCCGGCGGGCTGCGAATCTGCATTTCGGCCGGCGTCGTCGCCTGCCCCGACCACGGCGCCGACGCGGAAGAACTTCTGCACAAGGCCGACGCCGCGATGTGGCGGGCACGCGCGGTGGGGCAGCCCGTGGGCGTGGGCGCCTTGCAAGATCGCTAACAGTTTCTGCGAAATCTGCCGATAACCGGTGTAAACCCGCCAAACGGGTGGGAGAATTGTCACCCGCCGTCGAATAGACGCGCAGTCCACCCGTTCGACCTTTCTAACCAATGCCCGGAATCCGCACCAACGCCGCCGCCGAAGTCCTCGGCGTGAGCCCCAACACCCTGCGCAGCTGGGAGCGTCGCTACGGGTACCCGACGCCGAAACGGACCGCCGGCAACCACCGCAACTACGAGCTGGTGGAGCTGCAGGCGCTGCGCGACGCGCTGGGGGAGACCGGCAACATCTCCTCGGCGATCGCGCTGGCGCGCCAGCGCCAGGCGGCGCCGGCCAATGACGGCAGCCTCTTCGCCGCCTTCGAGCACTTCGACGAGACCGCCGCCGACCGCGCGATCGAGGAAAGCCTCGCCCTGCGCTCGCTGGAGCGGACCGTCGAGGAGCTGCTGCTGCCGGCGATCGACAAGCTTGCCGCCGACCCCGAGAGCGAGGCGGAGCTCGAGTTCGCCGCCCGCTGGGCCACCGGCTGGCTGCACGGCGCCCGCCGCCTCGCCTCCGCCGCTTCGCGCCCGGCCGGGATCCTGCTGCTTGACTCCAGCCACGGCCAGGACGCCGAGGAGGTCCACACCCAGGCCCTCGACCTCGCCCTGCGCCGCGCCGGCTTCCGCGTCCTCGTCCTCTCCAACGAGCTCGGCGACGAGCGTCTCGGCCGCGCCCTCGGCGCCCTCGACCCGACCGCGATCGTCCTCTGCGGCCCCGGCGCCGACACCCAGAGCGCGGTCACGCTGGTCCGAAAGATCCGCGAGCTCGGCTTCGTCGCCCCGCTCTACGGCTTCCGCGCCGACGGCCTGATCGGCGCCGCGGTGCCGACTGCGGGCAACATTCCCAGCGAAGTGACGGGGATGCTGAACTCGGATTTGCGGCGTCGCGCGGTTCAGGCGTTTGCCTAGCTAGAGGGCGTCGGTGGGGGGTCGCTGGGAGCACCTCCGCCGAGAGGGTCGGGGATCGGCTGACGCCTCAAAAGCAACTGGCTCGGCTCCATGCTGAGTACCCAGCGACCCCCCACCGACGCCCTCCCCCCAACGAGCTCCGATGGACGTTCAAGGTTCAGAAGCTTTGGAAAAGCTCCAGTGACTTGGACCGTTGGGGTTTCTCAAAAGCTTCATGACCTCGGCCGTGCACCCATTGCGTGCCGGGAGGAGGGAGTGGGGTGTCCCTCCCGGGTACTCAGCATGGAGCCGGGCGGTTAGCTCCTGAGGCGCCAGCCGATCCCGCTTCACCCGGCGGAGGTGCTCCCGGGAGGGACACCCCACTCCCTCCCTTACCTAGACCTTCAGGTCTTGGCGGGCTCTACCTCGCTGATTCCCCAGCGCTCGTGCAACCGCCGCAAAGGCGCGGGCGCCCACCAGTTCCACTTGCCGAGCAGCTCCATCAATGAGGGGACGAGGAGTGCGCGGATGATGCTGGCGTCGATCAGGACCGCCAGCGCGGTGCCGACCCCGTTCTCCTTGATGAAGATGATCTTCGAGGTGGCGAAGGCGCCCATCGCGACGGCGAACAGGAGGGCCGCGGCGGTGACGATCCGCCCCGTCCGCTCCAACCCGATCGCCACCGACTCGGAGTCCGAGGCGCCGTTGTCGCGCGCCTCCTTGATCCGCGAGAGCAGGAAGACGGCGTAGTCGGTCGAGAGGCCGAAGGCGACGGCGAAGAGCAGGATCGGCATCGTCTGCTCTATCGCCCCCGGGCTGGAGTAGTCGAGGAACCCTTCCAGCCGGCCGTCCTGGAAGATCAGCACCAGCAGGCCGAAGACGGCGCTGAGGTTGAGGAAGTTCATGATCAGCGACTTGATCGGCAGCACCACCGAGCCGGTCATCAGGAAGAGGATCACCAGCGTCGCCAGGATCACGATCCCGAGCGCGATCGGCATGTGTGCGGTCAGGCTCGACTGGAAGTCGACGAAGTCGGCGGTGGCGCCGCCGACCAGGACGGTCGCTCCAGGCGGACTCGGCAGGGCGCGGATCGCGCGCACCGTCGACTGGCTCTGCTCGGAGATGAACGGGTTGGCCGAGACCACCTGCAGGGCGGTGACCCCGGAGCGCAGACGCTGCGGCGGCGCGACTTCGGCGACCCCCCCGACCCTGCGCACCTCGGCGGCGAGGGTCGCCGCCGCCTTCGGGCCGCCGCCTTCGACGTCGATCCAGATCGGCGTTTCGTGGTAGGGCGGGAACCCGGTGCTGACCGTGTCGTAGGTCTGCCGCGCGCTCGCCGACTGCGGCAGCACCGTCGGGTCGACGGTGTCGAACTTGATCTGCAGGAAGGGCAGCCCGAGGATGATCAGGAAGAGCGCGCTGACGGTCGCGACCGGGATCGGCCGCCGCATCACGAAGCGCGAGAGCCGGTACCAGAACCCGCTTTCGTCGGGACGGGTGTCGGCCTCGGCGCGGCGCTGGAGGAATTTCGGCGCCCCGGCGTTGACGCGCCTCCCCAGCAGGGTCAGCACCGCCGGCAGCACGGTCAGCGAGATCAGCGCCGCGAACAGCGCCACCAGCGCGCCCCCGAGGCCCATCGAGTAGAGGAACCGCTGCGGGAAGACGAGCAGCGAGGCGAGCGCCGCCGACACGGTCAGCGAGGAGAAGAAGACCGTGCGCCCGGCGGTGGCCATGACCCGCCGCATCGCCTCCAGACCCGGCCCGCTCTTGGCGATCTCCTCGCGGTAGCGGGAGACGATGAAGAGGCTGTAGTCGATCGCCAGCCCGAGCCCGAGCGCGGTCGTCAGGTTGAGGGCGAAGATCGATATCGAGCCGACTTCGCTGGCGATGCGGAGGATCAGGAAGGTGCCGACGATCGCCAGGCCGCCGATCATCAGCGGCAGGACCGAGGCGACGAGGCTGCGGAAGAAGAGCAGCGAGAGCAGGAAGAGCAGCGGGAAGGCGAGCATCTCGGCCTTTTTCAGGTCTTCCTCGACCTGCTTGTTGACCTGCTCCTGGGCGACCGCGGCGCCGCCGACGAGGACGCCGGGCTCCTCGTTCAGTTCGTCGGCGATGTCGGCGCCGGCTTCCTGCCAGGCCTTGTCGTCGGTGGTCTTCAGCGCTACCGCGAAGTAGGTCGACTGCCCGTCGTTGGCGACGAAAGCCTTCGAACGCGTGTCGTAGAAGCCGGTCACCGAGGTGACGTCGGAGCGTTCGCGGACCTGCTGCTCAAGCGCCTCGACCCGCCGCTTGGTCGCGGGCTTGGCGACCGGGGCGTCCTCGACCACCGCGATCACCGCCGGGACCCGCAGGCCGGCGTCCTGCAGCCGTTCCCTGGCTTCCACCGTCTCGGTGTTCGGGTCGTCGGCGCCATAGGGGTCGAGGCGGTCGGCGACCGAGCCGCCGATCCCGCCGGCGAGCAGGAAAAAGACGATCGCCGCCAGACCCACCCACTTGGCCCTGCCGTCCGCCAGTCGTGCCAGGGAATCGAACATCAACCGCTCCTTTCGTCGAGAGCGGAGTCGAGAAGCTTCGCCTCCATCCGCTCGCACCAGTCCGCGAACCACTCCATGTACTCCAAGCCTCCGCTGAGGACGATCATCGGGAAGGGATCGTCGATCTCGCCTTTCATCTGCCTGATCGCCTCGAGCTGCTCGTGCACCGCCAGCCGCTTCGCTCGCATCGAGCGCAGGATCTCCAGCGCCTCCTCACGGGGGAGGGCGTCGGCAAAGAAGAGTTTCAGCAGCCCTTCGTCGCGCATCTCGAAGGTGTCCGGCGCCTGCCGCAGCCAGGCCCGCAGCTCCTCCTCGCCGTCGGCGGTGATCTCGTAGACCGTCCGTTTGCGGCCGCCGGTGGGCACGTCGGAGCCGACGATCAACCCCGCCTCTGCCAGCCGCTTCAGCTCCGGGTAGATCTGCCCGTAGCTGGCCGCCCAGAAGAACCGCGTCGAGTTGTCGACAACGGCTTTGATCTCGTACCCGGACCGCGGTTCGTTGCGGACGAATCCGAGGATCACATAGGCGGTCGCGCTCAGCTGCTCCATCTGCGAGAACTATATATCGGACCGATATATCGTCAAGTGTGATTGCGGTCACATCCCGCCTTCTCCCGTATGGTCAGCGCTCCGCGTTTGAACGACGAGCAGGAGAAGGGGGTGCCGGATGTCGCTTGACCAGAGCAAGGTCGGCCGGGTCGTGGCCGAACAGATGGAGGCGATCGAGAACGACTACGGCGACGATTGCGAAATCGGCGACGTCTGCACGATCGTCGAGGTGGTCGGGCCGCACGGCTCGCACGTGCGGGTGCGGAGCAGCGACATGCGCCCCCACAGCGGCCTCGGGCTGATCCGGATGGCCGAACAGGCGATGCTCGGGAACCTGGGGGGCTCGGCCGAGTAGCCCCGCTTTCGGCTCGCCCGCCGGCGCCTCGCCCGACTCGATCCGGCGACTATCCTCAGCTCGATGACCGGGGACGGCTCTGACATCGTCGTGATGAAGTTCGGCGGCACCTCGGTGGCCGGCGCCGAGCAGATCAAGCGCGCCGCGGGCCGGATCGTCGCCGCCCGCGAGGCCGGCAACCGCGTCGTCGCCGTGCTCTCGGCGCGCGGCAAGACGACCGACGAACTGGTCGCCCAGGCGCACGAGATCTCCGAGCGCCCGGTCGCCCGCGAGATGGACATGCTGCTCTCCACCGGAGAGCGGATCTCCTGCGCGCTGGCGGCGATGGCGATCCACGACATGGGCCACGAGGCGATCTCGCTGACCGGCTCCCAGGCCGGGATCGTCACCGACTCCTCCCACACCAAGGCGCGGATCATCGACGTCCGCGCCGACCGCATCTCCGAGGCGCTGCAGGAGGACCGGATCGTCCTCGTCGCCGGCTTCCAGGGCGTCTCCACCGACAGCCGCGACGTCACCACCCTCGGCCGCGGCGGCTCCGACACCACCGCGGTTGCCCTCGCCGCGGCGCTGCGGGCCAGCGTCTGCGAGATCTACACCGACGTCTCCGGCGTCTACAGCGCCGACCCGCGGATCGTGCCGGACGCGCGCAAGCTGCCGGTCGTCTCCTTCGAGGAGATGCTGGAGATGGCCGCCTCGGGCGCCCGCGTCCTGCAGCTGCGCTCGGTCGAGTACGCGCGCAACCACGGGGTCCGCATCCACTGCCGCAGCAGCTTCGAGGACGGTCCCGGTACCCTCGTCGTCTCAGAGGAAGAGACCATGGAGAACCCCTTCGTAACCGCCGTCACGCATTCCGATTCCGAGGCTCGGGTGACCCTTTCGGGCCTCCGCGACGAGCCCGGCGTCGCCGGTCGCATCTTCGGCGCCCTGGCCGACGCCAACGTCAACGTCGACGTGATCATCCAGAACGAGCCGGTGGGCGACGACCAGCTCGCCGACCTCTCCTTCACCGTCGACCGCTCCGACCTGGCCACCGCCAAGGACACGATCGCCGCCCTCGGCGACGTCTCGCTCGAGGTCCTCACCGACGAGCAGATCGGCAAGGTCTCGATCGTCGGCGCCGGTATGCGCTCGCACCCGGGCGTCGCCGCCAAGGTCTTCCAGGTCCTCGGCGAGGAGAAGATCAACATCGAGATGATCTCCACCTCGCCGATCAAGATCTCGTGCGTCATTCCTGCCGACCGGGTCGCCGACGCGGTCAACGTGCTGCACAAGGCGTTCGAGCTGGGCGAGGACGCGATCCAGCCCGAGGACCCGACCGGCCCCGGCCACCGGCCCACGGTCGCCGGCTGAGCCGGCCCCCGCGGACGATGGCCGGCGACGGATACAGGGTCGGAGTGCTGGGCGCGACGGGGCTCGTCGGGACGACGATCCTGGAGCTGCTCGCCAGCCGCGGCTTCCCGGTCGCCGAGCTGCGGCCGCTGGCCTCCGAGCGCTCGGCCGGCAAGACGATCGAGTTCGGCAGCAAGGTGCTGACGGTCCAGGCGGTGAGCGAGGAGACGATCCAGGGGCTCGACCTCGTCCTCTCCTCGGCCGGCGGCTCGGTCAGCGCCGAGTGGACCCCGAAGCTGGTCGAGGCGGGCGCGACCGTGGTCGACAACACCAGCTACTGGCGTATGCACGACGACGTGCCGCTGGTCGTCTCCGAGGTAAACCCCGACGCCCTGGAGGGCCACAAAGGGATCATCGCCAACCCGAACTGCTCGACGATGCAGATGGTCGTCGCCCTGAAACCGCTCTACGACGCGGCCGGGATCGAGCGCCTGGTGATCTCCACCTACCAGGCCGTCTCCGGCACCGGCAAGGGGGCGATCGACGAGCTGCGCGCGCAGGCGCGCGCGGTGGTCGGCGGCTACGACGTTCCGCCGCCGTCGATCTACCCCCACCAGATCGCCTTCAACGTCCTGCCCCAGGCTGGCAGCTTCGCCGACGGGGACGACCACACCGACGAGGAGCGCAAGCTGATCAACGAGACCCGCAAGATCCTCGGCGACGACGGGATCCGGGTCAGCGCCACCTGCATCCGGGTCCCGGTCGAGACCGGCCACTCCGAGGCGGTCAACGTCGAGACGCGGGAGCCGCTCGACCCCGAGCGGGCCCGCGAGCTGCTCGCCGCGGCGCCGGGGGTGACCGTCGTCGACGACCCCGCTGCCGGTCGCTACCCGATGGCGATCGAGGCCGCCGGCCGCGACGACGTCTTCGTCGGCCGCATCCGCCGCGACCCCGGCAACGAGCGCGCCCTCGACATCTGGGTCGTCTCCGACAACCTGCGCAAGGGCGCCGCCACCAACACGGTCCAGCTCGGCGAGCTCCTGGTCGAGCGCGGGCTGCTGAACAGCCAGCGGTAGCGTGGGCATCAGCTTCGCCGAAGGCCTGCTGCTGTTCGGGGGCCTCCTCGCGATCGTCGCCGCCCTCTCGGGGGTGATGAAGGGGACGGTCCTCTCGGCCTCGGTCCTCTCGGTCGCGCTCGGCTTCGGCCTCGCGGCCGCCGGCGTCGTCGACGTCGAGGCGACCGACGAAGCGGTGGTCGAGCTGGTCGAGCTGGCGCTGATCGTCACCCTCTTCTCCGACGGGATGTTTGTCGAGCGCGAGCTCCTGCGCAGCCACTGGGGGCCGACGGCGCGGGCGCTGGTGATCGCGATGCCGATCACCATGGGCCTTCTGGGGCTGGCGGCGAAAGCGCTCTTCCCCGACCTCAGCTGGGCGGAGGCGTTCCTGCTGGCGGCGGTGCTCTCGCCGACCGACCCGGTCGTCACCTCCGCCGTCGTCACCTCGCGCCTGGTGCCGAGCAAGGTCCGCCACACGCTGAACCTCGAGTCCGGCCTCAACGACGGGCTGGCGCTGCCCTTCGTCCTCTTCTTCCTCGTCCTCGCCTCGCCCGGCGGCGACGCCGGGGCCGAAGCGATGAAGCTGATCGGGGAGGCGGCGGTGGGGGCGGTGATCGGCGTCGTCCTCGGGGCGGCGGCGGGGCGGCTGCACCACTCGCTCCCCGGCGGCGGGATCACCCCGCGCTACGAGGGGATCTACGCGATCGGCTTCGCTCTCCTCGCCTTCGGCCTCGCCGAAGTGACGATCGGCAACGGCCTGATCGCCGCCTTCGTCTGCGGGATCGCGATGGGGGCCAGCGAGCGCGAAGTCCCGGACGGTTTTGTCGAGTTCGCCGAGAACAGCAGCGCCATCCTCCAGGTCCTCACCTTCTTCGTCTTCGGCGGCCTGATCTTCGCCACCGGCTTCCACTACGACGTCCCGCCGCTGATCCTCTTCGTCGCCTTCGCGCTGCTGATCGCCAGGCCGGTGGCGGTGATGCTCTCCTTCCTGCGCACCGGAATCCCGAAGTCCGAGAAGCAGTTCATGGCCTGGTTCGGGCCCAAGGGCGTCGCCTCGATGCTGTTCGCCCTCTTCGTCTTCAAATCCGCCGTGCCCGGCAGGGACCTGATCTTCGACGTCGCCGCGATCGCGATCATCACCTCGATCGTCGCCCACGGGCTGACCGACACCGTCGGCGCCAGGTGGCTGGCGCGGCGGGTCGGGCTCTCGTCGTAGCTAGGCGGTGGCGCCGGCGGTGAGGCGGTCTTCGACCCAGCCGGTCGAGGCGATGTGCTTGCTCATCCCCAGCTCCTTCGGCTCGGCGCCGAGGGCGAGGCCGACGAGCTGCGGCAGGTGGAGGACGGCGAGGCCGAGGTCGCGGTTGACGACCTTGGCCGCCTCCGGCTGCTGCATGTCGAGGTTGAGGTGGCAGAGCGGGCAGGGGGTGACGAGGCAGTCGGCGCCGGCGTCGATCGCGTCGCCGACGTGGGTCCCGGCCTGGCGCAGCGAGGTCTCGCGGTTCATCGTGATCACCGGGAAGCCGCAGCACTTGCGCGCCCCGTCGTACTCGACGACCTGGCCGCCGAGCGCCTCGATCACCTGCTCCAGGTAGATGTCGCGGTCGGGATGCTCGCCGTAGCCGAGCCGTTCCTTCGGCCGCACGATGTAGCAGCCGTAGAAGGGTCCGACGCGGAGGCCGCTGAGCGGGCGGACGACCTGCTCGCGGAGCTTGTCGAGCCCGTAGTCCTCGACCAGCAGCCAGAGGAAGTTCTTGTTCGTCCAGCCGCCCTCCTCGCCCTTCTCGTAGGAGAGGCCCTGGCCGGAGAGCACCTCGTTGATGTGTGCCCGGTAGGCGGAGTCGGCGTCGAGGCGCTGCTGGCACTCCGACTGCGCGCCCTGGCAGGTCGAGCAGATGTTCATCATCGAGAGCCCGGTCTGCTGGGCAAGCGCGAAGGTACGCGCGTTCAGCGTGTCGGCGAGCTCCTGGTTGTGCTCGGCGATGACGCCGGCGCCGCAGCAGTTGGCGCGGTCGAGTTCGACCAGCTCGATGCCGAGCTTCTCGGCGACGATCGCCATCGAGCCGTGCAGCTCCGGCGTGAAGCCGCGCGAGACGCAGCCGGGCCAGTAGGCGACTTTGATCTGATCGGCCATCATTTCGCCTCCGCGGTGTCGGGGTCGGTGGAGCGCTCGATGCCCTTCTCGACGTTGTCGTCGACGAGCTCGCCCTCCTCGCCCTTGATGTAAAGGTTGAATTCCTCGCTGTGCTCCTCGGCGTGGGCGTAGATCGCCTTCACGTCGTCCTGGTCGGGGAGCTTGTGGTGCACGCCGGGGATCAGCTTCGACAGCGAGCGCATCTTGCCGGTTTTGATCCCGCGGATCGCCGTCGGGATCGAGCCGAGCATTTCCCGGATCGCCCGTTTGCTCGGTTTCAGCTTGCCCTTGACGCCGGGGGCGAAGGACTCCTGCAGCAGCAGCGACTCGTCCAGGGTCCCCTTCTTCTCGATGATCTTGACGAAGGCGATCTCGTGGTCGTGGCCGCTGTTGGGGTCTTCGATCCCCTCTTCGCCGGCCTTGCGGCGCAGGCGCATGATCTGGTCCATTGGCGCCACGCCCTTCGGGCAGGCGTCGACGCAGCTGAAGCAGTGGGTGCAGTCGTAGATCCCGTGCGGGTCGTCGGCCAGGTCGTGCAGGCGCTCGTGGGTCTCGGCGTCGCGCGGGTCGCCGACGAAGCGGTAGGCCTTGGCCAGCGCCGCCGGGCCGATGAAGCCCGGGTCGGCTTCCATCGAGAGGCAGGAGGAGACGCAGGCACCGCACTGGATGCAGGCCATCGACTGGGTGATGTCGATCATCGACTCCGGCTCGAC
>DASQCF010000055.1:0-15354 GCA_035634815.1 Solirubrobacterales bacterium | reverse complement strand
GGCGATCGACCCCCTCTCGCCGAAGAACATGGCCTTCTCGCCCGAGGACGCCGCGTTCGTCTGCCGCCAGTTCGGGATCGACGTCGACCGGCCGCTGATCACCCAGGTCTCCCGCTTCGACCCGTGGAAGGACCCGATCGGAGTCATCGACGCCTACCGCGAGGTGACCGAGCAGGTGCCAGAGGCGCAGCTGGCGATGGTCGGCTCGATGGCGACCGACGACCCGGAGGGGATGGAGTACTTCCAGAAGACCTTCGAATACGCCGACGGCGACGAGGACATCAAAATCCTCAGCAACCTCAACAACGTCGGCGCGATCGAGGTCAACGCCTTCCAGTCGCAGTCGGACATCTGCCTGCAGAAGTCGATCCGCGAGGGCTTCGGCCTGACCGTCACCGAGGCGCTGTGGAAGGGGCGGCCGACGGTCGCCGGCAACGTCGGCGGCATCCCGCTGCAGATCGAGGACGGCGTCAGCGGCTACCTCGTCGATTCCCCCTCGGAGTGCGCCCAGCGCTGCCTGGAGATCCTCCGCGACCCGGGCCTCGGCAAGCAGCTCGGCCGCGAGGGCAAGGAGCACGCCAGGCGCGAGTTCCTGACGCCGCGCCTGCTGCGCGACTGGCTGCAGCTGTTCACCGACCTCGACGGCTGAGCGGCCCCCGGGGCCGGGCGGCGGCACCCCTTAGTCTCTGCAGCGTGAGCTCCTCGCCGCTGATCATCGTCTCGAATCGGGGCCCGGCCCAGTTCGAGCTCGACGAGAACGGGCAGCGGACCGTGCGCCGCGGCGGCGGCGGTCTGGTCACGGCGCTCTCGGGACTGGTCTCCCACCGCGACGCGCTCTGGATCGCCTCGGCGATGACCGACGAGGACATCGTCGTCAGCAACGAAGCGGGCGGGCCGGTCGAGCAGGAGCTGGACGGGATCGAGTACCGGGTGCGGCTGGTCGGCTCGGACCCCGACGCCTACGACCGCTTCTACAACGTGATCGCCAACCCGATCCTCTGGTTCATCCAGCACTACCTCTGGGACATCTCCAACGCGCCGGACATCCGCCAGCAGGAGATCGACGCCTGGGACCACGGCTACCAGGCGGTCAACCGGGATATCGCCGAGGCGGTCCTGGCCGAGATCGAGGGCCAGCGGGACCCGCTGGTGATGCTCCACGACTACCACCTCTACACCGCCCCGGGAATGATCCGCGCCGAGCGCCCCGACGCCTTCCTCCACCACTTCGTCCACATCCCCTGGTCGCAGCCGGACAGCTGGCGGATCCTGCCGAAACGCATCCGCGGCGCCATCTACGAAGGGATGCTGGCCAACGACATCATCGGCTTCCACACCCACGCCTACTGCATCAACTTCCTCCGCTGCTGCGACGAACTGGTCGACGACGTCGACGTCGACTACGAAGCCGCCGAGGTCCGCCACCCCGGCGGCCGCACCCTCGCCCGTGCCTACCCGCTGGGGATCGACGCGCAGCGCCTGGAGCGTGCCGCCGCCTCGCCCGAGGTGGCCGAGGCCGAGCGCGAGGTGCTGGAGCGGCGGCGCCAGTACCTGATCATCCGCGTCGACCGCGCCGACCTCTCGAAGAACGTGCTGCGCGGCTTCACCGCCTTCGACACCTTCCTCACCCAGCATCCGGAGTTCCGCGAAAAGGTCACCTTCATCGCCCACCTGCAGCCCTCCCGGCAGGACGTGCCCGAGTACGCCGAGTACCTGGAGCGGATCGAGGCGCTGGTCGCGGTCGTCAACCACCGCCACGGGACGACCGACTGGATGCCGATCGACCTGAAGATCTACGAGAACTTCCACGACGCGGTCGCCCGCTACAAGCACTTCGACCTGCTGATGGTCAACTCGCTCTTCGACGGGATGAACCTGGTCGCCAAGGAGGCGCCGGCGGTGAACACCCGCGACGGGGTCCTGATGCTCTCGGAGAACACCGGCTCCCACCAGGAGCTGATCGACTACGTGATCTCGGTCAACCCGTTCGACATCCAGGAGCAGGCCGACGCGATCCACCGGGCGCTGACCATGGACCCCGAGCAGAAGCGAAGCTGGGCGGAGGGCTTGCGGGAGATCATCTTCTCCCGCAACCCGGGCGACTGGGTCGACGACCAGCTGCGCGACATCGAAGCGGCGCGCTCGGCGGCCTGAGGGGGGAGAGTTCGGCGCCCCCGGTGCCTTGAGCAGGGGTGCGCGGGGTTCGAGTTCGATGGGCCGGGATCGGCAAGCTGGCGGCGGTTGCCGTGGTCGGCTTGCTGGCGCTGCAGGCGCTGCCCCACCTTCTGCGGCCGCCGCAAGCGCCGCCGCTCGCTCGTGACGTGGGGCTGCCCCGGGTCGCGCAGGCGCCCGAGCCCGCCCCTCTCAGGCCGCGGCCCCCTGCCGTCGGCGAGCAACTGAGTGGACCTACTGGGTCGGCGGCAAACGACCCGATTACCTCGCGGCCCCGCCACCGGCGGCGAGCGGCGAAACCCGCTGTGCCTGCCGTGCCACCTCCCACCCCACCGGTCGAATCGCCGCCACTAGCGCCTTCACCGCCGGCGCCCGTCACGGCTCCCCCCGCGACGCCCGCCGCACCTCCCCCAGCCCCGGCGTCTCCGGGGGACGGCTCGGAGGAGTTCGCGCCACACTGATCCCGCCGCTATAGTCCTTCGCCGTTTTGGCAGCACCACGCGAATACGAGCTGGTCCTGATGCTGGACCCCCAGTTGGATGCGCCTGCGCGCGACGCGCTGGCGCAGGACGCGCGGGGTCAGATCGAGGCCTCGGGCACGCTCAAACACGAGAACAGCTGGGGTCTGCGGAAAATGGCCTACGAGATCAACCACCGCACCGAGGCCGACTACCGCTGGATGCGCTTCGAGGCCTCCAGCGAGCTGCTCGACTCGCTCGACCACAACCTGAAGATCGCCGACGGCGTCCTGCGCTTCCGCATCTTCAAGGTCGATCCCAGCGCGCCGGTGATCGTCCCGCCCGCCGTGACCGCCGCCCCCGGGCCGCGGGAGCGCAGCGCCCAGGGAGCCCGCGACGATCGCGGCGACTCCTTCGACGATTCAGACGAGTAGCGCGCCGCGGCTGCCGCTGTTTGCGGAAACCCCCTGATCGAGGGGGGAGAGTAGAGCCGGTCGCCTCCTTAGACTGGAATCCAGACAAGCGAGACCAGAGGAGTGAGTGAATTGGCAGCGTCCAACGTCAACGTCGTGGTGATCACGGGGAACCTGACCCAGGATCCGGACCTGCGACACCTAGGTAGCGGCACCGCGGTATGCGAGCTGCGAGTTGCTGTCAACACCCGCCGCAAAGAAGGAAACGAGTGGGTCGACAAGCCCAACTACTTCAACGTCACCGTCTGGGGCGCGCAGGGCGAGAACTGCGCCCAGTACCTCTCCAAGGGCCGACCGGTTGCGGTCGAGGGGCGCCTCGACTGGCGGGAGTGGGAGGCCAAAGACGGCAGCGGGAAACGGCAGGCGGTTCAAATCGTCGCCAACACCGTCCAGTTCCTCGGCTCGCGCGACGGGTCCGGCGGCGGTGGCGGAGGAAACGGGAACGGCGGCGGCTTCTCGCCTCCCCAGAGCGATGTCCCCGCCGACATGTCCGACTTCGGCGGCGCCCCGGCGGGAGCCGGTGGCGGTTCCGAAGACGACATCCCCTTCTAAACCGGCCTGACCTACAGAGCGCCGCCCAGCGGCGCTCTGTAGCATGCTGCGCCGATGGCACGAGCACGTGAGTCTTCTTCTTCCACCGGAGCCCGGCGAGGCGGCCGGCGAGGCGCCGATCGCGTGCGTCCCCGCAAGTACACCCGGGTCAACTCCGAGGTCGTCGACTACAAGGACCTGAACCTGCTGCGCCGCTTCCTCTCCGACAAGGGGAAGACGCGCGGGCGCCGGGTCACCGGACTTTCCCGCCGCCACCAGCGACAGCTCTCGGTGGCGGTGAAGCGGGCGCGCGAAATCGCCCTGCTTCCCTACGTCGGAGAGCGCTGATGGCGCAGGCGATCCTGCTGCAGGACGTCGAGTCCCTCGGCGAGCGCGGCCACGTCATCGACGTCGCCCCCGGCTACCTGCGCAACTACCTGATCCCCCGCAAGCTGGCCCAGGCGGCGACGGCGGGGGCGCTGGAGGAAGCCAAACGCCGGATGGAGGCCGCCGAACGGGCCGAGAAGGTCCGCGCCGAGCGCGAAGCCGAGGCCGCCGGCCTGCTCTCCAAGACCGTGCTGACGATCCACCAGCGCGCCGGCGAGGACGGCAAGCTGTTCGGCTCGGTCGGCCCGAAAGAGATCGTCGACGCGCTGCGCGAGGCGCGAGACCTGCGGATCGACAAAAAAAACGTCAAGCTCGAGCAGCCGCTGCGCGAACTCGGCACCTTCATGGTCGAGATCGAGCTCAAAGACGGCACCACCGCAGCGGTCAAGACGATCATCAGCGAGGAGAACTAAGTCCTCCTTCGCCGTCGCAGGTCCGGCTGGGTTCGCTCGGAGCGGGCGACGGTCGGGCTCGCCGCGGTCGCGCTCGGCGCCGCCGGAGCGGTGATGGTCGGGCAGTTCAGCCGCATGTTCGCCCGCCGGGCGAGCGAGGCGCACGATCCCGAAGCGCTGCTCGAATCTGCGCCCGCCGCCGCCGCCGACACCGTCGGGGTCGCGGTCCGCGGCTACGAAGAGGCGCCGCGCCACGAAACCGTCCTCTTCAACCTCCTCGCCGGCTTCCTCGGCTCCTTCGCCCTGGTACGCCTCTCGACCTGGGCGATCCGCGACGGGCGCGGGCCCTTCCGCAACGTCAGCATCGGCGGCCGCCACATCCACCACTTCGTGCCCGGCATCCTGCTCGGCTTCGGCGCCGGCACCGCCGCTCTGCTGACCGACGACGACGAGCTCGAGCAGTGGCTGGCGGTGCCGATGGGCGCCGGCTTCGGCCTCACCTTCGACGAGGCGGCGCTGCTGCTCGACCTGCGCGACGTCTACTGGAGCCGCGAAGGCCTGCTCAGCGTCCAGCTCAGCCTCGGCGCCACCGCGATCCTCAGCATCGCGATCCTCACCCTGCGGATGCTGCGCCGCGGGGAGCGGCGCCAGGAGCAGGAGGGTCTGATCCCTCCCGGTCACCATCACCAGCTCTCCTTCGGAACTGCCGCATAAACGTCACCGACGTGTGAAATCTTTTTGACGGCTTTTGCACGGAAGCCGCGCCTGCTGCCGTGCCTCCTCTGGTTTGCTTGACGCAGCGCCCCCGCGCCGTCCGGTTCCGCCGCCGAGCCTCCTTTACTGAGAGCGATGCCGCAGCCCCCCACCACCCACGTCCCCCCGCAGAACATCGAGGCCGAGGAATCGGTCCTCGGGGCGATGCTGGTCGCCGAGTCGACCCTGACGCGGGTGATCGACGAGGTGAAGCTGAACGCGGCCGACTTCTACCTCGACAAGCACCGGCTGATCTTCGAGGTCGTCCACGACCTCTACGCCGCCTCGAAGCCGGTCGACGAGCTGAGCGTCAGCGAGGCGCTCTCGCAGCGCAGCAAGATCGACGAGGCCGGGGGGCGCCACTACGTCTCCGAGCTGACCGCGAAGGTGCCGGCGGCGGCCAACGCCAAGCACTACGCGGAGATCGTCCAGCAGAACTCGCTGCTGCGCCGACTGCTCGGCGCCGGCCAGGAAATCCAGGGCTGGGTCAACGAGCGCGACGGCGAACCGCGGGAGCTCTCCGAGCGGGCCGAGAAACTGCTCTTCGAGGTCGCCCACAAAGAGCAGGCCAGCGACTTCAAACTGCTCGGGGAGATCCTCCACGACGAGGTCGACCGCCTGGAGAAACTCTCGACCGGGGAGACCGAACTGACCGGAACCCCATCCGGCTTCCGCGACGTCGACGCGGTCACCGGCGGCTTCCAGCCCGGCAACCTGATCATCGTCGCCGCCCGCCCGGCGATGGGCAAGAGCGCCCTGGTCGCCAACATCGCCGAAAACGTCGCGGTGAAGAAGGGGCAGGCGGTCGCCTTCTTCTCGCTGGAGATGTCCGAGGTCGAGCTGGCGCAGCGGTTCATCGCCTGCCGGGCGCGGATTTCCGGCGACAAACTGCGCAAGGGCCAGGTCAACAAACGCGACTGGCCGAAGGTGCTGCGCGCCTGCAACGAGCTGGAAGAAGCACCGCTGTGGTTCGACGACTCCTCCGACCTCGGGATCCTCGACCTGCGGGCGAAGGCGCGGCGGCTGCACGCCCAGGAACAGGAGCGCGGCGGGCTGGGGCTGATCATCCTCGACTACATCCAGCTGATGCGCTCCGACGACCACCGCGCCAACCGGGTCGAGCAGGTCGGCCAGATCAGCCGCGGGCTGAAGATCCTCGCCCGCGAGCTGGAGGTGCCGGTGGTGGCGATCTCCCAGCTCTCGCGCGCGCCCGAGCAGCGGACCCCGCCGAAGCCGCAGCTCTCCGACCTGCGCGAGTCGGGCCAGATCGAGCAGGACGCCGACGTCGTCGCCTTCCTCTACCGCGAGGACTACTACCGCGACCCCGACGAGGAGCCCGACGGCCTTGCCGACCTGATCATCGCCAAGCACAGGAACGGCCCGATCGGGACCAGGAAGCTGGTCTTCCTCGACCGCTACCCCAAATTCGCCGACCACGCCCACACCGAGCCGCCGATCGAGCAGCCGGCCGGCGAAGCGCCGCCCTTCGAGGACGCCGCCGCGGCGGGCCCTGACTTCTGATGCCGGCGATCGCCCGCTCCGAGCCCTTCCGCGAACAGGCCTGCCCGCTGGGCGTCTGCGACGGCTCCGGCTGGATCCTCGGGCCCGAGGACGTGGCGCGCCCGTGCGAGTGCCGCGAACAACGACTCAAGCGGGGAAAGGCGCGAGGAGTCACCTCTGCACTCCCGTCGAAGTATCGAGGGGTGTCTTTTGACCGCCCCCCGGTTCCTCATCTACCGAAAGAGGCTGTTCGCGAAACCCGCCGCTACATCGAGAAACTCGATGCGAATCTTGCCGCAGGAAGAGGTATCTGGTTCCTGGGAGACATAGGAACCGGAAAGACGACCTTGGCCATGCTCATCTCCAAGGCTGCGATCGAAAAGGGGCACACGGTGTCGATCTATTCCACCCCGACTCTTCTAACGAAGATTCGATCCTCGATGCACGTGGAAAAGGGGGACGCCTACGCGTCCTTCTTCGAGCGACTCATCTCCGTTGATCTGCTCCATCTCGACGATCTGGGTGCAGAGCGCCAAACGGATTGGGTGCTGGAGCAGCTCTATTCCATCGTGAACCAGCGATATGAGGAGGAGCGGGCAATCATGTTCACGACTGACATGGTCAAGGTGGAAAGCCCCGAAGAGATTGGGAAACGTGAGAAACGGGGCAAGCGGGCCGAACTTCCCATTGAGGAGCAAATTGGTCGTCGAACTTTCTCTCGCCTCACTGAGATGTGCGGTGATCCCGTGATGTTGCCTGGTGAGGATCAGCGATCAACTGGCCAGGCACCCGCCACTGTTATCGATCTAGCTCCATAATCTCCCGCGGCATGCCAGGAGTGGTCATAGTCGGCGCCCAGTGGGGCGACGAGGGCAAGGGGAAGGTCGTCGACCTCCTCGCCGAGCGCGCTACCACGATCGTCCGCTTCCAGGGTGGGAACAACGCCGGCCACACCATCGTCCGCGAGGGCGAGGAGTTCAAGTTCCACCTGATCCCCTCCGGCATCCTCCACGCCGACAAGACCTGCGTGATCGGCAACGGCGTCGTCGTCGACCCCCGGGTCCTGCTGGGCGAGATCGACGGGCTCAAACGCGCCGGCGTCAGCGTCAACAACCTGCGCATCTCCGCCAACGCGCACCTGATCATGCCCTACCACGTGCTGCTCGACACGGCCGGCGAGACCAAGCTGGGGAAGCTCTCGATCGGCACCACCCGCCGCGGGATCGGCCCCTGCTACGCCGACAAGGCCCTGCGGCTCGGGATCCGCGTCCAGGACCTGCTCGACGAGAAGATCCTGCGGACCAAGATCCGCGCCGCGCTGGAGCCCAAGCAGCAGGCGCTGCGCGAGCTCTCGGTCCAGCGGCGCAAACAGCTGAAGGAGGCCGGCGAGGAGGCGAAGGCGGCGGAGGGAGGCGCCGGCGTCCCGGACCCGCGGCTCGACCTGCACGCGATGGTGGAGGAACACATCAACTTCGGACATCGGCTCGAGCCCCACATCGCCGACACCGCGCGCCTCTGCTGGGAGGCGCTCGACGGCGGCGAGACGGTGATCTTCGAGGGCGCGCAGGCGACCCTGCTCGATCTCGACCACGGCACCTATCCGTTCGTCACCTCGTCCAACCCGATCGCCGGAGCGGCGACGGTCGGCGCCGGAGTCGGCCCCGGGGACATCGACGAGGTGTGGGGGATCGCCAAGGCCTACGCGACCCGCGTCGGCGCCGGGCCCTTCCCGACCGAGCTGCTCGACGACGTCGGCGAGCAGATGCTGCAGAGAGGACATGAGTTCGGGACGACGACCGGCCGGCGGCGGCGCTGCGGCTGGATGGACCTGGTCGCCCTGCGCTACGCCGTGCGCCTCAACCGGATGGACGCCCTGGCGATCACCAAGCTCGACGTCCTCAGCGGCATCGGCCCCCTACGGGTCGCGGTGCGCTATCGCTCGAAGGAGGGGGCGGTCCTCGACACCTTCCCCTACCACCAGTCGATCCTTCACTCGGCGACGCCCGAGTACGAGGAGCTGCCCGGCTTCGACCTCGACCTCACCTCCTGCCGCAACGCGACCGACCTGCCGCGCGAGGCCCGCGACTACCTCGGCTTCATCGCCGAGTTCGTCGGCGTGCCGGTGCGCCTGGTCGGCGTCGGTCCAGACCGCGAGCAGGTCATCTGGCTGGAGGACTGAGCGCCGTCCAATCGGACGGCGCGGACCTATTCAGCGTCGGCCCGGTCGAACGGCGCGGCGGTGGAGACCTTCCATCCCCCGTCTTCCCGGGCCATCGGAACGATGTAGTCGCGGCCGTCGTTGCCGTGGTACTGGGCGTACCCCTGCCCGCTCTCGATCCGCAGGCTGTCGATCGGGCCGGTGGTCGTGTCGTCGAAGTGGTTCACGCCACCGGCCGAGGTGCCGAAGTAGGCGAGAGCCTGCGGACAGGTCGTCACCTTGCCATTCGAGACATTGGTGGCATCGGCGACGAAGCCCGAGACGAAGGAGCGGGCGAGGTAGCTGCACTCCATGGCGTGGTCCTTGGCCGCACGGGCTCGCATCCAGCGCTCGATCACCTTCGAGGCCTGCGCGCGTTCGCCCCCGGTGGCCTCGTGACCGTATAGCTGCACCGCGTTGTCCCCACCGACGACGTAGAACTCGCGGGTCGGCCCCTTCGGGTAGAAGACCTTACGGGGGCCGCTCTCCACCGTATTCGAGTCGCCGCTGCCACAACCAAAGGCGGTCGCCGCAACGAGAGAGAGCACCGCGAGCAATAAAAGAGTTTTTAAAAGCTGCACGGGGCCTGATTGTAGGACAAGAAATCCCCACCGGCCGCGCGCCTGCTCTACAGTCTGTCGCGTGGCTTCCAGTAGACGCTCGAGCAGGTTGAACGAGCGGCTGCCCCGGGGAAGGCACGGTTTGCCGAGGGAGGCGGTGACCGAATCCCAGCGCAACCGCATCCATCAGGCGATGATCGAGGTCGTCTCCCAGCGCGGCTACCCCGAGACCCGGGTAGTCGACGTGATCGGCGTCGCCGGCGTCTCCCGCAAGACCTTCTACGAGCTTTTCGAGAGCAAGGAAGACTGCTTCCTCGCGACCTACGACGTCCTCCTCGAAAACCTTCTCGGCGATGCGGCCAACGCCTACGAGTCACGTCCCGCGGAGCCGTGGCCGGTACGAATCTCCGCGGCTCTAGAGGCGCTACTCGAGCATCTCGCCGGCCACCCCGACGAGGCGCGCTTCGCCATCGTCGAGGTGCTGGCCGCCGGCCCCAAGGCGCTGGCCAGGCGCGATGCGGCGCTGCGCCAGTTCACCGGCTTCCTGGAGTCGGGCCGCTCGGAGAGCTCGGTCGACCTGCCGGGAATCACCTCGATCGCCGTCGCCGGCGGGATCAACGAGCTGCTCTACAGCGAGATCCTCCACGGCGCCGTCGGCCGGCTCCCCAGCCGCCTCCCGGATCTGATGTTCTGGGTGACGCTGCCCTACCTCGGCGCCGACGCCGCAGCGGCGGAGCGCGAGCGGGTCCGCCGCGCCAAGCTGCCGTCCTGAGCGCCGGGCCATCCGCTCCATTCGCGGCTACGGCGGGTTTACGAATAGGGCGGGGGTGGTAGTTTGACCCGCTGGAGAGACGTTCAAGACACGTTCCGACGGCATCGGACCCAGGACGGGCAGGCCGCAAAGGAGAGATATAGGGATATGCGTAAGTACCTGATATTGACGATGGCCCTCGCGGCCTTGCTTGCCGTCAGCGTGGCTGGGATCGCCACCGGCGCCAACAAGCCGGTGACGGTCGAAGTGGGCAATCTCGTCTTCACCTTCAACGGTGGTTTCAGCCCGACCAAGCTGCCCAAGAACAAGCTCGCGCCGATCAGCCTCCAGGCTTCCGGCAAAATCTCGACCAAAGACGGGACCCACCCGCCGGCGCTGAAGGAAACGATCGTCGAAACCGACAAGAACGGCGCCATCAACGTCAAGGGCATCAAGGCGTGCACGGCGGGTCAGCTGCAGTCGCGCGATACGAAGGCAGCCGAAAAAGTCTGCGGCAAGTCGATCATCGGCACCGGCACGACGACCGTCGAGGTGGAGTTCCCCGAACAGAAACCGTTTGACGTCACCAGCAAGTTGCTCGTGATCAACGGCGGCTTCAAGGGCGGCACCACGACCCTCTACATCCACGCGTTCTTCGACCGGCCGACGCCTGGCGCGATCGTGACGACGCTGAAGATCAAGAAAGTCCACAACGGCCGCTACGGCCTGAAAACCGTCGCGACGATCCCGAAGATCGCCGGCGGGTCGGGCTCGGTGAAGTCCTTCAACCTGACGATCAACAAGAAGGGCGTCCTCACCGCCAAGTGCCCCGACGGCAAGCTCCAAGCGAAGGCCAGCGCCATCTTCGCCGATGGCACCAAAGCCTCCGCGGGCATCATCCGGACCTGCACCGGAAAGTGAGCCTGGGCGCCCGGGCCTGAATCCGGACGCGCAGCGAATGCAAAAGGGCGGCCTCCGGGCCGCCCTTTTTTTGCCCGAAACCAGTTGCGCTTACCCGAAGGGCGTAGTACAAATAGGCGTACTCGATTAAACCCAGTTGTTTAGATTGGCGGCGATGTCTTTTGGGGAACGACAGCCTGTCGAGCGCGGTTGAGAGCGCCAAGGAGCAGGATCTCAGGCCTCTGGAAGAGGAGAGCGCAGAGGCGCTCGGCCTCGACAGCAGGCAGCTGAGGGAGATGGAGAGCTACCTTCACGACGCCTGGTTCTTCGGCATCCGCACCGGGCACACGGTGATGGTCGAGACGCGGATGGGCCAGTCCGACCCGACCCCGGTGATAATCGGCATGCAGGGCGAGTTCCAGGATCTGATGGAACGCTGCGCCGAGGCCTTGAACACCAGCGTCGGGGCGACGATCCAGGCCTGGAACTACCTCGGCAGAGCCTGGATGGCAGGCGCCCGCTTCTGGGAAGTAGAGATCGCCGCCCGCCTCATCGAAACCCACACCGGCGGGTTCGACGAGGCGCTACGGCGGATCGACGACGAGCGCAATTAGCGGATCAAGCGTTCAGGTAGCGCAGCTGTTGGCTTCGAGGTCTTCCGCTATCTGGTTCGTCTTCTTGAAAATGACCTGAATCGATTCGACGCTGCCAAGCGGATCCGCCTGGACCTGCGCGGCGGCCTTTTCCCGAGTCTGGACGAGTTCTTCCGCCTTCCTCCTGTCTTCTTCCGGGAAGCCGATATCGGCGATTTCCGCCGTCGTGCCCTGATAGATGGCAACGTACTTGCGAAGGTTCTTGACCTGGAAAGCTTTCGACACTTTCCCGCCCTGTTCTTCAAACATCCGATTGACTTCTTCGAGATATGCTTCGCGTTCCTTCAACCCTTGATTGCAGACCAGCTCGAGCTGCTGGTCGTATTCCTGTTTGCTGACGGTCGAATCGTCGCCGCCGCCGCACCCGGCCGCAACCAGCATCAAAGCCCCGGCCACTGCCAACCCCGCTATTGCCTTGTGCACTTGGTCCCCCTAAGTATCTCTGATTAAAGAGGGAGATTTTATCCGGTTATGGCCGAACTTGCGCCGGGCGCTAGGAGGCGGCCGGGACGGGGCACTGTGCCCCGTCCCGGGAAGCGGATCCGCCTAGCCCGTGACAGCCCAGCTGCCGCGCGAGTAGCCGCCTTCAGCACTGAATTCGAAGGGAACGGTCACGCCGAACGTATGCGCAGCTTCCGCTTTGCTCGCGGGCGGTTCGCCCGGCGCAAGGGGAAGCTGATTCACCTGGTCCTTCCTGTAGATGCAGAGGAACCCAGCGGCCGCTTTCGGTTCGCTTGCATTCCCGGGGCAGGCTGCTGCAAACGCTTCCGCCGATTCCGCCAGCGCGGCTTCCGGGTTTTCCTGTTCGAAGACCGACCCTTCGCAACCTTCGATGCAGGGGTACGGACCATAGAGAGCGATGCTTCCGTCTTTGAGTTCATAGCCGAGGGTTACTCCGAATTTCACCGCGACGATCGCGGTCGGCGCGGGCGAGACCCGTACCGGGAAGGAAATCGCCGCCGGCGATACATGGGCGTTGCCGGTGACCGACCACACGCCGGTCAGAACGCCGCCGGGTGCAAGGCTGCATTCTGGTTCTTCGGCGCTGCACATGCCAGCTTCGCCTTTTTCGCCGGGCGCACCATCTTCGCCGTTGGTGCCGTTGGTGCCGTTGGTGCCGTTGGTGCCGTTGGTGCCGTCTTTGCCGGCTGGACCGGGAGGTCCGGTGTCGCCCTTCGGGCCCTGAGGGCCGGTCGCCCCCGGAGCTCCGTCCTTGCCTGCGTACTTCTTGGCAATATTCTTGACTTCCTTCTTCTGCTTGCCGTTGAGGCCCTGCTGGGCGGCGTAAGCGCCCCCTGCGAGCGCAGCGACAAGCGCCACGATCGCCACGACCAGACCGGCCGTGCCGAGCTTGCTGTGAATACGAGAGATCATCTGTCCTCCCTTTGCGATGGATAATTGTGCCGTCGGCTGACGGCATTCTGGTCGCGGAACGCTGGTGCGCTGGACACGCGGACAGGAAACGAACTCCGAGTCATCGGGTAGCTAAAGCCTCCCGCACGATGTCCCCTCCGGTTCCCTTCATGGTTCAGGTCCCAAGCGCGTTCCCTAGCGCGCCAGGGGCTTGAAATTAGAGTACGAGGCCAACCATGTCAAGGAACCCGAGCAGTGGCCGAGAGTTGCGGATGCTGAGTGCTCGACGTATCTTTATTGGATGGCCGGTCCAGCCGATAGGAAGACGATCAAGGTAGTGACGCTCGGGCCGGCGGGCACCTGTCACGAGCGAGCGGTCCAGCGGTATCTGGCCTTCCAGGGAATCGAGCACTACGAGATCGAGTTCATCAGGGATTTTCTCGATGGCCTCGAGCGGATCCGCGGCGACGAGCGCGCCTTCCTGATTCAGTGCAGCGCCCACCCGAAGGTGCACGAGGTAACCGAGCGCCACTGGCGCGAGGTCTTCGTCATCGACACGTTCATCTACCCGACCAAGCACCTGGTCCTGCTCAGCCGCCGCGACGTCGCGCATCCCCGCTCACTGGGAATCGTGCCGGCGACCAAGGGCTATATCGACCTTTCCCCCTGGGAGGAGGTCACCGACGTCGTCTCGAAGCCCGTAGTCGGTGAAGAGCTCCTGGCCGGTCGCTACGACGCCGGCCTGACGCATATGGAGCACTTCGAAGAGCACGAGGACGAGCTGCGCCTCGACCTCGACATCGGCGAAATCGACACGACCTGGCTCGTCTATGGGACGCGGAAGCGGTTTGCAGGCGAGGTCATAGGAATCCCCTCCACGGACGTACTTCTTGGCCAAGCTTAACGCTTGCAGCAGGGCAAGCGGAATCCGGCTTGGTGACGTTAAGAGAGACCGATCCACACCGACGTTGCTGTACTTCAGGCACAGAAGGAGCCGCCCCGATCGGGGCGGCTCCTGAGTCAATCCATCAAAACCCTACGTCTCTAGGAGACGACGCCGAGTTTTTCCGGAGATGTAATCCAGTAGCTGCCTTTCCAACTCGCACTGGGAAGCAGGGGGCCGCAACTGAGGACCGCGGCGATGCTCATTGTCGCTTTCCCACTGGCCGAGCCAGTCAGTGTGCCGATTGTCGTCCCACTTGCGGGCGTGGTGCATGTGACGCTGAAGCCGAACGCGGTCGGGACATCCACATCGGCGTTCTCCGAGTACACCCATCCACTTGTGGTGCCGGACTCCCATTCGATGAAGAGCTGGCCCGGACTTGTCACGACAACTTCTTCCCTGGTGCATTTTTTGAAACTGAGTTCACTGAGAGGGCCTGTTACTTTCGTGCCACTGAACACCGTCGTACTGCCGTGCACACTGGATTCACTGCATGTGTTGGCCTGGGTGTTTTCTGTGTCTGCGAGCGTTATGGACGACTCGGCCGACGCCGAGATTGTCACTGCTCCACTCTGCACCGTGCCGCCAACCTCCAGTGTGGTCGCCGAGGCGCCACCCGCGGTGACCGCCATCAGGGCCATGGCCGCGACCGCGGCGAGGCCGAGCATCTTCAGGTACTTCATGTCTTGTTCTCCTTGTTTTGTAGGAGCGTGAGGCTCCAAATGGGTACGGACGGAGTTTGACAGATTTGTCGCATATACTCAAGAGAAACAACGTATTTGATGATTCTTTCGGCTGGGCTCTGTCGATTGCTTACAGGAGACCCGAAAGACTCGCGCCGCCGTTTGTCAAAGCGAAGACCAGCTGGCACCCGGTCGCGGTGACGCCAAGGGTGGGGACGACCCTGTTCGGCCCCTCATCAGATGCACATCTGCAAGTTCCGCCCGGCGCCGGTGCCCGCTCCTCCCAGCGAATTCTTAAACCAGACCACCGACGCGGTCCTATTCGGGCAGACGTGCTTCTCGGGCAGCGCTAGCGCTTCGGCTTGCTGCAGGGCAAGCCAATTCTGGGCTTGGTGACGCTGGAGAGACCGTTTTGGGCCTTGAGGCGGATCTCAGCCCGCGGCTTCGAAGCGCAGAGGTTCCTGGAATTTTCGATCAGGCCGCGGTCGCCTCCGAAGAGCTTCATCTGGAAGCTGGTGACCGGAGCGTCGGGGAGACCGAGGAAGCGGGTGCGAACCCGCGCGACCCCCTTCTTGCGGACCGTGTCGATGAAGCCCACGAGGACGATGTGGAACTGGCCTCGGAGGTCGGCGACGATGTCGGGGAGTT
>DASQCF010000054.1:0-39122 GCA_035634815.1 Solirubrobacterales bacterium | reverse complement strand
CGACGGCGTCCGCCTGCTCGACGGGATCCCGGCGAGCGTGAAGCTGGAGCAGACGCGGGTGGTCGAGGCACCCGGCGTCGCTCACATCTTCTACGCGCTCTCCTACTGAGCCGCGCCCTTAAGAGCCGAGGATCTTCGCCTTCTGCGCCGCGAACTCCTCCTCGGTGAGGATGCCCTGCGCTTTCAGCTCGCCGAGTTCCTTCAGCTGCTCGATCGTCGAGCCGCCGCCGGCGGCGGGCGCGGGCGCTGCGGCCTGGGGCGGGGGAGCCTGCTGCTCGTACTGCTGCTGTTCCTGCGCGGCCCAGCGCTCGCCCTGGCGTTTGGAGACGCGGTTGCTGACGGAGGTGGCGGTGCCGGCGATGACCGCGGTGCGGGCGACGCCTCGAAGTAGTCCTGGCATTGGTCTTCCTCTCTACGCGTTCGACTCGGCCGCGTCGAGCGCGGCCTCGATGGCTTCGACCGGGATCCGGCCGCTGGCGACGAGCTGGCCGCCGGAGCGGCGCACCGCCGAGGCGAAGGGCGCGGCCCAGGTGTTCTCGAAGACGAGCAGCGCCGCCGAGGTGCCGGGCTCCAGCGCGGCGCCGGCCTCGCCGAGGTCCTCGTCGGAGATCAGCCCCGAGGAGGCGCCCTCGAAGACGGAGAGCTCGGCGCCGCCGTCGCCGAGATCCTCGATCTCGATCCCCGCGACGGTGCCGTCCTCGTCCTTGGCGATCAGCGCCAGGTCGATGATCCGGATCAGGCCGCGCTCGACCAGGTCAACCAGGTGCGGTGCTACCTCGCCGTTCGGCTGCCGCCCCGGCCACTCGACCAGCAGGTAATCGATCGGGCCCATCTCAACGCTCTCGTCCATCGCCCTCTCCTCTTCGAAAAAGAAATCTGTTCTGCTTGCTCACCACTTATACGCCGATCTCGGCGGCGCCGCCGAGAGGCAGCCAGTGGACCCGGTCGCGGACCTCGGCCGGCGCCTTCGCCAGCTCGGCCTCGAACTGCTCGCGGCCCTGGCGGAAGTGGCGCCAGCCCTCGTAGTGGATCGGGATCGCGGTGTTGGGCCGCACGGCGCCGAGCAGCTCGACCGCCTCGCCGGCGGTCATCGTGTAGCGCAGCGGGCCGGTGGCCGGGAAGCGGACGCCGCCGAGGTGGACGAGCGCGGTGCCGACCTCGACCCGGTCGGCGACTTCGCGGACGCCGTCGTAGAGGACGGTGTCGCCGGAGATCCAGAGCGCGCCGTGCTCCTGGCCCTCCCAGCGCAGCGCGAAGCCGACGACGTCGCCGACCAGCGGCCGGCTCAGCGGCGGCCCGTGGCGGCAGGGGGTGGCGGTGACCTCGATCGCCGGTTTGCCCTCGGCGCGGAGCTCGGTGCTCGCCCAGGGCGCGAGGCCGCGGGCGTTGCCGCCGAGGCGGCGGGCGCCGGCCTCGGTCGTGATCACCGTTCCGGCCCGCGGCAGCAGCGCCCGGCCGGCGGCGTCGAGGTTGTCGTCGTGATGGTCGTGGCTGAGCAGGACCGCGTCGATCGCGCCGATCTCGGCGGCAGCGATCGCCGGCTCGGTCAGCTTGGTCGAGCCGGTGCCCCAGCCGAAGCGGTACTTGCCGCCCGCCGGGTCGAAGGTCGGATCGGTCAGCAGCCGCCAGCCGCCGAACTCGATCAGGACGGTGGGGCCGCCGATGTGGGTGAGCCTGACGTCCACGCGTCCACCCTAGGTTAGGCTCGCGCCATGAACAAGAAATCGGAGGACCCCGCCAAGCTCTACGGCAACCGCTTCCTGACCGAAGACGCGCCGGCCAAGGACTTTCCCGACAGCGGCATGTCGGCGCTCGACGCGATGCGGCTGGTCGACGAGGAACTGGTGCTGGAGGGGGACCCTTGGCGCAACCTCGCCACCTTCGTCACCACCTGGATGGAGCCCGAGGCGAAGCGGATCGTCGCCGAGAACCTGCACCGCAACTTCATCGACCACGCCGAGTACCCGATCTCGGCCGAGATCGAGCAGCGCTGCATCCGCATGCTCGCCGACCTCTACCACGCGCCGGGGGAGACGACCGGCTGCCGCACCCAGGGCTCCTCGGAGGCGATCATGCTCGGGGCGCTGTCGCTGAAGTGGAAGTGGAAGCAGCGCCAGGAAGCGGCCGGCAAGAGCACCGACAAGCCGAACCTCGTCTTCGGCGGCGACGTCCACGTGGTCTGGGAAAAGTTCTGCCGCTACTTCGACGTCGAACCGCGGATCGTCCGCCTGCAGGAGGACAAGTACGTGATCGGGCCCGAGGACGTCGAGCCCCACGTCGACGAGAACACGATCGGCGTCGCCGCGGTCCTCGGCACCACCTTCACCGGCCACGCCGACGACATCCCCGGGATCAACGACCTGCTGCTGCGGATCAAGGAGGAGAAAGGCCTCGACGTGCCGCTCCACGTCGACGCCGCCTCGGGCGGCTTCGTCTGGCCCTTCCTCTACCCGCACTCGGAGTGGGACTTCCGCCTCGAGCAGGTGCGCTCGATCAACGTCTCCGGCCACAAGTTCGGGCTCGTCTACCCGGGGATCGGCTGGCTCGTCTTCCGCGAGAAAGCCGACCTGGCCGAGGACCTCGTCTTCTACGAGAACTACCTGGGGAAGACCGACGCGACCTTCACCCTCAACTTCTCCACCGGCGCCTCGATGGTGCTCGCCCAGTACTACAACTTCGTCCGCCTCGGGCGCGAGGGCTACACCCACGTGATGGAGGCGATGAACCAGAACGCCAAAGCGCTGGCCGGCAAGCTCGAGGAAAACGGCAACTTCGAGCTGATCGGGGCTGACAAAGAGCAGCTGCCGCTGGTCGCCTTCAAGCTCAAAGGCGAGCACGACTACGACGAGTTCGACGTCTCCTGGCAGCTCTCGGCCGAGCGCGGCTGGATGCTCCCCGCCTACACGCTGCCGCCGGAAGCCGAAGAGGTGAAGATCATGCGGGCGCTGGTCAAGGAGACCCTCAGCCGCGCCCAGGTCGACCGCCTCGCAGACGACATCGCCGAGGCCTGCGAGACGCTCGACAAGAAGGGCGGGGCCCACCCGCACGAGCGCAAGAAGACGAAACTGACCCCGGGTTACTGACCCAATTCGAACTGCATCAACTTCTACTTCTCCTGGGCGTAGAAGTTGATGCAGTTCGATTTTGGGAGGGCCACCAGGCGCGCTCGCCGAGCCGGTAGGTGATAGCCGGGATCAGCAGGGCGCGGACGACGAAGGTGTCGAGGAGGACGCCGACCGCGACGGTGGCGCCGATCTGCACCAGCTCCTCCAGCGGCAGCAGGGTCAGGGTGGCGAAGGTGCCGGCGAGGATCAGGCCGGCGCCGGTGATGACGCCGCCGGTGCTGGTCAGCGCGGCGAGGACGCCGTCGCGGGTGCCGCGGGCGGCTGCCTCCTCGCGGGCCCGGGTCATCAGGAAGATGTTGTAGTCGACCCCGAGCGCGACGAGGAAGATGAACGACATCAGCTCCAGGTTGAAGGCCAGGCCGTCCATCCCGAAGACCTCGATGAAGGCGAAGGTGGCGAGCCCGAGGGTGGCGGCGAAGGAGGCGAGGACGGTCGCGATCAGGTAGGCCGGGGCGATCAGGGCGCGCAGGACCGCGATCAGGATCAGGCCGATCACCAGCAGCACCAGGGGGACGATCAGCTTGGTGTCGCGGGCGTTGGCTTCCTCGACGTCGAGGTTCTCGACCGGGACCCCGCCGAGCAGACCATCCGGGGCGACGGCGTGCAGCCGTTCGCGGATCTCTTCCACCGCCCCTTCGGCCGCGTCGCCGTAGGGGTCGTCGCGGAGGACGAGGAGGATCACCGCCTTGGTCGCATCGCCCGGGACCGGCGCCGGCAGCACCAGCTGCACGGCTTCGAGGCGTTCCATCTCCCGCGTCACCGCCGGCGCCGCCTCGGCCTTGACGACCGCCGTCAGCGGCGCGCCCAGCCCGGCGGGGAAGTGGCGTTCGAGCGCTTCGGTGCCGCGGCTGGAGTTGGTCGCCCGCGTCACCCCCTGGCCGAACCCGAGCGATACGTGGCTGGTCAGGTTGCCGAGCGCGAGAACCGCCAGCAGGGCCAGGACGGCGACGATGATGCGGCCGGAGCGGCGGCGGACGAGGCCGGCCGCTCGCTCCCAGATGGTGGGGCGCGGGGCAGGGGGGTCCCCTCCGTCACGAATTGGGAGGTTCCTCCGGGGACCCCCCTGCCCCGCCTCTCGTGCCGGGTTGGCGGGCCAGAAGGCGCGGTCGCCGAGGATTGCGAGAAGGGCCGGCAGCAAGGTGAAGGCGGCCAGCAGCATCGTCGCGATGCCGATCGCGAGGACCGGTCCCAGCCAATGGGTCGACTGCAAGTTCGCGACCAGCAGGACCAGCATCGCGGCGATCACGGTGCCGCCGGAGGCGAGGATCGCAGGGCGGGTCTCGCGGACGGCCGTTTGGAGAGGGGTCAGGGGGGTCCCCTCCGTCGCAGATGTGGGGAGGCTCCTCCGGGGACCCCCCTGACCCCCGGCGAGCGCGAGCTCTTCGCGGTACCTATGGACCAGGAGCAGGGAGTAGTCGGTTCCGGCGCCGAAGACGAGGACCAGGAGGAGCATGGTTCCCTCGGCGTTGACGGTGATCCAGCCGGCCTCGATCAGCAGGTAGGCGATGCCGATCGCGGCCAGGTAGGCGAGGCCGACGACGAGCAGCGGCAGCAGGGCCAGCATCGGCGCCCGGTAGACGATCAACAGCAGCAGCAGGACGAGGCCGAGGGTGGCGAAGAGCAGGGTGCGGCCGGCGTCGGCGGCGACCGCCTCCAGGTCGGCGGCAATCCCGCCGGGCCCGGTGACGAAGGCGCGCAGCCCCGGCCGTTCGTGCCCCCGCAGGTAGCGGCGGATCTGCTCGACGCCGCTGACCACCGCGCCGCGGTCCTCGGCGTCGATCGCCAGCACCAGCAGCGCCGCTTCGCCGTCGCGCGAGACCGGGCCGATCCCGTTGGCGAGCCGCGCCACCTTCGTCAGCTGGTCGCGGTATTCACCGGAGAAGGGGTCGACGATCGGCGTCGCGCCGGTGATCTTCAGCCGCCCGAGGCCGTCGCCCTCGCGGCCGATCGCCCGCAGGTCGGCCCGGGTCAAGCCGCCGGGGCGTTCGAAGACGACCACCACCGGCACGTCTTCGCTGCCTCCGGAGACCTGCTGCAGCGCGTCGAGCGCCCGGGTCGATTCGGAGTCGGAAGGGAGGAAGCTGCTCTGCCCGGCGGCGGTGACGTCGTCGATGTGGGCGTGCGCGAGGAGGCCTGCGGCGCCGATCAGCAGCCAGACCGCGACCGCGAGCCATCGTCCACGTGATCCGCCGGCCACCGCGCCAGCGTATTCGCAGCAAATGACTGATTCGACTCGCCCCGGACGGGTAGACGCCACCTCATGGAATTGAAGCCGCTGCTCATCGCTGCCCTGGTCGCACTCTCCCTCGGCCTTGCTGCTTGCGGGGGCAGCGGCTCCGATTCCACCTCTGGAGCCGAAACCGCGCCGCCGGCAAGCGAAGAAACGGGCGGAGAAGCCGGCGCCGGCGAATCGGAAGAAGCGGAATCGACCGAAAGCGAACCCGCCCCCAGCGGCGAGGCGCAGAAGTCCGAAAAAGTCGAAATCGTCGAATTCACCTACCAGCCGGATCCGGTCGTGGTCCAGGTCGGCGGCAAGGTGATCTGGCAGAACGAGGACGCCGCCCCGCACACCGCGACCGCCGACGACGGCAGCTTCGACACCGGGACGATCGAGAAAGGCAAGATCGGCTCGGCGACCTTCAAGGAAGCGGGCACCTTCACCTACTTCTGCGAAATCCACCCGACGATGCACGGCACCGTCGAAGTCGTCGAATAGCCTGCGGCGCCGCCGATGCCTTTCTGGATAGCGCGAAAAGCAGCGCCCCACCTCTGGAAGCGGGTGCCGTGGGCGAAAGTCTGGGTCGTCTCCCTCTGGCTGCTGAAGAAAGGCCGGGACCGGATCGAGGGGAACCTGACTCAGCGCGAACAGACCGAGTTCTGGAACCTGATCAAGAAGTCGAAGGGGAAACCGGGCAACCTGAGCAAGCGGGACCGGACCCGGTTCAAGCACCTGGTCGGCAAGGCGATCCGCGGTTAGCCGGACGGCCTGGAGCTAGGATCCCGGCTCGATGAAGCCGGTGACCGTTTCCACCACCGTCGCCGCGGCCCCGGCGCAGGTCTTCGAGCACCTCGACACCCTCGCCAACCACGAGGCCTTCCTCGACCACTACCTGGAGAAGTGGAAGTTCTCCGGGCCGGCGAGCGGCGTCGGCGCGAAGGCCGAAGCGCTGGCGAAGGCTCCCGGCTCCCAGGACTGGTTCGACTTCGAGGTCGTCGAGCGCGAGCAGCCGCGGCTGCTGGTCGAGGAGGGCGTCTCGGCCGGCGGCAAGCGCCGGACCCGCGGCAGCTATCGGCTGAGCGAGGACGGCGGCGGCACCCGGATCGAGTTCGAGCTCCAGTTCCTCGAGCTGCCGCGGGCCGAGCGCCTCGCCCCGTTCCTGACCCGCGCCTTCGCCAAGCGGGTCAACGCCAAGGCGCTGCGCCGCCTCGCCAAGCAGCTCGACGGCTGAGAGGATCCTCGCGTGACCGGGGAGGAGCGAGACGACCTGGCCGAGCTGCTGGCGCGGCGGGCGCTGACCGAGGACGCGGCGCGCGCCGAGGCGGTCGAGAAGCGCCACGCCGCCGGCGGGCGCACCGCCCGCGAGAACCTCGACGACCTGGTCGACCCCGGCTCCTTCGTCGAGTACGGGCGCTTCGCGATCGCCGCCCAGCGCGGCCGGCGCGAGGTCGAGGACCTGATCGCCCGCACCCCCGCCGACGGGCTGATCGGCGGCACCGCCCGCGTCAACGGCGACCTCTTCGCGCCCGAGCGGGCCGCCTGCGCCGTTCTCTCCTACGACTACACGGTGCTGGCCGGGACCCAGGGCGCCCTCGGCCACCGCAAGAAGGATCGGCTCTTCGAGCTGATCGAGCGGATGCGGCTGCCGGTCGTCTTCTACGCCGAGGGCGGGGGAGGGCGGCCCGGCGACACCGACTACCCGGTGGTCTCCGCCCTCGACACCCGCGCCTTCGCGCTCTGGGCGAAGCTCTCCGGCCTGGTGCCGCGGATCGCGATCGTCCACGGTCGCTGCTTCGCCGGCAACGCGGTGCTGGCCGGCTGCGCCGACCTGATCGTCGCCACCGACACCAGCTCGCTGGGGATGGGCGGGCCGGCGATGATCGCCGGCGGCGGCCTCGGGGAGATCCACCCCGACGCGGTCGGGCCGATCGAGATGCAGGCGCCGAACGGCGTCGTCGACCTCGCCGTCGCCGACGAGGCCGAGGCGACCGCGGCGACGAAGAAGCTCCTCGCCTACTTCCAGGGGCCGACCGCGCCCGGCGCCGAACCCGACCAGGCGCGGCTGCGCGAGGCGATCCCGGAGCGCAAGCGCCGCGTCTACGACCCGCGGCCGATCGTCGAGACCCTCTGCGACGAGGGCAGCGTCACCTTCCTGCGCGAGCGCTTCGCGCCGGAGATGGTGACCGCGCTGGGGCGGATCGAGGGCCGCCCGCTCGGCCTGATCGCCAACGACACCCGCCACACCGCCGGCGCCCTGACCAGCGACGCCTCCGACAAGGCCGCCCGCCTGCTGCAGCTCTGCGACGCCTTCGGGCTGCCGGTCGTCTCCCTCGTCGACACCCCCGGCTACATGGTCGGGACCGAGGCCGAGGCGACCGGACTCGTCCGCCACGCCTCGCGGCTGCTGGTCGCCGGCGCGGCGCTGCGGGTGCCGCTGATCGCAGTGGTGCTGCGGCGCGGCTACGGCCTCGGCGCCCAGGCGATGGTCGGCGGCAGCCTCCACGAGCCGCTGCTGACGGTCGCCTGGCCGAGCGCCCACCTCGGGCCGATGGGGCTGGAGGGAGCGGTACGGCTGGCGCTGCGCAAGGAGCTGGAGGCGATCCCGGACGAGGCCGAGCGCGAGCAGCGCGTCCGCGACCTCACCGCCCAGGCCGAAGAGAACGCCAGGGCGCTGAACGCGGCGGCGCTGTTCGAGCTCGACGATGTGATCGACCCGGCCGAGACCCGCGGCCTGATCGCCGCCACCCTCACCGCCGCCGGCGAGGCCCGCCCGCCCGGCGCCCACCGCTTCGTCGACACCTGGTGAGAGGCGGGCGAGGCGCCTAGCTGCCGCCGCCTCCGCAACCGCCCCCGCCGCCACACCCACCACCGCCGGAGCAGCCTCCGCCTCCGCTGCAACCTCCACCACCGGATTCGCCGCCACCGCCGCCGAAGCAGGCGGCGGCGTAGCCGGCTCCGGCAAAGCCCGCGGCCGCGGGGTAAGGGCCGTGGCTGCGCGCCGCCGCGAGCTTCAGCCCGTCGATGCCGAGCGGCTGCTCGATTCCCAGTCTCTCGTCGAGGTCCCAGAGGACGGAGTCCTGCACCTGTCCTGACTCCGATCGGTCCCAGGCCCGCACCGTCTCGCCGCTGGCGTTCCCCATCGGGGTCTGCATCGCCTCGTCGGGCGTGTGGTGGAGGTATTCGCCGAAGGCCTCCTCGCAGAAGCGCGTGTAAGCGCGGGTGTCGAGGATCAGCTCGTGCCAGGCCTCGTCGACCGCCCGCGAGGGCATCCCGAGGACCAGGTTCCAGCGCCAGGCGCAGCAGATGAACCACTCGCGCAGCCCCTGTTCGACCAACGGCCAGTCGCTCTCCCGAACCCGCGGGAGCCGTTTGCGAACCCGGGCGGCGATGTGCGCCGGGAACTCGTATCCGGAGATGAAGCGCTCGTGCTTGCGCGGCGCTCGCCGCATCAGCGCGATCTGCACCCGGGTCAGCTTGCGGCCCTTTCCCCTACCAGCGGGCATCGTGCTCCTCCATCACCCCGAGACCGGAGGCGAGCTCGACGCCGCCGAGGGTGCCCTCGAAGCGGCCGAAGCGGTGGCGGTAGCGGGAGCGGATCAGTAGGTAGTTGTCGTCGTGGGTGTGTTCGGACTCGCCCGCGAAGCGCAGGGCCTCGCCGTCGAGCGCGATCTCGTCGCCGGCGAAACGGCTCGGCGGCGGCTCGCTCGGCGCGCCGTCGATCCAGATCGCGCGCTCGCTGCCGCTGGGCGGGTCGTTGATCCCCTCGACCAGGTTCCAGGCGAGCGGGCGGCCGTCGGCGGCGGCGCCGACCCCGGCCGACCAGCGCCAGCTGGTCTCGCGCTTGTGGTGGCCGGCGGACTCGTCGTCGACGCCGCGGCCGGAGACCTCCCAACGCCGGCCCGGGACCGCGACCGTCCCCTCGACCGGCATCCCGACCCGCTTGCGGGTCCAGGCGAGCGAGCGGTCGCTGGGGCAGGTCGCCTCGATCGCCTCGCACTCGCCGAGCCGCAGGTTGGCGCGCAGCCCCGGGCCGTCGATCTCCAGGTGCGGCCCGTCCATCGTCACCTCCTTGCTGCCGGGAAGCAGCGCGGTGTGGTTCCACTGCTGGCCGCTCTCGCGGTCGAGCACGACCCAGAACGACTGCGTCAGCGGCCCGACTTCGGCGCGTGCCGTGCAGAGCATCACCTCCTCGGCGAAGAGGCCGACGTAGCGCCAGCGCTTGCGCAGCTGGCCGTGGTCGAAAAGGGGGAGAGAGGCAGGGTCCACCGCGCGAAGGTACCCGGCCGTGTCGACTTTGTCCTCTCTGGGGGGACAAAGTCGACACCTCAATAGGCTCGGCGGATGGACCAGGTGATCCAAATCGTCGGCGCCCTGCTGATCCTCGTCGCCTTCGGCGCCGTCCAGTTCAACCGCATGAGCCCGGACTCGCGCCTCTACCTGGCGCTCAATCTTCTCGGCTCGATCATCCTCGCGATCCTCGCCCTCGCCGCCGCCCAATGGGGCTTCGTCTTGCTGGAGGGCGTCTGGGCGGTCGTCAGCGCCTGGGGCCTACTACGTCTGGGATTCGAGCCGCTCCGCTAGGCGTTTCATCCCCCGCGCCCGCGCCGCCTCGGCGGCGCCCGCCCAATCCGTTGCCCGGTCCTCCGGCCGCTTGACCTTGGCGTCGCGCAGGGTCGCGATGTCTTTGAAGACGAGCAGATCCTCTTTGCCTTCGATCAGGGCGCCGCGCAGCGCCGGCCGGCGCTCGCGGATCGCGTTGTCGAGGATCGCCTCCAGCGACCCGTGCGTCTTCAGCAGCTCGGCCGCGGTCTTCGGGCCGACGCCCTTGGCCCCCGGCAGGCCGTCCGAGGGATCGCCGCGCAGGGCGATGAAGTCGGGTACCAGCTCGGGGTCGATCCCGTAGCGCTCGCGCACCTCCTCGGGGCCGACCTCTTCGGCGCCTTTGCCGCCGCCGGTGCGGACGTAGAGGACGGTGACGTTCTCGGCCGCGCACTGGTACATGTCGCGATCGCCGGTCAGCAGCAACGCGTGGCCACCCGCATCGGCCTCGCGCTTCGCGTAGGTCCCAAGCAGGTCGTCGGCCTCCAAGTCGTCGGCGACCGCGACCGTCCAGCCGAACGCCTCGAAGAACCCGCGGGCGTCGGCGAACTGGTGCGGCAGCTCGTCGGGCATCGCCTCCTCGCGCTCGGCGTGGTAGGCGGGGTAGAGCTCGGTCCGGTAGGCGGCGGCGTCGGGGCCGAAGCAGAGGACGACCGCCCGCGGGCGGTGCACTTCGACCTCGCGCAGAATCAGGTTCGCCGTCCCCAGCAGCGCGTTCACCGGTCGCCCGTCGGGGCCGACGATCTTGCTCGGCAGCGCGTAGAAGGCGCGGAACAGCATCGAGGGAGCGTCGACGGCGAGCAGCGGCGCGGGCACGAGTGCAGCCTATGGCTAGAGTCGTCCATCGCGATGAAGGCACTCGACATCACCGACCTGGAGAAGCGCTACCCGACCGGGGTGGAGGCGCTGCGCGGCGTCTCGCTCGATGTCGAGGAGGGTGAGCTGTTCGGCCTGCTCGGCCCCAACGGCGCCGGCAAGTCGACCCTGATCCACTGCACCACCGGGCTGGCGCAGCCGACCGGCGGCTCGATCGCGGTCTTTGGCCACGACGCGATCGACAACTACGCCGAGGCGCGGCAGGCGGTCGGCCTCGCCCCGCAGGAGGCGAACATCGACTGGTTCCTGACCGTCGAGGAGACGCTCGACTACCACGCCGGCTACTTCGGGATGCCCCGCCGCGAGCGCCGCGAGCGGACCAAGGAGCTGCTGGAGACCTTCTCCCTGACCGAGAAGCGCGACGAACGCACCCGCACCCTCTCCGGCGGGATGAAACGGCGGCTGATCCTCGCCCGCGCGGTGATGCACCGGCCGCGGCTGCTGATCCTCGACGAGCCGACCGCCGGCGTCGACGTCGAGCTGCGGCTCGAGCTCTGGCACTACGTCCAGAAAATCAACCAGGAGGGGACGACGATCCTGCTCACCACCCACTACCTGGAGGAGGCCGAGCAGCTCTGCGACCGGATCGCCTTCATCGCCGAGGGCCAGATCGTCGCCGAGGGGACCAGCGACGAGCTCGCCGCCCGCTTCGACGTGCCCAACCTGGAGGACGCCTACCTGGCGCTGGTCGGGCGCAAAGAGCTCTCCCGCTCGCACATCGAGCTCGAGCCCGAGGTCGCCCCGTGAGCGCCGCGCAGATCCGCTTCGCGACCCTTTGGCGCCGCGAGGTCAACCGCTTCATGAAGATTAAGAAGCAGACCCTCGGCGCGCCGCTGCTGGAAACCTTCCTCTACATCTCGGTCTTCGGCGCCGCCCTCGGCTCCCGGATCGACAAGCTGCACGGGATCGACTACGTCGTCTTCGTGATCCCCGGCCTGATCATGATGGCCTTCTCGACCAACGCCTTCTCCAACAACTCGTCCTCGATCCTCCAGCAGAAGTTCCAGGGCGCGATCCAGGACCAGCTCTCTTCGCCCGCCTCGCCGGCCGAGCTGTTGCTCGCTTTCTCGCTCGGCGGCTTCATGCGCGGCTTGATCGTCGCGGTACTGACCTTCCTCGTCTCGGTCGTCCTCGTCGGTCTCCCGGTCGAACACGTCCTGGTCCTGATCCCGTCGCTCTTCCTGGTCGGCTTCTTCTTCAGCCAGCTCGGCGTCCTGATCGGCGTCCGCGCCGAACAGTTCGACGACGTCGCCTTCGCCCAGACCTTCGTCCTCACCCCGCTGATCTTCCTCGGCGGCGTCTTCTACTCGGCGGCCCTGCTGCCCCAGCCCTACGAGACGCTGACCCACTTCAACCCGATCTACTACATGATCAACCTCGTCCGCTACGGCTTCGTCGGCTACACCGAAGTAAGCATCGAGCTCTCACTTCTCGCTCTCACTGCGGCGACGGCAGCCCTCTTCCTCGTCAACCTGCGCCTCTTCAGCAAGGGGTACAGGCTTAGGGCGTAGAGGGGGCCGGGGGTACCTCCTCCAGACACATCTCGCCAATGGCTCGATGTTGAGTGTCTGGAGGAGGTACCCCCGGCCCCCAAGCTGCCTCAGCCGGGATCGGCGACTGGGATTGCGACCTTCTCGTGATCGTCCGGCAGGAGCAGGATTGCTCCCTCGCCGGTTACGTAGGCCTCCTCGCCATGTTGGACGACATCCATGCCCATGGCCTCCTCGCGATCGGTAGCTCGCAACGGCATAACAGCGCCGATCAGCTTCAGCAGGATGAAGGTGGCGACGAAGGCGTAAGCCGGCGCCGCCAGGGCGGCCCAGAGCTGGTCGAGCAGCTGTCCGGCGTTTCCGTAGAAGAGGCCGTCGGAGACGCCGTTCCACGCCTCCTGCGCGAAGAAGCCGATGAAGAGGATGCCGATGAAACCCGCGGTGCCGTGGGCGGCGAGCACGTCGAGGGTCTCGTCGACCCGGGTCCGCGTGCGCCAGACGATGATCGCGTAGCTGGGGATCGCCCCCAGGGCGCCGAGCAGCATCGCCCAGCCGGGGCTGACGTAGCCGCCCGCCGGGGTGATCAGGACGCAGCCGACGATGATCGCCGTGGCGGCGCCGATCGCCGTCACTTTGCGCCCCCGCATCAGGTCGAGGGCGAACCAGACGACCAGCGTCGCCGCCGGGCAGAGCAGCGTGTTGGTGAAGGCGAGGACGCTGTTCTGGCCGGTCGAGAAGCCGCTGCCGCCGTTGAACCCGAACCAGCCGAACCACAGCAGGCCGGCACCGAGCAGCACGTACATCGCGTTGTGCGGGAGCAGCGCCTGGCGGCCGTAATCCTTGCGGGCGCCGACCACCAGCGCCGCCGCCAAGGCGGAGAAGCCGGAGGCCATCTCGACCGGAACGCCGCCGGCGAAGTCCAGGGTGCCGCCGGAGATCAGCCAGCCGCCGCCGAAGGCCCAGTGGGCCATCACGGCGTAGACCAGTACCGACCACAGCGCCGCGAAGACGAGGAAGGGGCCGAAGCGCATCCGCTCGACCACCGCGCCGGAGATCAGCGCCGTGGTGATGATGCAGAAGGTCGCCTGGAAGGCGAAGAAGACGAGCTCGGGGATCGCCGTCCCTTCCCGCGGGGCGAAGTCGACGCCCTGCATGAAGGCGTTGCCGAGGCCGCCGATCAGGCTGCCGCCGCCGTCGAAGGCGAGGGAGTAGCCGACCGCCGCCCAGGTGACCGTCGCGACCGCGATCGCGGCGACGCTCATCATGAAGGTGTTGAGGGTGTTCTTCGAGCGCACCAGCCCGGCGTAGAAGAGCCCCAGCGCCGGCGTCATCAGCAGCACCAGCGCGGTGGCGATCAGCATCCAGGCGGTATCCCCGGTGTCGATCCCGCCGCTCATTTGTTCACCGGCGTCACGGCGCCCTCGTCGCTGTCTCCGGTGCGGATCCGCACCGCGTGGTCGAGCGGCACGACGAAGATCTTGCCGTCGCCGACTTCGCCGGTGCGGCCGCCCTCGCAGAGCGCCTGCACGGTCGTATCGACGAAGTTGTCGGAGACGGCGACCTCGAAGCGCACCTTCTCGGAGAGGCCCATCTGCACGGTCGTGCCGCGGTAGGTCTCGACCCGGTCCATCTCGCCGCCGTGGCCTTGGACCCGGCTCATCGAGAAGCCCCGGACCTCGGCCCGGTAGAGCGCCTCGAGAACCTGGTTCGCCTGCTCGGGGCGAACGATCCCGATTACGAGTTTCACTTTTCCTCCCTCATCCCCTTGACAGAGCCTGCGGCGGCGAGCCTATCGGGGCGGCAAGCGCGCTTGCGGGCACCCGCCCGCGAGGGGGGCCGGCGGTCGACCCTCCCTACAATTTTGCGTCGAATGGCCACGCGGGTCCGCAGGCGGCGCCGGAAGCCGCACCATCCCATCTGGCACAAGGTCGCGATCCCGCTGGGAATCCTCGCCGCGCTTGTGCTGATCGCCGGTGGCATCGCAGCGGCCTGGGCGATCAACATCTACAACTCGGCGCCGCCGCTCTCCAGCCTGAAGCCGGTGCAGAAGGGGCGCTCCTCGGCGATCTACGCCGCCGACGGCAGCCTGATCGGGTTCATCCGCTCCGAAAACGTGCGCCAGCCGCTGCCGGAAAAGTCGCAGCCGCAGGTGCTGCGCGACGCGACGATCGCGATCGAGGACAAGAATTTCTTCGAGCACGGCGCCCTCGACTACGAAGGCATCGCCCGCGCCGCCTGGAAGGACCTGCAGGCCGGCGCCGCGGTCCAGGGCGCATCGACGATCACCCAGCAGCTAGTCCGCAACCTCTACATCCACAACCCGGAAAACACGATCAAGCGAAAGCTGATCGAAGCCTCGCTGGCGGTCGAGCTCGAGGAAGCCCACGACAAGAACTGGATCCTCACCCAGTACCTCAACAGCGCGCCCTACGGGACGGTCGAAGGGCAGACCGCGGTCGGCGCCGAGGCCGCCTCGCAGACCTACTTCTCCAAGCCGGCCAAGGACCTCAACCTGACCGAGGCGGCGCTGCTCGCCGGCCTGCCGCAGGCGCCCTCCGAATACAACCCCTTCCTCGACCCGAAAGCGGCGCTGAAGCGGCGCAACGAGGTCCTCCTGGTGATGAACGAACAGGGCTACATCACCGGCAACGAATACCGCGAAGCGAAAACCCACGGTCTCGGCCTCAACCCCGGCGACAAGTACCAGGTGATCAAGGACCCGTTCCTCTTCGACCTGGTGCAGAACGAACTGATCGAGGAGTACGGGATCAACACCGTCCGCAAAGGCGGGCTGAAGGCGTACACGACGATCGACCCGGACCTGCAGGCGAAGGCCGAATACGCGGTCGAAAACTACTGCTCCGTCTGTTACTCCGAAGGCGGCCCGGTCGCCGGCCTCGCCTCGGTCAACCCGAAGAACGGCGCGATCGTCGCCCTCGCCTCGACCGAAGGCTTCGCCGACGAAAGCGAATTCAACTACGCCTGGCAGGCGCGCCGGCAGCCGGGCTCCTCGTTCAAGACCTTCGTCCTCACCACCGCGGTGAAGGAGGGGATCGATCCGAGCAGCACCTACTACGACGGCACCTCGCCGAAGACCCTCGAAATTCCCGGCGGCGGCACCTGGACGGTCAACAACTCCGAGGGCGAGGGCGGCGGCACCTACAACCTGGAAAGCGCCACCTGGGATTCCGTCAACGTCGTCTTCGCCCAGCTCGACCTCGACGTCGGGCCGGAATCGGTGACCGAAACGGCGAAGGAAATGGGGATCGAATCGCCGCTGCAGTCGGTGCCGGCCGAGGGGATCGGCGGTCTCGGCATCGGCGTCACGCCGCTGGAAATGGCCGACGCCTACGCGACCCTGGCCAGCGGCGGCATCCACCACGACCCGACCGCGGTGAGCAAGGTCGAGTTCCCCGACGGCAAGGTCGACGACTTCGAGAAAGACTCGGGCGAACGCGTGCTCACCGAGGGCCAGGCCTACGAAGTGACCCGCATCCTGGAGGGCGTGATCACCCAGGGGACCGGCGCCGGCTACACCACGATGGGCTGCACCGACGCGGCCGGCAAGACCGGCACCTCGGAGGAGCTCTCCGACGCCTGGTTCGTCGGCTTCACGCCGCTCTTCTCGACCGCCGTCTGGGTCGGCCACCCGACCTCGCGCGAATACACCGGCTTCGGCGGTCCCACCGCCGGCCCGATCTGGGCCAACTACATGTCCGAAGCTGTGGAAGGCGACTGCCCGCCGTTCGAAACCGGCACCGCGCCCGACCTCGAAGGCCTCGACAGCGAACACACCTCTTCGAGCTCCTACAACAGCTACGAAGAAGAAGAAACCTACGAAGGCGAAGAAGAAGAAAGCGAAGACAAGGGCAAGGAAAAGGGCGGCGACGAAGGCGGCGAAGAAAACACCCCCGACCCCGAACCTACCCCCGAACCCACTCCGACGCCGACGCCGAACCCGACGCCCGCACCCCCAGCCGGCGGCGGCGTCAGCCCCGGCTAGCCCGGGTTCGCGGCTCCGCGCTTCCCTGGCGGAGTGGGGTTCAAACGAATACTCAACGGATGTTCGGGTAGGCGGGACCTATACAAAACTCGCCTTGTGCCCCTTTTCTCGCGGGCGACCGGTCCTGGGCGAAGAAGGAGGTAATGATGAGCATGCGCATCCGCAAGGTCGCGGCTCTCACTGCGGCCATCGCATTGATGGCGGTCGGTCCGGCAGCCGCGTTCGGCGGCCCGAACAGCGCCGGAGGGTCCGGCCACTTCCATCCCGGAAGCGGCCCCTGCGCGAGCGACAACGACCAACCGAACTGCCCGGGACCGCACTGAGGTCTTGGGCCGTTGGACAGGACGGGGCTTCCAGTCAGCCTCGTCCCCATATCGGCGCCCCTGCGACCGTTCGCCTTGCTAGGAGCAGGACGAACGCGGTTGCGAGCCGTGCGCCCCTCTAATCAAGTCCGGTCGCGCCCGGGCGCGCCGTACCGGGCTTCCGCTCGCGCCAGTTTGCCGGGGTCATAGAAGCGGCGGGCCCACCAGGACCCCGGCCGCGCGAGCCGCAGGGCGGCGATCCACCAGACCAACCCCAGCGTGAGCCAGCCGGCGACGAACAGGAGCCACTGGCCCTTCAGCGCCGTGATCGTTGCCGGGGCGACGATCAGCACGCCCCATATGGCGATTCCGTAGGCGATCGCGACCCCCGTCGACACTGCCAGCAAAGCGCTCAGTTTCCGATCAGCTCAACGCGGTAGCCGTCGGGGTCCCTGACGAAGCAGATGCGGTGGCCCTCGGTGCGGCCGCCGGGGCGGTAGGGCGGCTTTTCCGGCTCGATGCCGAGGGAGGCGAGGCGCTCCAGGGTGCCGTCGAGGTCCTCGACGCCGAGGGCGATGTGGTTGTAGCCGGTGCCGTGGTCGTACTCGGCGACGCCGTGGTTGTAGGTCAGCTCCAGGCGGGGGTCCTCGCCCGGCATCGCCATGAAGACGTTGATCGCCTCGTCGCCGATCGGCATCCGCCGCACCTCCTCGAAGCCGAGCTTCTCGTAGAAGCCGACCGAGCGGTCGATGTCGCCGATGCGGTAGCAGGTGTGGAGAAAAGTCGGCACTCGTGCGGGTCAAGGTTACCGGGGGTGGAATCCGTCCAAAAGCGAGTACGCCGCCGCTTGCTCGTTGAACTCGGCCGCCGCGCGTAATACCGTGCGCCGTCGGTCCCGGGGAAACCGCCCCGACCGTTCAAGTTCCTCGTCACAGAAAGGCACGCCTTGCACAGCAAGCTTTCACGCCGCGTCCCGCTGCGGGCCCTGGCTCTCGCCGCTTCGAGCGCGATCCTCGTCCTCGCCGGCTCCGGCATCGCCACCGCCGCGACGCCCACCGGCGTCACCCAGAAGGTCGACATCGAGCTGACCAAGGGGAAGCTGAAGTTCGTCGGGCCGGAATCGGTCACCGTCGGCGACCAGCTGGAAATCGTCAACGACACGAACCCGAAACAGGTCGGCCCGCACACCTTCTCGCTGGTCACCAAGAGCTCGCAGCCGAAGACCCCGAAAGCGCGAAAGAACTGCTTCACCCCGAAACACATCTGCCTCGCGATCGCGATCTGGCACGGTTTCAACCCGAAAACCGAAGAGATCACCAAGAACCCGGCCAAGGCGGGCCCCGCCGGTTGGAGCACCGCCGGCAACGCCACCGGTAAGAAGGGTGATTCCTGGTTCACCGAAAAGAAGGGTCAGACCCTGAGCCAGGAAGTCACCGCCGAAGCAGGCACGACCCTGTACTACATGTGCGCGGTGCACCCCTGGATGCAGGGCAAGGTGAACGTCGTCGCGCCGGTGGTTCCGCCGCTGCCCGCGCCGACCAGCTAGCGACACGGCTGGGAAGCCCTCAGTCCCGCACCGCCGCTTCGGGCGCCGAGCTTTCCTCGGCGCCCTCGGCGGCGGCGCCCTGGCCACCCTCCTGCCGATTCGCGGCAGGAGCGGCGGCCTCGTGCCGCTGAGCGCGGAGCCGCCGCAGGCGCTGGCCGCCACCCCGTTCCGCGCCCGGCTGCCGATCCCGCCGGTCCTGCGCGACGACCACATCCGGATCCCGATCCGCGAGGCCGAGCAGCAGATCCTTCCGGGCCCGAAGACCAGGCTCTGGACTTACGGCGGCAGCTTCCCCGGCCCGACGATCCGCCGCCGCGCCGGGCAACGCATCCGCGTCACCTTCCACCACCAGCTGCCGGAGAAGGTGGGGGAGCTCTCGGTCCACCTGCACGGTGGCCACAACCGCACCCAGTTCGACGGCCAGCCCGGCGGCCTCACCGAGCGCCAGCCGAACTCTCTCTTCTGCCGCATCCCGCGCGGCCTCTCGGCGCGCGAGTCGGGCAACGACACCCTGCTGGAGCCCGGCCGGCGCAAAACCTACGTCTACGAGCTGACCGAGGACGGCCACCCCGAACGCGCCTCGTTCCAGTGGTACCACGACCACCGCCTCGACCGCACCGCCCCGCATGTCTGGAAAGGGCTGGCCGGGATGTGGATCGTCGACGACGATTTCGAGGGGTCGCTGCCGCTGCCCGAGGGCGAGCGCGACCTGCCGCTGATGATCTGCGACCGCACCTTCGACCCGAGCAACCAGCTCACCAACCCCTTCAAGGACGGCAGGCGGCCTCCCGCCGACGGCATCCTCGCCGAGACGATCCTCGTCAACGGCGCCTTCATGCCCCACCACCGGGTCGAGGCCTGCCGCTACCGGCTGCGACTGCTCAACGTCTCCTCCTTCCGCAGCTACAACCTGCAGCTCAGCGGCGGCCTGCCGATGATCCAGATCGCGACCGAGAGCGGGCTGATGCCGAAGCCGATCCCCCGCCGCGAGATCCTCCTCGGGCCGGCCGAGCGGGTCGAGGTGATCGTCGACTTCTCCCGTGCCCGCGGCGAGAGCGTCGAGTTGCGCAGCAGCAAACGCCACGCCGGCCGCAACCCCACCGGCGCCCACACCTACGGCGGCGCCCTGATGCAGTTCCGGGTCGGAAACGACCGCGTCCCTGATCGCAGCAGGGTCCCGCGCCACCTGCGGCCGCTGCCCGCCTGGACCCGCAAGGCGAAGCGCAAACCCGATCACCGCTGGGAGGTGACGATCGGCGGCTTCTTCAAGACCACCTGGCGGATCAACGGTCGCACCTTCAACCCCGCCTACGCCGACGCCTTTCCGAAGCTCAACAGCACCGAGACCTGGGAGATCGTCAATAAGACCAACGTCGCCCACGTGATGCACCTGCACCACACCGACTGGTACCTGCTGGAGCGCAACGGCAAGCCGCCGCCCGACTACGAAGACTGCTTGAAGGAGACGTTCTTCGTCTACCCCAATGAAAGAATTCTCGTTGCGGGTCACTTCGCCGACTACACCGGGAAGTTCGTCGTCCACTGCCACATGCTCGACCACGAGGACCACGGTCTGATGAGCCAGTTCCAGGTCGTCCGCGGCTAAAGGAAACAGCCGCGTTTGCCGATGCCCCAGGCATGGCGCCTCCCCAAAACCGGGTAAAGAAGCTCCCCACCGGCAGCTGGGAAGCGCGCGCCGCCGCGGCGCTCCCGATCGGCGGCGCCGGCCTCGTCGCCCTCTCGCTGGCGCTGCCGCACCCGAGCGGCGGCGACGAAACCGCGCTGCTCCTCACCGCCGCCGCGATGGCCCTCGTCGGTCTCGGCTGCGCCTTCTTCGTCGGCCGCATCCGGCGTCCGGCGGTCCACGTCATCGTCGCCGCCAGCGTCGTCGCCACCGGGCTGCTGATCATCGAGTCCGGCGCCGCGGTCGGCCAGTACGGGACGATCTTCGTCTGGGCGACCCTGATCTCGTCCTACTTCTTTCCGCGGCGCCTGGCGATCGCGCACCTCGCCTGGCTGCTCGCCGTCTACGGGGCGACCCTGCTGCTGGTCGAAAGCACGGCCGGCTACTCGCCGTTGACCCGCTGGCTCTTCACCGTCATCTCGCTCAGCGTGGTGATGCTGCTGATAACCGGTGTGGTCAGGGCCCAGACCCGGTCCGACAAGCGCGCCCGGCGGTTCTTCGAGCTCTCCCACGACCTGCTCTGCACGATGGACGAGGAAGGGCGCTGCCGCGAGGTCAACGGCGCCTGGACCCGCCAGCTCGGCTACTCGGCCGAAGAGCTGGAGGGGACGCGCCTGCTCGACCTCACCCACCCCGACGACCACGAGAGCGCCCTTGCCGAGGCGCTGAGCCTGTTCCAGACCGGCGTCTCGGCCAGCCTCGAGACGCGGGTCCGGGCCAAGGACGGCAGCTGGCACTGGCTGCGCACGAGCTCGACCCTGGCCAAGGACGAGGGCCTCGTCTACGCCCGCTCCACCGACGTCACCCAGCTGAAGCTGATCGAGGACGAGCGCGAGCGGCTGCTCGGCGAGGTGCAGGACCTGGCCCGGCACGACGCCCTCACCGGCCTGCCCAACCGCCGGGTGCTGCAGGAGATGCTGCCGCGGGAGATGGCCCGCGCCCGGCGCAACGAGCAGCCGCTGAGCCTGGCGATCGTCGACATCGACCACTTCAAGGCCTACAACGACAGCCACGGCCACCTCGCCGGCGACGAGGTGCTGCGCGCCTGCGCCCGCGAGTGGGACGGGGCCCTGCGCGGTGAGGACACACTGGTGCGCTTCGGCGGCGAGGAGTTCCTCGTCCTGCTGCCGGACACCGAGCCCGAGCAGGCGACCGAGGTCGTCGAACGGCTGCGGCAGACGACGCCGATGGGCCAGACCTGCTCTGCCGGCCTCGCCCTCTGGGACCACGGCGAGTCGATCGACGACCTGCTGCGGCGCGCCGACGAGGCGCTCTACCTGGCCAAGGCGAGCGGCCGCGACCAGCTCGCGCAGGCGCAGCTGGCGAGCTGAGCCGGTAATGATGCGCGGATGGGCCGCGCAGAGCACGATCGCGCCGTGCGCTTCCGCACCGCCCGGCGCGATCCCGAGCTGACCGTCGTCGAGGGCTTCCACGCGCTCAAGCACGCGCTGCGCTTCGGCGCCGAGCTGGTCGAGGCGGTAGCGGTAGACCCCCCGGCGTTGGAGGCGATGGCCGGCGACCTGGCTCCCGATCTGGTGGGGCAGATCGCCGGCCGGGTCGAGACGGTGGACGAAGCGACGCTCGGTGGCCTCGTGCCGCTGATCCCGCACACCGGGGTCGCCGCGATCGCCCGCCGGCCGCGGGTCGACCTCGCCGCGGCTCTGGCGGCGCCGGACCCGGCGCCGGCGGTCCTCCTGGAGCAGCCGCGCAACATGGGCAACATCGGCGCCTGCATCAGGGTCGCGGCGGCGGCCGGGGCGGCGGCGCTGATCGCAACCGGCGAGAACGACCCCTGGCACCCCGACGCGGTGCGCGGCGCCGCCGGGCTGCAGTTCGCGCTTCCGGTCGGCAGGGCGGACTCGCTGCCGGCGAGCGACCGGCCGCTGCTGGCGATCGACCCCGAGGGGGAGGAGCTGGCCGCCGAGCAGCTGCCGGACCGCGCCGTCCTCGCCTTCGGCACCGAGCGCCACGGCCTCAGCTCGGAGGTCTTCGAGCGAGCCGATGCGCGGATCTCGATTCCGATGCGCGAGGGGGTCTCCAGCCTCAACCTCGCCACCTCGGTCGCGATCGTGCTTTTCGCGATTCGATTGAAAACTACGGATGCAGCAAGCAGGAGGGAGGACTAAGGTCGGGGAACCTAGGTACGCGGCGAGTGACAGCCGCTGCAAATCACGAAAGGAAAAAACGTGCCGCTCCCGATTGCCGATGTGAGCTTTGGGGAACTCCTCCTCATCGCGCTCGAGGTGTTCTTCTTCGTGATCTGGATCTGGATCCTGATCACCATCCTCACCGATCTCTTCCGCGACCACGAGATTTCGGGCTGGGGCAAGGCGGGGTGGTGTCTGTTCCTTGTCGTCGTCCCCTTCCTGGCCTCGCTGATCTACCTGATCGCCCGTGGAAACGGGATGCGCGATCGCACGATCAAGGCCCAGGCCGACGCGAAAAAGCATTTCGACGAATACGTGCGGGAGCAGGCCGGATCCGGCTCTTCCGCCGACGAGCTGCACAAGCTGTCCGAGCTGAAGGCCAAAGGCGATCTCAGCCAGGCCGAGTTCGACCAGGCCAAGGCCAAGTTGCTGGCCTGATCCAGTCAGGGTCCGGGGGTCGGCAGCGACCCCCGGACTCCTTCAAAACCCGCAAATTGCAAGCGAACTTGCGGGTTATCGACCACTTGCAGCCGCTTTAGGCAGCTCCGCTAGCCTGCGCCGCCGTGCTGTTCAGCTCCTCCATGAGCGCGGCGCGGCGCCTTTTGGTCCTCGCCGCGTTGCTTTTCGCCGCCACCTGCGCGGTAGCGATCGCCTGGGCGGAAACCGCCCCTGCCGATCCGCAGGAAAAGCTCGAACAGACGCGCGACAAGCTCGAAGGGGTCCGCGCGCAGGGGGACGACCTGGTCGCGACGATCGCCGAACAGAACCGGGCGATCGACGCGAAGCTGGGCGAAGTCTCGGCCCTGCGCCAGGAACAGGAAGCGGCCGAGGCCGAACTGGCCGAAAAGGAAGCGGAGCTGAAGCGGGCGACCGCGGCGCTGGAAGCCGAAGAAGACCACCTGGAGCAGGTGCGGGCGAAGCTGCAGCGGGCGATGGGGGTGCTGAGCGAGCGGCTCGTCGCGATCTACGAGTCGGGATCGCCGGACATCGCGAACGCGATCCTCGAATCCGAAGACTGGAGCGAGATGGCGGCGCAGACGGATTACCTGCGCCAGATCCAGGAATACGACGACGCGGTCGTCAACCGGGTGAAGACGCTGCGCGACCAGGTCCGCTCGGCGGTCGAACGGCTCGACGAGAAGCGCGCCGAGATCGAAGAAGTGCGCGACGCGGTCGCCGCCAAGGAGCGCGAAGCCGCCGCCGCCAGCCAGGAAGCTTCGGCCCGTTTCCACGAACTGAAGGCCGAACAGGCCGAACGCCAGGAAGCCCTCGACGCGCTGCAGTCGCGCGAAGCGGCGCTCAGCGACAACCTCTCGGCGATCTCCGAACAGGTCGCCTCCGAAGGCGGCGACGCGACCACCGGCCAGCTCCCGGCCCCGCTCAACCCGGGTCAGGAAGCGCAGGTGCTGAGCGAAAGCGAAGCGAGCGCCCCGGCCTCGGCCCCGCAGGCGGTCAAGGACGTGATCTCCGCCGGCAACGCGATCGCCACCACCCCCTACATCTGGGGCGGCGGCCACGGCTCCTTCGAATCCTCCGGTTACGACTGCTCCGGCGCGGTCAGCTACGCGCTGCACGGCGGCGGCCTGCTGGAAAGCCCGCTTGACTCGACCGGCCTTGAGACCTGGGGCGAACCCGGGCCCGGCCAGTGGATCACGGTCTACGCCAACTCCGGCCACGCCTGGATGGTCGTCGCCGGCATCGCCTTCGACACCGTCGGCGGCCCCGGCCCGCGCTGGCACGACCCCTGGGTCGACTCGCCGGAAGGCTTCATAGCCCGCCACCCGGCAGGCCTCTAGCGACATCGTTTCCACCCTTTTCCTCGTGATGACGAGGACAACGATGGAAACGATGTTCTGAGGGCGCGTCCTCGGGTAGGTTTGCGCCATGGATCTTGAGCAGCGGTTGGAGGAGATGCTCGCGGTCGAGAGGTTCGAGCCGCCCGAGGAGTTCCGGGCGAATGCGCTGTGGTCGGACCCGAAGGTCTACGAGGAAGCGGCCGCCGACCCCGAGGCTTGGTGGACGGCGCAGGCGAAGGAGCTGCTCGACTGGGACGTCGAGCCGAGCCAGGGTCTCGACGACTCCAACCCGCCCTTCTACAAGTGGTTCGCCGACGGGCGGCTGAACGCCAGCTACAACTGCCTCGACCGCCACGTCGAGGCCGGCAACGGCGGGCGCGTCGCCTACCACTGGCGCGGTGAGGAGGGCGAGGAGCGCGACGTCACCTACGCCGAGCTCCACCGCGACGTCCAGCGCTTCGCCAACGCGCTCAAGGACCTCGGCGTCGAGAAGGGCGACGTGGTCGGGATCTACCTGCCGATGATCCCCGAGGTCGTCGTCGCGATGCTCGCCTGCGCCCGGATCGGCGCCCCGCACAACGTCGTCTTCGGCGGCTTTTCGGCCGAGTCGGTCGCCGAGCGGATGGACTTCTCGGAAGCCAAGGCGCTGGTCACCGTCGACGGCGCCCGGCGCAAAGGCAAGACGGCGCCGATCAAGCCGCAGGTCGACGAGCACATGGCCAACCACCATGCGCTGGAGAAGATCGTCGTCGTCCGCCACACCGGGATCGACTGCCCGATGACCGAGGGGCGCGACGTCTTCTACGACGAGGCGATGGCGGCGGCCGACCCGGAGTGCCCGGCGGAGCCGATGGAGGCCGAGCACCCGCTCTACATCCTCTACACGTCCGGCTCGACGGCGAAGCCGAAGGGGATCCTCCACACCACCGGCGGCTATATGGCCGGCGTCACCGCGACCCACCGCTACGTCTTCGACCTGAAGCCCGAGTCCGACGTCTACTGGTGCGCCGCCGACGTCGGCTGGGTCACCGGCCACTCCTACATCGTCTACGGGCCGCTCGCCAACGGCGCCACCTCGGTGATGTGGGAGGGGGCCCCGGACTACCCGCATAAAGGGATCTGGTGGGAGGTCGCCGCCCGCTACAAGGCGACGATCCTCTACGCGGCGCCGACCGCGATCCGCACCTTCATCAAGTGGGGCGCGGAGATCCCCGCCGAACACGACCTCTCCTCGCTGCGGCTGCTGGGCTCGGTCGGCGAGCCGATCAACCCCAAGGCCTGGCTCTGGTACCACGAGGTGATCGGCGGCGGCCGCTGCCCGATCGTCGACACCTGGTGGCAGACGGAGACCGGCGCGATCATGATCTCGCCGCTGCCGGGGATCACCGCGACCAAGCCGGGCTCGGCGACGACGCCGTTCCCGGGGGTCGAGGCGCAGGTCGTCGACGAGTCCGAGGGCGAGCCGGTGGGGGAGGGGCAGGGCCTGCTGGTCTTGGAGCGCCCCTGGCCCTCGATGCTGCGCGGCCTCTACAAAGAGGACGACCGTTTCGTCGAGACTTATTTTTCCCGCTTCGGGGTGGAGCGCTATTTGGTCGGCGACGCCGCCCGCCGCGACGCCGACGGCTACTTCTGGGTGATCGGCCGGATCGACGACGTCGTCAACGTCTCCGGCCACCGGCTTTCGACCGCCGAGGTCGAGTCGGCGATCGTCGCCCACCCCGACGTCGCCGAGGCGGCGGTGATCGGCGAAACCGACGAGGACACCGGCCAGGCGATCTGCGCCTTCGTCACCCTGCGCGGCGACAGCGAGGAGAGCGGGGAGCTGGTCGAGGGCATCCGCGCCACGGTGGCGGAGCGGATCGGCAAATTCGCCCGCCCGAAGCGGATCGTCTGGGCGGGCGACCTGCCGAAGACCCGCTCCGGCAAGATCATGCGCAGGCTGCTGCGCGACATCGCCGAGGGTCGCGCCCTGGGCGATGTCACCACCCTGCGCGATCCCGACGTGATGAAGGAGCTGGAGTCGAAGATCGCCGAGGAGCAGGCGAAGGGCGACTGAACGCACTTGTCCCCGGTATGCGGGGACAATTACGTTCGGTTCGCCATCCTCTCGATCGCGAGCTCGAGTGCCTGCAGCTGCTCCTGGACGCTTTTCAGTTCGCGAAGGGCCAGCGCCTCGGCGCTCATCTTCTCCTCCTCCAGCTCCTCCTCGATCTCGGCGATTTCCGGCGCCAGGAAGCGCTGGGCGAAGGAGCCGGTGAGGAGGGCGACGAAGCCGATCCCGACCGAGAGGACGACCACGGAGACGATCTCGCCACCGGTGGTGGTCGGCTCGATGTTGGAGCCGAGGGTCGTCATCGTCGTGATCGCCCAGTAGATGTCGTCCCAGAAGTCGAGGTCCTGCCGCTGCTCGAAGGCATCGAAGAGGGCGGCGCCGCCGACCACGGTCAGCGTCGCCAGCAGGGCCGCGTAGCGGACGCCCTCGAGCGAGAAGACCTCGCGCGAGAGCTGGGCCAGGCGCAGGAGGCGGAGCAGTCGCAGCAGGCGCAGGACACGCAGGCTCTGCAGGCCGGCGGGCAGGACCGGCGGGGTGAAGAAGACGATGACGAAGTCGAGCGGGTGGTGGCGCAGCCACTTGCCCCGGTCGGGGACGACGGAGAGCATGACCACGAACTCGAACAGGAATGCGGTCCAGGTCACCCAGTTGAGCCCGACGGCGACCTGCTGCAGCAGCCCGCCCGGCTGGGACTCGGAGATCGCCACCGTGGGCAGGGTCAGCGCCGCGGCGATCAGCATCGGCGTTTTCAGCCGTTCGGCGACCCGCGTGCTGCGAGCGTCCATCCCGGGCTCGTAGTGGGCGGGCGTCTCTGCGGCCGTGGCGCTCACCGCGACTTGTTCGACGTCTCCGCGCCGGTGCCTCTTGCGGTGGAGAGCGCGGGCGGGAGGCTCAGCCGTGCCGGGCGGCCTTGACCAATGCCGGCCCCGGCTCGATCACGCTGAACGGCACGAAGGTCTTGCGGGCGACCGAGACGGTGATCGGGCCGATGCTCGGATCGCCGCTGGGGAGGATCTCGAAGCTGCCGGTGATCCCGTTCTTGACCGAGGTCGAGCGCACGGCGTCGATCGTGCCGGTGCGATCGCGGCCGGCGCCGATCGCTTCGAGGACGACGCTCGCGGCCTGGCCCGCGTACGGCGCATACAGTTCGATCGGCCCGCCGCCGAGCTTCGCTTCCAGTTCGCCGACCAGCTTCTTGCCCTGTCCGGTGAGGTTCTGCGGCACCTGGCCGGGGACGCTCGCGTACATCCCCTTCGACGCCTTGCCCGCCAGGTCGATCGTCGACTGCTGGGCGAAGCCGTCGGGGGCGAGCAGCTTGACGCCGCCGTTGGGGCCGAGGACCGCGACCTTGTCCTTGATCAGGCGGGCGCCATTGGACTCGGTGAGGCCGGCAAGAAGGACGGCGTCGGGGGCGGCGTCGGCAACCGTCCCCATCAGCCCGCGGTAGCCCTTGGCCTTGACGTTCCAGGCCTTGAAGCCGACGACGTGGATGCCGAGCTCGCGGGCGGCGCCGCGGAAGGTCTTCGCCTGGCCGAGGCTGGTCGGGTCCTTGCCGGCGTAGAGGACGTAGGCCTTCTTGACGCCCTGCTTCCTGGCGAAGCTGGCCAGGCCGGCGCCCTGGTAGGCGTCGTTGGGGACGACGCGGGCGTAGTTCCGCCGCCCCGGATAGAGGCTCTTCGGCTCGCCCTTGCCGCAGCTGGGGCTCGACTGGGTGAGGCAGATCAGGGTGTTGCCGGGGGAGACCAGTGCCACGCCGCCGCCCGGCGCCTGGCTGAGGATCGGGATCATCGCCTCGGCGCAGCCGGAGTTGTACGTGCCGATCACGGCGAGGACGCCGGGGTTACCCGCGTAGGCGTTGGCGTTCGCCTGGCACTGGGCCTTGGTCCAGAGGCCGGTCTTCGCGTTCGAGTCGTCGCAGGCCTGGAAGCCGACTTTGACCCCGCCCGCCTGCCAGTTCGCGCCTTCGAGGACGAGCTGGATCGCGTCGTTCATCTGCTCCGAGCGCTGCTTGGAGTCGCCCTGCAGCGGCAGGTCGGAGACGACGATCGCCTCCGGATTGCCTTTGCCCCCGTACTGAAGCGGCCCGCAGGCCGAGGAGGAGACGGCGGTGACGGTCCCTCCCGGCGCGGCGCTGCTGTAGTCGCCGAAGACGAAGACCGCAAGCGCGGCCAAGAGCAGCGCGGCCAGGCTCAGCGTCTTCGGGAGGCGAAGGGACAAGACCCGCTCACCCTAACCGCTGCGACGGCCGGTCGCAGCAGATGCGTCTCCAGAAACGACAAGACCCGCCGCGAGGCGGGTCGAGTCTGGTTGAAGCGGGAACCACCCCGCAGACAGTTGACACCCGTGCCTCAAAAGAATGCCACTTCCACGTTTCTCGACTCGCTTCTGGCGGTTAGCGGCTCGATTCCGTCGCCGGTTCCGTCCCCAGCGCCACATGGGCCTTGCTGTCCGCGGTGCGGATCAGGAGCAGGGTGGCGACGAGGCCGAGGAGGGCGAAGCCGGCGCCGACGAGGAAGGCGGAGGAGAAGCCGTCGGTGAGGGTCGCGGGGTCCTGGGAGGTGCCGATCTCGGAGTTGGCGATCGCGGCGAGGACGGCGAGGCCGAGGGCGCCGCCGACCTGCTGGGAGGTGTTGATCAGGCCGCTGGCGAGGCCCTGCTCGCGGTCCTGGACGCCGGAGACGGCGGCGATCGTGACCGGGACGAAGGCGAAGCCGAGGCCGACGGCGGCGAGCAGCGAGGGGCCGAGGATGTCGGCGAGGAAGCTGCCGTCGGCGGAGATCTGGCTGAACCAGAGGAGGCCACCGGCGATCAGCGCCATGCCGGCGGCGAGGATTGGCTTGAACCCGACTTTGGTCACCAGGCTGGAGGCGATCCCGGCCGAGAGGATGATCGAGACCGCCAGCGGCAGGTAGGAGAGGCCGGCCTTGATCGCGCTGAAGCCGAGCACCTGCTGCATGTAGAGCGAGATGAAATAGAACATCGAGAAGAGCGAGGCGCCGACCAGGATCCCGACCACGTTGGCGCCGGTGATCGTCCGCAGGCGGAAGATCGAGAAGGGCACCAGCGGCGCCCGCGACCGCCGCTCGATCGCGACGAAGGCGATCAGCAGCAGCGCCGAGGCGGCGAGGACGCCGATCGTCTGGGTCGAGCCCCAGCCGGCGTCTTCGGCGTCGAGCAGGGCGAAGACGAGGGCCGAGAGGCCGAGGGTGATCGTCGTCGCGCCGGCGACGTCGAAGGTGCGGACCTCCTGCTCGGAGTGCGATTCGGCAATCAGGCTCGGGCTCAGCGCGGCGGCGGCGATCCCGATCGGGACGTTGACCCAGAGGACCCATTCCCAGCCGACGTATTCGGTCAGGACCCCACCGAGCAGGACCCCGGCGGCGCCGCCGGAGCCGGCGACCGCGCCCCAGATGCCCAGCGCTTTGTTGCGCTCGGCGCCGTCGCGGAAGGTGGTGGCGACGATCGAGAGGGCGGCGGGGGAGAGGATCGCGGCGCCGAGGCCCTGCACGGCGCGGGCGGCGATCAGCTGGCCGGAGGTGCTCGCCAGACCGCCGGCCAGCGAAGCGAGGGCGAAGAGCACCAGCCCGAACATGAAGACGCGGCGGCGGCCGAGCAGGTCGGCAAGCCGGCCGCCGAGCAGGAGGAAGCCGCCGAAGGTGAGCACGTAGGCGTTGACCACCCAGGGCAGGCCGCTCTCGCTGAAGTCGAGTGCGTCTTTGATCGTCGGCAGGGCGACGTTGACGATCGAGGCGTCCAGCACGACCACGAACTGAGCCGAGCAGAGCAGGATCAGGGCGATCCAGCGCTTGTCGCGGGCCTCGGCGGCGTCGGTCACCCCGAGGAGGATTTCATACCGCCTTCGTGGGCCTAAGATCGGTTCATGTGTAGAAACATCAGAACCCTCCATAACTTCGATCCACCCGCGACCGACGAGGAGATCCAGGCCTCGGCGCTGCAGTACGTGCGCAAGATCAGCGGCTCGACCAAGCCCTCGCAGGCCAATGCCGAGGCTTTCGACGAGGCTGTCGAGGCGGTCGCCGACGTCACCCGCCAGCTGCTCGACCGCCTCGTCACCACGGCGCCGCCGAAGAACCGCGAGGAGGAGGCCGCCAAGGCCAAGGCCCGCTCGGAAGCGCGCTTCGCGGCCTAACCGCGCTGGAGGAACTCGACGAGCAGCCGCTCGACGGTCTCCGGCGCGTCGGCGAAGGGCCAGTGGCCGCTGGCGGGGAGCACGTGGACCTCGGCCGAGGGAAAGGCCCGCTCCTGCTCTTGGGCGTAGGAGGAGGGCAGGTAGGCGTCGTGCTCGCCCCAGATGACCAGCGCCGGGACGTCGCGGGGGGCGAGGAGCCCGATCAGGTTCTCGGACATGCCGCCGGGGTCCGGCGTCGCCCGGTAGAGCTTCAGCACCGCCCGCCGCGTGCGGCGGTCGTAGTGGTCGTACATCCGGTCGACGAATGCCCGCGGCAGCCCGCGCGGCTCGTTGCGGTTGAGCGCGAACCGGTAGCCGCCGCGGTTGGTGATCGCCTGGAAGAGCTCGCCGAGGACCGGCGTCCGCCAGATTCGCGCCAGGGTGTGCCACTTGTAGCCGGGGAGGACGCCGGTGTCGATCAGGACGATGCCGGCGAGGGCGTCGGGATGGGCCATCGCCCAGACCAGCCCGATCGGGCCGCCGAAGTCGTGCAGCACCAGCCGCGCCCGCTCGACCCCGAGCTCGCCGAGCGCTTCGCCGAGGAACTCCGCGTAGCCGAACGGGGTGTGCTCGAACCCCTCGGCGGCGATCGTCTCGCCGAAGTCGGGAAGGTCGAAGGCGACCGCGCGGTGGCCGGCGGCACCAGCGGCCCCGACCAGCGGCACCCAGTCGTCTGCCGAGCCGGGGTTGCCGTGGACGAAGACGACCGCCTCGGCGGCCTCGGGCGGCCCGGCCTGGACGAGGCGGGCGCGGGTGCCGCCGGCGAGCAGGCTGGAGCGTTGCACCGCCGCGCTCATCGCGCCAGCGCGTGCCGGGCGTTGACCGCGAGCGCCCGCGGCAGCATCCGCGGCATCATCTGCTCCGGCCTGACCCGGCGGGTTCCCATCCGGTCCATCAGCTCGGCCGCCTTCGGGTCGCGGGCGGCGGCGGAGAACATCAGGCGTTCGACCGCGCTCATCGGCCGCCCGGTGGCGTAGTCGTGGATAAAGAAGGCGTGGACGCGCAGCTCCCGCCGGTGGCGGCGGCGGTAGCGCTCCAATCCCTGCTTCAGCGACTCTTCGCCCTGCAGCGCCGGCAGCACCGCCTGCGCGAGCCAGCCGGCCGACTGGAAGGCCCAGCCGCAGCCGACGCCGAAGAGCGGGTCGGTGGCGAGCGCCGCGTCGCCGATCAGCGCCAGCCCGGGCGCCACCGGCTTCCGCATCCGGTTGGTCATCTCGATCTTGCCGAGCACCGGTTCCGTCGCCCGCGAGTCCCGGATCGGCGGCGCCTCCGGCACGTCGGCGACGAACTTGACCAGCGCTCCTTCGGGATCGCGCTTGAATTCGGGCAGGCGGTCCTTGGTCGGCATCGCTGCGTAGAAGGTGAGGCCGCTGTCGGTCGGGAAGGCCGCCGCCCAGTGGGGGTCGAGGAACCAGATCGTGCTGTCGGGCGCGTGCTTCGGCGGCGGGCCTTCGAAGTAGCCGCCGTAGGCGATGCGGTTGTGCGGGTAGGTCTTGACCGGGACCTCGGAGAGCTCGGCGACCGAGGAGTCGCGACCGTCAGCACCCACCGTGAGGCGCCCGCGGATCTCCCGCCTGGTGCCCGCCCTGTCGCGGGCGACCACCCCGCCGAAGCCGCCGCCGTCGCGCAGCAGGCTCTCGACGCTCCAGCCCAGCATCGGCTCGACCCCCGGCGTCTCGGCCGCGGTGGAGCGGACCAGCGGGTCGAGGACCTCGCGGCGCAGGTTGACCCCGCGACCGGCGCGGTCGGCCGGCGCTTCGACCCATCCCCACCTGGTCCACATGTGCATCTGCGGGCGCAGCCCGCCGGCCGCTTCGATCGGCTCGAGCAGGCCTAGCCGTTCTATCGCCGGCACCCCGGAGGCCTGGATGAAGTGCGAGCACATCCGCTTGAAGGCGTTCGGATCGGGTTGCTTCTCGACCAGCGCCACCCGCTGGCCGGCGCGGCCGAGCTCGATCGCCGCCGCGCAGCCGGCGAGGCTGGCCCCGACCACGACGACGTCATAGTCCGCGCGGTTGTCGATGATGCGGTTGTCGGGATCGGTGCTGGGCATCGGAGACCTCCCTCGTTCGCCTGGCTCTACCATTCGTCCCGTACTATACGCATCGAACCATGAAAAGCAAGTCGATCAAGCTCACCGGCACCTCCTATGCCCTGCTCGCTCTGCTCCGGGAGTTCGGCGAGATGACCTCCTACGACATCAAGCAGGCGATGGAGAGCTCGATCCAGAACTTCTGGCCCGTCCCGCACACCACCGCCTACGAGGAGCCGGCGCGGCTGGCCGGGGCCGGCTACCTGTCGGCGCGACAGGAGGAGGGCGGACGCCGCCGCCGGGTCTACTCGCTGACCGAGGAGGGCAGGGAGGCGCTTGCCGCCTGGGCGGCCGAGCCGAGCGCGGCGGCGCCCCAGCTGCGCGACGAAGCGATGCTGAAAGTCTTCGCCGGCGGGGACCCGGCCCCCTTGGCGGGTTTGCGGCTCGACTGGCACCGGGCGAAACTGGAGGAGCTGCGGGGCTACCTCGCGCTGGTCCGGGAGAGCGAGGGCTTCGAGGGCTCTGAGCGGACGTTGCTCGCCGGCATCGCCTACGAGGAGAAGATGGTGGAGCTGCTCGGGTCGTTGCGGGGCGCCGCCGACCCGGGCTAGGACCGGGCGGACCGGAGCGGGCGCCGGACGTTCGCGGCGACGATGCGCGCGGCCATCGGCGCGAGCAGTTGCGGCGGGGTTTTCCGCCGCGTGCCCAGCGCCTCGAAGAGGGCGGCCGCCTTGCGGTCCCTGACGGCGGTGGAGATCATCAGCCGTTCGATCGGGTCGAACTTCCGCTCGGTGGCGTATTCGTGGATGAGGCGGGCGTGCATCCCCAGCTGCCGGCGGTGGCGCTTGCGGTAGCGGCGCAACCCGTTCTCCAGCGACTCGATCCCGCGCAGCGCGGGGGAGACGCTGTCGGCGAGCCACTCGCCGGACTGGATGGCGAACCCGCAGCCGACCCCGAAGAGGGGGTCGGTGGCGAGCGCGGCGTCGCCGACCAGCGCCAGCCCCGGCGCAACCGGGCCCCGGATCCGGTTCGGCATCTCGACCTTGCCGGTGACCGGCTCGACCAGGCGGCTCTCGCGGATCGGAGGCGCCTCCGGAACGGCGGCGACGTGCTCGACCAGCGCCCGCTCGGCGTCCTCCCTGAACTCCGGCGCGCGGTCCTTGTTCACCATCGCGATGTAGAAGACGAGCCCGCCGTCGGTGGGGAAGGCGGCGGCCATGTCCGGGTCGAGGAGCCAGATCGCGCCGTCGGGCCAGAACCTCGGCTTGGGGCCCTCGAAGTAGCCGCCGTAGGCGAGCCGAGCGTGGGGGAGGGTCTTGTCCTTCACCTGGGCCATCTCGGCGAGGTGCGAGTCGCGGCCGTCGGCGCCGACCGTGAGCCTCGCCCCGATCACGCGCTCGTTGCCTTCGCGGTCGCGGACGACGACGCCGCCGAAGGCCTCCCCGTCCCGCACCAGCCCCACCGCCCTCCGTCCCAGCATCAGCTCGACGCCGGCTTGGGCGGCCGCCTTCTCCTTCAACATCGGGTCGAGCAGCGAGCGCCGCAGGTTGAGGCAGTAGGCGTGCCGCTCCTCGGTCGGTTCGACCCAACCCCAGCGCGTCCAGGAGTGCAGCCGCGAGCGCACGCCACCCGCTTCGAGGATCGGCTCGTAGAGGCCGAGGCGTTCGATCGTCGGCACCGCCGAGGCCTGGATCAAGTGCGAGCAGACGCGCTTGTAGGCCTGCGGGTCAGGGCTCTTCTCGATCAGGGCGACCCTCGCGCCCGCCTGGCCGAGGAGGATCGCGGCGGTGCAGCCGGCGAGGCTGGCGCCGACGATCGCAACGTCGTATTCGGCCCGCGAGGCCATCGGCACAGGGTAGGAGCGGAACCACCCCGCTGCATCGGACTTGGTCACACAGAGGTAGTTTGCTAGACTAATTATCAACGCTAACCATGATGACGAACCCGACCGAGATCCCACTTGCCGAGCGCGCCGCGCACCTGCGCATCGCGATCGTCCGCACCGCCCGGCGCCTGCGCCAGGAGGCGGCCGCGGAGACCAGCGGCCTGACCCCGACCTCGGTCGCGGCGCTGGCGACGATCGAGCGCCACGGGCCACTGACCCCGAGCGAGATCGCCGAGATCGAGCGGGTCAAGCGACCGACGATTACCCGCACGCTCGTCTGCCTGGAGCGGGAGGGGTTGGTCGACCGCGCTCGCGATCCCGAGGACGGCCGCAGCGCCCTGATCAGCGTCAACGGCGCCGGCCGCGAGCGGCTGCGGCGCCTGCGCGGGCGCAAGAACGCCTACCTGGCGAAGCGCATGCGCGACCTCTCGGCCGAGGAGGTCGAGACGCTCGAGCGGGCGACGGAGATCCTCGAGCGGATGCGGGAGGGAGACCGAGGGTGAGCGCCGCCCTCCGTCACTCGTTCAACTCGCTGGAGGTCCGGAACTACCGCCGCTACTTCGCCGGCCAGCTGATCTCCCTCTCGGGGACCTGGATGCAGACGGTCGCCGCGATCTGGGTGATCCTCACCCTCACCGACAGCGGCGTCGCCGTCGGCCTCACCACCGCCCTGCAGTTCCTGCCGATGCTCCTGATCGGCGCCTGGGGCGGCCTGCTCGCCGACCGTTTCCCGAAGCGACGCCTGCTGATGACCACGCAGGCGCTGATGATGATCCCCGCGGTGGGGCTCTTCGCGGTGACCGCCGCCGGGGTGGCGACGCCCTGGATGGTCTACCTCGCGGTCTTCGCCTTCGGCTCGCTGAACGCGGTCGACAACCCGACCCGGCAGAGCTTCGTCTACGAGATGGTCGGGCCCGACCGGGTGGTCAACGCGGTCAGCCTCAACAGCGTCGTCGTCCAGGCGGCGCGGATCGTCGGCCCGGCGCTGGCCGGGGTGCTGATCGCGACCGTCGGCGTCGTCCCCTGCTTCGCGCTCAACGCGCTCACCTTTGTGGCGATGATCTTCGCCCTCTGGGGGATGGACCCCGGCCGCCTGCACGCGGGGCCGGTCGCCCAGCGCGAGCCGGGGGCGATCCGCGCCGGCCTGCGCTACGTCCGCCGCACGCCGGAGCTGATGGTGCCGCTGGCGCTGATGGGCCTGGTCGGGACGCTGGGCTTCAACTTCCAGGTGGTGCTGCCGCTGCTGGCCAAGTTCAGCTTCGAGTCCGGGGCGATGACCTACGCCGCGCTGGTCTCGGCGATGGCGGTCGGCTCGATCGCCGGCGCCCTCGTCAACGGCCACCGCGGCCGCACCGGTCCGCGGCTGATCGCCGGCGGCGCGCTCGCCTTCGGCGTCTCCGCCCTGCTGGCGGCAGCGATGCCGAGCCTTGCTCTGGAGATAGTCATGCTCGCCGTCCTCGGCGCCGCCGCGGTCACCTTCGCGGCGACGATCAACTCGACCCTGCAGCTGGCGGTAACCCCGGAGATGAGAGGCCGGGTAATGGCCCTCTACAGCGTCGTCTTCCTCGGCTCAACCCCCATCGGAGCCCCCCTGACCGGCTGGCTGGCCCAAACCTACGACCCCCGCCTAGCCCTCCTACTAGCCGGCCTCTCAGGTCTAACCGCAGCCTGGGCCGCCCACATCAGCTTCGCCCACGTAAAAGGCCGCCACGAAGCGACGACCGAAGAACACGCTGTGGCCTAGACCTTGCCCGGTAGGGGGCACGGGATCTATCCATCGCCATTCGCCGAGACCGTGTCAGCCCGTCTATAAGACGGGTTCTCGCGGTTTCGTGATTGCCGTGAAACGGAGCGCGTTGGTGGGAGGGTGCCGGTATCCCTCGGAGGAATGTTCGGCGACATGCAATCTGTCTTATGCGCGCGAAGCGCGCAGCATGTTCTCCCCGCAGCGAAGCGGAGGGGAGGTCAATTCCGGAGAGGGATACCGGCACCCTCCCTACCGATAAGCGCTGCGAAGTCCGGGGGAGGGGCATGGACACCCTCCCCCGGAAACCTCAGTTCGGATCAGCCGATGTACCCAGCCGATTCGAGATACGCCTTGGCGGCCGCCTTGGGCGTTTCCTTTTCGAGTTCGACCCGAGCATCGAGCTCCTGCATCACCTTCAGGTCGAGCCCTTCCTGAACCTTGAGAATCGTTTCTTCGTAATCGGGACCAGCTTCTTCGGCGACCTTCTTCTCGGTCACGAAGATGATGTTGCCGGCCGGGAAGACTTCCTTGTCGTCTTCGAGGATCACGAACTTGTCGCTCTCGGCCGAGAGCTGCGGGTCGGTGGTGAAGAGGATCGAAAGGTCCGCTTCGCCCTTTTCCAGCACCGTGTAGCGGAGGCCGATGTCGACCGGGGTGAACGACTTGAACTTCAGCCCGTACAACTCTTCCAGCCCGGCTTTGCAGTCGATCCGCTGCGGGCACTCGGGAGAGCCGTAGAGGGACAGTTCTTCGGAGACGCCTTCGAGGTCGGAGACCGTCTTCAGGTCGTACTTTTCGGCGGTCTCTTTGGTCGTGCCGACTGCGTTGGCGCTGGCGAACGGCGTCGGTTCGAACGCCTGCAGGCCTTCCTTTTCGAATTCTTCGTTCGCCTTTTCCCAGGCTTCGGTGGCTTCGGCGGGAACTTCTTCGGGTTCGAGACCGAAGAACGAGGTGAGGGCCGTCGAGGCGTACTCCGGGTAGCCGGAGATCTGGCCCGTCTTCACCGCTTTCAGGGCGACGGTTTCGGAGCCGAGGTTGAGCGCGCTCTTCACCTTGTAGCCGGCGGCGGCCAGGGCCTGCGCGTAGATTTCCCCGAGGATTTCCTGTTCGGGGAAGTTCTTCGAGCCGATCGTCAGGCTGACCTTGCCGTTGTCGGGGTTGGACTGGATCGTCCCTGCGCCGCTGCCACTTTCGGTGGACCCGGAAGTGGTGCTGTCGCCGCTGCTGCCGCAGGCGGCGAGTGCCAGGGTCAGCGCGAGCGCCGCCAGTGCCGCAAGCAGCACCCGCATTCTCGTCTGGTCGGTCCTCACTGATTGCCTCCTAATTGGGGTGGATTGGGTGAGTCTGTGTTACGCAGTCTTTACTTTCAGCCCGTCGGAAGTGAGCCGGCGCTGCAGAAGGGCGAGCGAACCCTCGATGGTCATCGCCAGAAGCGCGACCAGAATCGCGCCGGCGAGCAGCCCGTTTTCGCCGTAGACGTTGCGGTTGAGGATGAAGTCGCCGAGCGATTCGACGCCGGCCAGCGGAGCGATCGTCGCGGTCGCCAGGATCACGATCGCGGCGGAACGGATCCCTCCCATCACGGTTGGAACCGCCAGCGGCAGCTCTACCTTGCGGATGATCGCCAGCTCGCTCATTCCCATGCCCCGCGCGGCTTCGACCGCGGCGGGATCGACCTGGCGGACGCCGACGTAGGTGTTGACCAGGATCGGGGCGATTCCGAGAATCGCCAGGGCCGGCGCCACGGTCTTCAGTCCCACCCCGATCAAGACGGCGACGAGGGCGATCACAGCCAGCTCGGGAATCGCTCTGCCGGCATTGCCGAACCCGACGGCGAACAGTTCGCCCCTGCCCTTGTGGCCGAGGTAGAGGCCGAGCGGCAGCGCCACGATCACGGCGATGGCCAGGGCCAGGGCGGTCACCTCGAGGTGCTTGAGCACCAGTTCAAGGGACTTGTCGAAGCCGCCCACCTTGTTGCCCCCGGTGACGTTCGATTCCTGCGGGGTGAAGATGAATTCGATTGCGCCGCCGAACGAGGCGAGGGGAAAGGTGCTCATGCCGGTCGGACCCTCCTCCAGGGAGTGGCCAGGCGCTGTGCAGTCAGCAGAACCAGGTCGAAGGCCAGCGCCATCGCCATCACGATCGCCGCGGCGATGATGATGCTCGTCGGGAACGTCAGGTTGCCGCTGCCGTACATCTGGGTCCCCAGCCCACCGGCGTTGATGAAGACGACAAGCGTCGCGATCGCGATCGTGCTGACCACCGCGACGCGGAGGCCGGCGATGATCTCGGGTATCGCCAGCGGTAGCTCGACCTTCCAGAGAATCTGGCGGTTCGTCAGGCCCATCCCCCGAGCCGCGTCCTTGACCGAGTCGGGGACGTTTGCCAGGCCGAGGATCGTGTTGCGGTAGATGATCTGCAAGGTGTAGGCGGCCAGCACGATGACCGCCGTATCGCGGCCGAACCCGGTCACCGGCAGCAACAAGAAGAAGAAGGCGATGCTGGGGATCGTGTAGAGGACGCCGGTGGCCGCCAGCAGCGGCGGCTGCGCCCAGCGGCTGCGGTGCGCGAACAGCGCCAGCGCGAAGGCGATCGCGAATCCGATCACGACGGAGAGCAAGACGATTTCCAGGTGCTGCTGGGTCGGCGTGCCATAGCGGTCGATGTTTTCCTTCGCCCAGTCGAAGCAGAAGAGGTGGGATTCGTCTGCCTGGCAGGGGAGCGTGCCGCTTTCCCGTTCTTTGAAGAAGTCGCCGCCGACCTGCCCCGCCGCGGCCAGCAGTAGCGGGCTAGCCATGCGGCCGCTCCACCGCGGCGTGCTCGTCGCTCTTGGCCTCCGGCGAGGCGAGGAACTCGGAGATGATCTCGACCGAGAGGACGCCGGCGATGCGGCCACTGTGGTCGACCACCGGCGCGTACTGGGTCTCGCCCTGGAGCAGGTCGGCGAGGGCGTCGCGCATCACGTCGTCTAGCTCGAGCACCGGCCCCAGCGGCGAGTCCGGCTGGTTGGGGACCACGTCGGCGGCGAGATCGCGCTCGCTGAGCCAGCCGAGCGGCCGCCGCTCGCTGTCGACCAGCAGCGGGAAGGGGACTTCGACGTCCGGGGCCGCCAGCTTCGCGCGCACCTCGCCGCTCGCCTGGCCGACGTGGGCGAGCGGCGCCTCCCAGAGGTGGATGTCGCGGACCCGCATCAGCGCCAGCCGCTTCAGCGCCCGGTCGGCGCCGACGAAGTCCTCGACGAACTCGTTGGCCGGCGCCATCAGCAGCTCCGCCGGAGTCGCGTACTGCTCGACCCGGCCGCCCTCGCGCATGACCGCGATCCGGTCGCCCATCTTGATCGCCTCGTCGATGTCGTGGGTGACGAAGAGGACGGTCTTGCGGATCTCCGCCTGCAGGCGGAGGAACTCGTTCTGCAGCCGCTCGCGGTTGA
>DASQCF010000053.1:0-67586 GCA_035634815.1 Solirubrobacterales bacterium | reverse complement strand
CCGGCAGTCCTGCAGGGTGAAGTTGGCCGTGTCGGAGGCGCGGATCCCGAGCTTGTGCTCGAGCCGGTCCAGCTTCAGGCCGGGGTTGTCGCGCTCGACGATGAACGACTTGATCGCCGCCCGCCCTTTCGAGCGGTCCAGGGATGCCCAGACGACGATCAGGTCGGCCCGGTCGCCCGAGGTGACGAAGATCTTCTCGCCGTTGAGGACGTACTCGTCGCCGTCGAGCTCGGCGGTGGTGCGGATCGCGGCCGAGTCCGAGCCGGCTTCCGGCTCGGTGATCGCCATCGCGGCCCACTTGCCGCCGTAGGTCTTCAGCTGCTCCTCGGTCGCGACCGAGGCGATCGCCGAGTTGCCGAGCCCCTGGCGCGGCATCGAAAGCAGTAGGCCGACGTCGCCCCAGCAGAGCTCGATGATGCCGAGCACGGTGGAGAGGTTGGAACCGTTGCGGTTCTCGCCGTCGTCGCTTTTCTCGCGGCGGACGCCGGCGGCGCCGGCGCCGCCGATGTCGGAGCCCTCGTTCATCCCGTCGATCAGGGAGGCGAGCATGTCGAGCTCTTTCGGGTAGGCGTGCTCGGCCTCGTCGTATTTGCGCGAGATCGGGCGGAACACCTCTTGGGCGACCTGGTTGGCCTGGCTCGCCAGCGGCTTGAACTTCTTCGGTATCTCGAGGTTGATCATGTGGTTCCTTTCTGCTCGTTAAAAGCGCGCTTCGCGCCCTAGACGAGCAGGGCGCCCTCCATCACGCCCGCGGCTCGCAGGTCTCGGTACCAGCGCTCGACCGGGTGCTCCTTGACGAAGCCGTGGCCGCCGAGCAGCTGGACGCCGTCGGATCCGATCTGCATCCCCTTGGCGGTGCAGAGCTTGCGGGCGATCGCGGCCTCGCGGCCGAAGCTCTCGCCGCGGTCGGCGCGGCTCGCCGCCCGGTAGGTCGCCAGACGCATCGCGTTCGACTCGATGCCGATGTCGGAGACGGCGAAGGCGACGCCCTGGCGGTTGGAGACCGGTTCGCCGAAGGCCTGGCGGTCGTTGACGTAGGGGATCACGTAGTCGAGGACGGCCTGCGCGGCCCCGCTCGCGAGGCCGCACCAGGCGATCCGCGAGCGGTTGACGCAGGCGGCGTAGTCCTTGGCGGTGGCGTCGCCCTCGCCGAGCAGCGCGCTCGCCGGCAGTTTCACTTTGTCGATCAGCAGCCGGCCGGTGGCGGCGGGGCGCAGCCCCATCGCCGGCTCGTCCTCGACCGCGAGCCCTTTGGCGCCGGACTCGACGACGAAGAGCGCCGGGCCGATGCCCTCGGCGTCGGCGGCGATCACGAACAGCTCGCACTCGGTGGCGCGGGCGAGCAGCGACTTGGTGCCGCTGAGGACCCACTCGTCGCCTTTCTTTTTCGCCTTGGTCTCCAGCTGGAAGGGGTCGAACAGCGGCCGCGGCTCGAGGATCGCCAGGGCGGCGGCGGGGATGTCCTCGCCGGTGAAGGCCGGCAGGTAGGTCGCCTCCTGCTCGGCCGAGCCCCAGAGGCCGATCGCGGTCGCGGCGGCGCCGGGGGCGAGGGCGGCGTAGGCGATGCCCATGTCGCCGTGGGCGAGGGCCTCGCCGATCAGGACGCTGGTCACCGCCGACTGCTCGGTCATCACCCCGCCGAGCTCCTCGGGGACGCCGAGCATGTTGACGCCGAGCTCGTTCGCCTGGTCGAGGATCTCCTTCGGCGTCTCGCGCTTCTCGTCGGCCTCCAGCGCTGCCTTGCGGACCTGGTCGGCGGCGAAGGCGCGGCCCGCCTCCTGGAACATCTGCTGCTCGTCGTCGGGCGTTAGGTCGAAGAGGCCGGTAGACCTGCCCTTCTTCTGGCGGGCCGGTTTGCCCAGCTGCTGGGCGGCCTTGAAGGTGCGTCCGGCGGCGGTGGCGCCGCGGAAGCCGTTCTTGGTGCCCTGGAAGAGGGCCTTCTCGACCTGCTTGCGGATGCGGATTCGGTCCAGCAGGTCGGAGCCGGCGAGGCGGTTCAGCGCCCGCAGGCCGTAGCCCATGCTGCGCTCCGCCATCCCCTGTTTCTCGGTGGTGGTGCTCACTTGGTCTTCCTTCCGGTTTTGGCGGATTTGGATTTCGATTTGGTTGCCGTCAGCGGCCGGACGCGGCCGTCGAGGTGAGGCGTGCTCTTCTTCGCGTCGCGGACGGCGAAGAGGATCTCCCCTTCCTGCTCGCGGCCGGCGAACTCGACCCGGGCCGGCAGCAGGACCGGCTTGCGGAAGCGGACGTCGGCCTCGAAGCTGTCGGGCAGCTTGCTCTCCAGCTGCGCAAGGGCCCGCGCCTTGGTCCACATCCCGTGGGCGATCGCGCCGGGGAAGCCCAGCGGCTTCGCGGTCAGCGAGTGCATGTGGATCGGGTTGCGGTCGCCGGAGACGCCGGCGTAGCGGCGGCCGAGGTCGCCGGAGAGCTTCCATTCGGCGCTCGCCGGAGCGTCGGCCGGCAGCGAATCGAAGTCCGGACGCAGTTGTCCCCGCATACCGGGGACAACTGCGTCCGGATCGCCCTTGCCGCGGCGGAGCATCGTGCTGACGCTCTCCCAGACCACCTTGCCGTCGACCAGGACCTCGGTCTCCAGCGAGAAGGTCTTGCCTTTCGGGTGCGGCTGCAGCGGCGTCGGCCGGACGCGGATCGTCATCTCCTCGTCGATCCCGATCGGCCGCTTCTGGGCGATCGAATTCTCGACGTGGACGAGGCCGACCGCGCCGAAGGGAAACGAGCCGTCGCTCATCACCGCCATGTGCAGCGGGAAGGCGAGCATGTGGGGGTAGGTCGGCGGCAACGTGTCGCGCAAGGCGAAGCCGCAGACCTTGGCGTAGGCGGCGACGTCCTCGGGCTTGGCGCTGACGCCGGCCAGCTCGAGGTCGAGGCCCTCGGGGATCTCTCCGCCCCCGCCCGGGACGAAGGGCAGCAGCGAGGCGCCGGGAATCATCGGCAGCGCCGCCCGCGCGTAGAGCGGCAGGATGCTGGGGGAGCTGTCGAGAGTCTTCGCCATGCGGTCAGGCCCCCAGCAGGCTCTGGCCGCAGACGCGGACCACATTGCCGTTGACGCCGGTCGAGGCGGGGCTGGCGAACCAGGCGATCGTCTCGGCGACGTCGACTGGCAGGCCGCCCTGCGAGAGGCTGGAGAGCCGGCGGCCGGCTTCGCGCGGGCCGATCGGCATCGCCGCGGTCATCTGCGTCTCGATGAAGCCCGGGGCGACGGCGTTGATCGTCGCTTTGCGCTTCGCCAGCTTCGGCGCCATCGCTTCGACCATCCCGATCACGCCCGCCTTCGAGGCCGCGTAGTTGGTCTGGCCGTTGTTGCCGGCGATCCCGGCCATCGAGGAGACGCCGACGATGCGACCGTTGGGCCGTAGCAGCTTCTTCGCCAGCAGCGCCTCGTTGATCCGCTCCTCGCTGGAGAGGTTGATCTCCATCAGCTGCGCCCAGCGCTCCTCGGGCATCTTCGCCATCGTCCGGTCTTTGGTGACGCCGGCGTTGTGGACGACGACGTCGACCCCGTCGGCGAGCTCGGCGGCGATCTTCTCCGGTGCGTCGTCGGCGGTGATGTCGACCTCGATCGCGCGACCGCCGATCGCCTTGGTGACCGCCTTGAGATCGGCCGACATTTGCGGGATGTCGAGGCCGACGACTTCGGCGCCGTCGCGAGCCAGCGTGTTGGCGATCGCGGCGCCGATCCCGCGCGAGGCGCCGGTGACCAGGGCGACCTTGCCGGCGAGCGGCTTCTCCCAGTTGAGCTTCGGGCTCGGGGCGACCCCTTTGCCGATGCGGACCACCTGGCCGGAGACGTAGGCCGATTTCGGCGAGAGCAGGAAGCGGAGCGTCGACTCCAGCTGGTCCTCGGCGCCGGGTTCGACGTAGACGAGCTGCGCGGTCGAGCCGCGGCCGCCGATCTCCTTGGCGAGCGAGCGGGTGAAGCCCTCCAGCGCCCGCTGGGCGATGTGGGCCTCGACCGAGCCGGCTTCCGCGGGCGGCGTGCCGAGGACGACGACGCGGCCGCTGCGCTGCAGGCGGGCGACGGAGGGGTAGAAGAAGCGCTGCAGCTCGACCAGCTCGGTCGAGTCGGCGATTCCGGTGGCGTCGAAGACCAGCGCCTTCGCCTTCCCCTCGGCGCCGGCGCGTTCGGCCTTGATGCTGTCGAGCACCGCGGCGATTGCCTTCCCGAGCCGGCCTTCCGGCGCGGCGCCGGAGAGGACGGGGCCGGCGACGACCGGCTGGCCCTCCCGGTAGCGGTCGAGCGAGACCGGCTGCGGCAGGCCCAGCTGCTTGGCGATCGTGCCGACGAGCGGCGCGTTGACGACTTGCGAATAGCGGTCGGCCATGGTTACTTGGCACCTCCCGGGGCCTCGAGGATCGCGACGACACCCTGGCCGGCGGCGGCGCAGATGCTGATCACGCCGCGGCCTTTGCCGTCTTCGTTCAGTTGCTTGGCGAGGCTGGCGACGATCCGGCCGCCGGTCGCGGCGAACGGGTGGGCGGCCGCCAGCGAGCCGCCGTTGACGTTGAGCTTCTTGCGGTCGACCGCGCCGAGCGGTTTGTCCCGCCCCAGCTTCTCGGAGCAGAAGCCCTTGTCTTCCCAGGCCTTCAGCGTGCAGAGCACCTGCGCGGCGAAGGCCTCGTGGATCTCGTAGTAGTCGAAGTCCTGCAGCTTCAGGCCGGCGCGGTCGAGCATCCGCGGCATCGCGTAGGCCGGCGCCATCAGCAGCCCTTCGCGCTTGTGGACGTGGTCGACGGCGGCGGTCTGCGCCTCGGTGATGTAGGCGAGGATCGGCAGGCCGCGTTCTTTCGCCCACTCCTCGGAGGCGAGCAGCACCGTCGAGGCGCCGTCGGAGAGCGGCGTCGAGTTGGCCGCGGTCATCGTCCCCTCGGGGCCGCCGAATACCGGTTTCAGCTTCGCCAGCTTCTCCAGGCTCGAGTCGGGGCGCAGGTTCTGGTCGCGGTCGAGCCCGATGTAGGGGGTCATCAGGTCCTCGAAGAAGCCGCGGTCGTAGGCGGCGGCGAGGTTCTTGTGGCTCTTGACCGCGAGCTCGTCTTGCTCCTTACGGCCGATCTCCCATTCGGTCGCCATGATCGCGCAGTGCTCGCCCATCGAGAGGCCGGTGCGCGGCTCCTCGTTGCGGGGGATCGCCGGCACGATGTGGCCGGGGCGGACCTTGGTCAGCTGCTTCAGTTTGCCGACGGTCGAGCGCTCGCGGTTGGCCTCCAGCAGCGTCTCGCGCAGGCCCTCGTTGAGGGCGATCGGGGCGTCGGAGGTGGTGTCGGCGCCGCAGGCGATGCCGGAGTCGATCTGGCCGAGGGCGATCTTGTTGGCGACCAGGATCGTCGTCTCCAGGCCGGTGCCGCAGGCCTGCTGGACGTCGTAGGCGGGGGTCTCGGCGGCAAGGCGGGTGCTGAGCACGCTCTCGCGGGTCAGGTCGCGGTCGCGCGAGTGCTTGAGAACGGCGCCCCCGGCGACCTCGCCGAGGGTCTCGCCCTGCAGGCCGTAGCGGTCGATCAGCCCGTCGAGCGCCGCGGTCAGCATGTCCTGGTTGCTGGCGTGCGAGTAGACGCTGTTGGAGCGGGCGAAGGGGATCCGGTTGCCGCCGACGACGGCGACTTTGCGGGTTTTGGCGTTCATTTCGGGGAGGGTCCTCCTTGGGGGGAATTGGAAGTCGAAGTGGGGGTCGAGCGCTCGCGCAGGCCCGGCTCGACGGTGGAGATCAGGAGCTCGGCGGCGTCCTCGGCGCCGATCGCCTCGGTTCGCAGCCACCAGCGCGCCAGCGCCTCGGAGGCGCCGAGCAGGGCGGTGGAGAGGGCCTCGACTTCGACCTTGGCGGCGTCGCGGCTGCGCTCGGGCAACTGCGCCAGCAGCGAGGCCGAGACGAGGTCGATGATCTGGCCGCGGTAGGCGGCGACGCGGTCGAAGACCTCGCCGGCCTGGGGGAGGGTCTCGTCGAAGAGCACCGCCCAGGCCGAGCGGTCGGTGTCGAGGAAGGCGAAGAAGGCGCGGACGCCGGCCCCGAGGGCGTCGGCGGGGTTGGCGGTCTCGTCAACCGTCGCCGCGATCGTCGCGATCAGCGCATCGCCCGCCCGTTCCATGCAGGCGATGTAGAGCCGCTCCTTGTTCCCGAAGTAGTTGTAGAGCAGCGGCTTGGTGACCCCGACCGCGGCGGCGATCTCGTCCATCGTCACCGCGGCGTAGCCGCGCTCGGCAAATAGCGCGTGCGCCTCCTCCAGCGTCTGCTCCATGCGGTCGTCCCGCGAGAGCCGAGTGCGAACCGATGCATCCATCGGTGTAGACGTTACCGCAATATAAATTAATACCGGAGTAAGGTGATCGGTCTCACATATACCAATAGGTATTATACTTAGCAGTATAAATTGCTCTGCGAAATGTTTCAAGTTCATACTGATCAGTATGATGCTTCTCGGTATGAGCGACCAGAATCCATTTCGCTTCGGCTCCCTGGCTCTCGACGCGTCGTTCACCGACCGGGCGGAAGAGCGGGCGGAGTTGGTCAGCGACATCCGCAACGGCCAGGACGTCGTCATCTTCGCTCCCCGCCGGCTCGGGAAGTCCTCGCTCGCATGGAGCGCGATCCAGGTGCTGGCGGCGGAGGGCGTCCTCGTCGCCCAGGTGGATCTGATGACCACCCCGACCAAGGAGCGGCTGGCCTCCGCCCTGGCGAAGTCCATCTTCGAGCAGATCGCTTCCCCTCTGGAGAGAGTCAAAGAGCGGGCGCTGGCCCCGTTCCGAAGCCTGCTCGTGCAGCCCGCCGTCACCCTCGACCCCCAGGACGGCTCGTTCTCCTTCAGCTTCGCCTTCGGCCGCAGCGCCGCCGACATCGACGCGACGCTAGAGCGCCTGCTGCAGCTGCCGGCCGAGCTGGGCGCCGCCCGCAACCGCAGGACCGCCCTGGTGATGGACGAGTTCCAGGAGATCGTCGAGATCGATCCGCGGCTTCCAAACTTGATGCGGGCGGTCTTCCAGCAGCAGCCTGAAGTTGCCCACGTATACCTCGGCAGCCGACGGCACGTGATGGAGCGGATCTTCAACGACCGCAACCAACCGTTCTGGCGCAGCGCCAAGCTGGCCGAGCTGGGGCCGATCGATCCGGCTCCCTTCGCGGCCTTCCTAGTCGAGCGCTTTCGCGCCACCGATCGCGATCTCGGAAGCGAGGTGGGGGACGCTCTGCTGGCGCGAACCGAAGGCCACCCCTACGCCACCCAGGAGCTCGCCTACGCGCTTTGGGAGCAGACCCCCGCGGGAGGAGAAGCGACCGCGGACCGGCTCGAGGACGCCCTCGCTGCCGTGCTCCGTTCCGAGCACGCGCACTTCAGCCTGCTGTGGGAAGAGGTCTCAGCGGTGCAGCGCCTGGTCCTGCAGGCGCTGGCGAAAGAGCCGGGCCGCCCATTCCAGGCGGAATACCGATCGCGGCACGCGCTGCCGCCGGCGACCAACGTGCAGAAGGCTCTCGCCGCGCTCGAAAAACGCGAAGTCGTCGCCGGCGAGAACGGCGCCTACCGGATCGTCGAGCCGTTCCTCGCGGAGTGGCTCAGCCCGCGGAGCCGGGCTTAGGAGAGCTCGGTGCCGTCGTAAAGCTTCTTGACGTGCACGGTGTCCGCAGGGGCGGCTTCGATGCAGAGTTTGCAGAGGACGCACTCGTCGCAGTTCTCGGCGACGATCTCGACCGTGCCGCCGGCGTCCTTGAAGATGTCGACGGGGCAGACTTCTTCGAGCTTGGCGGCGAGGGCGGCGTCGTTGCGGATCGAGTCGTCAACTTCGACGTCGATGAAGACCTTGTTCAGCGTCTCGGCCATCAGGCGGTCGCTCCGATCTTTTCCTTGACCACGTCGGGGATCTCGTCGATGCGCTCGACGACGCGGATGCCCGCCGCTTCGAGGCGGGAGATCTTCTCGGTCGCGGTGTCCTCTTTGCCCTCCACGATCGTGCCGGCGTGGCCGAAGGACATGCCCTTCATCTCGTCGTCGTCCATGAATTTGCCGGCCATGAAGGCGACGATCGGCAGACGGGAGTTGTTGTCCTTGACCCATTCGGCCAGCTGGGCCTCCATGCGGCCGCCGGGCTCGGTGTAGATGACGATCGCCTCGGTCTGCTCGTCGGCCTCGAAGTAGGGCATCAGCTCGGCGTAGGTGGAGCCGATGATCGCGTCGCCGCCGATCGAGACGGCGGTGGAGACGCCGAGGCCGGCGGCGGTCAGCGAGGAGGAGATCTCGGTGGTCATCCCGCCCGAGCGGCTCATCACCCCGACCCGGCCGGGCTGGTAGGCCTTGGCGGCGTCTTTGGCGGGGCCGCCGATGCCACCCATCTTGCAGACTTCCGGGACGATCAGGCCGAGGCAGTTGGGGCCGATGATGCGGGCGCCGCGCATCTCGGCCAGCTCGACCATCTCGGCGACGTCGCCGCGCGGGATCCGCTCGGTGACGATCACGATCAGCTTGATCCCGTTCTCGATCGCCTCCAGGACCGCGTCCTTGGTGAAGGCGGGGGGGACGGTGACGACGGAGCCGTCGATCGGGCCGCCGTGGTGCTTGACCGCCTGGCCGACGGTGTCGAAGACCGGCACGCCGTGGACCTCGCGACCCTTGCGACCCGGCGTCACGCCGCCGACGATCTTCGAGCCGTAGTCGAGGCACTCGCGGGTCAGGTTCACGGCCTCGCGGCCGGTGATCCCCTGGACGATGAAGGTCGTGTCCTTGTCGAGCAGGATGGACATCAGGCGGGCGCCCCCTGGATCTTGGCGACGGCGCGGCCGGCGGCCTCCCACATCGAGACCGAGCGGTCGCAGTACTCGACGCCGTACTTGTCGAGGATCTTGAAGCCCTCCTCCTCCCAGGCGCCCGGGATGCGGAAAATCGCGATCGTCTCGCCGGGGTCCTTGCCGAGCTCCAGGCAGGCCTTGATCACGCCGCGGGCGACGATGTCGACGCGGGTGTTGGAGACGATCGACATCATCACCGCGATCTTCTCGACGCCGTCCTTTTCGAGCACCTCCTTGGCCAGGCCGCAGGCCTTGGCGACCGAGGGGTTGCCGCCGATCTCCGAGTAGTTGGCGGGCTGGCCGCCCTGGTTGCGGACCGCGTCGGTCAGCGTCAGCGAGCCGCCGCCGGCGCCGATCACGAGGCCGAGGTTGCCGGTGAAGCCGTGGTCCTTGCCCTGGATCACGCCGCGGTGGTCGGCGGCGTCGATCGCGCCGACGTTCTTCTCGAAGTCGGAGGGCTCGTAGGTCTCGCGGGTGTCGTCCTCGGCGATCTGCAGTTCCTTGCGCAGCAGCTTCTTCTGGCGCCCGACCGCCTCGGCCTCCATCTCCATGTGGGCGTCGAGGGCGACGAAGCTGCCGTCGCTGAGCTCGGCCAGCGGGTTGATCTCGGCCAGGGTCATGTCGTTGTCGCGGAAGAGGCGGGCGAGGCGAGCCAGGATCGGGGTCGCGCGGTTCAGCTGCGAGCCGGTGACGCCGGTCGCGGCAACGACCTGCTTGGCCTCGAAGTCGCCGACCGGGAGGAGGTTGGAGACGTGGCCTTTGCCGACGTGGTCGGGGTGGGTCTCGGCGACCTCCTCGATGTCGATCCCGCCCATGTCGCTGAACAGCATCAGCGGCTTCTTCGCGGTGCCGTCCCAGACGACGCTCGCGTAGTACTCCTGCTTGACCTCGGCTTTGGGGTCGACGAGGACGCCGCGCGGCATGTGGCCGTTGATCTCCAGCTTGAGGATCTCCTCGGCGTGCCGGGCCGCCTCGTCGGGCGTGTCGGCGAACTTGACGCCGCCGGCCTTCATCCGGCCGCCGGTCAGCACCTGGCTCTTGATCACGACCGGGCCGCCGATTTCCTCGGCGACCTTGCGCGCTTCCTCAGCGCTCGTGCAGAAGCCGTACTTGGTGACGGGAATCCCCGCCAACTCAACGATCTTGCGTGCCTCGAACTCGTAGAACCTCATCGCGGCGCGGAACCCTATCCGACGCGGTCGGTGAATGGTTTGGGGGAGGGGCGGGAGTGTCCCCTCCGGGAGCACCTCCGCCGGCTGGGACGCCTGAGGCTGACGCCCAAGCGCGGTTGGGCCGGCTCCATGCTGAGTACCCAGCAGAGACACCCCCGCCCCTCCCAACGAGTCCTTCTCAGGGTCGGCAGGGCGCAATCTGATGACGGTTGCAGGGTCGGCCCGCTTCGAAATTCGAAAGCTCTTCTAGCTCGGACCTTGCCGGCGGCTCGAGGGGAGCGGGGTGGGTGGGGGTCCCTGGGTACTCAGCATGGAGCCGGGCCTACAGCGATCGGGCGCCAGCCATTCCCGCCTCACCCGGCGGAGGTGCTCCCAGGGACCCCCACCCACCCCGCTCCCAACCACTTGTCACCCGGCAATGTCAGCCCGCCCTGCTTTACTCCGCCCGGTGTTTCCCCGCCTCGTCGGGTCGAAATCCCCATTCGGCCCCCGTTTTTTGGCTGCTACCGCGCTTCTTTGCGCGGTTGTGGTGCTGTACGGATGTGGCACCGTCGTCGATCAGGTGAAGCTTCAGGACACCGTCCAAGCCTCCCTAGAAGACTCGATTCGTGAAAAGATCAAGGCCGTCGATTGCCCCTCAGATCAGTCTGTAGACCCGGGTGCGACCTTCACGTGTGAAGTGATCTTTGCCGATGACAGGCGGGAAGTAGCGACTTTGACGATCAGGAACAAGGATGCCGACATCTCCATGGTCGGCCTCAAACCGAAGAACTAGAGAGAGGCGAATGAGCGACCTGACGACTGCACCCGACGAGCTGACGACCCACGCGAAACTTCTCAGCTGGGTGGATGAAATCGCCTCGCTCACCGAACCGGACTCCGTCTACTGGTGCGACGGCTCCGCCGAGGAGTACGACCGCCTCGCCCAGGTCCTGATCGACGCCGGCACCTTCGAGCGCCTCGACGAAGCCAAGCGCCCGAACTCCTACCTCGCCCTCTCCGACCCCGGGGACGTCGCCCGCGTGGAAGACAGGACCTTCATCTGCTCCGAGAAGGAGGAGGACGCCGGCCCGACCAACAACTGGCGCGCCCCGGCCGAGATGCGCGCCACCCTCAACGACCTCTTCCAGGGCTCGATGAAGGGCCGCACGATGTACGTCGTCCCCTTCTCGATGGGCCCGCTCGGCTCCGAGATCTCCGAGATCGGCATCCAGCTGACCGACTCGGCCTACGTCGCCACCAACATGCGGATCATGACCCGGATGGGCAAGGCCGCCCTCGAAGTCCTCGGCTCCGACGGCGAGTTCGTCCCCTGCGTCCACTCGGTCGGGATGCCGCTCGACGAGGGCGTCGAAGACGTCCCCTGGCCCTGCAACGAGGCCAACAAGTACATCGTCCACTACCCGGACAGTCGCGAAATCTGGTCCTTCGGCTCGGGCTACGGGGGCAACGCCCTGCTCGGCAAGAAGTGCTTCGCGCTGCGGATCGCCTCGGCGATGGCCCGCGACGAGGGCTGGCTGGCCGAGCACATGCTGATCCTCAAACTCACCTCGCCCGAGGGCCAGGTCAAGTACATCACCGGCGCCTTTCCCTCCGCCTGCGGCAAGACCAACCTGGCGATGCTGGTCCCGACCCTGCCCGACTGGAAGGTCGAGACGGTCGGCGACGACATCGCCTGGATGAAGATCGGCGAGGACGGCCGCCTCTACGCGGTCAACCCCGAGGCCGGGTTCTTCGGCGTTGCGCCCAACACCAGCCACAAGACGAACCCGAACGCGATGGACACGATCGAGCGGAACACGATCTTCACCAACTGCGCCAAGACCGACGACGGCGACATCTGGTGGGAGGGGATGACCGGCGAGCCGCCGGCGCACGCGATCGACTGGCACGGCAACGACTGGACCCCCGAGTCCGACACGCCCGCCGCCCATCCGAACGCCCGCTTCACCACCCCGGCCGCCCAGTGCCCCTCGATCGCGCCCGAGTGGGAGGACCCCGCCGGCGTGCCGATCGACGCCTTCCTCTTCGGCGGCCGCCGCGCCACCGTGGTGCCGCTGGTCCAGGAAGCCTTCGACTGGGAGCACGCGGTCTTCATGGGGGCGACGATGTCCTCGGAGACGACCGCCGCCGCGGCCGGCGCCGTCGGCCAGCTGCGCTTCGACCCGATGGCGATGCTGCCGTTCTGCGGCTACAACATGGGCGACTACTTCGCCCACTGGCTGAAGATCGGCCAGCGCGAGGGCGCCCAGCTGCCGCGCGTCTTCTACGTCAACTGGTTCCGCAAAGACGCCGACGGCAAGTTCCTCTGGCCCGGGTTCGGCGAGAACAGCCGCGTCCTGGAGTGGGTCTTCCGCCGCTGCGAGGGCGAGGCCGAGGCGGTCGAGACCCCGGTCGGGCTGCTGCCGGCCGAGGGCGAGATCAACACCGAGGGGCTCGAGATCTCCGCCGAGGCGATGGAGGAGCTGCTCAGCGTCGACCTCGACCTGGTCAAGGAGCAGCTGCCGCAGGTGAAAGCGCATCTGGCCGAGTTCGGCGACAAGCTGCCGGCCGAGGTCAGTGCGCAGCTCGAAGCGCTCGAACAGCGCCTCGGCTGAGACCGCAGTCGAAGCGGACCGGGGCGTCGGAGCGGCGCCCCGGCCGTGCGCGTGCAGGGCTATGGGATCCGCGCGCGAATGCCGACCGTAAGGTTTGAACGTGCAGGCCCGGCTCGAATCCCCACCAGTAATCGCCCTCCTGGCGGCAGTCGGCCTGTTCCTCTGCTCGCTCGCCAACGCGCTGGCGCGTGAAACGCGCGATCCCACCCAGCTGATCTACTGGCTCGGCGTCCTGCTGATCGCGGTGCCGATCTTCCTGCGGCTGACCTCGACCCAGCCGAGCTACCGCGAGCGCCTGGGCCTGGTCCTGCTGCTGGGGCTCGCCCTCTACGGCGTCAAGGTCGTCCACGACGCGCCCCTCTTCACCCTCTCCGACGAGTACATCCACGCCTTCAACGTCCAGCAGATCGAGAAATTTGACCACCTGTACCACTTCAACCCGGCGATCTCGACCTCCCCCTACTACCCGGGCCTCGAGGGGGCGACCTCGGCGCTGACGATGCTGACCGGGGCCTCGATCTACCTCTCCGGCACGATCCTGATCGGCGCCGCCCGCCTGGTCCAGATGGCGGCGCTCTTCTTCCTCTTCGCCAGGCTCAGCGGCTCGGCCCGCGGCGCCGGCCTCGGCGTCGCCGTCTACACCGGCACCAGCAACTTCCTCTTCTGGGGGGCCCAGTTCTCCTACGAGTCGCTCTCGCTGCCGCTGGTCTGCGTCGTCCTGATGGCGTTCGTCGAACGCGAGGAGGCGCCGCCGCGCCTCCGCGGCGCCTGGACGGTGCCGATCGTGCTGGGGATCCTCGCGATCACGATCACCCACCACCTCAGCTCCTACGCGCTGGCGGTCATCTTCGTCGCCCTCGCCGTCCTCTACCGGGTGATGAAGGTCGACAAACCGAACCCGTGGCCGTTTGCGGCGCTGGCGGTCGGCTCCGCCGCCGCCTGGCTGCTGATCGCCGCCCAGTCGACCGTCGGCTACCTCTTCCCGGTGCTCGAATCGGCGGTCAAGGCGATCTTCGAAACCGCCTTCGGCGACACCGAAGCGCGGCAGCTCTTCGGGTCGCCCTCGGACACGGCCGAAGCCGTCGCCGGGACGCCGATCGGGGCGCGGGCGATCGCGCTGCTGGCGATCGCCATCCTCGGCGTGATCTCGCTGATCGGCCTCAGGCAGGTCTGGCGGCGCGAGCGGCGGAAGCCGCTGGTGATCCTCTTCTGCGCCTTCACCGTCGCCTTCTTCGCGGCGCTGATGCTGCGCTTCGCCCCCGCCGCCTGGGAGACGGGCAACCGTGCCGGCGGCTACTTCTTCATCGGCCTCTCCTTCGTCGCCATCTACGGAACCGCGCAGCTGCTTCGCCGCGGGCCCCGCCTGATGGGGCGGCGGCTGTTGCTGAGCGGGGCGCTGGCGGTCGTCCTCGTCGGCGGCGCGATCTCCGGCTGGTCCTGGGACCTGCAGCTGGCGCGGCCGCTGAAGGCCTCCGCCGACGGCAAGGACGTCTTCTCCGAACCCCTGGCGCTGGCCGAGTTCGCCAAGCAGCGCCTCGACGGCAGCCGCTTCGCCGGGCCCGAAGCCGATGCCCGGGTCCTGCTCTTCCCCGGCGGGCAGGTCGCCTTCGGCGGCCAGGGCCCCGACATCGAGGACGTCGTCGACGAACCGCAGCTCCGCGACTGGCAGCTGCCGCTGCTGGAGCGCAACCACCTTCCCTACCTCGTCGCCGACCGCCGCCTGCTCTCCGAGGACACCCTGCGCGGCCAGTACTTCTCGGTCGAGGACCAGTACGGGAACGAGCTGCGTCCGCAGGGCGTGGTCCACAAGTTCTCCGAGGTCCCCGTCGGCCGCGTCTGGCAGGGGGGCCGCATCGTCCTCTTCAACCTGCGGGATCGGCCATGAGGGGCAACCGGGACCTGCAGCGCGCCTGCCTCGCCGCGGTGGTCGGCGCGCTGGTGGCGGCGCTGGCGCCGTGGGCCTACGTGCGGTTGCTGGGGGCGCTGCCGCTGACCCTTTTCCTGCCCGGCTACGCGATCGTCGCCGCAGCCTTCGGCTCGCGCGAGCTGGCGCCGCCGAAGCGGATCATGCTCAGCGTCGCGGTCAGCCTGATGGTCCTCGCCCTCGGCGCCTTCGTCCTCAATATCTTCCCGTTCGGGCTGGAGACGGCGAGCTGGGCGGTGCTGCTGCCGCTGGTCGTGATTGCCGCCTGCCGCGGCGCCGCCCTACGACGTGAGCGGCCGCAGCCCGGCCGCGGTGGTCGCCCGGCGTTGCCCCGCCCCGCAGTCGGGACCCTCGTCATCGGCGCCCTTGCCGCGGTGATCGCGCTCGGCGCGTTGGTGCTCGCCGGGAAACCGCTGCCGGCCGAGAACGCGAAGGGCTTCACGGCGCTGTGGATGTTGCCGACGGACAGCCGCGAAGACGCGGTTGCGATCGGCGTTGACAGCAATCAGCACCAAGCACGCTCCTACAGGCTCGAGGTGAGCCTCGGGAAAGACCAGTCGAAGACCTACCGGGTCGATCTCGACCCGGGGGAGGAACGCGTCTACGAAGTCGACGTTCCGCCCCGGCCCAGCGGCAGGACGCACGTCGTCGCCTCCCTCTACAAAGAGGCGAAGCCGCAGAAGCTCTACCGCCGGGTGACGAGCTGGCTACCGAGGCAGATGACCTTCCCTTGAGCACGAGCGCGCCCTCCGTCGACATCGTCATCACCAACCACAACTACGGGCGCTTCCTCCCGGAGGCGATCGAGAGCGCCTGCGCCCAGACCCACCCCGAGGTCGCCGTCGTCGTCGTCGACGACGGCTCGGGCGACGACTCGCGCGAGGTGCTGCGCCGCTACGAGGACCGGGTCGAGGTCGTCCTCAAGGAGCAGGGCGGCCAGGCCTCGGCCCTGAACGCGGGGATCGAGCGCTGCCGCGGCGAGGTGCTCCTCGTCCTCGACGCCGACGACGTCCTGCGCCCGCAGGCGGCCGAGCGGGTGGCCGCCGCCTTCGCCGCCCGGCCCGAGCTCTCCAAGGTGCAGTTCCCGATGGAGGTCGTCGACGCCGACGGGATCCCGACCGGCGCGGTCAAGCCCGGCGGGCACCTGCGGGCGCCGGTCGGCGACCAGCGCCGCGCCGAGCTCGCCTTCCCCTTCGACCTGCCCTGGCTGCCGGGCGGCGGCACCGGGTTTCGCACCGACGCGGTGCGCCGGATCCTGCCGATCCCGGCCGCCGACTACCCGCGCAGCGGCGCCGACTGGTACCTGGTGCACCTGACCGCGCTGCTCGGCGAGGCGGCGCTGCTGGACGAGGTCTGCGCCTCCTACCGGGTCCACGGCGGCAACGCCTACGAGCTGGAGGCCGACGAGATCGACCTCGGCCACGTCCGCGAGGCGATCCTCTTCGCGGCGGCAACCACCCGCTCGCTGGAAGCGCTCGCCGACGATCTCCGGCTCGAGCGGCCGCAGCGGATCCTCTCCTACGCCGACCTCGCCAACCGGCTCGTCTCTCTGCGCCTGGAGCCGGACCGCCACCCGCTCGCGGGAGACCGCCGGGGCGCTCTCCTGGCCGACGCGCTGCGCGCCGTCCGCCGCCGCTTCGACGTCTCGGCGCCGATGAAGGCGCTGCTGCTGGCGTGGTTCGCGCTGGAGACGGTCGCGCCGCGGCCGCTGGCGCGGCGGCTGGCCGAGCTCTTTCTCTTCCCCGGTAGGCGCGCCGGGGTCAACCGGGTGCTGGGAAGATTGCAGGCCCGATGAGAATTCTGATCGCCACCGATCACTACCCGCCGTTCATCGGCGGCGCCCACCGCCAGGCCCGCCTGATCGCGGGAGGGATGGCCGCGCGCGGCCACGACGTCGCCGTCGCCACCACCTGGCACGGCGGCCTGCCGCCGCTGGACTGGGAAGAGCACGTGACCGTCCACCGGCTGCGTCAGATGCGGACGGCCTTCCGCTCGCTGGTCCGCGACGAGGAGCAGCGCCACCAGCCGCCCTTTCCCGACCCGGTGACGATCGCCGGGCTGCGCAAGCTGATCGCCGGCTTCGAACCGGAGGTGATCCACGCCTACGGCTGGCTCGCCTTCTCGGTTGCCGTGGCGCTCGGCCGCAAGCGCATTCCGATGCTGATCTCGGCCCGCGACTACGGCTACTTCTGCGCCAACCGGACGCTGCTGCGCAAGGGCGAGCCCTGTGACGGCCCGGCGCCGCTGAAGTGCGCCACCTGTGCCAGCGACTACTACAGCGGCGTCCCCAAGGGCCTCGCCGCGACCGCCGGCGTCTACCTCTGCCGGCCGCTGCTGGCGCGGAAGATGACCGGCCTGCACAGCGTCAGCAGCTTCGTCCACGACGTCACCACGCGCTACCTGTTCGGGCCCGGCGGGACGCCGGAGGACCTCGTCCAGGTGACGATCCCGAGCTTCCAGGACGTCGCCCCCGACGAAGCGGTCGACACCGCCGACCCGCAGATCGCCCCCTTCCTGGAGCGACTGCCGAGCGAGCCCTTCATCCTCTACGTCGGCGCCTTCCGCAAGGTCAAGGGCCTCGAGACCCTCTTCGACGCCTACGGCAAGCTGGAGTCGCCGCCGCCGCTGGTCCTGATGGGCACCTTCGAGCGCGATTCCCCGCAGCCGTTCCCGGAGGAGGCGGTCGTCCTCACCGACGTCCCCCATAAAGCGGTGATGGCCGCCTGGGACCGGGCGATGTTCGGGGTGATGCCGTCGCTGTGGCCGGAGCCCTTCGGCGCCACCGTGGCGGAGGCGATGAACCGCGGCAAGCCGGTGATCGGGACGACCCTCGGCGGCCACGTCGACATGATCGGCGACGACGCCGGCCTGCTGGTGCCGCAGGGGGACGTCGGCGCCCTGGCGGCGGCGATGCGAGACCTGATCGAGAACGCCGAGCGGCGCGAGAGCTTCGGGGCGGCAGCGAGCGCGAAGGCGAAGTCGTTCGCCGCGGGCGCGGTGATCCCGCGCTTCGAGCAGGCCTACCGCGACGTCCTCGCCGTGGGATGAGGATCCTCCTCGTCGTCCCGGTGCCGCCGCAGGCGGGCGGGGGAGGGGCGATCCCGGTGCTGCTCGAGGCCGAGCTGCGCGGCTTGCGCGAGCGCCACGAGGTGACGCTGGTGACCGCGCTCGGCGACGAGCCCGGCGAAGCCGAGGCGGTGGAGAAGCTGCGCGAGGACGGCGAGGTCCACGTCGCCGACCGCCGCCGGCCGCCCCCGGGGGCTCGACGGCGCCGCCGGCAACTGCGGATGGCGGCCGCCTGGGGGCGCGGGCGCTGGCCCTGGCGGACGGTCTGGTACGCCGAGCCCGGCATCCAGCGCCTGATCGACGAGCTCGGCGCCGAGCGCGAGTTCGACGTCGTCGCGGTCGAGGACAGCGCGATGTCGGTCTTCCGCTACCCGGCCGGGGTGCCGACCGTCTACACCCACCACGAGGTGCTGCAGGCGCGGCCGGTCGAGTGGCGCCCGGGGCCGCCACGGCGCTGGCCGGGCTGGGCTTTCGGCGAGCTCGACTGGCGCCGCTGGCCGCGCTTCCAGGCCTGGGCCTGGCGGCGCTTCGACCTGGTCCAGGTCTTCAGCCGCCGCGACGCCGAGGCGATCGCCGCGCTCGCCCCCGACGTCGCCGGGCGGGTCCGGGTCGACCCCTTCGGGCTCGTCCTGCCGCCGGCCGCCGACCCGGCCCGCGAGGAGCCGGGGACGATCCTCTTCGTCGGCGCCTTTCACCACCCGCCGAACCGCGACGCGGCGACCTGGCTGGCGCGGGAGATCCTGCCGGCGGTGCTGGAGCGCGCCCCGGAGGCGCGACTGCGGATCGTCGGCAGCGCCCCGACGCCGGAGGTCCTCGCGCTCGCCGGGCCGCGGGTCGAGGTCGTCGCCGACGCGCCCAGCGTCCAGCCGCACACCGAAGCGGCGGCGGTGGTGATGGCGCCGGTGCGGGCCGGCGGCGGCATGCGAATGAAGGTCTTGCAGGCGATGGCCGCCGGCAAGGCGGTGGTCACCACCCCGCGCGGGACCGAGGGCTACACCGGGTTCGGCGCCGAGCCGCCGCTGGCGGTCGGCGAGAGCGGGGAGGAGATCGCCGCGGCGACCGCGGCGCTGCTGCGCGACGACGCGGCGCGCCGAGCCCTGGGCGGGCGGGCGCGCGAGTTCGCCGAGCGCCACCACAGCCCCGAGGCCTGGGCCGAGCGCCAGACGGCCGTTTTCGAGGAGGCGCGGGCGGCGCGCCGAAGTGGTTCCGATGGCTGAGGGACCGAGCGCCACCGTCGTCATTCCCACCCACGAGCGACGCGAGCCGCTGCGCACGGTGCTGGAGTCGCTCTCGCGCCAGAGCGTCGGGCATGGGGAGTACGAGGTGGTGGTCTCGGTCGACGCCTCGACCGACGGCACGATCGAGATGCTGGAGGGATGGGAGGGGCCGCTGCAGCTGCGCTGGGTCTCGGCCGAGTCGCGCGGCCGCGCGGCGGCCTGCAACGCCGCCGTCGCCGCGGCGCGGGGCGAGGTGACGATCGTCCTCGACGACGACATGCGGGTCGTGCCGGAGTTCGTCGCCCGCCACCGCTCTCACCACCCGGCCGGCTCGCAGCTCTGCATTCTCGGCGCCGTCCCGGTCGAGCTGGGGGAGGGGAGCACCCACGCCGCCCGCTACGTGAAGGAGAAGTTCGACCTCCACCTCTCGCGGCTCACGGACCCCGCGCACCTGGCCCTGCCGCGCTCCTTCTTCACCGGCAACGCCTCGCTGCGGACCGAGACGATGCGCGCGGTCGGCGGCTTCGACGACTCTTTCGGGATCTACGGCAACGAGGACGTCGAGCTGGCGCTGCGGCTGCGGGCGAGCGGGGTCGAGCTCGGCTACGACCCCGAGGCGCTCGCCTGGCAGAGCTACGACAAGGACCTCGGCGGCCTGCAGCGCGACACCCTGGCCAAAGGCAGGACCACGGTCCAGCTCGCCCGCCGCCACCCCGAGGTCTTTCCCAGCCTGCGGCTGGCGAACCCCGATGACGCCTCCCGTCCCTGGCTGGCGGTGCGGTCGCTGCTGCTCTGGGCGACGCGGCGGCTGCCGGGGACGAGCGGCGTCGTCTTCGCCCTCTTCTCGCTGCTGGAGCGGCTCGGCGCCTGGCGCCTGCCGCTCTTCTACCGCCCGGTCCTCGACTACGCCTTCTGGGCAGGGGTGGACGCGGCGCTGCGAGAGTCAAACGACGAGGGCGAGCTGTCGAACCTACGCGGAGAGCTCCAGCGTGGCCCGATCGATCTTCTTCTACACCGATAGCCGCGTTCTCGGCGGCGCCGAGAACGCGATGTTCATGCTGCTCGGATCGCTCGACCGGGCCGAGTGGGCACCGACCCTGCTGCTCGAGGACGCGCCCGAGGTCGAGCCGCTGGCCGAGCGCGCGGCTGGGCTCGGGGTGGCGGTGCGGCGGATCCCGCCGCTGCCGTTGGGGCTGACCGGAGCGCGGCGGCTGCCGGGGCTGGTGCGGCTGCTGCGGCGCGAGCGGCCCGATGTCTTCCACGCCCACATGAGCTCGCCGGTGGCCTGCAAGTGGGGGCTGGCGGCGGCGGTCCTGGCGCGGGTGCCGGCGGTGCTGGGGACGGTGCAGGTCGGCGCGTATGAGCCCGACCGCTCCTCCTACCGGCAGCTGCGGGCGCTGGCGCGGGGGGTGGACCGCTACCTCGCCGTCTCGCGGGAGATCGCGACTGAGCTGGTGGAGCAGCTCGGCTGGCCGGCGGAGAAGGTCGAGGTTCTTTACAACGCGGTCGACGTCGAGCGCGCCGCGGTGCCGGCGCCACCAGGCCTGCGGGCGCAGCTCGGCGGCAGCGAGACCCGGCCGCTGGTCCTGACCCCGGCGCGGTTGAACGCCCAGAAGGGGCACGACACCTTGTTGGAGGCGGTCGCCGCGGTGCCCGAGGCGCTCTTCCTGCTCGCCGGCGACGGCCCCGAGCGCGAACGGCTGGAAGCGCGCGCCGCCGAGCTCGGCGTCGCCGAGCGGGTCAGCTTCCTCGGCCGCCGCGAGGACGTGCCGCAACTGCTCGCCGCCTGCGACGTCTTCGCCCTGCCCTCGCTCTACGAGGGCTCCTCGCTGGCGGTGCTGGAGGCGATGGCGGCCGGCATCCCGGTGGTCTCCTCGGCGATCGGCGGCACCGAAGAGCTGATCGAGGACGGGCGCAGCGGCTTGCTGGTCCCGCCCGGCGACGCCGCGGCGCTGGCCGTGGCGCTGCGGCGGGCGCTCGGGGATCGGCAGCTGCGCGAGCAGCTCGCCGCGCGGGCGCGCGAGCGGGTCGACGCCGGCCTGCGCCGCGAGCAGAACGCCGAACGAGTTGCCGGCGTCTACCGCGAGCTGCTGGCGGACCGGGAGGGGCGGCAGAGCTTTTCCATCCAGGAGAGGGAAAAGCTCTGCCGCGACATCGAGGACCTGCCCGAGTCGCGCCGCAATCCGCTCTTGCGGCAGCAGGATTGGCGGTACCTGCTTCCCGACGCGGAGCTCCTGGCCCACTGGCGCCTGCCGCGGCCGGGCGGCATCCGCCGCGCCCGGCGCCGCGCCGAAGGGGCCGGCTTCACCGACGTCCGCGCCTACTGGGCGGGGCCGCTGCCGCACCGCCTGCCGCAGTTCTGGCTGCCGCTGGAATCGGAGGAGGCGACCGACCACCTGTTGTCCAGTCGCGCTCCCCGCTCGACGGCAGGTGTCCTCCTGCGCCACCTCTGGTGCACGCTCAGGAGCGCCGGGCTGCTGGCCCCGATCTACGTCGTCGGCCGCCGCCCGGACCGAGCGGGCGACGACCTGCCGCTGTCCCCCTCGTGCCAGCTGTTGCTGCTGACCACCGGCCATCGCAGCATCAACAAGGCCGTCGGCCTCGCCTTCGAGGCGGGCGAGGCGGCGCCGGCCAAGGCCGTCAAATTCGCCCGCGTGGCGGAGGCCGAGCCGGGCCTGGAGCGCGAGGTGGCGGTCCTGCGCCGGTTGCGGGAGGAGCGTCCGGACCTCGCCGGGGCGCCGCGGTTGATCGGCGAGGGGGAGCGGAGCGGCCACCTCGCGGTGGTCCAGGAGGCCGTCGCCGGCGAGTCGCTGCTCGACGCCCTGCGGCCCGAGATCTTCGAGGACGTGGCGCTGCGGGTCACGCGCCTGCTGATCGAGCTGGCGAAGGACCGGCCCCAGAGCGGCGACTGGCGGGAGCGTCTCGTCGCCGAGCCGCTCGACTGGTTCGAGCAGCATTTCGGCCCCGCCCCGGAGGCGAGAGAGACGCTTGACGGCCTCGGCGAGCTGCCGGGCGCCTGCGAGCACCGCGACTGCTCGCCCTGGAACGTGCTGCTCGGTCCCGCCGGCGAGCCGGTCCTCCTCGACTGGGAGTCCTCCGAGCCCGCCGGGCTGCCGGGCCCCGACCTCGTCTACTTCCTCGCCAACTGCGCCTTCGTCCTCGACGGAGCCCTGGAGAGCGGCCGCACCCGGGAGAGCTACGCCCGCCTCCTCGACCCGGCCACTCCCCACGGCTGCGTCGCCGCCGCGGCGATCGCCGAGTACCGCGAGGCACTCGGGATCTCCGCCGAGGACTTCCGCCGCCTCCGCCTCCTCACCTGGATCGTCCACAGCCGCAGCGACTACTGCCATCTGCAGCTGGAGTCCCCCGGCGAACCGAGCGCGGAGGCGCTGCGGGCAACGGTCTTCTGCGGCCTGGTCGAGGAGGAGCTGCGCCGCGCCAAGAAGCGCGCCTAGCGCCGTCGCCGCAGCCACCAACCCGGCAGCGCCTCGCCGGTGAGGACCTTCCAGAGGACGGCGAGGGCGCCGTCGCTGCCGTGGACGCTCACCCGGCGCAGGCGTAAGCGGTCGCTGGTGGCGTCATTGCGGCCCTTCTCGGTGGTAAAGGCCGCCTCGTAGCCGGCCGCCTCGGCGGCGGCGCAGACCGCGTCGTCGTGGTCGCCGTTCGGGTAGGCGATCACGGCCGCCGCCTCGGGCACCTGCTCGCGCAGTTCGGCGAGCGAGCCGAGCAGCTCCACGTCGCGCTCGACTGCGCCCAGCTGCGTCAGCCGGCGGTGGTGGCGGGTGTGGGAGCCGATCGCGACGCCGGCCGCGGCCAGGGCCCGGACCTCCTCCCAGGTGGCGACCGGCTCACCGTCGATCCAGTGGGCGCTGCCGCCAAGCTCGGCGCTGGGGACGAAGAGCTGGGGGGAGAGGCGGGCGGTGCGGGTCAGCGGCTCGACCGCGTCGGCGATCGCGTCGTCGACGGTGATCGCGAAGCGCCGCCGCGGCAGGTCGTTGCGCTCGCCGCGGTGGAAAGCCAGCAGCTCCTCCAGCGGCAGCGGCCTGAATCCCAGTAGGTGCAGGAAGCGCAGCTGCCGGTAGTAGCGGCGCGGGGCGATGTCGATCCGCTCCTGCCCCGGCTTCAACTCGCCGGCAAAGCGGTGGTAGACGAGGACGGAGTAGGAGCTGGTCAGCCGCCTCCACTCCTCGCGGCTGGACCGCGCCCGCACCCCGGCCCAGAAGGAGAGGTCTTCGGCCAGCTCCTGCCAACGCGACGAGCGGCGACCGAGCGGGGCGACGAGCGCCGCCGGCACCCGCAGCCGGCGCAGCAGGCGCGTCCGCCAGGGCGCCTCGCACCACCCCCGGCTCACAGCGCCGCCGCCGGGTTGGAAATGATGCGCGAATGAACGCCCTCGGCAAGCTGCGCGCGATCCTCGAGGAGCGGCTGGCGCTGATGGCGCCGTCGCGGCGGCTGCGGCTCGCCCTCGCCGACGAGGTGCTCTCCGAGGCGGCCGCGGGGGCGCCGCTGCGGGTGCTCGACGCCGGCTGCGGCGACGGGCTGCTGACCCTCTCGCTCGCCCGCCGCCACGGCGACTGGGAGCTGCTGGGGGTCGACCAGCGCGCCGATCTGCTCGACGGCGCCCGCGAGCGCGCCGCGGGACGGTCGCTCGGCAACGTCCGCTTCCAGCCCGCCGACCTGACCCGGCCGCTGCCCGAGGGCGGCTTCGACGCGGTCGTCGCCCTGGAGTGCCTGCACGAGATTCCAGATGACGAGGCGGCGCTCCGCACGATGGCGGGGGCGTTGCGGCCCGGGGGGCTGCTGGCGCTGCAGGTCCCGGAAAAGGACTGGTCCCCGGTGCTCCCCGGCAGCACCGGCATCTGGCGCGAGGAGGTCCGCCACGGCTACGGCCGCGAGGAGATCTCCGCCGACGTCCGCGCCGCCGGGCTGGAGCCGGTGGAACTGCGACCCACCTACCGCAGCCTCGCCGCCGCCGCGCAGGAGATCCGCGACCGGATCAAGGGCTCGCCCCTGCTCGTCCGCCTGCTCGCCTTCCCGTTCCTGGCCGCGGCGGTGCGGATCGAGGATCTCGGCCTCACCTGGGGCAAGCCGAGCGCCACCCTCGTGCTGGCGCGGCGGCCGGCTCAATAGACGTACTTCTGCAGAGCCTCGTCCCATGCCCTGGCGGAGTCGTTGGCGGCGACGACCCCGTCCAGCGTCTGGTCCGAGGTCGCGTTGAACCGGGTCGCGTAGAAGTTGTGGTAGACGAGGTCGCCGAAGACGGTGCCGACGTCGCCGGGACCGCGCTGGCTCGTCACCTCGAAGAAGTGGACGTTCGGCGCCTCGGCGGTGGAGATCTCCTCGCCGACGTCGCCGGAGGCGTCGCGGCCCTCGGAGCGGGGGACGTAGTGGGCGCGGAAGGAGTGACCCTGCTCGACGAAACGTGCCCTGCGCATCGCCCAGCAGCAGGGGTGGACGTAGCTGCGGTTGAGCCGGGCGCCGGATACCTGCGCCCCTGCGGAGAGCGGCGCCAGCAGGCGCTCGAGCCAGTCGTCGTGAAGCGGGAAGGCGTCGACGTCGAGGGCGACGACGAACTCGGTCTCGGCCAGCAGCACGCCGAGGTCCATCGCCAGCTCGTGGCCGACGTTGGCCGGCAGCAGCAGACCCTCGGCGTCGTCGCGGGCGGAGATCCGCTGCCGCGACTCGTCCTCGGAGCCGTTGTCGACCGCGATGATCCGGGTGTTCGCCGGGCTGCGGCGGCGGACGACGTCGATCAGCACCTCGAGGTGCGACCACGAGTTCCAGTTGACCGTCACCACCGTCGCCGCGCCCGGCTCGAGGAGGTCGAGCCGCCGGCGCGCCCGCGCCCGCAGAGCCGGCACAGCCAGGCGCCAGCCGGCGATCTGCGACAGCCGTTGCATCGAAGGGCGGGTGGAGACTGGGATGTGGTTGACGAGGCTCAAAGCGGGGTGGTCGGCGGCATCATGACGGAGCCGGCCCACGTAAAGCCGCAGGTTTCCGCTCAACTGTTCTGCCGCTACTCTCAGTCAGTGGAGCATCCCGTCCACGCACCCGCTCCGCCTGCCCCTTCGACCACCAGCCGCCTGCGCGGCATCGAGGGAATGCGGGCGCTCGCCGCCAGCTCGATCGTCCTCGTCCACGTCTGGGGCTTCTCCTCGCCGGACGGGGAGGCGCTCGGGTCCGAGCGCTGGATCGGCGACGCGATCTCGACCCTCTCGGTGGGCGTGACTCTCTTCTTCACCCTCTCGGCCTTTCTGCTCTACCGGCCGTTTGCGGCCGCGATCGCCCGCGGCGGCGAACGGATGTCGTTTCTCGCCTACCTGCGCAACCGCGCGCTGCGGATCGCCCCCGCCTACTGGGCGATCCTCTTCGTCTGCTCGATCCTGATCGGCACCGTCTACCTGCGGAACGGCGCGGTCCTGGAAGTGGGCCGCCTGACCGACCCCTTCGCCTTCCTGCAGACCGGCCTGCTGTTCCAGAACTACCGCCCGACCACCCTCGGGATCGGGATCGGGCCGGCCTGGTCGCTGGCGGTCGAGCTGGTCTTCTACCTCGCCCTGCCGCTGCTGGTGATCGGCGCCGGGCTGGTCGCACGCCGCGCCCGCGACCGGCGCGGGCGGGTGCTGGCGCTGCTTGGCCCGCCCCTGCTGCTGCTGGTGGTCGGCCTCGTCGGCAAGCTGATCGCCGGCCAGGTTTTCCCGGCGGCCCCGACCGCCGGCTACGGGAACAACTGGCACTCGGTGGTCGAGCGCAGCTTCTTCGCCCAGGCGGACCTGTTCACCTTCGGGATGATCGTCGCCGTCGCCTACGTGGAGGTCGCCGACGGCCGTCTGCGGCTGCCGGCCGGATGGCGGACGGCAGCCGCCGTGCTGGGCCTGCTGATCTTCATCCCCTGCGCCTGGACGATGAACCAGGGCGAGCACAGCTACCTGCTGCAGAACACCGGCCAGGCACTGGGCCTGGCGCTGATCTTCGCCGCGATCGTGCTCCCGGCGGCGGCGGGCGCGCCGGCCTCGGGCGCTGTGCGCTTCCTGGAGACCCCGGCCCTGGTCGCGACCGGCGTCGTCTCCTACAGCATCTTCCTCTGGCACCTGCCGGTGATCGTCTGGCTCTCCGCCCACGGCCTCACCTTCGGCGGCTGGGGAGGGCTGCTGGTCAACGTCCTCATCGTCGGCGTCGTCGTCGGCGCGCTATCGGCGCTGTCCTATCGCTTCGTCGAGCGGCCGGCGCTGCGCCACAAACACTCGATGCGAGTCCCGGAGCAGACGGCTAAGGCAGCAGACGGGCAGCGCGTAGCGCCAGCCCCCGCCACCGAGCCGGCCATCTAGCGGTCGCCAGCTTCACCCGCAGCATCCGCGTCGAGTCGCTCGCCAGCACCTCGATCCGGGGCAGCGCCAGGCGGTCCTGCGAGCGGTCGGCGATTCCGGGATCGACGGTAAAGGCAGCCCGGTAGCCAGCTTCGCGGACCGCCGCCGCGACCGCCGGGCTCGACTCCCCGTGCGGGTAGGAGAGGGCGCGGGGACGCGGTAGGCCGAACTGCTCCAGCCGCGCGGCCGACTCGGCAACCTCGCTCGCCGCCTCGGCCGGCTCGAGGCGCGCGAGGGGCCGGTGGGTCATCGCGTGGGAGCCGATCTCGACACCTCCCGCGACGAGCCGGCGAAGGCCGTCGGGGTCGAGTAGCGCCAGCTCGCGGGCCCCCAGGGGCCGGTCCCACTCGTTGCTGGCGCCGGTGAGCCCGGCGACGGCAAAGGCCAGGGCCGGGATGCCGCGCTCGGCGAGCACCGGCAGGCCCTCGCTGAGGAGGTCGACGTAGCAGTCGTCGAAGCTGACGAGGACGGCGCGCCGGGGAACGCTGCGGCCGTCGAGAGCCCCGAGCAAGGCGTCGAGGCCGACGAAGCTCCAGCCGCGGGCCGCGAGGTCGTCGAGCTGTTCCGCCAGCCGCGCGGGCGTGACCCCGTACTCGGCCAGGACGGGGTCCTCGCCGAGGTCCGAGACCGCGTGGTAGGCCAGCACGGCGACGCCGTTGCCGCCGGAGAAGGCCCGCCGGGCCTGGCGCACGCCGCGCAGGTGTTCCATCGTTCTCAGGCCGAAGAAGAGGCGCCGCACCCAGCCCTCGCGCCGGCCGCTCCGGATCAGCGCGACGGCGGTGGCGCGCAGGGGCCAGCTGAGGGCTTCCGGCATCGCCACCAGCGGGCCGAGGAGCCAGCGGCTGCGGCGGGTGTGGAAGGCGGGGCCCTCGTCGAGCCTGCTCCCCTGATCGGGGTGCTTGAGGACCAGCTCCTCCTCGGAGCGCCCCGCCTCGCGGGTGCGCCGCAGGTAGGCGGCGGGGTCGACGTCGTAGTACTGGTAGCTGACCGCCGCCGGGTCGTAGGCGACGCTGAGGCCGGCTTTGACGACCCGCAGCCCGAAGTCGATGTCCTCGCCGCCGAACAGCCCTTCCCTGGTGAACGAGGTGTCGAAGCCGCCGAGCCGGGTGAAGTTCGCGCGCGAAATCGACATCTGGCCGGTCAGGAGGTCGTCCGAGGTGACCTCCGCGCCGGGGCTCGTCAGCCATTCGCGGCGGGACTCGGCCCAGAAGCCGACGCCCCAGCTGAGGAGGTTCGCGGGCGAGTCCGGGTGCAGGGGCATGTCGCCGACGACGAGGTCGGCGCCCTGACGATGACAGCGGTCGTGCTCGGCGAGCATCGCCGGGTCGGCTTCCATGTCGTCGTCGAGGAAGAGGAGGATCTCGCCGCCGGCGGAGCGGGCGCCGGCGTTGCGCGCCTCCGCCGCGCCGCTGTTCTCCTGCTCCAGGATCGTCAGCGGGAAGGGAGGGTCGAGCGCGCGCAAGGCGGCGGCGGTCCCGTCGCTGCCGCCGTCGACGACGACCACGACCTCGAAGGAGGCGAGGTCCTGCCGGGCAAGCGCCTCGACGTTGTGGACCACCCGGTCGCGACGCTGGTGGGTGGGGATGACGACGCTGAACCGCGGCCGCTCCGCGCCCGCCTCCATCAGCTCTCCCCGCGAACGCGATCCTCCGCCGAGCGGTCCTGCGGCGCCAGGCGCCGGGCCAGCGGCGGCGCCGCTGCAGCGAGCAGCGCGGTGAGGCGCGCCCGCGGCCGGATCCGGGGGGCGAAGGCGCGCCGCGCCAACCGGCGCCTCGGCCCGGAGCCGTAGATCGCGTCCTGCGCTTCGGCCACCGTCGCCCGCGAGCGGTGCATCCGGATCGCGCTTTCGAGCGGCGGCCGCTCCTCCGCGCGCAGGCCCGGGTTCCGCAGCGCTTTTTCCAGCAGCGCCGCCCGGTCCCAGAGGCTCGAGGCCCGGCTCGTCGTCAGGCTGCCGGCGTGGAGGTAGTAGCGGTAGTAGGGGTCGACCGCCATCCCCGCCCCGGAGCCGCCGAGCAGGAGGCGCGCCCAGCAGTCCCAGTCGTAGCCGGTGCGCAGCTCCTCGTCGAAACCGCCGATCTCCCGCAGCCGCGAGAGGCGGATCGCCGGCCAGCCGCCGACGAAGCAGCTCTCGAAGATCGCGGTCCGCTGGTCCTCGGTGACGAATGGGGTGTAGGTGGCGAAGGTGCCGCCCTCGTCCTCGTCGACGACGAACCGGGCGTCGGTGGTGATCAGATCCAGGTCGGGCCGCCGGCGGCCGAGCTCGGCGAGCGCCTCGAGACGGCGGGGATCGTAGGCGTCGTCGGCGTCGAGGATCGCCAGGAAGTCACCGGTTGCCGCCGCCATCCCGGCGTTGAGGGCCGAGGCGCCGCCGCCGTTCTCCTTGCGGATCAGCCTGATCCGATCCGCAAACGGGCGCAGCGCCTCCTCCGGATGGTCGGTCGAGCCGTCGTCGACGACGATCACCTCGTGCGCGGGGTGGGTCTGCGCCAGCGCCGATTCCACCGATCGCGCCACGGTGTCGGCAGCCTGGTAGGTGGCGATCACGATCGAGAACCTGGGCGGATCGCCAAGCGGCTCGACCGGCTCGGCGGGCGCGGGGGCGAGCCAGCGGGGGGCGCTCATGCCGGCAGCCGCCAGGAGTGGGGGAGGACGACGTCGCCTTCGGCCTCGGCCGCCATCGGGCGGTCGCCGACCGTCCCCGGCTCGACGTCGAAGAGGGCGGCGGCCTGCAGCCCGTCCTGGATGTGGCGCTTGGCTTTGACGATGACGTCGATCCGGTAGCGCCCCGGCAGCAGCGGTAGGGACTCGACGTGGCACTCCAGCCGCGTCCCCGGTTCGGACTCGCGGACGTCGACCGGCGCGTTCATCTCGCTGTCGAAGGTGCAGACCGGCTGGCCGAGGCTGTTGACGATCGTCAGCTGGCACTCCATCGTCGGCAGCGGCTCGGTGACGTCGACGGCGATCGTCGCCGGCCGTCCGGCGACGACGACGTTGGGGTGGCCGCCGCTGGCGTCTTGAATCTCCAGCCGCCGCACCAGGGTCTCGTCGTAGGCGCGGCTGTCACGGTCGGTGCGCTCCAGCAGGTCGTCGGAGGCGGCCCGCTCCAGGGTCCGCAGGTAGCTGTCGATCGCCTCGACGATCGGGGCGTCGGCCTGCACCTCGCCGCGCTCCAGGAGGATGCCGCGGCTGCAGAGCGCCTGGATGATCGCCAGGTTGTGGGAGACGAAGACGACGGTCCGGCCCTCTTTGGCGACTTCGTTCATCTTCCCCAGCGACTTGCGCTGGAAGGAGGCGTCGCCGACCGCGAGGACCTCGTCGACGAGCAGGATCTCGGGCTCGAGGTGGGCGGCGACGGCGAAGGCGAGCCTCACCGACATCCCGCTGGAGTAGCGCTTGACCGGGGTGTCGAGGAAGCGCTCCATCTCGGCGAATTCGACGATTTCGTCGAAGCGGGTGCGGATCTCCGCCCGCCGCATGCCGAGGATCGCGCCGTTGAGGAAGATGTTCTCGCGCCCGGTCAGCTCCGGGTGGAAGCCGGTCCCGACCTCCAGCAGCGAGCCGACCCGGCCGGTGACGTCGGCGTAGCCGGTCGAGGGCTCGGTGATCCGCGAGAGGATCTTCAGCAGGGTGCTCTTGCCGGCGCCGTTGTGGCCGATCAGGCCGACGACTTCGCCGCTGCGGATCGTCAGCGAGAGGTCTTTCAGCGCCCAGAGGGTGTCGCGATCGGACTTCTTCTTCCGCCCCTCGCGCCGGAACGGGCGCTGCGTTTTCTCGACGATCGCCTCGCGCAGGGTGCCGTAGCCGGCCCCTTTGACCCCGAGGGTGTAGCTCTTGCCGAGCTCGCGGGTCTGGATCGCGACGCTCATCAGACGAAGTCGGCGAAGGCGCGCTCGGTGCGGTCGAAGTAGGCGAGGCCGGCGAGCAGGAACGCCACCGCGGCCACGGCCGAGATCCCGATCAGGTCCCAGGGGGCGTTGCCGGTCCCCAGCGTCGCCCAGCGGAACCCTTCGACCACACCGACCATCGGGTTGATCGCCGAGAGCGTGCGCCAGGGCTCGTCGATCTGGCTGCTGGGGTAGACGACCGGGGTGACGAAGAGCCACATCTGGATCGCGAAGGGGACGACGTAGCGGACGTCGCGGTAGCGGACGTTGATCGCCGAGAGCGCCGCCGTGGTGCCGAGCGCGGCGGCGGCGGCGATCGCGACCAGCAGCGGCACCGTGAGGATCGCCACCGAGGGCACGAAGCCCCAGGCGAAGACGATGATCATCAGGATCACGAAGGAGATCGCGAGGTCGACGAAGCCGGCGACGATCACCCCGGCCGGCATGAAGATCCGCGGGAAATAGATTTTCGAGACCAGGGCGGAGTTGGAGACGAGGCTGTCGGAGCCGAGCAGCAGCGCGGTCGAGAAGAAGGTCCAGGGGACGAGGGCGGCGAGGCTGAAGAGGGGGTAGGGCAGGCCGTTGGACGAGAGCCCGGCGACGTTGCCGAAGATCAGCGAGAAGACGACCATGAACCCGATCGGCTGCAGCACCGCCCAGGCCCCGCCCAGAGCGGTCTGCCGGTAGCGGACGGTGATGTCGCGGAGGGCGATCTGCCCGGCCAGGTCGCGGTAGCGCCAGAGCTCGCGCGGCGCCAGCACGCGGCTGAACCCGCGGGTCGGTTCGAGGCGCAGGGTTTCGCTCCCGGGAGCGGGCGTGACTGGGTTGCGCTCTTCCGGGGCCAGGGTTTCCATGGTGCTCACCATGAAAACGCATCGGCAGGCGGCGGCCCGACCGCGACCCCCGCAGCGAAGATTGCTTGCGCGCCCCGCCTCCCACCGTGGCGTCCGTCAGACTTGCGGCCGGGATGGCCACCCCTCTCTTCAGCGTCGTGGTGACGACGTACAACCGCGAGCGGATCGTGCGCCGCTGCGTCGACAGCTGCCTAGCGCAGAGCTGTGGCGATCTCGAGGTCGTGGTCGTCGACGACGCCTCCTCCGACGGCACCGTTGCCGCCCTGGAGGGATACGAGGATCCGCGGCTGCGGGTGGTCGTCCACGAGCGCAACCGGGGGATCAACCCGGCGCGCCACACCGGCACCGTCGCCGCCCGCGGCGAGTGGGTCGTCGTCGTCGACAGCGACTGGGAGCTGATGCCGGAGGCCTTGGAGCGGCTGCGGGTCGCGATCGAGAGGCGTCCCGACGGCGTCCGGGTGATCCGCTTCCGGCTGCGCTGGGACGACGGCTCGGTGACGCCGCGTTTCGTCCCGGCCGAGCCCTTCGGCTACGAGGGGAGGATCCGCTGGGCCGAGGAGGAGGGGGGCGAAGACGCGGGCCGCTGCATCCAGGCTGCGGTCTTCGAGGCGACGCCGTACATCGCCGACCGCCGCGGGGCGATGGAGTGGCTCTACGAGCTGGACCTGGCCAAGGCGGAGACGACCCTCTGCCTCGACGAGGTGCTCGGGATGGAGCACTCGGACGCCCCCAACAGCTGGCTGCGCAGCACCAAGGCCTCCGAGCTGCTGCCGCGCCTGCGCACCGAGGCCCCGGACATGCTCTGGATGGCCGAGACAGTGCTGGAGCGCCACGGCGAGGCGCTGCGCCGCTGGGGGCCGCGCCAGTACGCCGACCTGCTGCGGATCGCGGCGATGCAGTCCTTTCTCCTCGGCCGCCGTCGGGCCGGCGTCGGCTATGCGCTGCGGGCGCTGCGGGCGCGGCCGCTGGCGCCGATCGCCTGGGTCACCCTCGTCCTCGGCGTGCTCGGCCCGGCCGCGGTCGGCCGCGGCACCCTGGCCCTGCGCAGGCTGCAGGCGCTGCGCGCCTGAGGGTCCGTCAGGTCGCCGGCGTCCGCGGGCGCCCCGCCAGCCGGGCGGGCAGCACCAGCGGCCGCAGGATCGTCGCCAGCATCGCCAGGGCGAGGAGGAACTGGGCGCCGGTCCAGGTCCAGCCGACGGCGACGACGCCGATGTCCGGGATCAACAGGGCGCTGAGGCCGAGGACGATCGCGAACTGGATCCCCTGGACGACGACGACGAAGCCGCCGCGGTGCTCGATCCGCGCCACGCCGATGCCGAGGGCGACGACGACGTTGGGAATCGCCCCCACCGCCAGCAGCCGCAGCAGGTTGGTGCCGGCGTCGGCGTACTCCTGGCCGAAGACCAGCAGCGCCAGCGGCGCGATCAGCGCCGTCAGCGCCGCCATCGGTGCGACCAGCCGCATCGAGTGCGCCAGCGCCTGGCGCGAGAGCCGCCGCAGCTTCGGCATGTCGAGCGCCGCCTCGACGGTCAGCGAGGTGGTGACGTTGAGGGCGACCAGCTGCAGCGAGAGGCAGATCATCCAGGGGATGAAGAAGTAGGCCGCGTCGGCGGCCCCCGCCTGGTTGGCGACGAGGATCGGCAGGTACATGTTCCCGACCAGGGCGAAGAGGTTGCCGCCGTAGTTGCCGGCCGCCATCCGGATCACCTTGCTGCGATCGAGCGAGCCGACCGAGCGGTCGTTCGGGATCAGGCGGCGGAAGATCAGCCAGTTGATGACGATGATCGCCGGCAGCAGCGGTGCGTTCCAGGCGACGAACGGGCCGGCGGTCGGCAGCAGCGCCGCCAGCGCGATCAGCAACACCAGCTTGGTCGCCGCGTAAAGTGAGTTCTCCAGCGGGATCCAGCGCGCCGTCTGCAGGCCGGTGAGGACGCTGTCCTGGAGGGTGAAGATCGTCGTCGCCGCGGTCGCCAGGGTGAACCCGATCAGCCAGTCGGGCTGCTGCAGGAAGTCGAGGGTGGGGGACCAGAGGTTGCTGGTCGCCGCGACGAGCGCGCCGGCCAGCAGCGAGAGGCCGGCGGTCAGCGCGTAGCTGCCGAAGACGAGGCGGCGCAGGGCGGTGCCCGCGATCGGCAGGTAGCGGACCAGGACCGCCGAGAGCCCCAGCGAGCAGACCCCGGAGACGAGGGTCATCGCCGAGATCGCGGCGGCGTTCTGGCCGATCTCGTGGGCCGAGTAGGAACGGGCCGCGAGCGCCCAGAAGGCGACCCCGAGCAGGCTCGTGATCCCGGTGCCGATGATCAGGTAGTAGCCGGTGCGGTAGAGCCGGTCGTCGAGGTGGCCGCGCAGCCGCCTCAGACCGCGGGGGGCGGTCTGAGTCGAGCTCTCCACGCCTACCCGGCCCCGGGCCCGGAGACCCGCCAGAGCACCTGGTCGCGGCCGGCCGCTCCCCAGAGCGCCCGGGTGCGCACGCCCTGGCGCCGCGGCCAGTCCTCGCCGGCGAGGACGAAGCGCGAATCGGGCTTTTCTCGGCTGGCTTCGAACAAGGTCACTTCCGTGTTCGGCAGGAACCACTGCAGGCTGTAGAGCCCGATCGTGTCGTAGGAGTCGAGGTCATAGGCGATCTTCTTCGCTCCGGCGTCTTCGGCGGCGGCCTGCGGACTGGTCCATCCCGCCGGGTAGACGGCGCGCTCGGAGCTGCGAACGGGGTTCCAGGCTCCATATGCGGCCACGGCGAGAAACAAGGCTACAGCCGCCGTCCCCGTCGCTTTCGGCCCGAAGGCGGTGGCGCGGGTCAGTAGCCAGGCGCCGCCGAGCGCGACCAGGGCGGCGCCGATCAAGATCGCCGGGCCGAGTTCCACGGTGATGAACGGCAGCGCCGAGACGTTCCAGCGGTTGGCGGGGTCGGGGTCCGACGCGGTCGCCCGGATCAGGACCACGAGTGCGGTCAGCGCCCCGAACCCGGCCAGCGGCCAGGCGAGCCGCCGCAGGTCGAGCTTCTGACTCGACCGCATCCCGGAGAGCGCGGCGAGGCCGAAGGCGATCAGCGCCGGGGCCACCACCTCGGCGTAGCGGCCGTAGATCAGCATGTCGGGACGGGATCGTTCCGGGAAGGCGGAGGCGGAGATCGCCAGCAGCAGCGCGGTGAGGGCGAGGAGGACACCGAGCAGCGGCGCCCGCCGCTGCCGGAACTCGGCGACGGCGACCGCGGCGAGGCCGAAGGTCGCAACCAGCAGGTACCAGGTCTGCCCGACCAGGTTCGCCAGCGCCGTCCGCAGGCCGCCGAAGCGGAACAGCTCGTCCATCCGTTCGCTCAGTTCGTCGGGGGCCGAGCCGGCGTAGTTGTCGTCGATCAGGGAGCTGTCGAGCAGGTGAACGCCGTAGAAGGCGAGGGCGATGACTGCGACGCCGAGGACGAGCGCCGCCGGCCGCAGGCGCCGCCGCACGGTCAGCCAGACCATTCCCGCCAGCGCCACGGCGACGGCGACGATCATCCGGTTGTGGACCGCCCACAGCGCCCCCGTCGCGGCGCCGAGGGCAGCGGCCCAGGCGAGGTCGCCGCGCCCTTCTCCGCGCTCGGAGAGCAGACCGCCGAAGGCGATCAGCCAGAGGCAGACGAGCGGGAAGAGCGCGTTCTCGGACATCGCCACCTGCGAGAGCACGGTCAGCGCCGGGTAGACCGCCCCCGCCAGCGCCGCCCAGATCGCCAGCTCCGGCCGCACCCCGGCGAAGCGGGTCAGCAGGAAGTAGAGCAGCGGAAACACCGAGGCCGCCAGCGCCGCGTTGAGGACCAGCACGAGGTGATACTGGAAGCTCGGGCTCGATCCCAGCTCCAGCAGCGGCGCAATCAGCAGCGAGTAGCCGCCGCGGTAGAAGGGCGCCTGTTCGAGCTGTCCCGCTAGGCCGCCGTCGAGCACCCGCGCGTTGGTCAGGTAGCCGATCTCGTCGGCGACCAGCACCGGTCCGGTTCGCAGCAGCGAGAGGACGAGGCGCAGCAGGAACAACGCGACCGTGCCGCCGATCAGCAGCCGGCCCCACCGGGTGGACTGGTTCATTTCCCCTTAGGAACGCCGAAGGGGAAGCCCTATCAGGGCAAAGATGCAGCTATTACCCGGTTTTCGCGCGGTGGTGTACAGCCAGCTCGTAGGCCTGCTCGAAGCGCGGCAGGATCGCCGCCGGGCTGAAGGTCCGCGCCCGCGCCGCGGCGGCGTCGCCGAGCCGCTGCCGCAGACCCTCATCGCCGATCAGCCGCCGCAGCGCCTCGACCAGCGCGACGCGGTCGTCGGGCGGCACCAGCAGCCCGGTCTCGCCGTCGAGGACGATGTCCCGCAGGCCGCCGATGTCGGAGGCGACGACCGGCTTGCCGGCGGCCGAGGCCTCCAGCGCGACGATCCCGAACGGCTCCGGCCAGAGCGAGGGGGCGACGGTGAAGAGCGAGCGCCGCAGCGCCTCGATCGCCAGCTCGTGCGGCCAGGCGCCGGTGACGTGGACGTTGGGCCGTTCCTTCAGCTCGTCGATGTAGCAGCGCCCGACGAGGACCAGCGGCGGCGGGTCCTCGAGCTGGCGGTAGGCCTCGGCCAGCTGCCAGGCGCCCTTGTCGACGGTGGCGTCGCCGAAGAAGAGGATGAAGGGCTCGTCCGGGAGCTGGGCCAGCCGCGGGTCGTCGGACCGGGGAGGAAGCTCGCCGATGAAGTTCGGGATCACCCGCGAGGTCTCGTCCTCGCGGATCCGGCAGAGCTCCTCCACCGTCGAGCTGACCGGGAGGAAGACGTCGACGTTGCGCCGCAGCCGCGGGCCGATCCAGCGGACGCCGCAGGCGGCGACCAGGCCCTTGGAGACGCCGTAGTGCTCCATCGCGCAGAGCTGGCACTTGACCGGCGCCGGCCCCGAGCAGACCTCGTCCTTGCGGCGCAGGCGCTTGGTCGCGCAGACGAGGCCGTAGTCGTGGAGCGAGAGGGCGAGGGCGCTGTGGGCGTCGCGCGCCAGCGGCAGGTAGGAGTAGACGACCCAGTTGTGGGCGTGGACGACCTGCGGTCGCTCCCGCCGCAGCACCCGCCGCAGGTCGTGGACCGTCTCGGGGTCCGGGGCGGGGGGCGCGTGGCGGCGCTCGGTGTCCTGGTGGGTGCGGGTAACCCGGTAGCTGGTGCTGCGCAGGGTGTGGACGCGGGCGCCCGCCACTTCCCCCACGGTCACGTCGCCGGGCTGCTGCAGGGTCGCGATCGAGACGTCGTGGCCGCGGGCGACCAACTCGCGGCTGAGGTCCTCGACGATGCGCTCTTCGCCGCCGACGATCGGCGCGAACGACTGGGCCAGCATCATGACTCGCACGCGCAAAGCCTCGCACGAGCGGGGGCGGTGGGCCTGCCAGAATCCCGCCGGTGCAAAGCGACCCCCGCGCTGAGCGCGCCGCGACCCCGCCCACGATCTCGGTCGTGATCTGCGCCTACACCCTCGATCGCCTCGAGGTGATGGGCGAAGCGATCGCCTCGCTGGGGGCGCAGACGCTGCCGCCGCACGAGGTCGTCCTCGTGGTCGACCACGCGCCGGAGCTGCTGGAGGAGGCGCGCCGCCTCTGGCCGGATCTGAAGATCGTCGCCAACCGCGAGCAGCAGGGGCTCTCCGGCGCCCGCAACACCGGCGTCGCCGAGGCGAGCGGCGAGGTCGTCGCTTTCCTCGACGACGACGCGATTGCCGCACCCGACTGGCTGACCCACCTCGCCGCCGCCTACGCCGACCCCGGGGTCCTCGGCGCCGGCGGCAGCGTCCACCCGCGCTGGGTCGAGCAGAGGCCGGGCTGGTTCCCGCCCGAGTTCGACTGGGTCGTCGGCTGCACCCACTCCGGCATGCCGCGGGAGCCCGAGCCGGTCCGCAACCTGGTCGGCGCCAACATGTCCTTCCGCCGCGCGCCGCTGGTCGAGGTCGGCGGCTTCAGCCACGACCTGGGGCGGGTCGGGACCCTGCCGGTCGGCTGCGAGGAGACCGACCTCAGCATCCGCGTGCACCAGCGCTGGCCCGGGTCCGAGATCCTCTACGACCCCGCCGCCGAGGTCGAACACGTCGTTCCCGGGTCGCGGAGCAGGCTCCGTTACTTCTTCGACCGCTGCCGCGCCGAGGGCCGCTCGAAGGCGGTCCTGACCAAGATGGTCGGCAGCGAAGACGGCCTCTCCTCGGAGCGCTCCTACGTGCGCCAGACGCTGCCGGCCGGCGTCCTGCGCGGGCTGCGCGACGCGCTGCGCGGCGACGCCGGTGGCTTCGGGCGGGCGACGATGATCTTTCTCGGCCTCGCCGCGACCACGAGCGACTACCTCAAGGTCCGCTCCGGCCTCGTCAAGCCCGATGACACCGAGGGCGCCCACCCGAGCGCCAACGGCGGCGCCCCGCGGGTGCTGATGGTGACGCCGCGCAGCCCGCTGGAGCAGGGCGGGGTGGAGCGCCACGTGATGGAGGTCAGCCGGCGGCTGGTCGCCGTCGGCGTCCGGGTCGAGGTCCTCTGCGCCGACCCCGAGCTGACGCAGGCGACGACGGAGACCGTCGACGGGGTGCGGATCCGCACCGTCCGCGCTTGGCCGCGGGGCCGCGACTGGTTCCTGGCGCCGGGGATCTGGCGCGAGATGGGACGCGAGAAGTGGGACCTCGTCCACCTGCAGAGCTACCACACGCTGGTCGCCCCGCTGGCGATGCTGCGGGCGCTGACGCTGCGCGTCCCCTTCGTGGTCACCTTCCACGGCGGCGGCCACTCCTCGGAGCTGCGCAACCGCGCCCGTAAGACCCAGATGCGGCTGCTGCGACCGCTGCTGCGGCGGGCGGCGCGACTGGTGGCGATCGCCCGCTTCGAGATCGAGGACTACGGCGCGGCCCTCGGCGTCCCGCCCGAGCGCTGGGCCTTCATCCCCAACGGCACCGACCTCAGCTTCTCCGACGCCGACCTGGCGACCGCCGAGCCGGAGACGGTGACCCTGGCCTCGATCGGACGGCTGGAGCGCTACAAGGGTCACCACCGCGTCCTCGAAGCCTTCCCCTACGTGCTCGAGCGCGAGCCCGGGGCGCGGCTGCTGATCGTCGGCAAGGGCCCCTACGAAGATGAGCTGCGCCGCCAGGTGGTGGAGATGGGCCTCGCCGACCGGGTTGAGATCACCAGCGTCCCCTCCGGCGACCCGCAGGGGATGGCGACGCTGCTCGGCGGCGTCTCCCTGGTCGTCCTGATGAGCGAGTTCGAGTCCCACCCGCTGGTGGCGCTGGAGGCGGCTGCGGCCCGCCGCCGCCTGCTGGTCGCCGAAGCCGGCGGGCTGAAGGAGATCGCGGAGGACGGGTTCGGCCGCGGCATCCCGCTCGACTCGGCCCCCGAGCAGGTCGCCGCCGCCGCCCTGGAGGAGTTGGCGAAGCCGCTCCCGGACCGCTCGCCGAGCCTCAGTTCCTGGGACGAGTGCGCCGCGGCGCTGCTCGATCTTTATGGATCGATTTCCTCAACTGGACGTTCGGCCGAGGGACGAACGTCCAAGGGTTGATGCCCAGGCTCTAGCCGGATAGGGGCGGGCCCGATGAGAGGCGGGCAATGAACCGCCTCCGCCACATCGCCACCGCCCTCGTCCTCGCTTTCGCTCTGGTCGGCCTCTTCGCCGCCGGCGCCTTCGCCGCCGAAGGAATCGGCCCCGCCAAGAAGCTCGGCGGCACCAGCACGACCACGACCACCACCTCGACCGCCCGTCCCAAGACCGGCGGCAGCAAGGAAACGCTCTCGGTCGCGACCAAGTCGCCCGCCGCCGGCGCGACCCTCACCGGCAGCGTGGTCTGGGAGGTCTCGGTCCTCGCCGGTGCGCCGAGCAAGGTCGAATTCGCGATCGACGGCAGCGTCCAGGGCTCCGACTCCAGCGCCCCCTTCGCGGTCAACCTCGACACCACCAAGCTTTCCAATGGGTCCCACACCCTTACCGCCACCGCGATCGGCGCCCGCGGCGTCAAGGCGACGACCAAGGTGACCGTCACGGTCTCCAACCCGGTCTCGACCCCGGAACCGGAAACCGAACCCGAACCGACTCCGGAACCCGAACCGACTCCGGAACCCGAACCGACTCCCGAACCCGAACCGGCCCCGGCTCCGAGCCCGACCGGCGGCCCGATCTACTGGGGCGCGACGATCGGCTCGCACCTGACCGGCAACCAGGCCCCCTGGGACATGACCGCCGTCACCAAGTTCGAGGAAAACGCCCGCAAGAAGGCCTCGATGGTCCAGTTCTTCCAGCCCTTCGCCAACTGCAACCCGGGCTGCTCCTTCTACAAGTTTCCGACCAACCCGATGGAAAGCATCCGCCAGCACGGATCGATCCCGGTCCTGAGCTGGAGCTCGCAGTCGATCCCCTCGACCAAGGAAGAGCCCGACTTTCAGCTCTCCGACGTGATCTCCGGTCGCTACGACAACTACATCCGCGAATTCGCGACCCAGGCGAAGAGCTGGAACCACCCCTACTTCCTGCGCTTCAACTGGGAGATGAACGGCAAGTGGTTCCCCTGGCACGAGGGCGTCAACGGCAACCAGGCCGGCGAATCGGCCAAGGCCTGGCGCCACGTGCACGACATCTTCACCGCGGTCGGCTCGACCAACGCAACCTGGGTCTGGTGCCCGAACGTCGAGTACAGCGGCAGCACTTCGCTGGCCTCCCTGTACCCGGGCGATAGCTACGTCGACTGGACCTGCCTCGACGGCTACAACTGGGGCACGAACCCGGCCAAGCCCGACAAGTGGAAGAGCTTCGACACGGTCTACAAGCCGACCTACCAGAAGATCGTCGAAACGATCGCCCCCTCGAAGCCGATGATGATCGGCGAGGTCGCATCGACCGAGTACGGCGGCTCCAAGGCGGCCTGGATCAAGGACATGCTGGCCAAGATCCCGACCGACTACAAGAAGATCCGCGCCCTGCTCTGGTTCGACAAATTCGACAGCAACATGGACTGGCCGGTGGAGACCTCGACCAGCGCCACCACTGCCTTCGCCGAAGGGCTCCAGAGCAGCGCCTACCTGGGCAACACCTTTTCCGGGCTGAGCGCCACGGCGATCCTGCCCCAGAGCTGATCTGAGGGGGTGCAACGCCCCGCCCAGGGTGCAATTGGACATCTGTCCAGGTCTCCGGCGGTTGCTGCAACAGACGGCCAGGGCGTCGATGGCCCTGTATGGCCAAAAGCCTCTCGACCCGCTCCGCCGTCCTCGCCCTTTGGGTGGCCGCGGCATTGCTGCTGATCGGCGCCGGTTCCACCGCCGCCTCCGGCGCCGAGCTCGGCGGCCAGGGGGGTAAGCACGCGCGGGTCAGCAAGGCACGCGCCCTGGGCGGCTCGGGCCGCTGCATCCAGCGCCGCGCCGCCAAGCGGGCCAAGGTGGCCCGCATCCGCCGCCGCTGCGCCCGCAAGGTCGCCAGTGGGCCGGCGCAGCCCCTCTACTGGGGCGCGACGATCGGCTCGCACCTGACCGGCGACCAGGCGCCTTGGGACATGAACGCCGTCTCCAGCTTCGAACAGGGCGCCGGCAAGTCGGCCTCGATGGTCCAGTTCTTCCAGCCCTTCGCCCAGTGCGGCGGCGCCGGTTGCGACTTCTACTCCTTCCCGACCACGCCGATGGACGACATCCGCGGGCACGGCTCGATCCCGGTGCTGAGCTGGAGCTCGCAGGCGATCCCCTCGACCCTCGACCAGCCCGACTTCCAGCTCTCCGATGTGATCTCCGGGCGCTACGACGAATACATCGCCCAGTTCGCGGCTGAAGCCCGAGACTGGGGCCACCCCTTCTTCCTCCGCTTCAACTGGGAGATGAACGGCAGCTGGTTCCCCTGGGCCGAGGGCGTCAACGGCAACGGCGGTGGCGAGTACGTCGCTGCCTGGCGCCACGTCCACGACATCTTCGCCGCTGCCGGCGCGACCAACGTCTCCTGGGTCTGGTGCCCGTTCGTCGACCCGGGCGGCTCGATGACCGACCTCGGCTCGCTCTACCCGGGCGACGCCTACGTCGACTGGACTGGGCTCGACGGCTACAACTGGGGCACCAACCCCGCCTCGCCGCGTGGCTGGCGCAGCTTCGACCAGCTCTTCCGCGACACCTACGACGAAATCGTCGAAGGGATCGCGCCGTCGAAGCCGATGATGCTCGCCGAGGTCGGCTCCAGCGAGCACGGCGGCTCCAAGGCGGAATGGATTCGCGACGCGCTGGCGCGGGTACCGGCCGAATATCAGCAGGTCCGCGCCTTCCTCTGGTTCGACAAATTCGACGACAACATGGACTGGCCGATCGAGACCTCCGCCGACGCTACCCAGGCGTTTGCCGAAGAGATCCAGCAGCCGGTTTACGTCGGCGCCGGCTACGGCGGCCTCGAAGGCGGCGCGATCGCCCCGCCGAGCTGAGCCGCCGATGCCGCGGGACCGCTTCCCTACACTTGCGACCCTGTTCTCTCGGCCTCACCCGATGCGCTCCACCGGGGCGCGCTGGCTCGTCGCGGCGCTGGTCGCGGCCCTGGCCTGCTGTCTGCTGGCGGCAAGCGCCACCGCCGCCGGCAGGACGCAACCCAAGCAGCCGCCGAAGCCCGTCTACTGGGGGGCATGGGTAGGGGACCAGATCACCGGCACCGACGCGCCCTGGGACATGGCCCCGGTGGGGTACTTCGAACAGATGGTGGGAAAGAGCCTCTCGCTGGTCGAGTTCTCATCCGCGTGGCAGGTCTGCGGGCGCACCTGCACCCCCTACAAGTTTCCGCTCGAAGCGATGGACAACGTGCGCGGCTACGGGGCGATCCCCGTCTACAGCTGGGGCGCCGAATCGAGCCCGCGCAGCAGCGAAAACCAGCCGGAGTTCCAGCTCGCCGACATCATCAACGGCAACTACGACGCCTACATCGCCCAGTTCGCGGCCGAAGCCCGCGACTGGGGCCACCCGTTCTTCCTGCGGCCCAACTGGGAGATGAACGGCAGCTGGTTCCCTTGGTCGGAGCTCGCCAACGGCAACTCCCCGGGCCAGTACGTCGCCGCCTGGCGCCACATCCACGACATCTTCGGCGCCGTCGGCGCCAGCAACGTCACCTGGGTCTGGTGCCCGTACGCGGACACCGAAAAGCGGTTGAAGAAAACCCCGCTGAGGTCTCTCTACCCGGGCAACGGGTACGTCGACTGGACCTGCCTCGACGCCTACAACTGGGGCCGGAACGCGGTCAACCCGAAGCCCTGGCGCAGCTTCGACGAACTTTTCTCGCCCGCCTACAAGATCGTCACCAAGAAGGTGGCGCCGAAGAAGCCGCTGATGCTGGGTGAGTTCGCGACCAGCTCCTACGGCGGCCACAAGGCGGCCTGGATCCGCCAGATGTTCGAAAGGCTGCCGCGTAAATACCCGCGGGTCCGGGCTTTGATCTACTTCAACACGGTCGATCGCGGCATCGACTGGCCCTTGGAGACCTCTCCGCCGGCCGCCAAAGCATTCGCGAAGGGGATTCGCAAAGGCATCTACGCCAGGAACCAGTTCGGGGAACTCGCCACCAGTCCGATCCAGCCCTTGCGCTGATCTTTTCCGACCGGCAGTCCGTATGCAGAGGGACAGCCGGCGCAGCGATTGGCGCCACGGCGGGTTTGAATGCCAGTTGAACCGATGATGCAGAGCAGACGAAATTTCACGGGGCGCTCCCGCCTCGCAGGCCTCTGGCTTCTCGCCGGGCTCGCTCTGCTGGCGCTCGCCCTACCCGGCGCGGCGGCGGCGAAGAAGCGCCCGCCGGCCTCGCTCTACTGGGGCGCCCAGATCGGCGACCAGATGACCGGCGAAGCAGCGCCCTGGGACATCAACGCCGCCTACCGCTTCCAGCACATCGCCGACAAGGGCCTCTCGCTGATCGAGTTCGGCTCGCCCTTCGCCGAATGCAACGACGACGGCAGCGGCTGCGTGATGACGCGCTTCCCGCTGACGCCGCTCGAAAACGCCCGCCGCTACGGCGCGATCCCCGTCTTCAGCTGGAACTCGGCCGCCAGCCCGGAAGACGTCGACCAGTCCGCCTACACCCTCGGCGCCCTGATCGGCGGCCGCTACGACGCCTACATCCGCGAATTCGCGACCAAAGCCAAGGAATGGAACAAGCCCTTCTTCCTCCGCTTCGACTGGGAGATGAACGGCTTCTGGTTCCCCTGGTCGGAGGGGATCAACGGCAACACCCCGGGCCAGTTCGTCGCCGCCTGGCGCCACGTCCACGACATCTTCGAGTCGGTCGGCGCCCACAACGTCACCTGGGTCTGGTGCCCGAACGTCGACCTCTACAACAGCCTCACGCCGCTCGGCGAGCTCTACCCGGGGGACAACTACGTCGACTGGACCGGCCTCGACGGCTTCAACTGGGGCAAGCGGGCCGGCTCGCCGGGCTGGCAGACCTTCAACCAGGTCTTCCACCGCACCTATCGCCGCATCGTCACCAGGGTCGCGCCCTCGAAGCCCCTGATGCTGGCCGAGGTCGCCTCGACCGACAGGGGTGGCAACAAGCCCGCCTGGATCAAGGACATGCTCAAGAAGGTCCGCCACAACTACCGCAAGATCCGCGCGATCATCTGGTACGACGTCGACGATCGCGGCACCAACTGGCCCCTGGAGCGCAGCAAGAAGTCCGGCAACGCCTTCCGCGCGGGCATCAACCCCAAGGCCTACCGCCCGAACCTCTACGGCGGGATTACCCAGAGCCCCATCCTGCCGCCAGCTCGCTGAGGCGCAACCTCCCCGCGAATCGGGAGGAGATCGTGGCGCGCTAGGAGGTGTGGGTCTCCGAGCACATCTATTTCACCGCTCTTTGCAGGTTTTCATTGGCGGTCTGCCCTGCCAGGGTTTTTCCACAGTCATGAAAGCCGCGCAAATGGCGGAATAAAACGGTCTTCCACGCTTAGTCCACAGCCGACTGTCGGCTTTCTGAGGCGTGGGAAGGTCCGAGGCGAGGGAAATTTCCACAGGGCAAGCAGCGGTATCAATCCCGGGAACGCGGGATCATTGCGAGCGTTCAAGAGATGCCGATGGAGTGAAGATGCTGCTGCAAGGCGGATCGAACAAGAAAAGCGAACTGCAAGGACTCGGAAGCCCCGAGGAGATCGACCTTTTCGTGCAGCAGCAGAGCGCTCTCGTGGCGCGGGCAAAACGCGAAGAAGCGCAGCAGCGTGTCCGCCACTTGAAATTGGACCTCGCCCAGCGGGTTGTTCTCCTGCTTCTCGTCGTGCTCATCGTCGTTGCTCTGCTGATAGGCGCTATCAGCGACCCTGGGCTACTGAAGGCCGCCCTCGGAGGAGGGGGATCGGCAATGCTCGTAAGTGCCCTGTACCGCTTGGGTGCGAAGGAACGCGCATCGCCGGAGTAGTGCTTCGGGCTGCTGAAGTTGCCCTGGCGGCCAGGGGAACTTAAACTGCTGGCGATGGTTTGCGAGTTGAACCAGCCGGACTCTGAGCCCGATTCCGTTGAGGCTGCAGGGCCTCGCCCGCGGGGGTCATTCACTCGTCTTCTAACCGCTGTTGCCGGGGCTTGCTGGCTCTTATGGTTATGCCACTTCCCTGAAGACACCCAGATTCGGACCTCCAGGATCAAGCGGCGGCTCGCTGTGCTGCTGGACCAGATGGAAAGCACGCGAGTCAATTTGCCGAGTCACTTCAATGCGCCTCCGGTCAGCTACTTCACGACTGGGCGCGAGCGCTTGATCGGCCTCGCCGAGTTCGACACAGAAAGCACCGGCGGGGACGAAGACCGTTCGGGGCGGTTGCTCGGACGATTCCGTGGGAGCGGGCTGAGCGTGGCCTGATTTGTCTCTTTCACGCCCAGCTCGCACGGCGAGAAAGGGTGCTGGAGGCAAATGCAGGATTCGCAATCAGAGAGACGTTTCAAGCGTCAGCGCGTCGAGCGTCGAACTTCAACCACAGAAACGAACGGGGAATCGGACACAGCGCTCGATGGGGGTGACGACGACTGGCGAACGCGTGTCGTTCAGGAACGCGAGCAGCCCAGGGTGTCGGAAATCTGGCTGACCTTCTCTGCTGGCTTCCTCTTCTGCGCTATTGGCACCTGCATCAGCGCCTTGACCCTTTCGCAGGAGGTGGAGATGCGGCCTTCGGAGCTTTGGATCGTGACGGGTGGCCTGCTTTTGGCGGCTACCTTGTGCTTTCTGGCCCATTGGGACGTGAACCGGGGCCGGAGGGTCAAGGAACGAGAGATCAAGGAAAAGGCCGCGAGCTAACGGCCCGGAGCGGGCCGGGTCACCGCCGAGCTGTCCGTCAGGCCGCGGCGCGTTGGCGCTGCTCGCGTGCCACCTCGGGCGCCACGTTGTGGCGGGGGTGGCGGAGGCTGCGGCGGCGGCGGGACTCTTTGAAGATGGTGCCGAGGACGCGGAAGCCGTCGCGGAAGGTCTTCAGGTTGCTGACCCCGGAGATCCGCTCCTTCTCGTAGCTCGGCACCTCGGTGATCTTCATCCCAGCCGAAGCCATGCGGAGGTTGATCAGCGTCTCCACCTCGAAGCCGGGGACGTCGAGCGAGATGAAGGGCAGGCAGCGGGCCCAGAAGGCGTTGTAGCCGTAGCAGAGGTCGGTGAAGTGGGTGCCGTGCAGGGCGTTGGCGGTGCCGCTGAGGACCGAGTTGCCGAGGCTGCGCAGGCGGGTGATGTCGGCGCTGCCGCCGCCCTCCATGTAGCGCGAGCCCTTGGCGAAGTCGGCGCCGGCCTCCAGGGCGGCGACGAAGCGGGGGATCTCGGCCGGGTCGGCCGAGCCGTCGGCGTCGAGCATCACGACCAGGTTGCCGGTCACGGCGGCGAAGCCGGTGCGGAAGGCGTCGCCCTTGCCGCGGCCGCTCTGGGTGGTGACGCGGATCCCGGGGTAGGCCTGGCGGGCGGCCTCGACGGTGTTGTCCTTCGAGTTGCCGTCGACCAGGATCACCTCGTGCAGGCCCTCGGGCAGTTCGGAGAGCACCGAGCCGATGTTCTTTTCCTCGTTCATCGCCGGCACCACGACGCTGACCTTGGTCTTGCGGATGTCGCGACGGTCAGGGCCCTTGTAGGGGATGGCGCCGCGGGCGGCGAGGGCCTCGACCTCGATCAGCGGCACGCCGCCGACCCGGTTCGGGGTCGCCGACTGGGCCTCGAGCAGGTCGAGGGGGCGCGGCAGCAGGCTGACGGGGACGCCGATCGACTTGAAGGCGCGGACCAGTTCCAGCAGGCCTTCGTCGTCGGCGTGGGGGCTGGAGATGACGACGCGATCGGCGTGGTAGCGCTCGACCACCTCGAGGGCGGCGACGCGACCGGCGGTGCCGGGGTCTTTCTCGGCCGGCGGCACGGTGCCGACGACGTTGGCGTATTTGCGCAGCGGAGCGTAGGCGCGCAGTCGTTCGGCGGTCTCGTCGTCGCCGACCAGCACCCAGCGCTCCTGCCGGTTGAATCGCTCGACGTAAGGGGTCATCAAGGCCCGGCAGGCGCTGTCGAGGGCGATGAAGCCGAGCCAGAGGCCGAGCTGCTCGGCGCTGCCGAGCGGGGTCAGCAGCGAGGCGCTCCAGGCGAAGGCGCCGGCGACCAGGAAGCGGATGACGCGCCAGCCGCCGCCGGCCTCTTCGGCGCGGGTCGACTGCGTCCCGTAGACGCCGAGCAGCGCGTAGACGAAGAGGAGGACCGCCGGGGCGATCGGGAAGGCCGGGAGGAGGGCGACGCCGCCGATCGCGGCGAGGGCCGCGAGGATGACGCTGGAGGAGACGAAGTCGACCAGCGGCATGAGCCAGACGCCGGGGCCGCGCCTGGCCATCGGCATCGCGCCGAGCGTGGGCCGGTCCTGAACCAGGGCTTCACGCGTGCTTGCCTGAGGCTTGAACGGGGGGTCAAAGGGGACGTCGGTTGAAGATTGCATGGGGATTTGACTGGTGTCTTTCTAAGGCCGAAACGGGGCGGGGGTTGCGGTTATCAACGCAAACTCCGTATCGGCAGCGCATTCGGATCACATGAGCCGTTGCAACCTGGGGATCGACCTCCGCAGGTTACGGGATCGGCGAAAGGAAAAATAGGTTTTTTCCATTACTGAGGCTTGTCTGGCAAACCCCGGTATTTACGAGCGGGTGACGCCTAGCGCTCGTAAGCCTCGGCGAGCTCTGGATCCTTCTCCGCGAGCATCTCCGCCAGCTCGACCATCACCTTGCACTGCTTCCAGGTGGCGTCGTCCTGCATCTTGCCGTCGATCATGTGGACGCCGCGGCCGTCGGGGATCGCCTCGATCACCTTCTTGGCGAACTTGACCTCGTCCGGCGGCGGGCTGAAGACCTTCTTCGCGATCCCGATCTGGACCGGGTGCAGCGACCAGGCGCCGACGCAGCCCATCAGGAAGGCGGCGCGGAACTGGGTCTCGCATCCTGCCGTGTCCTTGATGTCGCCGAAGGGTCCGTAGAAGGGGAGGATGCCGGCGGCGGTGCAGGCGTCGACCATGCGGGCGATCGAGTAGTGCCAGAGGTCCTGCTGGGCGCTGACGCGGTCGGCCTCGGGGTTCTCCGGGTCGACCGGGTCCTCCATCACCCGGTAGCCGGGGTGGCCGCCGCCGACGCGGGTCGTCTTCATCCGCCGGGCCGCGGCGAGGTCGGCGGGGCCGAAGCTCATGCCCTGCATGCGCGGGCTGGCGTTGGCGATCTCCTCCAGGTTGACCACGCCCTGCGGGGTCTCGAGGATCGCGTGGACGAGGATCGGCCGTGAGAGGCCGGCCTTCGCCTCCAGCTGGGCGAGCAGGCGGTCGACGTAGTGGATGTCGTGCGCGCCCTCGACCTTCGGCACCATGATCGTCTCCAGCTGGTCGCCGATCTCGCTCACCAGCTCGGTCAGGTCGTCGAGTACCCAGGGGCTCTCCAGGGCGTTGACGCGGGTCCAGAGCGAGGTCTGGCCGAAGTCGTTCTCCTTCGCCGCCTGGATCAGGCCGGCGCGGGCCGCCTCCTTGCGGTCGACCGGGACCGCGTCCTCGAGGTTGCCGAGGAGGATGTCGGTCTGTTCGGCGATCTTGCCCGCCTTGGCGACCATCTTCTCGTTCGAGAAGTCGAGGAAGTGGATCATCCGCGAGGGCTTGACCGGGATCTCGCGGAGGGGGTCCGGGGCGCCGATCGCCTGCGGCAGGAAGAACTCTCTGGGGTGTCTCAACGTGCTCCTCGGGTGATTTCGAAGTTCGGGGGCGGCTAAATCTAATGAGAGCGCCGGTTTGCCGCCTCTCCCGCCCCTAAATTGCCCGCTTATCGAGGGATCCGAGAGGGACACCACGCAGGACTGGGTGGTGCCGCGCGACGCGGTGCCGACCGTGAGCGAACTTGAAGCGCGGATCGACGAGGCCGTGGTGATCGCCCGGGCCTCCGAGGAGGGGATTCGGGAGATCGGCGAGATGGCGGTCGATGCGGCTCGGTCGGCTCGGCGGGCTGCGGAGGCGGCTGAGGAGAGCGCGCGGGCGGCGATGGCTGCTGAGGACTCTGCTTCGAAGGTTTTTGGGCCGGCGGGTCCTGTCACGGCAGGGGACCCACCCCCTCCTGCGCGGCAGGAGGGGGTCCCCCCTAACGCGCCACCCCCCGGCAGAGATGGGGAGGGGCAGCCGCCGGTGGAGGCTCAGGCGCAGGTGGCTGCCGCCGAAGGGGAGGGTAAAGCTCAAACTGCTTCCCAACCTCGGTTCGAGGAGCGGTTTCGTCGCTTTAGTGAGAGAGCTGATTCGCTTTCGGGGCGGTTGCGGCGGCTTTGTGAGCAGCCAGGCCCCAGCGTCGGCGCAGGCCGTCGGCGAGGCGACGGCTGATCGGGCCGCAGCCGGGCAGCGGTGAGCCGTCGAGCGCGGTTGCCGGCTCGATGCCGCGGACGGAGTTGGTGAGGAAGGTCTCCTCGGCGGCGAACAGGTCGGCGGCGCTCAGCGGCTGCTCCCGCGTCTGAAGACCCTCGGCGCGGGCGATCTCGAGGACCGCGCCGCGGGCGATGCCGGCGAGGATGCGGCCGTCGAGCGGGGGTGTCCAGAGGGTCTCCTCGCGGACCGCGAAGAGGTTTGCCCAGCCCGCCTCCAGCAGTTCCTCGCCGTCGCAGATCAGCTGTCCGGGGCCGGCGTCGGGGTGCTCCATCCCGCGGCGGTCGACCCACTTGTGCGAGCCGTGGCCGCCGGGGCGGTCGAGGCGATGCAGGGCCGCTCCCGCCTGCGGAAACATGATCTCCGGGTCGAGCGGGCGGGCCTTCAGGTCGAGGTCGACCGCCTCCTCGCCGGGGACCGCGGTGATCCGCAGCCGCCCGAGCTCGACGCCGGCAGCGGTGGCGCGGACCAGCTCGCCCGTCCCGGCCGGGAGCTCGACCCCGTAGATCTCCGCCAGGCTGCGGCCGAGACGGGCCAGGTGCCCCGCCTCCTCCACCGGCTCGCCGCCGACCACCAGCAGGGTCTCGAAGACCCCCTTGCTCGGATCGGGCTTTAGGCCGGTTGCCATCGCCGGGGTATCTTGCCTGCGCGGCCCGGTCGATGCAGACGCTGCTGATCGACAACTACGACTCCTTCACCTACAACCTCTTCCAGTTGCTGGCGGGGGTGAACGGCCGTGAGCCCCTGGTCGTCCGCAACGACGAGGCGGGCTGGGAGGAGCTGGAGCGCCTCGACTTCGACAACGTCGTCCTCTCGCCGGGGCCCGGCCGGCCGGAGAACGCGCGGGACTTCGGCGTCTGCGCCGAGGCGATCCGCCGCTGCGAGAAGCCGCTGCTCGGCGTCTGCCTCGGCATGCAGGGACTGGGCTGGGTGGAGGGGGGGAGGGTCGAGCCCGCACCGCAGCCCCTGCACGGCCGCGTAGTCGCGGTCGAGCACGACGGCACCGGCCTCTTCGCCGGCATCCCGTCCCCGTTCCAGGCGACCCGCTACCACTCGCTCGCCCTGGGGCACCCGCTGCCATCGTCCCTGCGCGGGATAGCCAGCTGCGACGGAGTCCCGATGGCGGTCGAGCACCGCGACCGCCCCCAGTGGGGCGTCCAGTTCCACCCAGAGTCGATCGCCACCGAACACGGCGCCCGGCTCCTCGCCAACTTCCGCGACCTCACTCCAAAGCCGGTCAGAGATTCCAGTGTCGAGTTTGTTTCGCATAGGGAGACAAACTCGACACTGGAGCCTTTGACCAAACTTGAGGTGCGGAAGCTCGACGTGCTTCCGGACGCTGAGGCCGCCTTCATGGCTCTTTACGCCGAGAGCGAGCACGCGTTTTGGCTCGACAGCGCTCGCCCGGGAGCTCACGCGCGCTTCTCCTTCATGGGCGACGCCTCGGGGCCGCTTGCCGAGGTGATCGAACACGAAGCGGGGGAGGGGGCGCCGTTGCTCGACCGCCTCCAAGAGCGCCTCGACCGACTGCGCCCTGCCGAGCTCCCCGACCTCCCCTTCGAGTTCGACTGTGGCTTCGTCGGCTACCTGGGCTACGAGCTCAAGGCCGAGTGCGGCCACGCCTCACCTCATCCCTCCGAGCACCCCGACGCCGCCCTGATCTTCAGCGACCGCCTCGTCGCCTTCGATCACGCCGAGCACCGCACCTATCTCCTCGCCCTCCACGAGTCGGGTGGAGAGGTCGCTGCGAGGGCTTGGCTCGACGCCACCGCCCGTCACCTGGAAGCGGTGCGTGCGAGAGAGAAATCAGCAGGGGGTCCCACCAAGCAAGTAGGACCCCCTGCTGATTTCTCTCTCAGCACGCTCGCGCTTTCCCGCTCTCCCGAGCAGTACGTGGAGGACGTGGAGACCTCAATCGACCACCTCGTCGCCGGCGACAGCTACGAGATCTGCCTCACGAACCAGGTCAGCACCGAGACCGACGTGGATCCGCTCGACCTCTACCTGCGCCTGCGCCGCGCCAACCCGGCCCCGTTTGCCTCCTATCTCCGCTTCGGCGACCTCGCCGTCCTCAGCTCCTCCCCCGAGCGCTTCCTCAGCGTCAGCCGCGACGGCGAGGCCGAAGCGCGCCCGATCAAGGGCACCAGCCGCCGCGGCGCGAGCGCGGCGGAGGACGAGGCGCTCGCCGCCGCCCTCGCCGCCGACGAGAAGAACCGGGCCGAGAACCTGATGATCGTCGACCTGCTCCGCAACGACCTCGGCGCCGTCTGCGAGGTCGGCAGCGTCGAGGCGCCGGAGATGATGGCGGTCGAGACCTACGAGACCGTCCACCAGCTGGTCTCCGCGGTCCGCGGCCGGCTGCGCTCCGGCGCCACCGCCGCCGACGCGATCCGCGCCTGCTTCCCGCCTGGCTCGATGACAGGGGCGCCGAAGCTGCGCACGACGGAGATCCTCGACGCCCTGGAGGGCGCCCCGCGCGGCGTCTATTCCGGCGCGATCGGCTGGCTCGGCCTCGGCGGCGCCGCCGACCTCTCGGTCGCGATCCGCACCGTCGTCCTCGCCGACGGCCGGGCCACGGTCGGCGCCGGCGGCGCGATCGTCCTCGACTCCGATCCCGGGCGCGAGTACGAGGAGATGCTGCTCAAGGCCGCCGCCCCGCTGCGGGCGGTCGATCCCGGTATCGACCCGGCCTCTATATCCTTGGCTCTCCAGAGCGCCGCCGCACCCGCGCTGCCGCGCTAGTCGAACTTCCCACGACCGAAGCAGGAGCCATGGCCGTAGACACCGCTGCGTATCGCGATATGACCGACGAGCAGGAAGCCATCGTCGAAATGGTCCGCCAGTTCGCCGACGAGCAGATCATCCCCAACGCCGAGCACTACGACCACGAGGACTCCTTCCCGGAGCCGATCGTGGAGCAGATGAAGGAGCTCGGCCTCTTCGGGGTCACGATCCCCGAGGAGTACGGCGGCATGGGGCTCGACCTGACCACCTACGCGATGATCGTCGAAGAGCTCTCGCGCGGCTGGATCTCGATCTCCGGCGTTGTCAACACCCACTTCATCGGCTCCTACCTGCTGATGAAGTTCGGCACCGACGAGCAGAAGGAGTACTTCCTGCCGAAGATGGCGACCGGCGAGATCCGCGCCGCCTTCTCGCTCTCCGAGCCCGAGGTCGGCTCCGACGTCCAGGGCATCAAGGCCACCGCCAAGAAGGGCGAGGACGGCAACTGGGAGCTGAACGGGCAGAAGATGTGGGTCACCAACGGCCTCGGCTCCAGCGTCGTCTTCGTGCTGATGAAGAACGACACCAAGGCCGACCCGCCCTACAAGGGGATGACCTGCTTCATCACCGAGAAGGAGGCCTGGAAGGAAACCAACGAGGGCGATTTCAAGGGCCTCAATGTGCCGCCCAAGATCAAGAAGATGGGCTACAAGGGCGTCGAGTCGACCGAGCTCGTCTACGACGGCTACAAGTGCCCGCCGGAGCGCATCCTCGGCGGCGAGGAGGCCGGCCTCGGCCAGGGCTTCGTGCAGATGATGGACGCGCTGGAGGTCGGCCGGGTCAACGTCGCCGCCCGCGGCGTCGGCATCGCCCAGCGCGCCCTGGAGCTGGCCCTGCGCTACAGCCAGGAACGGAAGACCTTCGGCAAGCCGATCTCCGCCCACCAGGCGATCCAGTTCAAGCTCGCCGACATGGCGACCCAGCTGGAGGCCGCCCGCCTCGTCACCCGCAAAGCGGCGCGGATGAAGGACGCCGGCGAGCGCTCCGACCTCGAGGCCGGGATGGCCAAGCTCCTCGCCTCGGAGTGCGGCAAGTACTGCGTCGAAGAAAGCTTCCGCATCCACGGCGGCTACGGCTACTCGAAGGAGTACGAGATCGAGCGCCTCTACCGCGACGCGCCGCTGCTGCTGATCGGCGAGGGAACGAGCGAGATCCAGCGCATGGTGATCGGCAAGAAGCTGCTGCAGAGGAACAAGATCTGATGGGGCGGGACTAGCCAGATGGCATCGACTTCGGACCTGATCCGCACCGCCGTGGAGCGGTTCCAGGCCGAAGTCCCGGCGCTGGCGAACCTGAAGCTGGTCTTCGGCCTCGAGCTGAAAGCCAAACACGACATCCAGCTCTACCGGGTCGAGCTGCCCGGGCCGAAGATCACCAAGGACCTGGCCCAGGACGAGCGGGTGCTGGTCGAAATCGACCGGCCGCAGTTCAACGAGCTGGCCGAGAAAGGGACGCTGAAAAGCTACCGCCGCGCGGCCGAGACCGGCCACATCAAGGCCAACGGCGACTCAAACGTCGTCAAGTTGATCTCCCAGGTCGTGGAAAAGCAGGAGGAACGGAACCGCCTGCGCAAAGTCCACTGACTCCGAGATTTGGGCCCCTATAGGGCACCGAAGTTCGGAGCCGTTACAGGCGAATCAGGGTGTCCGCCTCGATCCCCTTGGTGACGCCGCGGAAGTCGATCGTCAGCGGCGTCGCGGCGACGACGCGCTCGTAGTCGACGTCGGGGTGGGCGGTGACGATGGCGGCGATGTCGCACTCGGCCAGCGCCGCCTCCAGCCCGACCGAGGCGAGGCCGTGTCCCGGCAGCTCCGGGACGAAGGAGTCGTGGTAGGAGACCTCGGCGCCGAGGTCCTGCAGGCGGCCGATGATCTTCAGCGCCGGCGATTCGCGGACGTCGCCGACGCCGCCCTTGTAGCTGACCCCGAGGACGAGGACGCGGGAGCCGTTGACCGGCTTGCGCACCCCGTTCAGCGCCCGCTCGATCCGTTCCACGCAGAAGCCCGGCTGCGCCTGGTTGACCTTGCCGGCGAGCTCGATGAACTCGGGGTAGAAGTCGAGCTGGCGCGCCCGGAAGGCGAGGTAGAAGGGGTCGACGGGGAGGCAGTGGCCGCCCATCCCGGGCCCGGGGTCGAAGCGCATGAACCCGAACGGCTTGGTCGAGGCGGCGTCGATCACCTCCCAGACGTCGATCCCGAGCCGGTCGCAGAGCTGGGCGAGCTCGTTGACCAGGGCGATGTTGACCGAGCGGAAGATGTTCTCCAGCAGCTTCGAGAGCTCGGCCGCCTCGGGGCTGGAAAGGACGACGACGGTGTCGCAGATCTCGGCGTAGAGCTCGCGGGCGCGCTCGGTCGAGGCCTCGGTGACGCCGCCGACCAGCTTCGGGGTCGTCTTCACGGTGAAGTCGGTGCGGCCGGGGTCGATCCGCTCCGGCGAGAAAGCGAGATGGAAGTCGCTGCCGGCGGTGAGGCCGGAGGTCTCCAGGATCGGCAGCAGGCGGTCGCGGGTCGTCCCGGGGTAGGTGGTCGACTCCAGCACGACCAGCTGGCCGGAGCGCAGCACCGCCGCCAGCGCGGTCGCCGATTCGACCAGGTAGGTGAGGTCGGGCTCGCGCGAGTCTGAGAGCGGGGTGGGGACGCAGAGGATCACCGCGTCGCAGGCCGCCAGCTCGGCGTAGTCGCCGGTCGCCCGCAGCTTCTCGCCGAGCGGCGCCAGGGCGGCGCCCGGCACGTCCTCGATGTAGCTGCGCCCGGCGTTCAGCGCCTCGACCTTGCCCGCGTCGACGTCGAGGCCGACGACTTCGCACCCCGCTTCGGCGAAGGCGACGGCTAGCGGCAGGCCGACGTAGCCCAGGCCGATGATCCCGATCTGCATCGCGGGCAGTCTAGGCGGATAATCGGTTGCTCTTGTTCTGTCGTCCGCCGAAAACCCTGCTCCTGGCGCTGGGGTCGTTCTTTCTCCTGGCGCTGCTTCCCGCCTCCGCCCTGGGGGCGCTGAGCCTGCCGCCGAGCTTCCAGGCGCGCACCCTGCCGCTGCCGAAAGCCTCCTCGCCGACCTACGAGAACGGGCTGCAGAAACCGACCACGCTCGACTTCGCCCCCGACGGCAAGCTCTTCGTCGCCGAGCGCAACGGCCGCGTGCTGGAGTTCGACTCGATCGAAGACCCGACCCCGACGCTGGTCCTCAGCATCCTCGCCAAGGTGATGGCGAAGGGAGACCGCGGCATCCTCGGGATGAAGCTCGACCCCGAATACCCGAGCAAGCCCTACGTCTACCTCAGCTACACCTACGACGCGCCGATCGGCGGCAACTATGAAGACTCGACCCACACCCACTACGCCGACGGCGCCGACGACTGCAAAGACGGCGAAAACAACATGGTCGACTGCCTGGTCAGCGGCCGCCTGGCGCGGGTGAAACTCGATCCCGCGACCGGCGTCGCGCTCGACGGCGCCGGCGACCCCGACCCCTACGACCCCGGCTCCGAACAGGTCCTGGTCAACAGCTGGTGCCAGCAGGTGACGAGCCACTCGATCGGCGACATCGAGTTCGACAGCTCGGGCGCCCTGCTGATGAGCGGCGGCGACGGCGCCAGCTGGGGTTCGCTCGACTACGGCCAGCTCGGCAATCCCTGCGCCGACCCGCCCTACGAAGGCGGCTCGTTGCGGGCGCAGGACCTGCGCACCCCGGCGACTCCCGGCGATCCGACCAACTACAACGGCTCGATCATCCGCGTCAACCGGGAAACCGGGGCGGCGGTGACCGACAACCCGCTGGCGCTCGAACCGCTCTCGGCCGGCGGCGTCGAAGACGTGGCGGCGCGGCGGATCCTCTCACAGGGCAACCGCAACCCGTACCGGTTCACGATCCAGCCGGGGACGAGCAACGTCTACGTCGGCGACGTCGGGATGGACCTCTGGGAGGAGATCGACCGCCTTACCTCGCCGCCTGCGCCGGGTCAGGGTCTGACCAACTTCGGCTGGCCCTGCTACGAGGGCGGCCCGAGCGGCAACATCGTCCAGCCGCGCTGGCAGCAGGCGGAAAAAGAACAGCACAAACCCTTCTGCGAAGCGCTCTACTCGAACCCCTCGAAAGTCACGCCCCCGTTCTTCGCCTACCCGCATCCGCTGACTCCCGGCTACGACGGCCACCTCTTCGCCGGCGACGCCTGCGACCCGACGCCGGGCTCGGCGATCGCCGGGCTCGCCTTCTACGACCCGACCGGAGTCCCCGCCGCCGATCTCTTCCCGGCCGAATACGACGGCGCACTCTTTTTCTCCGACGCGGCCCGCGGCTGCATCTGGACGATGGAAGCGGGGGCGGGCGGGGCGCCCGACCCCGCGACGGTCGCCAACTTCGCGGTCAAGGGAGGCGGCGAATCGTTCACCCCGGTGGACGTCGTCGAGGGCCCCGACGGCAATCTCTACGTGCCGAACTTCTACGCCGACGGCATCGTCCAGATCAAGGTCAACAAGGCCCCGACCGCCCAGCTCGACGTCGTCGAAGGAAGCACCTACGGGGCGACGCCGCTCCACGTCAAGTTCAGCGCCGCCGGTTCCACCGACCCCGACCAGAGCGACACCCTCTCCTACGCCTGGGACCTCGACGGCGACGGTCAGTTCGACGACGGCACCGCGGCCACGGCCGAAGGCGAATACACCGACCCGGTGAACGTGACCGTGCGGGTCCGGGTCAGCGACGACCTTGGCCACACCGACGTCGCCCAGGTGGCGCTCTTCCCGGGGGACGAAGGCCCGCCGAGCGCAACGATCGTCTCCCCCTCGGCGAGCCTCGAATGGGCGATCGGGGAAACGGTCGACTACGAAGCGACGGCGACCGATCCCGACGGCGAAACCTTCGCCTCGGGCCTCGAAGGCCACTGGGTGTTCACGCTGATGCACTGCCCCGACGGCTGTCACGAACACCCGCTGACCAGCCCCGACGGAGCGGCCGGAAGCTTCGTCGCCCCGCCGCACGAGTACCCGTCGCACCTGAAGCTCGATTTCACCGTCACCGACTCGCGGGGGATGAGCGACACGGAGATGGTCGAAATCTACCCGCGGCTGATCGAAGTCGGGATCGCCTCCGACCCTGGCGGGATCCCGCTCTCGGCTGACGGCATCACCCTCGGCGAACCTTTCAAGACGACGACGATGGCCGGCGGCACGGTGACCGTCGCCGCTCCGCCGAGCGCCTCCGTCGGCGGCCGGGAATACGACTTCTCCTCCTGGTCGGACGGCGGCGCCCGGGTCCACGAAGTGACCAGCCTCGACAGCGTCGACCTCGTCGCCCACTTCGTGCCGAAGCCGACCGAGCCGGCGCCGGAAGGCGGGGGCTCGCCGGCGCCGCCGCCGCCGGAAGCCCAGCCGCAGAGCGCCCGAATTCGGCTCGCCTCGCGACCGCCGGGGGTGAAGCTGCGCCTCGGCGGCGTCAGGCGCGCCGCGCCCTTCAGCGCCGGCGTCGAGCTCGGCACCGAGACCTTCGTCGCCGCGCCCAGGACGATCCACAAGAACGGCAGGGCGTTGCACTTCCTGCGCTGGCTCAAGGGCGGGCGCAAGCTCACCGCAGCGCCCCGCCGCGAGCTGACCGTCTCCGGCGACGCCACCTACCTGGCCGTCTACGCGGCCGCGCAGAGCCCCCACCGGGGCCGATAGCATCGCGCGCCGCAAACCCGAAGGAGAAGAAAGCAAGCATGAGCGAGACGTACGAGCTGACCACCGACCAGGCCGAGCGCGAGGCGAGCGGGGCCCACAGCTACGGCCGCTACCTCGAGGAGTTCGAGGTCGGCGCCGTCTACAAGCACTGGCCGGCCAAGACCGTGACCGAGGGCGACGACCATCTCTTCTGCCTGATCACGATGAACCACCACCCGCTGCACCTCAACGACGTCTACGCCAGCGGCTCCCAGCAGGGCAAAAACGTCGTCGTCGGGCCGCTGGTCTACTCGCTGGCCCTGGGGATGTCGGTCTCCGACGTCTCGGGCAAGGCAATCGCCAATCTGGCGACCGAAGAATTGAGCCACCCGAACCCGGTCTTCCACGGCGACACGCTCTTCTGCGAGACCGAGGTCCTCGACGTCAAGCCCTCGAAGTCGAAGCCCGATCGCGGCATCGTCAAGGTCCACACCCGCGTCCTCAACCAGGACGGGGTCCTAGTCGCCGAGTTCAAGCGCCTGGTCCTGGTCCCGAAGAAAAACCCAGGCGAGTCCCCCGAACCGGCCGCCGACAACGTCGAGTAGCAAGCCGGCGGCAGTCGCCCGAGCCGCCGCGCCGACCTAATTCGCGCTTCCGCGCGAATTAGGTCACGAAATCGGCCCAAAGCGCGCACCAAACGCGCGCCCAGAGCCTTCAGAGTCCGGGCCATGTCCGGAACCCGCGGCCAGAGAACCGAACTGCATCAACTTCTACTTCTGCTGGGCGTAGAAGTTGATGCAGTTCGGGCGGAAGGGTAGTGATGAGGGATCGCGAGGCCACGGCGGCAATTCGGGCGCTCGCCGAGCGGCAGCACGGGGTGGTTGCGCATCGGCAAATCTTGGAGTTGGGGGCCAACCGCAATGTTGTCCTCAAGAGGCAACAGGCGGGTCTTCTGATCCCGCTTCATCAGGGAATTTATGCCGTCGGCCATCGGCCGCTGAATCGGGAGAGCGATTGGATGGCAGCGGTCCTTGCTTGTGGGTCGGGAGCCGTGCTGTCCCACTACAGCGCTGGACGGCTATGGGGATTGTGCGGCTCGCGTGGACCAATCGAGGTGCTGAGGCAGTCTGGCGGCTTCAAGGCGGACGGCCACCGAAGCATTCGCCTTCACCAGACTCGAAGGCTGCGCGAGTACGAAGTCACCAGCGAGCGAGGCATCCCGGTCGCGACGATGGAGCGGGTGCTGCTGGACCTGGCAGGCAGAACAGATGCGAAGCGATTGGAGCGGATGCTCGTCCAGGCTTACAAGCGGGACGAGTTTTCCTGGTCGCGCTTTGGCAGCATCATCACCCGGAGACGTGGCTGCAAGGGAGTGGGGAAGCTGCGGCGGATCGCCCTTGAGGTTCATCCGGAGGCGCTAGAAACCCGCAGCGACTCTGAGGTCGACTTCCTAGCGCTCTGGCGGGAAAAGAGCCCTCTAACCCCGGCGGTCAACGTTCTGGTCGAAGGACATCTCGTTGACTTCCTCTGGCCCGCTCAAAAGGTCATCGTTGAAACCGATAGCTGGACCTATCACGGCGATCGTCCCACCTTTGAGGACGACCACCAGCGCGACGTGGATCTGGTCGCCGCTGGCTACGACGTCCATCGGACCACCTACAAGATGCTTCAGCGCAACCCTGGGCCCTTCCTCCGAAATGTCAAGCAAGCCCTCGCCGCTCGAACTGCATCAACTTCTACACCCAGCAGAAGTAGAAGTTGATGCAGTTCGGGCTGGGTGGGCTGGGGAGGCTAGTGCGCCTCTCCGCTCGCGTGGGCGGGGGGGCGTGACTCCTCCGCCAGCGAGGTGATCTCCAGCTGGCCCTGGGCGGCCTCTTCGAGGACCTCGGTTGCCTCCTGGGCGGAGCGGGCGTAGAGCTCGACCAGGAGGTGGACGACGATCTGCTCGTCGTCGTGCTTGTGGAAGCGGACGTGGGTGAAGAACTCGCGCACGCCGGCGTCGCCGAAGGCGCCGTAGGTGAGGAACTCGATCGCCTCCGGGCCGGAGCAGCTCTCGACCCGGTCCTGGTCGACCTGGACCGTGCAGGAGGCCACCCAGGGGGTGCCGGCCACCATCCGTTCCCAGCGGTCGCCGATCGGCACCACGCGGTCGCCTTCGAAGGTGAGGTGGGGCTGGTCGTGCATGCAGTCGAGGCACTGGACGACCGATTCCTGCACCTCGTCGACGCCGTCGGCCAGGGACCCGGACTCCGGGTCGACCCGGCGGATCGCGTCGTAGTGGATCTGGATCTCGAGGTTCTGCGACCAGCAGCGGTAACACCGCAGCCAGGCCGTCCGGTCCCCGTTCAGCTCGCTCATCGCTCCATTGTTGCGAGGGCGGCGGCTGGGCGCCATGCGCTCAGGCCGGCGGGTTCTCGGGCAGCCTCAGCCTCAGCCCTTTTTCCTCGGCGACGTCGGGGGGAACGAACGCGTTGGTCTGAGTCAGCATCGCCTTCGCGGTGCGCAGGTCGCTCCAGTCGATCGCCGCTGCATATTGCTGCGCGAAGTCGAGCACACGGACCAGCGGCCGCGGATTGCTGCTGCGCGAAAGGGCGCGGAGGCTTTGTAGGTAGTCGTCTCGGTAGGAGAGCGGGATCACGATCCGCTGCTCTTCCGTGGCGGTCAGCTCCGCGTTCATCAGCACCCGGGCGACGCGACCGTTGCCGTCGGTGAAAGGGTGCACCTCGGAGACCAGGAACATCATGAAGATCGCCCGGGAGAGCCCGGAGGGGAGCGGCGCCAGGTAGCGGAAACCCTCGCGCAGAGTGCCTTCGACGAGGTCTGGATGCACGAAGGTGGTGCCGCCGGCCTGGTTCGGTTTTGCCTTAAAGAAGCCGGGTCGAGCGGCGGGACGCCGCGCGAGCATCAGGCCGTGATGGGATCGGAGGAGGGCGAGCAGCTCGTCTGCGTCCCGGGGGGTGCGTGCTCGTCGATCCCCGTCGTTTACCAGCTCGAAGGTGCCCAGCACGTCGTGTGCGTCTTCGAACCTCCCATCCGGGATGGCACCCTCGAAGACGATCTCTTCGGCCTCGTCGACGGCGAATTCGGTCCCCTCGATCCAGTTGGAGAAGTAAGCCTCGATGAAGGAAAGCGCCGGCAGCGAGCCGGTTCGCTCGGAGCGTTCGGGCTGCGGGTCCTGAAGCAAGTGGGCCTGCAGCGTCTCAAATAGCTCCAGCCGCCGCGGGTCGAATCCCATCCCCTGGCGCTGGGCGCGCGCGGCAGCGGTGGCGAGCTCGACGTCGCGGGTGCCCTGGACGGCACCGATCAGATCGTCGAGCATCGCCATCTCCCGTTCGGCTCCGAGTGCCGGAGCGATCTCCTCAGCTCGGTCGCGGAGCTCGTTCAGTGCTTCGGTTCCGCGCTGGGCTGCGATACGAGTCAGCTCGTCCTCAATTTCGGCTCGCGAGAGGGTGCGGGAAACGCCATCGCCCCGGGTGCGGGACGGGCGAAGGTTGTCGAGGAATTTGCGCGCCTGCCCGGCGAAGTGGAGATCCTCCATGAATGGCATGTCGCCGTCTATCGGCCCCGCGCCTTTGCGGGAGCGCAAAGTGAGCCCAGGGAGGCGGATCGGGCGCCGAACTGAGTAGTCGGGCCCGGCGTCCAGGAACAACGAGCCATCTGCGGACGGTTTCGCCTCGAAGGCGCTGCGGTCCACGACGACGGCACCCGGGAAATAGGCAGTGGCGATTCGCTGCCAGTTGCGACGCACCACGTCCTCAATCGGGTCTTCGACGTTCCGGGTATAAAGTCGAGGGCCGACTTTGCGTGCTTGGCCGCGCCTGACGGCGGCCCCCACGGCTCGTGATGTCTCAGCGGTGCTGGAAAAGACCTCAGGCTGATCCGCCAGCAAAAATCTGCGCGTAATCTCGGCCATCGCACCGCCGAGTGTAGATAATTGACGCGTAAAGGGCGAATCTCGGGAATAATTGACGCATAAGCGTCAAGCTGGTTGCTATGCGGCCGCGCCGGCGCCGGCGCGCTGGCCGACCAGCTCGACGATCTCGCCCATGATCTTGTTCACGTCGAAGTCCTTCGGCGTGTAGACGCCGGCGACGCCCGCCTCGCGCAGGCGCTCGGCGTCGGCGACCGGGATGATCCCGCCGACCACCACCGGCACCTCGACGCCCTCCTCCCGCAGCAGCCGCACCACCTCGGGGATCAGCTCCAGGTGGGAGCCGGAGAGGATCGAGAGGCCGACCACGTCGACGTCCTCCTGCAGGGCGGACTCGGCGATCTCCTCGGGGGTCAGGCGGATGCCCTGGTAGATGACCTCCATGCCGACGTCGCGGGCCCGCAGAGCCACCTGCTCGGCGCCGTTGGAGTGGCCGTCGAGGCCAGGCTTACCGACCAGGATCTTGATCCGGTGGCCGATCTTCTCCGAGGTCGCGTCGACCCGCCGGCGGATCGCCTCCATCTGCTCGCGCTCGCCCGGCGCCGAGGCGCCGTCGACGCCGGTCGGCGCCCGGTAGGGGCCGAAGACCTCGCGCATCGTGTGGGCCCACTCGCCGGTCGTCGCGCCCGCCTTGGCGGCGGCGATCGTCGCCGGCATGATGTTGACGCCGTCGTCCGCGGCGGCCTTCGCCAGCTCCTCCAGCGCCGAGCGCACCGCGCCCTCGTCGCGCTCGGCCTTCCACTGCTCCAGCGCCTCGACCCGTTCCCGCTCGACCTCGGGGTCCGGGGTCAGGATGCCGCCGTCGGCGCCCGCGGTCAGCGGCGAGTCCTCGGTCTCGGTGAAGCTGTTCTGGCCGATCACCTTCTGCTCGCCGGCCTCGATCCGCGCCACTCGCTCGCGGTGGGACTCGACCAGGCGCGCCTTCATATAGGGGACGGCCTTGACGGCGCCGCCGTGCTCCTCGACCACCGCCATCTCCGCCCGCGCCCCCGCGGTCAGCTCGGCGACCAGGCCGTCCATCACCACCGAGCCCTCGAAGACGTCGGGATACTCGAGCAGGTCGGTCTCGTTCGCCAGCACCTGCTGGATCCGCAGGCTCCACTGCTGGTCCCAGGGGCGGGGGAGGCCCATCGCCTCGTTCCAGGCCGGCAGCTGGATCGCCCGGGCGCGGGCGTCGCGGCTGAGCGTCACCGCCAGCGCCTCCAGCACGATCCGCTGGATGTTGTTCTCCGGCTGGGCCTCGGTCAGTCCGAGGCTGTTGACCTGGACGCCGTAGCGGAAGCGCAGCATCTTCTCGTCGGTGACCCCGTAGCGCTCGCGCCCGATCTGCTGCCAGAGCGCGCTCATCGTCCGCAGCTTGGCGATCTCCTCGACCAGGCGGATGCCGGCGTTGACGAAGAAGGAGATGCGGCCGAAGACCTTGGGGAAGTCCTCGTCGGCGACCTGGCCGCGCGCTTTCACCTCGTCGAGGACGGCGATCCCGGTCGAGAGCGCGTAGGCGATCTCCTGCACCGGCGTCGCCCCGGCCTCCTGCAGGTGGTAGCTGCAGATGTTGGTCGGGTTCCAGCTCGGCACCTCGTTGACGGAGAAGGCGACCATGTCGGCGATCAACCGCATCGAGGGCTCCGGCGGGAAGGCGTAGGTGCCGCGCGAGAGGTACTCCTTGATGATGTCGTTCTGGGTCGTCCCCTTCAGCGCCGAGCGGTCGACGCCGTTCTCCTCGGCGACGGTGACGTAGAGGCCGAGCAGCCAGGCGGCGGTGGCGTTGATCGTCATCGAGGTGTTCATCTCGTCGAGCGGGATCCCGTCGAGCAGCTGGTGCATGTCCCCCTTGTGGGCGATCGAGACGCCGACCTTGCCGACCTCGCCGCGGGCGAGGACGTGGTCGGGGTCGTAGCCCGTCTGCGTCGGCAGGTCGAAGGCCACCGAGAGCCCCGTCTGGCCCTTGGCCAGGTTCTTGCGGTAGAGCTCGTTGGAGCGGCGGGCGTCGGAATGGCCGGCGTAGGTGCGCATCACCCACGGGCGGTCGGGCTGGGGAAGTCGGTGGTCGCTCATGCCACGAATGATATTTGCATCCGGCGTTCGTCCTTTCCTAGGCATATGCCCGGGAAAGGACGAACGCCGCGCTTGAGGGGCCGAAATCCACCGTTCAGGTCGCTCGCCGCCGCATCTTTCGGCCTCTGCTGTGTTTAGGCTGGCGACTCGATGAAGGGCAGATTTCCAGCCGTTCTCCTCGCCGTGCTCGCCGCCGGCCTGATTTCCAGCGCCCTCGCCGGCGCGGCGATGATCGGCGTCTACCGCAACAGCATGGAGACGCTCGGGCAGCGCAGCGAACTGGTCAAGCTCTCCGGTGCCAACTGCGCCCGCGCCGGCGCCAACGGCGCGATGCGGGTCACGCTCGGCAAGAAAACCGCCGCCTGCTCATTCCGCACGCCAGTCGTCGGCCGCGACCTGGAGATCGCCGCCACCGAGCGCCTGCTCAGCGGCACCCCGGAGAACCTCCAGCGCAAGGCCTTCCTCGGCCTGGAGCTGCGGGCCGGGGGCGGCTCGAAGTACCAGCTGCTCGTCTTCCCACGCCAGAAAAAGGCGCAGCTGATCAAGGTCACCGGCGAGGCGGTCAAATATCTGGCGATCGCGAAGAACGAGAAAGCCGCGATGGGGATCAACGAGGCAAACAAGCTGCGGCTGCGCGCCGTCAACGTCACCAGCGGCCCCGAAAAGGGCCAGGCCCGCCTTTTCGCCTACATCGGCAACAAGCTGGTCGGCGAAGCCGTCGACGACGGCGCCGGCGATCTCAGCGGCCGCGCCTCCTCGGTGATCGTCGGCACGATCAAGAACGGCAACGGCGTCGTCGCCAGCGTCGACGACGTGGTCGTCCGCGTCCCCAGCCCGTTTTGAGCGGCGTAACCTGCGGACCATGTCGACCGGCACGATCGAGCGGCCACGGACGGCTGGACCGGGCTCCGGCCTGGGGGGCAACTGGCGCGTGATCGTCCGCAACGACAACCACAACACCTTCGACCACGTCGCGCAGACGCTCTCGCAGGTGATTCCCGGCGTCTCGCTCGACCAGGGCTACCGGATCGCCGACACGATCCACAGCGGTGGCCAGGCGATCGTCTGGAGCGGCCCGCGCGAGCCCGCCGAGCACTACTGGGAGCAGCTGCACGGGGCGGGGCTGACGATGGCGCCGCTGGAGCGCGGATGAAGCGGCTGCTGACGATCGCGACCTGTCTGGCGGCGCTGGTCGCGCTCGCCCTGCCGGTGCAGGCCGCCGCCGAACCGGCGCTGCTCCCCGGCTTCCAGGACGAAGTCGTATTCGACGGCCTGGCGCTGCCGACCAACTTTCGCTTCGCTCCCGACGGGCGCGTCTTCGTCGCCGAGAAGTCGGGGCAGATCAAAGTCTTCGACAGCCTCGAAGACACGACCCCCACCGTCTTCGCCGACCTTCGCGGCGACGTCTACGACAACGGCGACCGCGGCCTGCTGGGGCTGGCGCTCGACCCGAAATTCGACGAAGGCCGCCCCTACGTCTACGCGCTCTACACCTGGGACCACGTGCTGGGAACCGCATGGGACCCGGAAAACCCCGCCTACGGCGAACCGGAAGAAAGCGGCGACCCGACCTGTCCTTCCCAGAACAACACCGGCTCCTGCCTGGTCAGCGGCCGCCTCGTCCGCCTCGAAGAGGACTCCGGCAACAAAGACCACGCGGTCACCGAAGGCGGCCTGCCGAAAGAGAAACAGCTGCTCGAAGGCTGGTGCCAGCAGTTCAACTCGCACTCGGTCGGCGAGCTGCAGTTCGGCCCCGAAGGGGCGCTCTACGTCAGCGGCGGCGACGGCGCCTCCTACGAATCGATCGCCGACTACGGCCAGCTCGGCACGCCGCCCAACCCGTGCGGCGATCCGAACAAACCCGCTGGCACGGCGCCGAGCCCGATATCGGAATCGCAGGGCGGATCGCTGCGGTCGCAGAACCTGAAACTTCTGAACGGGGCCATCCTCCGCGTCGACCCCGACACCGGAGACGCCTTTCCCGGCAACCCCGAAGCGGGCAACGCGAACGCGAACACCGCCCGCACCGTCGGCAAGGGCTTCCGCAATCCCTTCCGCTTCGCCATGGACCCGCAAACCGGGGAGATCTACACCGGCAACGTCGGCTCCTCGGAGATCGAGGAGGTCGACCGCTTCGCCGCGCCGCCGACCTCCATCTACAACTCCGGCTGGCCCTGCTACGAGGGGATCGAACGGCAGTTCCAGTTCAAGGGGCTCGGGTTGAACGTGTGCAACGCGCTCTACAAAGCCGAAGAAGAAGACAAACCGAAAACCGCCCAGCCGTTCTTCAGCTACAGCCACAGCCAGACCGTGGTGCCGGGGGACGAATGCCCGTTCGAATCCGGTTCGGCGATCAGCGGCGTGTCCTTCTATGAGGGCGCCCAGTTCCCGGCCGAATACAAAGGCGCGTTCTTCTTCGGTGACGCAGTCCGCGGCTGCATCTGGGTGATGGAAGCCGGCGAAGACGGCAAGCCCGATCCTTCGACCGCGAAGCGGTTCCTGCGCGAGGGATCCGTCTACGCGGGAGTGAAGATCAGCGAAGGGCCGGGCGACTACCTCTACTACGCCAGCCTGTTCAGCGAAGAAGGCAAAGGCGAAGGCGAGATCCACCGCATCGCCTACCGCCCCAATTCACCGGTCGCGCGGGTGGAAGCCAAACCGCCATACGGGCTCTACACGAGCGGCGAATTCAAAACGACCGTCGACGCGAGCAAATCCTCGGACCCCAACGGCGACCCGCTGACCTACGAATGGGACCTGAACGAAGACGGTGTCTTCGAGATCTCGGGCAGCCAGAAAGCCCAGTCGCTCACCTATACGGAAGCCGAACAGCTGAGCCGCGAAAGCAAAGGCGAAAGCCCCAACCGGGTGGTGACGGTGCGGGTCGAAGACGACGAAAACCTCGCCAGCGTTGCCCGGATAACGATCTACCCCGGCGACAAACCGCCGACGGTGACGATCACCAAGCCGACCGCCTCGCAGAAATGGAAAGTCGGCGATCTGGTGAAGCTGGAAGGGACTGGAATCGGCCTCGAAGGTGAAATCACCTCGCCGCGTCCCTATTACTGGGAGACGCGGATGGCCCACTGCCCCGACCCCGCCCACCCGGATGCCTGCCACGAGCATCCGCTGGGGACCTTTGCGGGTATCCGACGCCCCGAGTTCATCGCCCCCCAGCACGACTACCCCTCCTACATCAAAATCCTCCTGCGGGTCTCCGACGAGCGCGGCCTGCAGGGAACCGCGACGCTGAACTTCCAGCCGGAAACCGTCGATCTCTCGCTTGTCTCTAACCCGCCGGGGATCGAGCTTCTGGGCGCGAATACCGAAGCTCCCTCGCCGTTCACGGTACCGGCGATCCTCGGCTCCGAAATCCAGCTGGCGGCGCCACAGACGGCAACCATCGGCGGTTTCACCTACACCTTCTCGAACTGGTCCGACGGCGGGGCCCGGGAACATCCGATCCTGGTCAGCGCCGGACAGGCCCAGTACACGGCTTCTTACACCGGGGGGCCTCCGCCGCGGGAAGAAGAACCGAAGCCGCCGCCCGTCCCCAACACCAAGCTCGGGCGCCACCCTCCGGCCAAGACCGCGAAGACCAAGGCGACCTTCAGCTTCTCCGCCAGCGTTACCGGTGCGAAGTTCGCCTGCAAGCTCGACGGTAAGAAGAAAGCGGCCTGCAAATCGCCGAAGACCTACAAGAAGCTGAAGCCCGGCAAGCACAGCTTCAAGGTCTGGGCGACCGCGAACGGCAAGACCGATGCCTCGCCGGCGAAGTTCAGCTGGAAGATCCTGCCGCCGAAGCGCTAGCGCTTCGGCGCTGAGCTGCTGCCGCTACTCGGCCGCGACGAGGGTGTGCCAGGCCGGCAGCAGCGGGATGTCGTAGAGGTCGATGATCGCCGCCCGGGCGTGGGCGACCTCCTCGGCGTACCAGTAGCGTTCGAAGTCCGAGCGGCTCTCCCAGGTCATCGTCTGGCGGAAGGCGAGCGGGTCGTCGGTCGAGCGGATCAGCGACCAGTTCTTGGCGCCGTAGGCGGCGGCCTTGGCCACGACCGGTTCCCAGAGGTCGAGGAAGCGGTCGGCCCGGAAGGGGACGATGTGCCAGTCGAGCGTGCAGACCTCTGCCATCAGCTTCGCCTTTCGATTCGGTTGCCGCCGGCGCTCATGCGCCGACCTCGGCCCGGATCGCGCCGGGGCCGTCCTCGTGCTGTCCCTCGGTCTCGGACTCGGCGCCGACGAGGATCGCGATCTTGCCGAGGTGCTTGTTTTCGTGCATCAGCTGGTGGGCGCCGGGGACGCCGTCGAAGCCCATCGTTTCCGAGAGGACCGGCCGCACCTTGCCCTCGGCCATCAGCTGGTTCGCCTTCATGCACTCATAGGCGTTGGCGAAGTGGGAGCCGATGATCTGCTTCTGCTTCATCCACAGGTAGCGGACGTCGAAGTCGAGCTGGTAGCCCGAGGTGGCGCCGCAGATGACGACTTTGCCGAACGGTTTGACGGTGAAGACCGAGGTCGGG
>DASQCF010000052.1:0-30981 GCA_035634815.1 Solirubrobacterales bacterium | reverse complement strand
GCCGAAGCCGGTCTCGTCGATCCGCTGGGCGTTGTCGTGCTGGTCCCAGAAGATCGGCAGCACCACCATCGGCTTGCCGAAGTGCAGGCACTCGGTGACGGTGTTGTTGCCGCCGTGGGTGATCACCAGGTCGACCTTGGGGAGGACTTCGGTCTGCGGCAGGAATTCCTCGCCGACCATGTTCGGAGCGAGCTCTAGCTCGGCGTGCTGGGGGCCCTTGGAGACGACGATCCGGTACGGCGCCTCGGCCAGCTCGGCGATCAGCTTGCGCATCAGCTCGACGTCGGCCGAGCCGAGCGAGCCGAGGCTGAGGTAGACCAGTGGCCCCTCGCGCTCTCGCAGCCCCTCGGGCAGCTCCCAGGCCGGGTCGGTCGCCCGCACGCTGGTCTGGAGGTTGTGCCAGGTCGGGCCGAGCGGGCGGGCGCGCGGGTAGTCGACCTCGTCGGGATAGAGGTAGAGGTTCAGCCACTCGCTCTCGTGGATGAAGTCGTCGGCGGGCAGCGGCGGCGCCCCGCGCTCGACGCAGAACTCGCTGAAGGAGGCGTGCAGCTCGCGGTGGGCGGCGCGGTACTCAGCCCAGAATGCCTCCCAGCCGTCGCGCTCGGCGCTCGGCAGGCCGGAGAAGACCGGCGGCACTTCGGCGTCCTTGATCTCCGCCGGGTTGCAGGAGGCGATCCGCGCCCAGGGCCGGCCGCTGGCGAGCAGCGCCGGGAAGCTGACGACGTTGTCCTCGACCACCAGGTCCGGCTGCAGCTCGTCGATGATCTCGCGCAGGCGCTCGTCGACGTAGCGGGCGCCGTCGAGGAGCGCCTCGAAGGTGGGGGCGATGAACTCGGCCAGCTGCTCGGCGGTGGATTTGCGGAAGACCGGTGCGGTGTCGCGGATGAAGTCCTTCCAGAACTGGCCCGGCGCTTCCTCCGTCTCCGGCGGCGGCGTCAGCCGCATCAGCCGCTCCTCGAACCCCTGGCTCTCCAGGGTGCCGGCGAAGGACTCCTCGACGATGAAGACGACCCGGTGCCCGCGCTCGCGGAGGACGTTGCCGATCCCGACGCAGTTGTTGGTCGGCCCGAACGCCCCCTCGGGGAAGAAGACGATCGTCGACCCGTTTCCCTGCATCGGCCCATCTTGGTGGACGTGCCAGCGGACCGCAACGTCCAGGCAGTAGAGGCCGACCCCCGGATTTGCTTCACTTGGGCGACCAGAGAAAGGAGGTGGTCCTAACTTGATTCACATGCTTAATGGGACTCTGGAGGTGCAGGGCCGCTAGGCGCCGCACTGGTTTGGGCGCCCGGCGGAATCCACCCCGGGCACCGGCGGACGTTGGGAGCCGGGTCTTGTCCCGCTCGGTAGTCGTTCCCGCGCTCCGTTCCTATGCACCAGGCGAGAGCCGCCCTCGGGCGGCTCTCGCGCTTTTTGGTCAGCCGGCGGTCTTCAGGCCGTCTTGCGCTTCGCTAAGGAAATGCGAGGCGATCCGCCAGCGGCGCTGCAGCACCGGTTCGATTTCTTCCGAGCCGCAGCCGAGTTCGGAGACGCATTCGCCCCAGTCGTTGGCGGCCTCGATGTAGCGGTTGAAGGCCTTCTCGCCGGGGGTGGCGACGGTCGCAAGGCAGTCGATCTGCAGCCGGTCGGTCGGGATCTCCCCGTAGGTGGAGCGGATCCCCCGCACCTCGGCGACGTATTGGTCGTAGGTGACGCCGACCGCGAGCCGCCGTCGCAGGCCGTCCATCGAGCCGACGAAGCCGCCGAGCTGGCTCTGGCAGAGGTCGCCGGCGGGGACATGCCGGCCGGTGCCCTCGCTCCCCGCGGACCTCCCAGCATCGTTTCCACCCTTTTGGTTCCTCTGGGAACCCGAATCGTGGAAACGATCGCCGTTTTCCGCGCTGGTGAGGGTGGCCGGGGCGGTGGAGTCGGTCCCGCCGCCGCCGCAGCCGGCGACCAGGAATGCCGCCAGCAGCGCGCATCCAACGAGCTGCAGCCGAGCGGGGGCGAACACGCGCGGCAGTCTATGCCGTGTCCCGCGTGGTGTAGAAACCCGTCGATGCGGCGCTTCGGCAGCTTCGGCACGGTGGTTCTGACGGTCCTCCTGCTGCTCTGCGCCCCGGCGGCGCAGGCGCGCTCGGCCCCGCACGTGCTGGTGGTGGGGGACAGCCTCGAGGAGCTGACCTCCCCCTACCTGAGCCGCTACCTGCCCGGCGTCGAACTCACGGTCAACGCGGTCGGCGGCTACAACAGCTACCAGATCTTCGACCTCTTCCAGGAAAGCTACGAACCCTCGGTCGACGTGATCGTCTTCGACGCCGGGACCAACGACAACCCCGAATATCCCGAGATCCTCGCCGGCAACCTGGCCAAGGTCGCGGAAGCCGTCGGCGACCGCTGCATGGTCGTGCCGACCGTCCACGGCTTCACCGTCAACGGCGTCGACAACACCGGCAAGAACCGGGTCGTGGCCGAATTCGCCGCCTCGCGCCCGGGCACGCAGGTCCCCGACTGGGCCGGGACCGTCGCCACCCGCCCCGACCTGATGCAGGCCGACAACCTGCACCCGATCGAAGAGGGCGCCGACTATCGCGCCCAGCTGATCGCCCAGGGGGTGCAGGGATGCCTCGCCTACGGCGACGCCGTGGCGACGGCGCCGGCGGAACCGCGGGCCGACGTGGAGCCGATCGCAACCGTCGGCCGCCTGCAGGCGCGGCAGGAGGTCGTGATGGACCAGATCCGGGCCGACGTCCTGCGCCAGGCCGCCGCTTCGCTCCTCGCCGGCGCTCTTCTCGCCGGCCGCTGAGGGCCGGCTGGCCGAAGTGGCAATCTGTATGCATGGAGCTGCCCCATGAGTGAGGTGGTGATGCCGCGCCTCTCCGACTCGATGGAGGAGGGGACGATCCTCACCTGGCTGAAGCAGGTCGGCGACGAGGTCGCGGTCGGCGACGAGCTGGTCGAGATCGAGACTGACAAGGCGAACATGGCTTACGAATCCGACGTTGCCGGGACGCTGCAGGAGATCTTGGCGCAGGAGGGGGAGACCCTTCCGATCGGCTCTCCTATTGCGCGGATCGGGGATAGCTCGAACGGCGAGGGACCAAGCACTCAAGCTGACGGCGAGGGACCAAGCTCTCGGCCGGCGGGTCCTGTCGACGTAGGGGACCCACCCCCAGCTGCAAAGCAGCAGGGGGTCCCCCCTACGACGCCACCCACCGGAGAAGAGGAGAAGGTGGACTCCGAGGTGCAGGCCTCTGAGGCGGACGAGCGAGTCAAAGCGTCTCCGCTGGCGAGGCGTCTTGCCCGGGACAAGGGTTTGGAGCTGAAAGACCTTCACGGCTCAGGTCCCGGTGGCCGAATCGTCAAGCACGACGTCGAGGAAGCGGAGTCTGCTGGAACGGCTTCTCCGGGGGGTGGCGCCGGAGGAGGTGCCGAGCATGCAGCGCAGGCACCTCCGCAGGTGGCAGGACCCGCCGGCCAAGGGCCTTCGTCCGAAACGGCAAAGGGGTCGGTCCAGAACCAGGACCTGAACAAACTCCAACAGACCATCGCCCGCCGTATGGCCGAGTCGAAGGCGACCGCGCCGCACTTCTATCTGACGATCGAGATCGACATGGGGAAGGCGGTCGAGGCTCGGGCCGGGTTCAAAGCTGCGGCGGGTGAGGGCGACGTGGTGCCGTCCTTCAACGACATGATCGTCAAGGCCTGCGCGATCGCCCTGCGCGAGTTCCCGAAAGCCAACGGCGCCTACCGCGACGGCCGCTTCGAGCTCTACTCGCGGGTCAACGTCGGGGTCGCCGTCGCCGCCCCCGAAGCGCTGGTCGTGCCGACCGTCTTCGACGCCGACAAGAAGGGCCTGCGGCAGATCGCCGCCGACACCCGCGCCGTCGCCGCCAAAGTCCGCGACGGTTCGGTCACCCCGCCCGAGCTCTCCGGCGGCACCTTCACCGTCTCCAACCTGGGGATGTTCGAGATCGACGAGTTCGACGCGGTCATCAACATGGGCCAGGCGGCGATCCTCGCCGTCGGCGCGATCCGCGAGCTGCCCGCCGTCCGCGGCGGCGAGATCGTCCCGGCGCAGCTGATGAAGGCGACGCTCTCCTGCGACCACCGCGTCCTCTACGGAGCCGAGGGCGCTGAATTCCTCGCCCGGGTGAAGCAGCTTCTAGAGGAGCCGGTCTCCCTCGCCCTTTAGCGCTAGGCGCCGGTAGAAACCGTGGTGCCGGCCCCGTTCTTGCCGGCCTCTTGCTCGAGTTCCCGTTCGTAGGCCTCCGCTTCGCTCCAAAGGCCCTCAAATGCGCTGGCGACGCGCTCGAGATCCTCCTGCTTTGAGAGATACACCGGCGTGATCGTCGCTGCTCGCAGGCGACGGACGAAATAGATCGCGGCGCGCGGCTGACCTTTGCTGCAGACGATGGTCATGTGACGGTTGTGACGGCCCCATGGCAAGCTCTTGACTTCCACGTCGGATGGAAGATCCGGGTCTTTTTCGAAGGCGGTAATCAATTTCACCGCCGGGTTCTTCTCTTCGAGGTGGCTAAGCATCTCTTTTGATCCGAGCCAGCCTCCGGCCTCCGCTACGACCCGGAGTTCGTCGTACTCGGAGTTCATCTCCAGCAACTCCCGGGTCCACCCCTGAAGCGCGGTCAGGGTTTTGAGAATTACCGGCTCTGAGAAGATCTTGGAGCAGACCTTGTCGTCGCGGGAGTGAACCTCGATCTCGGTTTCCCCCTGCAAGAACTCCAAAGTGTCAGCCAGTAATTTGGTCAGCTTGACGCGGTCTTTGCTCGGAACATCCATGTGTTTGACCACATGTGCTGCGAGCTTGCTCGGGTCTACCAGCTGGAAGCGATGGATGGAAGGAACTGTGCTTTCAGACGGCTTCACCCGCATCTGCTCCAGGACTTCGTAGGTGTCAGGCCACTCCGGGCTCTCGATCAGCCCGCCCGCACGGCAGATCTTCGGCCAGGAGTCCGCTTCATCGCCGGCGTAGCTCGCATAGAGGTCGTAGTAGCGACCGCAGCGCTCATTCACCATTGCCGCGATCGAAAGCACACCCCGGCCCTTGGCAGCCGCGAACGCCAGCTCGAGAATCGCCCTCCTCCTCAGATAGAGGTTGTGGTGACGCGGCTCCGTCGTGTCGCTTCCCCTCAGCGCAGCCACCACCGACTTGTGCCGCAGCGTGGAGCGCCAGGCTGCCGGTCCGGCTGCGGGCTCGTTGCAGCATTTCTCGACGGCATCAACGACCTCCGTCATCAGGTTCTCCAGAAACTCCACGCCCGGCTCTTTACGTGCCGGTAGCGAAAAGTCGTAGATATCCGGCGCGTCATAGCTGTCTACGGAAGCTCCTTTCTGGCGAAGGCGCTGTTTCCGGCGTTGATTCTCGATGCCTTCCTGCACCTCCGGGGTGAGGGGCTTCGGGTCGAGGTGGTAGATCTCGAGCTGCTTCGGTTTCCTCAGCAGGTACTGGAAATCGAAGCTCGCCATCGTGAAGCCGAGGTTGAGGAGTACCAGGTGCTCTACGTCGAACTGCCGTTCCACGAGCGAGATGATCGATTTCGGCGTCTCGTAGTAACGCTCACGGGTGAACCTGAGGCTGTCGGGCTCTGATGCGGTGCCGTGCATCTTGATGAAGAGCGGGGTGCTGATCAAGTCTCTCGGGACGCAATCGCGCTCCGTCACGACCCGCGTGTACTCGGCCGAGCCCATCTCGTCTTCGATCGAGCGGTCGAGCAATTCATCGAAATTGAATGAGATGATCGCGTCGAGAAACCGATGGTGCAGCAGGTGGGCAAGCAACTCGTACGTGAGTAGCGTGGGGTAGTGGTGGCGGTAGTGTTCGCTGATCTTCTCGCGGACCTTTCGTTCTGCCTCCGGCGTGCGGCAGATCGCGGTCAGGCGAGTCTCGAAATTGGTCGGATTGAGGTTGTAGACGTTCTCGAGCCGCTCGAGTTCGACTTCGCGCTCTTTCTTGTCGGATTCGACCTCCTCCTCCAGTTTGTCGGCGAGGTCGTCGGCGATCGACATCATCGGAAAGCTTGCGCCGGCGCCGACGACAGCGATGGTGCTGATCCGCTCGTGGTACCTGGGAAACGGATCGCCGTCCCGGAACCAGGTGGGATTGGTGGCGAGGGGTTTCGGCCACGACTCCTGGAGGTGTCTTACCACCAGTGCTTCGGCCATATTCTTCAACGCACCCTTGCGGGCGGCGGGAGAGGTTGGTGGCCTTCCGCCCGAGGCCCTGCTCGTAGGCATCGGCCGGAACACTACTCGTTCTGAGTATTAGAGTTAAAACACTGCGGTTTGTTTTAGTCCTGGAGCTCAGGCGGCAGCGCTTTCGGGCCGTTGGGATACATATGCCGCAGCTGCTCCTCGCTCATCTCCAAGGTGCTGGTGATCCCTTCCCGCGGCGCCCCGACCACCAGCCAGAGCTGGTCGGCTTCGGTGTCGTTGAAGAGCTGGCGATCGGTGTCGGGCTCGACCAGGAGGGTGTCCAGCGGCGCCAGCGTCAGCACCTCATCGCCGATCCGCACCCGCCCCTCGCCCTCGAGTAGCACGTAGAGCTCCTCCTGGGTGAAGTGCCGGTGTCTGGTCGAAGCTTTACCCGGCTCCAACCGCCACATCCGCGCCCCCAGCTGTTGCGCTTCCAGCTGCCCGCCAAGGTCGGTGTTCGGCGTCTTCATCTGGTTCGACCGCCGCCAGAAGGCGTCGGAGGAGCGGAGGAGTCGAAATGCCATTGACGTGATTATGGCGGCGCGAAGTCGGCACATTCTGCGTGCCACGGATGCGTCGTTGCCGCCTAGGTTCGTCCGGTGCCGCGGATCAGTAGCTTCTACGGAATTGTCATCGCGATGTACTACCGGGAGCATGGAGTGCCGCACTTTCATGCCCTCTACGGCGATCGCGAGGCGTCGATCGCAATCGGCACGTTGAGGGTTCTCCGGGGTGACCTACCGCCCCGGGCACTGCGCCTGGTCATGCAGTGGGCGTCGATGCACCGAGACGAGCTGCTCAGGGATTGGAATCTTGCAGAACAAGGGGAGGTGTTGGAAAGCATTGACGCTCTCCCCTAGCATCGATCTCATGGAGGCAATCGTCCACGTCACCGATGTCCAATGGCTTGGCGGGCACCGCTTGCGGATGGGTTTCGAGGACGGAACCTCCGGCGAGGTCAATCTCTCGCATGAAGATTGGAGCGGTGTCTTTACCCCGCTAGCCGATCCGGAGTACTTCGGACAGGTTCGACTCGACGAGGAGCTGGGGACGATCGTCTGGCCGAACGGCGCCGACATCGCTCCCGAGACGCTGCACCGCTTGGTTAACGGCTAGATCTCGATCCAGGTTCCCTTGGGGCCGAGGTTGCGGACCGGCGTCTCGCCGACCTGGCTCTCGCAACCCCAGGACTCGTGGATGTGGCCGCAGACGGCGAGGCGGGGGCGCTTCTCTTCGATCGCGCGCAGCAGGGCGGGGCTGCCGAAGTTGCCGCCGCCTCCGGCGGAGTCGCAGTGGTCCTTGGGGGGCGAGTGGAGGACGAGGACGGCGCCCTCGGGGCAGGCGGCGAGCATCTCGGTCGCCGCGTCGTCGTCGAGGTCGAAGCTCCAGTCCCAGGGCGTCACCGGAATGCCGGCGCCGAGGCCGTAGAACTCGGTCCCCTCGATCGCGGTGGCCTCGCCGTGCAGGACGGTGGCGGCGCTCCACTCGGCAGTCGCCTCGCGCAGCGCCTCGACGGTCTCGTTGTTGCCGGGCACGAGGACCGTCGGAGTCGCGATCGCGGCCAGCGCCCGGATCGTCTCCTCCAGTCCCTCGTGCATCGAGGCGAAGTCGCCGGCGCCGATCACGACGTCGGCCTCGGCCGACATCTCGACCAGCTTCGCCCCCTGTTCGAGGTCGCGGTGCAGGTCGCTGAAGGCGAGGATCTTCATTGCCGGAAACCTAGCTGGTGGTCGCCGGGCTGGGGCGCCAGAAGCGGCGCAGCCGCCGCCGCGGCACCGGTTCCACCTCCTCCCGCACCTGCAGGTCGAAATAGAGGAGCGTCTGGCCGACGGCGACGTAGGGGATGAAGAGGGCGAAGACGACCGAGCCCAGCACATTGATCCAGAACAGCGGGAAGGCGGTGAAGATCAGCGCGAACCCGAGCATCGGCCCGGCGGCGATGCTGAGCAGCCAGAGGACGCCCGCGACCCGGACCGTGTGCAGCCAGCGGCCGCGGACCAGCTCCGAGCTGCCGCGGAACGCCTCGCGGATCGACTTGTCGGTGAACAGGACCTCCTGCTGGACGAAGAGCCAGCTGACGTATTTCCAGGCGGCGATCGGAATCCCGACCACCGTGAGCAGCAGCAGGAGGAGAGCGAAGGTGACCATCAGCTGGGCGGCGACCACCCGCCAGAACCGCGCCAGCATCCCCTTGATCGAGTCGCGGACGCCGGTGCGGCGCCCGCGCGCCAGTTCGCGCACGAAGACGATCACGATCGCGGCGACGAGCGTGTAGGCGACCGGCGGCCCGAGCGTTTCCGCCAGGTCGGCGAAGGCGAGGTGGAAGCCCGCCCGCCCGGCGGTTTCGTCTACCCCGTGCCCGTTGGCGATCGCTTCGGCCAGCAGCTTGACGCCGCCGACGATCGGGAAGGCGATCAGCCCGATCGGCACCAGCGGCCACCAGTGGCGGCGGTAGAGGCGGCGGGCGGTGCGCAGGATCTGGCCGAAGGCGCGTCGCGCCCGCAGCTGCTTCAGGTCGACCGGCCCCCAGCGGGTGACGCCGAAGAGCAGGACCAGAACAAGGAGGATCGCGAGGACGATCCCGATCGCCGCCGGCCGCGACTTGGTCGCCAAATGGGTGAGGTCGGTGACTGCGGTGACGGCGCCGCAGAAGGCGCCGGTGACCGGCCCGCCGACGACCGAACCGCCGGGAAACCGCGGGCTGGTCGAGCGCTGCTTCGCCATCCAGGCGAACGGTTCGCGCCAGACGGTCTTCGTCACTGGCCCCTGCGGCCCGTTGTTGAACCCCTTTTCGCGTTCGCCCCAGCGGCCGCGGTAGCTGAGCCACTGGAAGGCGCCCGCTTCCGGCGCGGTTTCCGGCAGCAGCACCGGCGCCAGCTTCAGTTCGCGCAGCGGTTCGGAGGTGTTGTCGCAGCCGACGCCGGAGCCGTTCTGCCCGTTCTCGACGTAGACGGCGGAGTCGTAGAAGGTCGCGTGCGAGCCGGCGGCCGGGTAGACGACCGGGTGCGTCCCCTGCTTCTGAACCTTGCCCTCGTCCCAGCCGGCGCGCTCGCCGCCGGCGTGCTGGAAGAGGATGATCTCGCTCGGCTCTTCTTCCAGCGCCCCGGCGGTGGTGTTCGACTCGAAGGTGATCTGCATCCCCTCCCAGTCGCCCTCGTGCAGGTCGTTGAACTGGTTGAAGTACCAGTAGAACCAGTACTGCAGGGCGAAGCCGTCGTGGTTCGGTTCGCGGGCGATGTGGGCGTAGGTGACGGCCGGCGCCTTGCCTTCCTCCAGTAGCTTGCGGAAGGCGCGGGCGTAGACGCAGGTGTCGCCGAGGACCTTGCCTTCGTAGTCGAGGTAGTAGCCGTCGCGGAGGCCGGCGATGTCGGCGGCGGTCGGCGCCTTCTTCACGTCGACGAGCTGCCCGTCGGGTTCTTCGTGGGTGAGGGTGACGGTCGGGTTGCCGAGCACGAGGTTGACGCTGGTCGGCTGGTACTGCTCCTCCTTGGTGTTGCAGGGAGGGTCGCGCTGCTCGCGCAGCATCGTGATCGGCACGTAGCGCTCGGCCAGTTGCTGGGCGGCAGGGTCGACCGGCGGCGCGAGGGCGTTGTCGGCCGTGTTCACCGCCGCCGCGGCCGGCGACGCCGACGCAGCCAGGGCGACCGTCAGCAGGGCGAGGCGGAGGGCCCTCACCCGGAAGAACCTAACGCGTCAGGCGGGGCCGGCGGAAGTGGGCTCGCCGAAGTCTTCGACCTCGGTTTCGACCCTGCCGCTCGGCATCGCGACGAGGGCGATGACGAAGGCGAGCGCCATCACCGCGGCCATCCCGTAGAAGACCGTGCGCGAGGCCATCGCGAAGTCGTGGGGGATCGCGTCGACGACCTTCTGGACCTGGGCGGGCAGGTGTTCGGGCGTTTCGCCGGCGCCGGTCCCCTGGCTGATCTGGTCGGCGATTTCCTTGCCGACTTCCTTGGAGAACCCATGCTTGTCGGCGGTCGCTTCGAGCTGGGAGCGGTTCTCCAGGATCAGGACCGAGCCGAGCACCGCCAGCCCGAGGCTGGAGCCGAAGTTGCGCACCGTCTGGGTGATCCCGGTCGCTTCGCCGTAGCGGTCGCGCGAGACCCGGTTGAGCGCGTCGGTGTTGGCGGGGCTGAGGACCAGCCCGACCCCGGCTCCGGCGAGGACGATGTAGTACCACTGGTCGGAGACCGAGAGTTCGGTCAGCGAGTGCCCCCAGAGGTAGAAGCCGACTGCGGCGACGCCGCAGCCGAGCACCATCGGCCGCCGCGCCCCGATCTTGTCGAGCATCTTCCCGCCCCACTGCGAGGCGGTGGCGAAGCCGGCGAAGAAGATCAGAAGGTAGAGCCCGGTTTCCGAGGCGCTTTCGCCGAGCGAGATCTGCGCGTACATGCTGGCGAAGAAGAACAGCGGGACGAAGGGGATCATCAGCAGGAAGAGGACGACGTTGTCCACCGCGAAGGCTTTGTCCTTGAAGATCGTCAGCCGCAGCAGCGGGTTCTCGGTCCGCAGCTCGTAGAGGACGAAGGCGGCGAGGATGACTAGGCCGAGGCCGATGCAGGCCCAGGTCTTTACGTCGCCCCAGCCCCAGATGCTCGACTGCTGCAGGCCGAGGACCGAGAGGCCCATGCCGAGGGTGATCAGCGCCGTGCCGTTGTAGTCGATCTCCGCCGGGTGCTTCTCGTCGGCCGGTTTCGACTTCCAGATCAGGAACAGGGCGATCAGCGCCACCGGGATGTTGACCCAGAAGATCGCCCGCCAGGTGATCTCGACCAGGTACCCGCCGGCCAGCGGCCCGATCGCGGTCAGCCCGCCGGCGATCGCGAAGAAGATCGCCATCGCCTTGCCGCGTTCTGAGACCGGGAAGGCGCCCAGGACGATCGCCAGCGCCGCCGGGAACATGATCGCCGCGCCGGCGCCCTGGATCACCCGGAAGACGATCAGCCAGGTCTCGTCGGCCGAGCCGGTCGGGGTGGCGCCGCAGAGCGCCGAGGCGGTGGCGAAGATGACGACGCCGAGCACGACCATGCGCCGGTGCCCGGCGATGTCGGCGAGCCGGCCGCCGAAGGCGAAGAGCGCCGAGAGCGAGAGCAGGTAGCCGTTGATGATCCACTGGACCCCGGTGGCCGAGAGGGTCAAGTCGTCCTGGATCGTCGGGATCGCGATCGCGACGATCGTCTGGTCGATGAAGGTCATCGAGACGGCGAAGATCATCGCCGCCAGGATCAATTTGCTGTTCGGTGCGGAAGACTGGTTCATGCGTGCGGCTTTGCCACGCGGGCCGCGATTCCTCCCTAAGGAGGGATTGGGGAAACCCCCGCGCACGCCTGGCGGCGGCGGACGCGGCGCGGTGCGGCGTCCTCAGTCGGCCGAATAGCGCTGCTATCCGGCCTCCCTGCGTCCTTGCCCCGCTTGGTCCGGCGCTCGCCAGCCGCACACGCGGGCTTCCCCAATCCCTCCTCGTTCGGGTATTCTCGCCGCCGCAATGCCGCAGATCTTCTGGCTCGGATTCGGAATCGCCGCCGCCTTCGTTCTCGTCGGCGCGATATCCGGCGCCCGCTCGCGCACCGCCAGCCTCGGCACCGGCCTCGCGATGGGCGCCTACCTGGGCGTGATGGCTGCTTTTCCGCTCTGGGCCATCGGCCTGGCTACTTCCTAGCTGACGCTCTCGATTGAAGACGCTGCCCCGGGGGTAGCCGCGTCGCATGACCAACGCGACCGAGGTTCCCGTCCTGACCCTGCACGACGGCGTCGAGATCCCGCAGTTGGGGTTCGGCGTCTTCCAGATCCCACCCGAGGAGACGCAGGAAAAGGTCGAGGAGGCGCTGGGCGTCGGCTACCGCCACGTCGACACCGCCGCCGCCTACCGCAACGAGGCCGGGGTGGGGGCGGCGATCGCCGCCAGCGGGGTGCGCCGCGATGATGTCTTCGTCACCACCAAGCTGTGGAACTCCGAGCAGGGCTACGACTCGACCCTGCGCGCCTTCGAGAAGAGCGTCGAGCGGCTTGGCACCGGCCACGTCGACCTCTACCTGATCCACTGGCCGCTGCCGAGCAAGGACCTCTTCCTCGACACCTGGCGCGCTTTCGAACGGATCCAGGAGGAAGGCGGCGCCCGCTCGATCGGCGTCTCCAACTTCCGCGTCGAGGACCTGGAGCGGATCGAGGAGGAGGCCGAGAAGCGGCCGACCGTGAACCAGATCGAGCTGCACCCGCGCCTCCAGCAGGCCGAGCTGCGCGCCTGGCACGCCGACCACGAGGTCGCCACCGAGGCCTGGCCCGCTGGCGCAGGGCGAGCTGCTCGAAGACGGGACGATCGAAACCGTCGCCGCCCACCACGACCGCACCCCGGCGCAGGCGATCCTGCGCTGGCACCTACAGCTCGGCAACGTCGTGATCCCCAAATCGTCGAGCCCGGAGCGGATCCGGGAGAACTTCGAGGTCTTCGACTTCGAGCTGAGCGAGGACGACATGGCGGCGCTCGAACGGCTCGATGCCGGCGAGCGGACCGGGCCGGACCCCGCCAGCTTCAGCGTTGGATAGTTGGGCGGGGGCGGGGGTGCCCCTTCCAGACACATCTCGCCTATGGCTCGATGTTGAGTGTCTGGCAGAGGCACCCCCGCCCCCTCCTGGCATTCGCTGGTGAGGGACGGCTGAATACGCTGCCGGGATGGCTCTCGACCGGCGGGTGTTTGCGCAAGCGGGGGATCTGCGCGTCGGTGTGCAGGTCACTCAAGGCGACAACCGTATCCGGCCGCATTTAGCTCTTCTGGGGCTTGATCGACCTAGAGGTCGAAATCGTGAGAATCGAGAACGGATGCGGTCGCTATTGGGATCGCTGTAATTGTTGTAATGCCGTTTGGCGATATAGCCTGCCCGGCGGAAGTTGTCCAGCCCGCCTTCCAGAAGGAGCGTTCATGTCGCCCCGTACCAGTTCCATTGTGGTTGCAGTGCTCGGCACGGCGCTTGTAGCGCTTGCCATCTTCACGGTGGTTCAGATGAACAGTCTGGATTCAAAGATCAACGACCTCGAAGACTCGACCGCGACTCTTGAAAGCTCGACGACGTCGGGCGGCGAGAACACTGCCTCGGAGATCAAAGGCCTATCGGCTGAATTGAAGAAACTGCGCGCCTGCCTGCCCGAGGTTCAAAATGAGATCAACGGGCTTTCGGTCGAAATCGAAGAGACCTACGCCTACATCGAAAACAACTCGCAGGTTTCTTCCTATTGCCAGCCGGTCGTCTATCCAGAAATCAGCACGGCGGGCGAGTAGCGGTGCCCTACGCAACCGACATTTGACCCACCCAGGTGTGTTCGAAATCGGATGCGCTGCGTTTTCCTGAGGCAAGCGGGTTCAAAACCGCGGTCGATCTGACCGAAGCTCGAAGAGATTGAGCTGGAACCCCGGTAGTTGGGGAAGCGGGCCCGGCCACCATCGCCACCGCGTCGCGTGAATAGGCTGGCGCGATGAGCGTCGACCGGCGGGTGCTGCGCAAGCGGGGAGTGCTCGTTGCCGGGGGAGAGAAGAGGGGCCAGGCCGACTCGGCGACCCGTCGCCGGCTGGTCAGGATCAACGCGGTCGCCGCTACGGCGTTTGTGATCGGCGGGTCGTTGTTCTCGATCGGGGCGTTGCTGGCTCAGGCGCATGTGGGAGGACCGCGGCTGGCGGCGGCGGTGTTCATGGTCGGCGGGGTGTTCTTCACCACCGGCGGCTACGCCTCGGTGCTGCAGGTTGCGAACGCGCCGCGCGAGGTCGACGGCGTGGTGCAGGCGCCGCAGTGGCGCTGGTGGTCGACCGAGCCCAGACGGCTCGACTGGGCGAGCGCCGTGGCGCTGTTCGTCGGCACCCTCTACTTCGGCGCCAGCTTGGCGGTGGCGCTGCTCGGCGACCTCACCACCGCACAACTGCACCGCGACGTCTGGACCCCGGAAATCATCGGCTGCGTCCTCTTCCTCGTCTCCGGCCACCTCGCCCTGACCGAGATGCACCGCGACCGCCCGCCGGGCGCCCGCGCCGACCTCGGCTGGTGGATCGTCGTCGTCAACCAGGTCGGCTCGGCGCTCTTCATGGCCGCCGGTATCGCCGCCTTCGTCCGCCCCGAGACCGGCGACGCGCTCGCCGTCGGGATCGCCAACTGGTGCACCTTCAGCGGCGCCGCCTGCTTCGCCGCGGCCGGCGTCATGCAGGAGTTCGAGCGTCCCTGAAAGGATTGGCTGCGTGGCCAGTGACGGACGAGCGGAGGCGCCGCGGACCGAACGCGTCCTGCCCGGGATCTGGCGCCTGCGCCTGCCGCTTCCCTGGCCCGGCGTCCCGCACGGCAACGCCTGGGCGGTGGCCGACGGCGACGGCATCGTCATGTTCGACACCGGGATGGGCGGCAAGGGGCGGCTGCGGGCGCTGGACCTGGCGCTGACCCAGGCCGGCTTCGGAGTCGAGGACGTCCGGCTCGTCGTCTGCACCCACTCCCACACCGACCACTACGGGCTCGCCGGCGCGATCGCCGAGCGCGCCGGTTGCGAGCTGTGGATGCACCCGCGCTGGGAGCACGTGCGGCTGCTCGCCGACGACCCGGAGGCGGCGCTGGAGGCGCGGATCGAGGTGGCGCGCGAGAGCGGGGTGCCGCTGGCGGCGCTGGAGCGCTACCGCGAGGCCCGCAGCGACGAGGAACCCGGGATCGACGTCCTCAAAGAGCCCGACCGCGAGCTGGTGCCGGGGGTCGAGATCGAGACCGACCTCGGCGCCTGGCAGGTGCACGAGACGCCCGGCCACGCGCCCTCGCACGTCGTCCTCCACCAGCCCGAGCGCAAGCTGCTGATCTCCGGCGACCACCTGCTCGGCCGCACCGTCCTCTTCTTCGACTACGGCCACAGCCCCGACCCGGTCGGCGAATTTCTCACCAGCCTCGACGAGGTCGAGGGTCTCGACGTCGAACTCGTCCTCCCCGGCCACGGCCGCACCTTCCGCGACCCGGAGGCGAAGATCGCCGAGTCCCGCCGCCAGGTCGCCGAGCTGCTCGGCAAGGTGCGGGCGGCACTCGGCGGCGGCGGGGAAAAGATGGCCTTCGAGATCGTCGCCGAGATCATCGGCCCGGAGATGGTCAACACCCCGGCCAGCGCCTGGGTCCTGCAGATCGTCCGCTCCTGCCTCGACCACCTGGCGCTCGCCGGCGAGGTGGAGGCGGTCGAGGGCACGGACCCGCGGCGCTGGCGGCTCACGTAGCCTGTCGGACGATGGCGAGCTTCACCTACGTGCGCCAGGCGGCCGCCCCGCCCGAGGTCGTCTTCGACGTCCTCACCGACCACCGGCGCTACACCGAGATCACTCCCCTGCGCAAGGCGGAGCTGGAGCGCGAGGGCGAGCCGGCGCCGAACGGCCTCGGCGCGATCCGCGTCCTCAGCGTCCTGCCCGGCCCGCCGATGCGCGAGGAAATCATCGGCTACGAGGCGCCGCGCCGGTTCTCGTACAAGATCCTCTCCGGCCTGCCGGTGCGCGACCACGTCGGCACGGTCGAGCTGAGCCCGAAAGACGGCGGTACCGAGATCACCTACGCGGTCAAGACCACGCCGACGCCGTCGCTCGTCGCCCCCGTCTTCATGCCGATCCTGAAGAAAGCGATCAGGGACCTGATCGCCGGCGTCGCGAAAGAGTCGGAGCGCCGCGCCGCGAATGCGTGACGCCCTGCGGGCGCTGCTGCACCCGCGCCAGCTCTGGAAGGAGCATCGCCCCTGGGCGATCGGGCTGATCGCCGCCGCGCTCCTGATCGTCGGCGGCGCGATCCTCGCCTACGAGTTGCTGAAGCGCCCGGGCGACGTCCACAACCAGGACGCGATCGAAAAATTCAAGCCGCAGAAGCCGCCGCCGCCGAAGGAACCGAAGACGGTCAACTGGCCGGTCTTCGGGTTCAACCCGGCGCGTACCCGCTACCTGCCGGTGAAGGGGGTGAAGCCGCCCTTCGACAAAATCTGGCGCTTCACCGATCGGCCGCTGCTCGAGTTCCCGCCGATCTACGTCGGCGGCAAGCTCTACTTCGTCAACAACAGCGGCTACGCCTACGCGCTCGACGCCGACACCGGCAAGGTGCTGTGGAAACGGCGGATCGGCCGCCTCAACGCCTCCTCGCCGGCCTATTACAAACACCGCCTCTACATCGTCAACCTGGTCCCCGGTCACATCGTCAAGCTCGACGCGAAAACCGGCAGGACGATCTGGAAACGCAACCTGCCGGGGCGGGCCGAGTCCTCGCCGGTGGTGATCGACCGCACCGTCTACTTCGGCTGCGAGAACGGCGAACTGTTTGCGATGAGCACCGGCAAGGGTCAGGTCCGCTGGTCGACCCCCCTCGGCGGGCCGATCAAGTCCGCCCCCGCCTACTCCGACGGCAAGCTCTTCGTCGGCGACTACGGCGGCTACATGAACGCGGTCGACGCCAAGAGCGGCAAGCTGGTCTGGCAGAGCGGCTCGCTCGGGCCCGGCTTCGGCGGCTCCGGCGCCTTCTACTCGACCCCGGCGGTCGCCTACGGCCGCGTCTACGCCGGCAACAACGACGCCCGCGTCTACAGCTACGACACCACCGACGGCGAGCTCGCCTGGTCCTACTCGACCGGCGGCTACGCCTACTCCGGCCCCGCCGTCGCCAACACCAGGCACAGCCCGCCGAGCGTCTTCATCGGCTCCTTCGACGGCAACGTCTACGCCCTCGACGCCAAGGACGGCAGCGTCCGCTGGAGCCGCCCGGCCGGCGGCCAGGTGATCGGCTCGCTCTCCGCCGTCGGCGACATCGTCTACGCCGCCGAGTTCTCGAACAAAACGACCAGCGGCTACATGATGAGGAGCGGCAAGCGCGTCTTCCGCTACCCGAAGGGGACCTACTCGCCGGTGATCTCCGACGGCCGGCGGATCTACCTGACCGGGTACTCGTCGATCACCGCGCTCCAACCCCACCGGGGGGTGGCGGCGGTAGGTGAGGCGCACCCCGCGCGTAAGCGGGGAAAAGCCCGGAGTGGAGGCGGGCGCGGAGGACGTTGAGGCTAGATCCGTAGTTCTGGATCCGGTAGCTGTTGCTGTCGCCGAAGTCCTGGTAGTAGACGAGCATCCGCGTCCGGCGGTGGTGTTTGACCCAGGCGAAGAGCTTGTTGACGAAGTTCGGGTCGTCGCCGCTTTCCACCGCCCACTCGGCGATCGCGAACGGCTTGCCGGAGAAGCGGCGGTAGAGCCCGGTCAGCGCCTTCCATTCGGGATAGCCGGAGTAGAAGTCGGTGCTGGCCCAGTCGACCCAGCGGGAGCCGGGGTAGAAGTGGCGCGGCCGGTTCTCCGGCGTGGTCGGCGAGCCGGCGGGGAGCGGGCTCCAGACGATCGCCACCGGGGACTTCGGCAGGGCGCGGACGTCGACGGTCAGCGGCGGCAGGCCGGCTTCGGCCAGGCGGCGGTCGATCGCGCTCTTCCTGCCGCCGCCGTGGACGACGATGTAGATGCGGCGGAAGGCCTTTTTGTAGGCCTGCGGGCTGTGCTCGGGGCCGCGCGAGGCGCCGGAGCAGTCGTAGGCGGCGTAGACGTTGAGGCAGCGGTTGGGCTCGCCGAGCGGCCGCACGTAGGCGCGCATCCCCTTTTCGTAGAAGAGCTTGTTGAGGCGGACCAGGTAGCGGTCGCCGCCGCCGGCGGCAATCTGCGCCGGGGTGATCAGCTCGGCGCCGGTGTTGTTGTCGGCGGTCGAGAGGTGGATCATCGGCCGCGCCCGGGCGATCTGCCAGCGGCGGATCACCTCGTCGAAGTCGGTGCCCCAGGTGCGGAAGGACTGGATCACCGCCGGGTGCTTGTTGAGGTCGTTGGAGAACTGGCCGAAGTCAGCCGGGTCGCCGGTGTCCGAGACGCCCCAGTAGACCTTCTTGCCGGGCGGCAGCAGCGGGCTGAAGGCGCCCGCGGGCGCGGCGAGGGCCAGCAGCGCGAGCGCGCTGGCGATGAGCGCCGCGAGGGCGGCGCGGAGATTTGGCGGGCCGGGCACCGAAGGTCGTATGCTCGCAAGAGGTGAGCGTGAGGTCTGAGCCCCGCCGGGTCGCTGCAACCTCGGTTGCGCTCGCCGCCCTGCTCTGCGCGCTCTGCGCCGCCTGCGGACTGGCCCCGCCGGCCGCCGCCTCGGCGACCGCCCCCTTCGGCCACGCCTGCGCCGCCGAAAACGGGGTCCGCTTCTGCCCGACGGCCGATCCGGCCGCGCGCGTCCCCTCCTTCGACGGCGTGCCGCTCGACGTCGACGTCACCCTGCCGGAAAAGGGGAGCGCCCCCTACCCGGCGATCGTGATGATGCACGGCTTCGGCGGCAGCAAGACCGATTTCGAGACGACGACTCCGGCCGGGCCGGCCCCCGACGAAGCCGGCAACGGCTCGACGATCTACCGCTACAACAACAACTTCTACGCCCGCCGCGGCTACGCGGTAATCAATTACACCGCTCGCGGTTTCGGCGGCTCCTGCGGCGGCGGTACCGCCGGCGACCACTCCGGCCCCTGCGCCACCGGCTACATCCGCCTCGCCGACAGCCGCTACGAGGCGCGCGACACCCAGTACCTCCTGGGGCTGCTGGCCGACGAAGGCGTGATCCGGCCGCGGGCGATCGGCGTCACCGGCATCTCCTACGGGGGCGGCCAGACGATGGAGCTCGCCTTCCTCCGCGACAAGGTCCGCCGCCCCGACGGCAAGCTCGTCCCCTGGCGCAGCCCCGGCGGGGAGAAGATGCGGATCGCCGCCGCCTACCCGCGCTGGCCCTGGTCGGACCTGGTCTCGGCGCTGATCCCCAACGGCCGCTACCTCGACACCGCGGTCGCCGGGCCCGAACAGAGCCTGCGCCCCTACGGCGTGCCGATCTCGAGCTTCCTCGACGGCCTCTACCTGACCGGGGTGGTGCGCGGCTACTACTGCGGCGGCGCCCCCGCCTCGTTCCCCTGCGCCGACCCGGAAGCGGACATCACCCAGGACAAGGCCTACATCGACGCCGGCCCGCCGCTCTCCGCCGAAGCGGTGGCGGCGCTGAAAGGGATCTACCGCAACCACGGCGGCTATCCGCTGCGCTTCCTCAAAGGCGCTTCGAAGCCGGCGCCGCTGCTGATCGAGAGCGGCTTCACCGACGAACTCTTCCCGATCGAGCAGGCGCTGCGCGTCTACGGCTACCTGCGCAAGCAGGACCCCAAGGCGCCGGTGGCGCTGCAGCTCGGCGACCTCGGCCACAGCCGCGGCTCCAACAAGCCCGCCCTCAACCACTTCTTCAACGAACAGGCTGCGCGGTTCTTCGCCGTCCACCTGCAGGGGGCGAAGAAGGGGGCGCCGGCCCCCGGCCAGGTCACCGCGACGCTGACGACCTGCCCGAGCGACCAGCCCGACGTCGGGCCCTTCAAGGCGATCGGCTGGAAGAAGCTCCACCCCGGCGCCTTCAGCTTCGGCCGCGACCCGGCGCAAGATCTCACCTCGGCCGGCGGCAACCCGACCGTGGCGCGCGAATTCGACCCCGTCTTCGGCACCGCCGAAGCCTGCAAGACGATCGCCGAAAACACCGAGCCGAACGTCGCCATGTACGGGCGCCGGGTCGTCGACGGCTTCGCGATGCTGGGCCGGCCGACGGTCAAGGCGCAGATCTCCAGCACCGGCCAGAACGGCCAGATCGTCGCCCGCCTCTGGGACGTCTCCCCCGAGGGCACGCAGCTGCTGGTCGACCGCGGGGTCTACGCCCTGACCAACGGCCAGAGCGGCCGGATCGAGTTCCAGCTCCACGGCAACGGCTACCGCTTCGCCAAGGGCCACCGCGTCTGGCTGCAGCTGCTCGGCCGCGACGCCCCCTACTACCAGGTGGGCAACGCCCCCTTCACGGTGCGGGTCTCGAAGCTGCGGGTGACCCTGCCGACGCTGAAGAAGAACCCGCGGTAGTCGGGGCGCTTCAGGCGGCTTCGGCGACCGGCGCCTGGCCGGCGACGATCTCCAGCACTTCCGGCGCGTACTTCTCGATGAAGGCGGGGCCGACGCCGCTGATCGCGAGCAGCGAGGACTCGTCGGCGGGGCGGGCGGCGGCGATCGCGGTCAGGGTTTTGTTGCTAGCGACGGTGAAAGCCGGCTTGCCGGCGGCGGCGCCCAGGCGCCAGGTCTTCAGCGCCTCGAAGAGCGGCGCGTCCGCGGGGGAGAGGTCGGGCGCAGGCGCCGCCTTGGTGGCGGTGCGCTTCGAGCCGTGGACGGCGATCGTGTCCGGGTCGGGCAGCCAGTCGAGCAGGTCGCAGACATCGCAGCAGCGCTCCAGCGGCGCCCCTGCGGTGCTGTCCGAGAAGTGGTCGAGCAGGGCGCGGCGGCGGCACTCGGTGCCGTAGATGAAGTCCTTGATCACGTGGTAGGCGCGCCAACCGCGCTCGCGGGCGACGGCCAGGTCGGGGTCGCCGGCGCGCTGTTCGTTGAAGCGGACGAGGCGGCCGAGGTCGGACTTCAGCGCCAGCATCGTCGCCCGCGAGGGGAGGCCGTCGCGGCCCGCGCGCCCCGCCTCCTGGTAGTAGGCCTCGACGCTGGTCGGGATCGTCACGTGCCAGACCGAGCGCACGTCGGCCTTGTCGACACCCATCCCGAAGGCGTTGGTCGCGCAGATGACGCCGGTGTCGGTGGCCATGAAGCGCTCCTGGATCGCGGTCCGCTGCTCCGGCGCGAGGCCGGCGTGGTAGGCGACCGCGGCGACGTCGGCGTCGCGCAGCTCCGCCGCCACCTCTTCGGTCTGCTTGCGGGTGCCGCAATAGACGATCGCCGGGCGGTTGGCGGGGTCGCGCAGGCCGGCCTCCAGCAGCGCCTGGCGACGCGCCGTCGAGCCCTTGCCCTCGAGGGCGACGACGTCGAAGGAGAGGTTCGGCCGGTCGAAGCCGGAGCGGACCTGGAGCGGCTCGCGCATCCCGAAGCGGGAGGCGATCTCCCGTGCGACCGGCACCGTCGCCGTCGCCGTGCAGGCCATCACCGTCGGCCGGCCCAGCCGCTCGACCACCTCGGGCAGCCGCAGGTAGTCGGGCCGGAAGTCGTGTCCCCACTCCGAGACGCAGTGCGCCTCGTCGACGGCGATCAGGTCGACCTCGCGGCAGGCGAGGGCGTCGAGGAAGGCGCCGGAGGCGAACCGCTCGGGCGCGCAGTAGACGATCCTCGCCTCCTCGCGGACCATCTGCAGCGCTTCGGAGGCCTGCCAGTCGTCCATCCCGGAGGTGATCATCGCCACGCTGTGCCCGCCGGCGTTCAGCTTCTCCCACTGGTCCCTCATCAGCGCGATCAGCGGGCTGACCACGATCGTCAGCTCCTCAGAAGCAAGTCCCGGCAGCTGGTAACAAAGGCTCTTCCCACCGCCGGTGGGCATAACGATCAGCGAATCCCGCCCTTCAAGAGCAGCAACCACCGCCTCCTTCTGCCCGGGACGCCAGCTCTCATACCCCAGCTCGCGCAGCAGATCGTCAGCTCTTATCCCCGCCTCGGCCATGGCCAGTCAGCCTAGGCAAGTCTCCGGCGGGTGGCGACGATATTGAGGACTCTCCCGGTAGGGAGAGCCCAATATCGGAGACAGGACCCGCCGGCCAGCCGCTCTGGTCCCTAGCCGTGTTCGGCCTGCCCGACAGCCGCCGGCACCTGGCTCAGCTCCTCAGCCAACGCATCGATACCCCGCGCCAGCATCCGCGTATCCGCCTTGGTCAGCTCCGTGTAGGAGACGAACCCGTCTGCGGTCCGGTAGGGCTCGAGCGAGTTGAACACGGCCCGGAAGTGGCTTTCGACCTCGGCCGCGAGGTCGGGATCGATCTCGTCGAGCAGCGGCTTCACCGCTTCGAAGGCGAACTCGGAGCCTTCGACGTTGGCCTCGAAATCGACCAGGTCGATGTGCGAGTAGCGCTCCTCCTCGCCGGTGATCTTCGAGGCGGAGACCTCGCCCAGCAGCCCGTTGGCGCCTTCGGCGATCTGCACCGGCGCAAGCTCCACGCCCTTCACCTTGGCGGCCAGGGCTTCGACGTCGCGCTGCAGCTGCTCGGCGACCGGCGCCATCCCGTCGGTCGTCCCTCCCTCCCAGAGTGCCTTCTCGATCCGGTGGAAGCCTTCGAAGTCGCCGGCGGCGACGTCGTTCTCGCGGGCGTCGATCTTCGGGTCGAGCCCGCCGAAGCTGTCGGCGACCGGCTCGATCCGCTCGTAGGGGATACGCGGCGCCGCGTAGAGCTCCTTGGCCCGCGTGAGCTCGCCGGCGGCGACGGCGGCGACGAACGGCTTGGTCGTCGCGACCAGTTCCTCGGCGTTCTGCTGCAGGTAGCCGCGGTAGTCGGCGACGACGGCCTCGACCTTGGGGTCGGTCACCTGCTCGGCCTCGGTCGTGGTCGTCTCCTCGCTGGAGCCGCAGGCGGCGAGGGTCAGCGCCAGGGCGCCCAAGGCGCCGGCGCAGAGGGTGCGGACGAGATTGCGATTCATCTGGTGCGTTTCTCCTTCGTTTCGTGACTGGTTCAGGCGAACAGGCCATCGCCGACGTGGCCGCCGGGTTCGGCGCCGGGCGGGACCGCGAAGAGGGCGCTGCCGACGTGCTTGATGTACTCGTTGAGCGCGTCCATCGAGCCCAGCCGCTGCTGGATCGCGACGAACTGGCCGGGGTCGCGCTGGAAGCTGATGAAGAAGAGGCCGGCTTCGAGCTCGCCGAGGCTCTCGTCGACGCCGTCGGTGAACGAGTAGCCGCGGCGGAGGATGCGGGCGCCGCCGTTCTCGCTCGCCGAGGCAAGGCGGACGTGGGCGTCGCGCGGGATCGTCGGGTGGCCGCCCCGCTCCTCGTCCAAGGGCAACGGCTCGAACTCGTCGTCTCGCCCGAGCGGGGCGCCGCTGTACTTGTGGCGGCCGATCGTCCGCTCCTGGTCCTGCAGCGGGGCGCGGTCCCAGACCTCGAGCAGCATCCGGATCCGGCGGGCGACCATGTAGGTGCCGCCGCGCATCCACGCCGGGCTCTCGCCGCCGGCCCAGACGAAGCGCTCCATCGCCTCGGTGTCCTCGGCGCGGATGTTGGCGGTGCCGTCCTTCATCCCCATCAGGTTGCGCGGGGTGTCCTGGCTGCGGCTGGTCGAGGCGGTGCGGCCGAAGCCGAGCTGGGACCAGCGCATCGCCACCGTGCCGCGCCCGATCCGGGCCAGGTTGCGGACGGCGTGGAAGGCGACCTGGGGGTCGTCGGAGCAGGCCTGGACGCAGATGTCGCCGCCACTTTCGGAGGGGTTCAGCTCGTCGCCGGGCAGCGGCGGCAGCGGTCGCAGCGCCGCCGGTCGCTTCGCCGCCAGGCCGAGGCCCGGTTTCTCGAACAGGCTCGGGCCGAAGCCGAAGGTGACGGTGAGGCGGGAGGGGAGGAGGCCGACGGTCTCGCCGGTGTCCTCGGGCGGCGCCAGCGGCACCTCGTTGACGTCGCCGATCATCGCGCCGGCGCTCGCTTCCGCCGCCGCCACGGTCCAGGCGCGCAGCAGCTCGCGCAGCTCAGCCGGGTCTTCGCTCAGCAGGTCGAAGGCGGCGAAGTGGAGGCGGTCCTGGGCGGCGGTGTCGATCCCGGCCTGGTGCGGCCCGTAGAAGGGGACGCTGCCGGTGCCCCCGGCGTCGTCTTCGGCTACCTGGTGACCCGCCAGGAACCCCCCGCCGGCGAGACCGATGCCCGCAGCACCCACGCCGGCAGAAGCCAGCAGGCGGCGGCGCGTGATCGAGGTCGTCGGCGGCAAAGGGTTCCCGGGATTGGTATTAGGCCACCCTAATTAGGGCGCCCGAAAACCTAGCAAGGAAGTAGGGATTAGCGACGTCCGGCTGCAACCGGACGCATCTGTCCCCGGTATGCGGGGAGAAGTGCGTCCGCTTACTTAGGCAGCCAGGGCTGGGCCCACTGGCCCGTCCCGCGGACCAGCTTCTCGGCCTCTTCCGGCCCCCACGTCCCCTGCTCGTAGGGGTGCACCGGGCCAGGCTCGTCGAGCAGCGGCTGGACCACGCGCCAGGTCTCCTCGACCGCGCTCTGGCGGGTGAAGAGCTGGTGGTCGCCGGCGAGCGCGTCGCCGAGCAGGCGCTCGTAGGGCTCGGGGTCTTCCCCCGGCGCCTTTTCGAACAGGACCTCCATGTCGGCGGCCTGGAACGCCTCTTCGCCCGCCGCCTTCGCGTAGAGCCGGATCCGCGCCCCCGGCTTCGGCTCGATCCGGATCGTCATCTGGTTCGGTTCCGGCGTCTTGCCCCTGCCGACCCCGAGCCGCGGCGGCCGCTTGAAGAAGACGCTCACTTCGCTCACCTTGTCCGGCAGGCACTTGCCGGCGCGGACGAAGAACGGCACCCCCGCCCAGCGCCAGTTGTCGACCTCCAGCTCGACCGCGGCGAAGGTCTCGGTCTGGGAGTCCGGCGCCACGTCCTTCACCTCGAGGAACCCGTTGTACTGGCCGCGCACGTAGCGCTTCGGGTCGGCCGCGCACATCGCCTTGAAGAACTCCAGCTTCTTGTCGCGGACGCTGTCGGGATGGTTGCCGGTCGGCGGCTCCATGCCGATGATCCCCAGCACCTGCAGGGCGTGGTTCTGGATCACGTCGCGCATCGCCCCGACCGCGTCGTAGAAGCGGCCGCGGTCCTCGACCCCGAAGTCCTCGGCGATCGTCATCTGCACGTGGGAGACGTGCTCGCGGTTCCAGACCGGCTCGAGGATCGCGTTGGCGAAGCGCAGGTAGGTGATGTCGAGCACCGGCTCCTTGCCGAGGTAGTGGTCGATGCGGAGGATCTGCTCCTCGCGCAGGACCTTGCAGAGCTCGGCGTTCAGCTCGCGCGCCGATTCGAGGTCGTGGCCGAACGGCTTCTCGATCACCACGTGCGCGTTCTCGGTCAGTCCGGCGTCGCCCAGCCCCTGGACCACGGTGGCGAACAGCGAGGGTGGGATCTCCAGGTAGAAGACGGGATTCTTCGCGTCGCCCAGCGCCGCCTTCACCCGCTCGAAGGTGTCGGCGTCGGCGTAGTCGCCCTGGACGTAGGTGAGCCGCGCCGCCAGCCGCGAGAACACGTCCTCGTCGGGCTCGGCCAGGGAGGCGCCGATCGCGTCCCGCGCGTGCTGGCGCAGCTGCTCGTCGTCCCACTCGTCGATCGCGACCCCGACGATCGGGCAGTCGAGCTTGCCGCGCTCCTCCAGCTTGTAGAGCGCCCGGAAGGTCATTTTCTTCGCCAGGTCGCCGCTGATTCCGAAGATCGCCAGCACGTCGGCGGCGGTCGCGGTGTGGTTGGCGCTCTTGCCCATCGACGGGCAGGCTATCGTCCGCTCATCCCTGCATCGCCACCAGCGGAGGTCTCATGGAACTAGGAATCGTCGGCCTCGGACGGATGGGGGCCAACATGGCACGGCGCCTGATGCGCGACGGCCACCAGATCGTCGCCTTCGACGTCAACCCCGACGCCGTCTCGCAGCTGGAAGGGGAGGGCGCCGAGGGCGCATCTTCGCTGCAGGAGATGGCCTCGAAGCTGAGCACGCCGCGCTCGGTCTGGGTGATGGTCCCGGCCGGCGAGATCACCGAGAAGACGGTCGACGACGTCGCCGCCGTGCTCGAGCCAGGCGACGCGATCATCGATGGCGGCAACTCCTACTACCGCGACGACATCCGCCGCGCCGAGAAGGTCGGCGAGCGGGGGATCGACTACGTCGACTGCGGCACCAGCGGTGGCGTCTTCGGTCTCGACCGCGGCTACTGCTTGATGATCGGCGGCCCCGACCGCGCGGTCGAGCGGCTCGACCCGATCTTCGCCAGCCTTGCGCCCGGGGTCGGCGAGGCCGAGCGCACCCCGGGCCGCTCCGGCGACCCCTCGCCCTCGGAGAACGGCTACCTGCACTGCGGCCCGAACGGCGCCGGTCACTTCGTGAAGATGGTCCACAACGGGATCGAGTACGGGGTGATGGCGGCCTACGCCGAGGGGCTCAACGTCCTCAAGAACGCCAACGCCGGCAAGGTCAAGCGCGAGGCCGACGCCGAGACGGCGCCGCTCGACCACCCCGAGTACTACCAGTACGACCTCGACCTGCCCGAGGTCGCCGAGGTCTGGCGCCGGGGCAGCGTGATCGGCTCCTGGCTGCTCGACCTGACCGCGGCGGCGCTGCAGGAATCCGGCGACCTGGAGGAGTTCACCGGCCGCGTCTCCGACTCCGGCGAGGGCCGCTGGACGGCGATCGCCGCGATCGACGAGGGGGTGCCGACGCCGGTCCTGACCACCGCCCTGCACGAGCGCTTCTACTCGCGCGGGCTCGGCGACTTCGGCGACAAGGTCCTCTCGGCGATGCGCAAACAGTTCGGCGGGCACGACGAGAAGGCGAGCTGAGGTGCCGATCGAGCTCGAGGTCGCCGGCGACGAAAAGGCGGCCGCCCGGCGTGCGGCCGAGCTGATCGCCGCCGCCGGGGACGAGGCGGCGGCGGAGCGCAACTACTTCACATTGGCGATGAGCGGCGGCCGCTCACCCTGGGCGATGCTGGCGATCCTTGGCGAACTGGAGGCGATGCCCTGGGACCGGACCGAGCTCTTCCAGGTCGACGAGCGCGTCGCCTCTCCCGGCAGCCCCGACCGCAACCTCACCCACATGGTGCTCGGGCTCTCGATGGACCACCAGGCGACCCTGCGGCCGATGCCGGTGACCCAGCGCGACCTCGACGCCGCAGCGCGCGAATACGAGTCTTCGCTGCCCGATCGCTTCGATCTCGTCCACCTCGGCCTCGGCCCCGATGGCCACACCGCCTCGCTTGTCCCCGGCGACCCGGTCCTCGAGGTGACCGACCGCCGCGTCGCGATGACGGGCGAGTACCAGGGCCACCCGCGAATGACCCTCACCTACCCGGCGATCGACGCCGCCCGCCGCATCGTCTGGCTCGTCACTGGCCCCGACAAGCGAGAGCCGCTGCAGAAGCTGCTGGCGGGCGACGAATCGATCCCCGCCGGCCGGGTGCGAAACGAGAACATGATCGTGGTGGCCGACGAGGTAGCGGCCGGCTAGTCGTCCCCGGTGAGGCTGGCCTCGATCGCGAGCAGCCGCTTCATCCGCGGATTGTCGTTGCCGACCATCCGCTCAAGCCAACTCTTTATTTCCTCCGTGTCGAGGGGGGAGGTCGCGACAAGCATTTGCTCGATGTCCAGCCAGTCCTTGGGGCGGTCGAACATTGCCTTACAGACGGCGAGGTGCTCGGGTGCCAGGATCGGGATCGTTGCCCCGTTGAAGGGGACCTTGCGGGCACCACGGCGCATCTCGTCGTGAAACGGGTCGTAGGAGAAGAAGAGGTCGACTGGGTTCCTGTCCCACCAGATCCGAACCTGCCCGTCCCGGTCCAACTCCTTTTCGTCGGCCTCGACATCGACCCCGAGCGGTGCGAGGGCGTCGCGAATCGCGGGCCATTGGTTGGTGTGGACGAAGACGTTGATGTCGACGTCGATCGTTGCCCGTGGCTCCGCGTAGTAGGCGAGGGCGAGGGCGCCGCCGATCGCGTGGGGGACCTTGGCACCCTTCAAAGCGCGGTGGATCGCCGTCACCTTGTCCGGCAGCGAGGGCGCGTCCTCGGGGCGGCGGGGGTACTCGGGTTGCTCGGCCACGCTAGGCCGATTTCAGTCGCGGGAAGCCGATCTCGTGCGGGCGCAGTCTGACCGGCAGTGCGTCTGCCAGATCGAGCAATTCGCGCAGGGCATTGCCTCGCTCCTCGGCTCCGACACCGACCCACTGGGTCGCGGCTCGCGCCGCGTCGGAGATCCGGGACTTCGGATCCGCCTGCCGGTCGCTTCGGTCTTCGTTCGACAGGGCGTCGAGCAGTAGTCGGCGCAGCATCGGGTCTGGGCGCTCGCCGCTGGCCATCAGCCGCAGTGCCTCCCTCGCCGCGGCGTCCAGCTCAGGGCCGCGAACTGGCGCTCCGGCTTTGAGCGCCGAACGAGTCAGTTCCTCGCTAGTGGGGGGCTTGTCGGCTCGCACCTGGACCTTTTCGACGACCTCGGCGGTGAGCTCGCGGAAGCCCGCCAGGGTGCGGCTACGCGGCCCGCTCGCCGTGTTGACCGACTCCCGCACCTCGAAAAGCCCTGGCTTGGTCATCACAACGTAGGCCATAGTGGGTAAAGAATACCACTATCAAGGCAAAAAGCCGTTGATTTGGCTCAGGCAGCGGGATCCAGCGAGACCGCGTGGTTGCCGAAGATGCGGCCGTCGGGGTCGTACTTGCGCTTGACCTCGGCGAGGCGGGCGCAGACGTCGGCGGGGAGGATCGCGTCGGTGTCGCAGGCGCGGTCGGCGAAGTTGAAGTAGCCGCCGTCGGCCGCCCAGGGCGCCATCGCCTCGTGCACGCGGTCGAGGCCGGCGTCGACCGCCGCCGCCATCTCGGGGGTCATCGCCATCCCGACCCCGTACATCGCCCAGCCGGCGTCGAGGTGGGAGAGGGCGCCGCCGTCGGGGTCCGGGCGGCCGAGAACGCCGCCGAGCTGGCGCAGCTCCGACAGCAGCAGGGGGGTGTCCGAGTCGGGGCCGACGGCGCCGACCCAGGCGTCGATCGCCTCGTCGGAGAGCTCGCGCAGGACCCGGTGGTGGCCGTGCCCGGGAACCGGCTGCTCGGGGTCCATGTGGATCGCGCAGATCCCCGGCGTCGGGATCTGGCCGAAGGTGTCGAGGATCGGTTCGCCGATCTCGCGCAGCGGCGCGATCGCCGCCTCGCCCGCCGCCTGGTCGCCGATGCAGACCGCATCGACCGCCAGCAGCGCTTTGCCGCGCAGGAACTCGGGGACGTCGGGGATGTCCGGCGGGCGCAGGAAGCGGATGATCGAGGTCACGTCCTCGGAGACGCCCGCGGTCCAGTCGCGGTAGGCGCGGACGCCGGCCGCCCCGACCTCGGCTCCGAACAGCAGCGCCCCGGCGTAGACGTCGGCGACCGGCACCAGGTTCACGTGCAGCGCCGTGACTACGCCGTAGTCGCCGCCGCCCCCGCGCAGCGCCCAGAAGAGGTCGGGATCGCTCTCGGCGTCGACCGTCCGCGCCTCGCCGTCGGCGGTGACCAGCTCTACCGCCCGCAGCCGGTTGCAGGCGAACCCGAAGCGCCGGCCGAGCCAGCTCAGTCCGCCGCCGAGCGTGTACCCGGTGACGCAAACGTCGGGCGAGGAGCCCGGCAGCGAGCAGAGGCCGTGGGCGGCGGCCGCTTCGACCAGCTCCAGCGAGAGCACCCCCGCCCCGACCCGGGCCGTCCGCGCCTCCGGATCGACCTCGATCCCGCGCAGGCGCTCGGTCTTGACTAGGATCGTGTCCTCCGGGATGCGCAGCGAGAGCGCGCCGTGGCCGCTGCCCTGGGCGGTCACCCGCAGCCCGTTCTCGGCGGCGAAGCGGACCACCGCGGCGGCGTCGTCGGCGCTCTCGACGAAGGCGACGGCGCTCGGGTGCTGGTCGGCGGCGAGGTTCCACGCCTGGCGCGCCTGGTCCCAGTCGGGGTCGTCGGGGGTGGCGATGCGGCCGGCGATCGCCAGCCCGCTGAAGTCGGTCATCCAGGGTCTCCTTTGGGGTCAGCTGAAACTGGTGCGGTCGACGGCGTCTCCCCTTGCCACGAAAACCTCGCTCACCATATCCGGGGGGAAAAGGCCGTGGGCGGCGACGCCGGGGTCAGCCTCCAGGCGCGCCGCCAGGGCCGCCGGGTCGTCGAGCCCGCCGCCGCGGTAATCGGCGATCAGGCCGCCGTCGGGGCTGCGCGGCACGCGCCGCAGCTCGACCTCGGGGCCGAGTCGCTCCAGGGTCGAGGCGGCGCCGAAGCCGAACAGCTCCAGCGGCACCGGCCCGCGCAGGGCGTCGACCGGCTTGCTCGAGTCGGCGATGACGACGAAGCGATCGGCCGCCGCGGCGACGATCTTCTCGCGCAGGTGGGCGCCGCCGCCGCCCTTGATCAGCCAGCCGTCCGGTGTTACCTCGTCGGTGCCGTCGATCGCCAGGTCGAGCCGGGTCAGGCTGTCGAACTCCTCGACCGGAATCCCCAGCTCGCGCGCCTGCTCTTCGGTCGCGACCGAGGTGGCGACGCAGCGGATGCCCTCCAGGCCGCGGCGGGCGATCGCCGGCAGCAGCTCGGCGACGGTCGAGCCGGTGCCGAGGCCGAGGGTCATCCCCCCCTCGACCAGCTCCGCCGCGGCCTCCGCCGCCAGCCGCTTCTCGTCGCCTGCCGCGCTCACGACCGGCACGCTACATTGCCCAAATGACTTCAAGCACGGCAACCGCCACCGACACCCAGGATTACAAGGTCGCCGACATCGGCCTCGCCGATTTCGGCCGCAAGGAGATCTCCCTCGCCGAGGTCGAGATGCCCGGTCTGATGCAGACCCGGGAGGAGTACGGCGCCGCGCAGCCGCTGAAAGGCGCGCGGATCACCGGCTCGCTCCACATGACGATCCAGACCGCGGTCCTGATCGAGACCCTGGTCGCGCTCGGCGCCGAGGTGCGCTGGGCCAGCTGCAACATCTTCAGCACCCAGGACCACGCCGCCGCGGCGATCGCCGCCGCCGGCGTCCCCGTCTACGCCTGGAAAGGCGAGACGCTGGAGGAGTACTGGTGGTGCACCGAGCAGGCGCTGAACTGGCCCGACGGCGAGGGCCCGAACATGATCCTCGACGACGGCGGCGACGCGACCCTGCTCGTCCACAAGGGCTTCGAGCTCGAGAATGGTTCGAAGTGGGTCGACGAACCCGCCTCCTCTCACGAAGAGCAGATCATCAAGAACCTGCTCAAGCGCGTCGCGCGCGAGCGTCCCGGCTTCTGGACCCAGGTCGTCAAGGACTGGAAGGGCGTCTCCGAAGAGAC
>DASQCF010000051.1:0-76118 GCA_035634815.1 Solirubrobacterales bacterium | reverse complement strand
GCCCCGTCGAGGTCTCACTCGATCTTGCCGCTGCCGGGGTCAGCCTCAATCCGGATCAGACTTACTACTTCCGCGCCGTCGCTGCCCCGGCGGTGGCAAGCGAAGACACGATCGAATGGGAAAAGCCCGCGGTCGGGGGCGGGACCCAAACCTTTCACACCTCGTCGAGCCAGATCCCGAGCGACCCCCCCGCCGAGGCCGCAACGGGTGAAGGGGGAACTGCACAGCCCGCGCCGCCGATTCGGCGCAAACATCACGGCAAGCGCCATCACCGCCGCTCCGGCAGAGTCGCGATTTCCCGCGCACGGCCTGCGCTCTAAGCTCATCGTTCCCGCGGGCCGAAGTGGCCTGCTAGACATCCTCGACTGACCCACGGTCAAAGGAGACAAAGGAACGAATGAGCGTCGATATCGTCACCCCCGCCTACGAGATCTCCCAGGAGGCGCTTGACCTGCGCGACATGGTCCGCCAGCTCGCCCAGGAGAAGATCGCGCCGCGGGCCGGCGACATCGACCGCAGGAGCGAATACCCGTGGGACCTGCGGGAGCTGCTCGCCTCGCATGACGTCCTCGGCCTGCCCTTCGCTGCCGAGTACGGCGGGACCGGCACCGGGACCCTCGTCCTGCAGATGGCGGTCGAGGAGATCGCCAAGGCCTGCGCCTCCTCGGCGCTGATGCTGATGGTGCAGGAGCTGGGGACGCTGCCGATCCAGCTGTTCGGCTCCGAGGAGCAGAAACAGCGCTGGCTGCCGAAGTGCGCCAGCGGCGAGTGGTCGCCGGCCTTCGCGCTCTCGGAGCCCGAGGCGGGCTCCGACCCGGCGGCGATGAGGACCAGCGCGGTGCGCGACGGCGACGAGTGGGTGATCAACGGCCAGAAGGCCTGGATCTCCAACGCGACGATCGCCGACTTCTACGTCGTCTTCGCCACCACCGACCGCGAGAATCGCCGCACCAGCGCCTTCGTGGTCGAGAAGGACGCGCCCGGCTTCGACCCCGGCAAGCTCGAGCACAAGCTCGGGATCAAGGGCTCGCCGACCGGCTCGCCGACCTTCACCGACGTCCGCGTCCCGCACGAGAACCTGATCGGCGAGGAGGGTAAGGGCCTCTCCGTCGCCCTCGGCACCCTGGAGCGCACCCGCCTCGGCGCCGCCGCCCAGGCGGTCGGGATCGCCCAGGGCGCGACCGACTACGCCAACGGCTACGCCGCCGAGCGGATCGCCTTCGGCAAGCCGATCAACCAGCTGCAGGCGATCCAGTTCAAGCTCGCCGACATGGAGACCGGCACCGCTGCCGCCCGCGAGCTCCTCTACAAAGCCTGCTCGATGGCCGACAAGCCCCAGCGCCCCGCCGCCCTCGGCAAGTGGACCTCGATGGCCAAGCTCTTCGCCTCCGACAACGCGATGAAGGTGACGGTCGAGGCGATCCAGGTTCTCGGCGGTTACGGCTACGTCAACGAGTACCCGGTCGAGCGGATGATGCGCGACGCCAAGATCACCCAGATCTACGAGGGCACGAACGAGATCCAGCGCGTGGTGATCGCCCGCGCCATGAGCTGAGCCCCTGCATTCGATCTTCCAGAGTGGAATGGGCCAATTGGCCGGCAGTACGTATTCGCGGATGTCGTTGTAGAAGTTCTGTCCCATGCCCGCAGCCGCCCCTGGTACGGATCGATTCCTCATCGTCAACGCCGACGACCTCGGCCTCTCCGCCACGGTGAACGAGGGGGTCTTCGCCGCGCATCGCGACGGCATCGTCACCAGCGCCAGCCTGATGGTTCTGCGCGACGACGCCGCGGCGGCGGTCGAAGCGCTGCCGGAGTACCCAGGGCTCGCGGTCGGCCTCCACCTCGAGACCGGCGAGGATCTGCGGCTCCAGCTTGATCGCTTCCGGGAGATGATCGGGCGCGACCCGACGCACCTCGATTCGCACAAGCATGTGCACGAAAGCGATCCCGGTTTCGGTGCCGCCGCCGAGGCCCTCGCCGCCGAGCTGGGGGTGGCGCTGCGCAACCAGGCCATCCGCTACGAGCGCCGTTTCTACGGTCGCGAAGCGATCTCGCCGGAGTACCTCATCGCGCTGATCGAGGCGCTGCCGCCGGGCTGGACCGAGATCGGCTGCCATCCCGCCGCCGGCCCGGTGCCGAGCTCCTCCTACGACGCCGAGCGCCAAGTAGAGCTGCGCACCCTCTGCGATCCACGGGTGCGCGAGGCGCTCAATGTGACAAACGTCAAGCTGTGCAACTTCGCACAGGTAATCCCCAGCTAGTGGCGTACTTTCGTTGCATGCTCCGTTCCGCCCCACCCGCACCGCTGAAGACCGCGCTGCTGACTTTCCTGATCGCAGCCGTCGTCGCCCTGCTCGTCGCTTCGAACTCCTTCGCCTAGCCGGTAAGCCGTCAGGCGGGTCGCAGGTGCTCGACCTCGAAGCCCTGCTCACGGCGCAGGCGCTCGGCGATCAGCGAGCGATGGCACGCCTCGGGGTCGCGCTCGACGCAGAGCAGGGCCGCCGAGGAGCTGCCGATCCAGCGCACCACCGGGCCGAGGTCGACCCGGTCGAGGATCTCCTCCGTGTAGCGCTCGACATATGCCGGGGCAAGGGCGGTGCGGTTGCGTTTCCCCTCGCCGAGCCGAGCGTCCTCGGCGTACTGGAGCTGGCGCATCTCGGTGGTCGGGGCCAGCTCCTTGAGGTGGGAGTAGCCGATCCCGGCCTCGGCCAGCGCCGCCTGCAGCCGCTGCGCGTTGGCCCACGCGTACTCGCTGCCCCGCACTCCGCGCCGCTGCCGCACGTCGAGCAGCAGGTCGACCTTGGCGGTCTTCAGGGCGTCGAGGAATGAGTCGCGGTCGAATCCGTAGACGCCGATCGTCGCCAGGGTGGGCATCGGCACATTGTCGTCCCTTGCCTGGCGGCCTGACTCACTCCATAACCCGCAACGTCGCCGAGACGTCCATCCCGCGCAGCCGCCGGTAGAGGAAGAGCGGCGCCAGGGTGACGCTGACGACGCCGACGAAGAAGATCAGCGCCAGCGAGAGGGCCGAGATCTCGACTAGGACATCGAGGTCGGGGGCGGTGTCGGCGAGCAGGGAGGTGACCATCCAGGCGGCCACCGCGAGGCCGAGGCCGAGCCCGAGAACCGTCCCCAATACGCCGGTCACGAGGCTTTCCGACATCGCCACGCGCAACCCGGCACGGGGCGGTAGGCCGAAGGCGAACATCGTGGCGTACTCGCGCCGATGCTCGTCAACCGAGACGCTGGTCGAGGTGAAGGCGACGAGGATCGCCATCAGCAGCGTGATTGCGGCGATCAGTCCGAAGATCGAGGTGGTCGATTCGAGCGCGTCGTGGATCGCTTCGACGCTGGCCCGCGCCGGTCGCACGGCGCCGATCCCCGGCCGCCCGAACAGCGCCCGCTGCAGCTCGGCGGCGCCGATCCCGCGGGCGGGAAGGATCAGCAGCTCATTCGTCAGGTCGATCCCGCCGAGCCGGGCGGCCGCGACGGCGTCGACATAGGCGAAGGAACGCACCGGGTTGGCGTGGATGCCGCTGACGGGGACCGGTGAGCGCGCGATCTCGTAGCCGCTCCCGGTCCAGCGGGGGTGGGAGAGGAGGACCTCGTCGCCCACGCCGACGCCGAGATCTTCGGCGGCTTTACGGGCGAGGACGACGCCGCCCAGAAGGCTGCCCTCGGTCAACGTCGGCCGCCAGACCGTCGACCCGGGTCGGATAGCGGTGAGGGCGATCTCGAGCGAGTGCTCTCCGGCGGCGACTCGCGCCGGAACAACGAGGTCGGCGTCGACCTTCTTCACCTCCGGCAGGGCGGCGACCTGGCGCTGCACCGGTCCCCCGGCGGGCTCCGGAGAGGTGAGGGTCGCTTCGACGCGGTCGGCGCCGGTGTGCAGGACCTCGACTTCCTGCCGGTCGACGACGCCGCGGAAGCCGTCGAAGACGGCCAGCGTGGCGACCGTGATCGTCATCGCAGCGCCGAGCCCGAGAACGGTGAGCAGGGTGCGGCGAAGGCCCCGCGCGAGGTTCCGGGGCGGAAGCTGCGCGAGGCTGTGGCCGGGTACCCGCAGGCGACGCAGGAACCGCGCCGCGCCGCCGCGGCCGGCTGCGCGGAAGCCGACGCGGATCCCCTCGACCGGCGCGACCCCGACCGCCCGCGCGACCGGCAGCGCCGCCGCCAGCAGTGGCAGGGCGAGCCCGAGCGCGGCGGCGAAGAGGAAGAAGCGAAGCGGGAAGACGTCGGCGTAGACCGGCAGCGGATAGAAGTCTTCGTAGACCGAGCGGAACCCGGCTGACGCAAGGGCGCCGACGGGCAGTCCGAGGAGGATGCCGAGCAGCGCGATCTGCAGCCCGAGGAGCAACGGGCGCAGGGCCAGCAGCCACGGCGGCGCTCCCAGCGCCATCCCGATGCCGATCTCGCGGCGCTGCGCTTCGACCGCACGGCTGACCAGGTTGAAGACGGCGAAGACGGCGCCGGCGAGGACGAGGATCGCGAGGACGAGGAACATCTTCTGGTCGTTGCGGGCGTCCCGGTAGAGGATCGCCCGCGAGTCTTCGTCCGCTCCCCGGGCGATCGTCATTCCCTGGCGGGGCAACGCCGCGGCGAGCGCCCGCCGCACCTCGTGTTCCGCCCGCGCGACGCCGACCCCGTCGGCCACCCGCAGGACCAGCTCGTTGACGGCGCCGGGCTGGCCGGCGGCGCGCTGGGCCGCCGCGATCGGCAGATAGACGATCCCGAGGCTCGCCTCCGCCCCCGGGAAGCCGGTTTCGTCGACGACGAGGACGTAGGAGGGCGTGACCCCGTGGCCTACGTAGGGAACGGCGCCGAGGCCTGCGATCCGGACGCGCCCGCGTGCTCCGAGGTCGAAGTGCCTGGCGAAGTTGGAGTCGAGCACGGCGACCCGGCGCCCGGCGTCGGTGGGGAGGAGCCCGCGGCCCGCGTGGACCGCCAGCCGGTCAACGGACTGGCCCCCGTCCGGAAGCGGCAGCCCCACGATCCGCGCTGGAACCATCAGCGGCCGACCGGGGCGGGAGGCGTCCAGCTGCCCGTTCGCGACAAGTCGCTCTTCGGCGGCGCCGACGACGCTTCCGAGCAGCGGCGACACCGCTGCCTCGAGCCGCCCGGACGGGACGTATCCCTCGCCGGCGAGGTCCACCCGCAGGTCGTCGGCGCGCATCGCCGCGAAGCTCTCGTCGGCTGACCGCTCGCGCCATTCGCGGATCCCGACCAGGCCGGCGAAGGTGCCGATCCCGAGGCCGAGAATCAGCGCCGTCGCCAGGACCTGCAACCAGCGGCCACGGAGGTCGCGCCAGCTCCAGCGGAGGAGGGTCGCCGCCATCGCTACCAGCGCAGGGTCGAGAAGTCAGCCCGCCCACCGGCCGGCGGGCCGTCGGAGACGAGCCTGCCGCTGGAGAGCTCGATCACGCGGTGGGCGACCCGGGAGATCTCCCGGTTGTGGGTGACGACGAGGACGCAGCTGCCGGTGTCGTGCGACTGCTCGTGCAGCAGTTCGAGAATCTGGACCCCGGTCTCGAAGTCGAGCTCGCCGGTGGGCTCGTCGCAGAGCAGGACCGGGTTGCCGGTGGCCACGGCGCGGGCAATCGCCACCCGCTGCTGCTCGCCGCCGGACAGCTCGTGGGGAAAGTGCCGCAGCCGCCCGCCGAGCTCAACCCGCTCCAGCGTTGCGACGGCCCGCTCCCGGCTGTCGGGACGGCCGGAGACGTCGACCCCGAATTCGACGTTCTCGAGGGCGGTGAGGGCGGGGAAGAGGTTGAAGGTCTGGAAGACGAAGGAGACCGCTTCGCGGCGGAAGCGGAACAGTTCCTGGCGCGAGGCACGGGTGATGTCGCGCCCGGCGACGACGATTCGCCCCTCGGTCGGCGAGTCGAGCGCGCCGATCATGTTCAGCAGCGTCGTCTTGCCCGAGCCGGAAGGCCCGAGGATCACCGTGAACTCGCCGGGGTGGATTCGCAGGTCGACCCCGTCGAGCGCGCTCACCGTGACCTCGCCCGCCCGGTAGCGGCGCGACACCCCCTCCAGTTCGATTGCCGGCGAGGGAGGCGCGGCCTCAGCCAAGCTCGGCGAGCTTATCGTCGAGCTGCCGCTTGATTCCATCGCACACTCCTCGCGTGGGGTTCTCCGGAGCTTCCCCCGGCTACTGCCAGCCTCGACCCGCATGGCCGCCGTGCCATCCGGGTTTTCCCCACCCTCAGCGGGGTTTTCCCGCGAGCACCATCGCGCAGTAGCCGTCGGCGATCTCCGCTGCCGAGAGGCGGCCGTTCGGCCGGACCCATTGCGGCGTGTAGTTGACCATCCCCAGCAGGGCGAGGAGGGAGAGGCGGCGGTCGGCGAAGCTCATCGAGCCGTCGGCCTCGCCGCGGGCGAGGACGTCGTCGAGGATCTGCTCGAAGGCGCGGCGCTGGGAGCGGACCCGGCGCCAGCGGGGCTGGCGCTCGATCGCCTGGCGCTCCTGGGTGAAGACCAGCATGTGGTGGCGGTGCGCGACGACGTGGCCGACCCAGGCGCCGACCAGCTCCCGCAGCTGCTCGACCGGCGGGGCGCCGGCGGCGACGATCTCCCGCGCCCGTTCCAGCAGCGGCTCCAGCAGCTCGTCGCAGATCGCGATCAGGAGGTCGTCCTTGCCCTCGATGTAGTGGTAGAGGCCGCCGGCGGCGAGCCCGGTCGCCGCGGTCAGCTCGCTGATCGAGGTCGAGGCGTAGCCGCGCTCTGCGAAGAGGCGGGCGGCGGTGTCGACGACTTTGCGGCGGCGGGCGTCGTAGCGGGCGCGCAGCGCCGGGCGGGTCGGGGGAGAGGGAACCGGCATCGGGCGAGGGTAGCGAAAAACCGAACGAGGATTCGGTATCTTGTTCGGATGGACTTCGACTTCGGCGACGAGCATCGCCTGATCCAGCGCACGGTCCGCGAGTTCGCCACCCAGGAGGTGGCGCCGGTCGCGGAGGAGCTCGACCGCGAGAAGCGGTTCCCCTACGAGATCGTCGCCAAGCTCGGCGAGCTCAACCTGATGGGGATCCCTTTCCCGCAGGAGTACGGCGGCGGCGGCGGTGACTCACTCGCCTACGCGCTCGCGGTGGAGGAGCTGACCCGGGTCGACTCCTCGGTCGCGATCACCCTCTGCGCCCACACCTCGCTCGGCACCCAGCCGGTCTACCTGTTCGGCTCCGAGGAGCAGAAACGCGAGTGGATGCCGCGCCTCACCTCCGGCGAGATCCTCGGCGCCTTCGGCCTGACCGAGCCCGAGGCCGGCTCCGACGCCGGCAACGTCCGCACCAAGGCGCGGCTCGACGGCGGCGAATGGGTGATCGACGGCGCCAAGCAGTTCATCACCAACGCCGGCACCGACATCTCCGGCCTGGTCTGCATCACCGCCCGCACCGGCACCGACGAGATCTCCAACCTGATCGTCGCCAACGGCACCCCCGGCTACGAGCAGGGCGAGCCGTACCGGAAGATGGGCTGGAACGCCTCCGACACCCGGCCGCTGACCTTCACCGAATGCCGCGTCCCCGAGGAGAACCTGCTCGGGCCGCGGGGGATGGGGTTTCGCCAGTTCCTCCAGGTGCTGGACATCGGCCGCATCGGCGTCGCCGCGATGGGCGTCGGCCTCGCCCAGGGCGCGCTCGACGAGGCGCTCGCCTACGCCAAGGAGCGCCAGGCCTTCGGCCAGTCGATCTCTCGCTTCCAGTCGATCCAGGCCAAGCTCGCCGACATGTCGACCGAGATCGAGGCGACCCGGCTGCTCGTCTACAAAGCGGCGCGGATGAAGGACCGGGGGGAAAATTTCTCCCTCACCGCCGCCCAGGCGAAGCTGAAGAGCGGCCGCCTCGCGGTCCGCTGCTGCGAGGAGGCGGTGCAGATCCACGGCGGCTACGGCTTCATCGAGGAGTACCCGGTCTGCCGCTTCTACCGCGACGCCAAGATCCTGACGATCGGCGAGGGCACCGACGAGGTGCAGCAGATGGTCATCGCCCGCGCCCTCGGGGCGTAGGGAGCCGCCGCCGTGATCCCGAAGAGCGTCCGCATCCGCGAGGTCGGCCCCCGCGACGGCTTCCAGAACGAGCCGGAGACGATCGCCACCGCCGACAAGGTGCGGCTGGTCGAGATGCTCGCCCGCACCGGGGTGCGGCGGCTGGAGGTGACGAGCTTCGTCCGCGCCGACGTCGTCCCGCAGCTGGCGGACGGGCGCGAGGTGCTGGAACGGGCCGAGATCCCCGATGAGGTCGCGGTCTCGGTCCTGGTCCCGAACATGCGCGGGCTGGAGGGGGCGCTGGAGGTGCGGGAGAAGATCGACGAGGTCAACGTCTTCCTCTCCGCCTCGGAGACCCACAACCGCCGCAACGTCAACCGCTCGGTCGAGGAGTCGCTCACGGGCCTGGAGCAGGTGCTGGAGCGGGCGACGGCTGAGGGGCTGCGCTGCGAGGGCGTTGTCAGCACCAGCTTTGGCTGCCCGTACGAGGGCTACGTCCCGGTCGAGCGCGTCTTCGAGATCGCCCGCCGGCTCTCGGCCGCCGGCGCGGTGGAGATCGGGTTCGGCGACACCACCGGGATGGCCAACCCGCTGCAGGTCGGCGAGTTCTTCCGCCGCGCCGCCGAGGAGCTGGGGGAGGTCGAGCGCACCGCTCACTTCCACGACACCCGCGGCCAGGCGCTGGCCAACGTGCTGGCGGCGCTGGAGGTCGGGGTCGACTCCTTCGAGTCGAGCTTCGGCCAGCTCGGCGGCTGCCCGGTCCCGCCCGGCGCGACCGGCAACGTCGCCAGCGAGGACCTGGTCTCGATGCTGCATGAGATGGGGGTCGAGACCGGCATCGACCTCGGCCGGCTGCTGGAAGCGGCCGCCGCCGCCCAGGAGACGCTCGGCCGCCCGCTCGCCTCCCACACCCTGGTCGCCGGCCCGGTCGAGTGGCACGCCGAGCGCGACCCCTTCAAGGAGAGCCCGCCGCGATGACCGCCGTCGCCGAGGGCATGCGCGAGAAGCACCTGGAGCTGATCGCCGAGCTGAACGCGGAGCTGGAGCGGGTCCGGGCCGGCGGCGGCGAGAAGGCGGTCGAGCGCCACCGCGGCCGCGGCAAGCTGACCGCGCGGGAACGGATCGAGGGCCTCTGCGATCCCGGCACGCCGTTCCTCGAGCTCTCGCCGCTGGCCGCGCACGGCATGTACGACGACGCGGCGCCGGGAGCGGGGATCGTCGCCGGCGTCGGGACCGTCAGCGGCCGCCGCTGCGTTGTCGCCGCCAACGACGCCACCGTCAAAGGCGGCACCTACTACCCGGTGACGGTGAAGAAGCACCTCCGCGCCCAGGAGGTCGCCCTGCAGAACCGGCTGCCCTGCATCTATCTGGTCGACTCCGGCGGCGCCTTCCTTCCTCTACAGGACGAGGTCTTCCCCGACCGCGACCACTTCGGCCGCATCTTCTTCAACCAGGCGACGATGTCGGCGCAGGAGATCCCGCAGATCGCGGCGGTGATGGGCTCCTGCACCGCCGGCGGCGCCTACGTGCCGGCGATGAGCGACGAGACCGTGATCGTCCGCCACCAGGGGACGATCTTCCTCGGCGGCCCGCCGCTGGTGAAGGCGGCGACCGGGGAGGAGGTGAGCGCCGAGGAGCTCGGCGGCGGCGACGTCCACGCCCGCCGCTCCGGCGTCGCCGACCACCTCGCCGAGGACGACGCCGACGCCCTGCGGATCCTGCGCGAGATCGTCGCCACCCTGCCGCCGACGCCGGCGCCTCCCTGGGAGCGGATCGAGCCCAGGCCGCCGGCCGGCGACCCGGAGGAGATCCTCGACGTCGTCCCGATCGGCTCGCGCGCGCCCTGGGACGTGCGCGAGGTCCTGCGCCGCGTCGTCGACGGCGGCGAGCTGCGCGAGTTCAAGGAGAAATACGGGAAAACCCTGGTCTGCGCCTTCGCCCACCTCGACGGCCACCCGGTCGGAATCGTCGCCAACAACGGCATCCTCTTCTCCGAGAGCGCGCTGAAGGGCGCCCACTTCGTCGAGCTCTGCGACCACCGCCGCATCCCCCTCGTCTTCGTCCAGAACGTCAACGGCTTCATGGTCGGCGCCAAATACGAGGCCGGCGGCATCGCCAAGGACGGCGCCAAGCTGGTCGCCGCCGTCTCCACCGCCCGCGTCCCGAAGCTGACCGTGATCGTCGGCGGCTCCTTCGGGGCCGGCAACTACGGCATGTGCGGCCGCGCCTACTCGCCCCGCTTCCTCTTCATGTGGCCCAACGCCCGGATCTCGGTGATGGGCGGCGACATGGCGGCGGCGGTGATGAAGGAGGTCGGCCAGCCCGAGACCGCCGAGCAGCTCGGCGAGCAGTACGAGCGCCAGGGCCGCCCCCTCTACTCGACCGCCCGCCTCTGGGACGACGGCGTCATCGACCCCCGCGACACCCGCGAGGTCCTCGCCCAGGCCCTCGCCGCCTGCGCCGCCGCCCCGCTCGGAGACCTGGCCTCTCCCGTGTACCGAATGTAGGGGGGAGAATCCCTGTGGCGCCTGCCCTTAAGAGGGGGTGGGGTCGCGATTTCCTTCCATGAAGGCCAAGCGCCTTTTGGCCGTGCTCGAACGCAAGCCTCTCAGCTACCGCGTAACGCGACGAGCGGGTTCGCATCGTCGGCTACGGTCACCTGATTACCCGTCCATCACCTTTGCCTTCCACGACAACCAGACCGTTCCCCCGTGGACGGTGAGCAAGATTCTTCTAGGGGATGTCGGTCTGACTGAAGACGACGCTCTGGAGTTACTCTGACAGGGAGGAATCAGATGAAGCCGATCCGAATCATTTATCACCACGACCCCGAGGCGTGGTGGGCGGAGTCGCCTGATGTCAAGGGCTGGACGGCCGCGGCAGATAGTTACGCCGAGATCTTGAAGCTGGCCGAAGAGGGGATCCCTTTCGCGCTCGAACGCGACGACGTCGAGCTGGAGCACTTCGTGCCCGCCGGTGATCGGGAGCACCTCGCAGCCTGAATCTGCTGACCCGTCTACGACGTAGCTGTTCCTACAAGCCAGTTCTTTATTTGAGACATATGCTCGCAATTCGTGAGCAAATTGGCACTAATTTCCGCCGTGATGGCGCTGTTGCTGCTTGCCGGCTGCGGCGGTGGCGAAGAGACGGCTGAAGGGGGCGACCCGCAGGCGCGGATCGAACGCCGGGCGGAACTGCATCGCGCCGCGGTGCGCCGTGCCAAGATGCGGCAGCAGGCGCGGGTCGCCGCCCGTCGCCACCGGCGAGTGGTAGTGGCGCGGCGGCATCGCGCCAAGGTCCGGGCCGAAGCCGCCGAACGCCGGGCCGCCGAAGCGGCCGAAGCCGAAGCCCTCGCTGCCGAAGAAGCCGAAGAAGCTGCCGCCGAAGAAGAAGCCAGCGAATGCGATCCCAACTACGCCGGCGCCTGCCTCGATCCCTCCGCCTACGACTACGACTGCGAAGGGGGCAGCGGCGACGGCCCGGAGTACACCGGCTACGTGACGGTGGTGGGCGAAGACCACTACGGCCTCGACGCCGACAGCGACGGCAGCGGCTGCGAGTAGCGCTGCTCCTCTGCGCGGTCTCGCCGCTGCTCCTAGCCGGTTGTGGGTCCGACACCGATTCAACTTCAGCCGGCCAGAAGACGCCGAAACCGCAAAAACCCGTACACAGCCAGGGTTTCCGCGGTCTCGACGATCGGGGTGGGGCAGAGGCGGTTGAGCCCTCGCACTGCCCGGCCGGGCATCCCGCCTGCCGGGAGACGGTCGGGCGGATCGTCTACGTCGAGCGGGTCGATGCCGACGGCGACGGCGATGCGCATTTCGTCATCCGCGACCCGCAGGGGATCACGCTGCGGGGGCTGACCGCGATCGACGTCCGCGCCGGTCTGCGCCCGCGCCCGCTGCCGGGCCCGGGGGACCTGATCAGCGCCGCTGGGCCGGTGCAGACGGGCTCCTACGGACAGCACCAGATCCACGCCCTGGAGCTGCACGTCGCCAGGTAGCCTCGCCGCATGAGCCGCCGCTTCGCCCAGGTCGACGTCTTCGGCGCCGAGCCCTGCGCCGGCAATCCCGTCGCGGTCGTCCTCGACGCCGAGGGGATGAGCGAGGGTGAGATGCAGCGCTTCGCGCGCTGGACCAACCTCGCCGAGACGACCTTCGTGCTGCCGCCGACGCGCGCGGAGGCCGACTACCGGGTGCGGATCTTCACCCCGGTGCTGGAGCTGCCCTTCGCCGGCCACCCGACCCTCGGCACCTGCCATGCCTGGCTCGAGGCCGGGGGAGAGGCTGGCGACGAGATCGTCCAGGAGTGCGAGGCCGGGCTGGTGCGGATCCGCCTCGAAAGCGAACGCAGTTCTCCCCGCATACCGGGGACAAGTGCGTTCGCTTTCGAGGCGCCGCCGCTGGTCCGCTCCGGGCCTGCTTCGGAGGAGGACGTGGTCAAAGTCGCCGCCGCGCTCGGCGTCGAGGAGGCGGAGATGCTCGCGGTCGAGTGGGTCGACAATGGGCCCGGCTGGATCGCGGCCATGTTCGAGAGTGCCGAGCGGGCGCTGGAGCTGGCGCCGGGCGCGCTCGACTTCGATCTCGGCGCCGTCGGCTTCCACCCGCCGGGCTCGCCGGCGGCGATCGAGGTCCGCGCCTGGGCGCCGGTCAACGGCCTCGCCGCCGAGGACCCCGTGACCGGCAGCCTCAACGCCTCGCTCGCCCAGTGGCTGATCGGCAGCGGCCGCCTGCAGGCGCCGTACCTGGCCCACCAGGGGACGGCGATCGAGCGCGCCGGCCGCATCCACGTCTCCCAGGACCCCGAGGGCTCAATCTGGATCGGCGGCCGGACGGAGACCGTTATTTCCGGCAGTGCCGCTCTTTAGCCGTGGACGCCGGTCTGGTGGATGACGGCGTGGCCTTTGCCGCGGGCGATCAGCCAGCGGTTGACCGGTAGCGCGACCAGGCCGGCGATCACCAGCGCAACGGCGAGGCTGCCCCAGAAGAGGAAGCTGTCGAGGCCGGCCTCCATCGCGCCGGGGATCGTCAGCACGATCAGGTTGTCGACCACCTCCATCGTCGCGATGCTGAGCGTGTCGGAGGCGAAGGCGATCGGAACCACGGCGCCCAGCGCCATCCCGGAGCGCAGCAGCGGCAGGCTGGTCAGCCCGTAACCGAAGAAGAAGGCGAGGACGATCGCCAGGACGATCGTGCCGAGGTTGGAGAAACCGAGCGCGGTGCCGATCGCCATCCCCGCCACCTCGCCGATCGCGCAGCCGGTGAGGCAGTGGACGGTGGCGGCGAAGGCGAGGGCGTTGAGTTCGTGCCTGTCAGTTGCCATGGCGCCGATCATATCAGATACCCCCATGGGGTATTTGGGACGGCCCTGACACGGAGGCGGCTGAGGCGTTTGAGGGGGGAGAGCTACTGAAAGGAAGACCGAAATGAGAAGGCTCCTGATCGCCTTGCCGATCGCTGCGCTGCTGCTCGCCTCCGTCTTCGCGAACGCAGGGGCAGCGGCTCCATCCGGCTCGGCGAACCTGAAGATCACCAAGACCGACAACCCCGATCCCGCTCGGGTCGGCTCCAACCTGACCTACACAATCGGGGTCGAAAACCTCGGTCCTGCCCCGGCCACCGGGGTGACGGTGACCGACGACCTGCCGAAGGGAGTCGACTTCGTCTCCGCGACGAAACCGGGCGGCTCGTGCGCGGTGCATGGCGGCAAGGTCACCTGCATCCTCGGCGCCCTCGATCCGGTCGGCGTCAACTACGGCGGTGCCCAGGTGACCGTCACGATCGTCGTCGTCCCCCGCGTCACCGGGACGATTCGCAACACCGCCACGGTCAAGGGCGACCAGAAAGACCCCGCCAACGGCAACAACAAAGCGACGGCATCCACGCGCGTCCTCGGCGCGCCGACCTGCCGCGGCGTGGCCGCAACCGTCAGCGGCACCGCCGGCGACGACGTCCTGCTCGGCACCCCCGGCCCCGACGTGATCGTCGCCTTCGGGGGCAACGACCGCATCGTTTCCAGGTCGGGCCAGGACCTCGTCTGCGCCGGCGGCGGCGCCGACTTCGTCGGCGCGGGCACGGCGGCCGACCGGGTCTTCGCCGGCCCCGGCCCCGACCGGCTCCTCGGCCGCGGCGGTCCCGACCTCCTGAAGGGCTCGGGCGGGAACGACGTGCTGAAGGGCGGCGGCGGCGCCGACCGGCTCCGCGGCGGCCGCGGCAGCGATCGCTGCCTGGGCGGCTCCGGCGCCGACTCGGTCCGCGGCTGCGAGCGCTGAGCGAGCGAGAAGGGCGCCCGTCGCAAGACGGGCGCCCTTTCGAAGCCGGGCTGCGAGCGGAGCCCGCTAACCGATATACATGATCGCGATCGCCATCGCGTCGTCGATCAGGTGGTGGCCTTCCGGCACGTTGTAGATCCCGTGCAGGCGGATCGTCTGACCTTTGGTGATCGTCGCGATCGGATTACCGGTGCAGACGTTCATCGAGGAGACGTGTTTGCGGCCGTCGGGGGTTTCGTACCCGGGCCCGCCGTAACCCGCGACCGAGTTGCAGAGCAGCGCTTCGCCGGCGGATTTGTTGGTCAATTCGATGTTGACGCCGTGGTCGTGGATGTGACCGGCGGCGGCGATCAGTTTGCCCCCGAAGGTCGCGGTCCAGTCGTAGTGGGTGTCGCTGAGCCCGATCGGGACTTCGATGTAGGAGTTCAGCGAGCACTGGTTGGCGTCCATCCAGACCGGCCGCAGCGGGGCGCGGCTGGTCGCGTCGGTGCCGGTCGCGTACTTCCAGGTCATCCGGATTTTCACCGTTTTGCTGGTCGTCGCCCAGTTCATCAGGTCGAAGACCATGTTCCAGGTCTCGGTGCTGTTGACCTTGTAGCCGTAGGGGAGACTGGTCAGGTCGACCGGGGTCCGCTCGTCGCCGGAGGCGAAGAACCGTTCGCCCAGCAGGCCCGGCCCTTTGCCGGCGCAGGTGACGTCCGACTTGCCGCTCGACTGGGCGGCGAACATCGCGTGGTGGAGCATCGGCCCCTGGCTGATCGTCGCCTTGGTCCCGTCGGTGTAGACGAGGTCCGGGGTGACGCCGATGATCGTGCAGCCGGTGCACGGCTTGGCGATGTTGTTGACGATCTGGTTGCTGATCATCCCCGCGTTTTCGTGGTCGTGCGGATCGCCGTTGCCGGCCGGGATCGTGTACGGGCCGTAGTCGATCGTTTTCGTGGTGATCGTCGCGTTCGCGGTCGCCGGGACGGCGAACAGCGCGAGCGCGCAGACGAGCAGAGCCAAGCGTTTGATCGCTTGCATCAAATCCTCCCCATTAGAGATAGAAGCGGGCGCCCTCTCCCTGCGAGAGTGCCCTTGAACGTTCAGGGAACCTAAAACAAAGGGCGCGGAGGTGTCAACCGGGACCTGAGGTTCTCTGGATCTGAGGTAGACGGTCTTGACACGTGACCAATTAGGGCATGTATCCCTTCTCAGGGGGTAAGGATTTAGCGCTCTGTAGCGCCAAAAGTCTGTCCTGACATAGCCCTACGTTCCCCGGCTGTACGAGACAACCGGCCGGGGGCGCGCTGCGGATACAGGCACCCCCGGCCTAAGCACAAAGGGACGGTGCCCCTCTATGCCTGACGAGAACCGTAGTGACGACCACCCGCTGAGCGAACACAACGAGCCCCAGCTGCAACGGGCCGTGCTGGAGCTACTGCTGGAGGTCTACCCGAGGCGAATCCGCTTCGTGGAGATCATGCTGTACAAGCCGTTCCGGGAACGGGACTACCGGGCGGTGATTGCCGCCATCAAATCGCTCGTGATCGCCTGCCTCGTGAGCGGCGACGAAACGGGCTTGCTGGTCGCAGGTCCGATAGCCCGGCACTACCACTGGCTCATGACCGAAGTGGAGCCGCTCGATGGCTAGCCCGGCGAGCGAAGACCTGGAGATGGAGCGGGTAGTCCTCGCCCACATCCTCGACACGCATCCAGCCGCGCTGCTGCTCTCCGACCTCATTCGGGAATTGGGCGGCTCGGAGGACTTCAGCGACCGGGACGACATCGAAAGGGCCGTGCGGGAACTCGTCAAAGGCGGGTTGCTGTTCAGGTGCGAGGGGACGGTGCTGCCGACGCGAGCGGCGTTACGCGCCTACGAATTGCTCGGCGCCTAGCGGGCTAGGCAGGGACGGGGGGCCGGCGACGCCCGACAAGGGCGCGCCGCCTCCTCGCCTAGCTAGGCAAGGGAATGCTCGCGAGACATCTCCACGCCCCATTCGATGTCTTCGAGGGAGGGAGGCTCGCGAGAAATGAACACCGTGTGGTACGGAATCTCTTCGCCATCCACGGTCAGTTCGTAACCGGGGAAGGCGTGGGAGAGGTTGCGGATATCCGTCGCGTCTTCGTCCCAGTGCCTCTGGACGACTTCCTCAACGAGCGCCAGTTGCTCACTGGTTAGCCAGTCGATTCGTGCTTTGCGCTTGGCGACGATCCGCTTCTGTCTGTACAGGTACCGGCCGACCTCCCGAATCTCGATTGATCCTGAGTCCTGGAGGTCGCGTTCCGCGAGCAGCTGCTCATCAGCCAGCGGCCCGTGAGGCTTCTTCCGGTAGCGCGCGCCCGTGATCGACTCGCCGAACTCGGCGTAGGCGCCGAAGTCGCTGAAGAACAGCAACTTCGCGAGCTTGACGCGACCGAAACGGGGGTCGTCGCTCGACCTCTCAGCGAGGTAGAGCACCAACTCCCGGGTCTTATCTATGGCGTCTTTTGACATAAAATGCCTGCTATTCCATATCTTTTGCTTTGTATGCCCCAAAGGCTAGCGAACGACGCGGCTGGGCTCTGGCGGGGTTCCCGCCTGCAAGGTGGGGCTTCGACGCCCGGCGCCGGATTCCCGTCCGGCCGGCCGGATACAACATGGCGGTCCTGTCGTTCGCCTTTCGGGTTCGACGCTTCATAAGGGGGCCTTTCCGGCGGGGGCCGGGGAGGCCCCCTTCCCTTTGACCGCGGTGACCTCCGACGCGGTCAGTAGAACATGCGCCCATGAAGCGCATCGGCCAAACCCGAAAATCTGCGGCTCACCCCCCACGGAGCCGCCTAGCCATGAAAGGCGAACGCAGAGATGGAGCCGAACCTCCTACTTAGCCCACCCCCGTTTACCACCGTCCAGGACGATGCCTTCGAGGAAGACATGGCCTCCATCGTCCCTGACCAGCGCCTGCGCGACGAAGTCGTGAACAGCATGGAGTTGGCGATCACCCGGTCGATCCTCGGGGTTGGCCCCGCGATAGGGCGCACCCAGCTCCCCGACCTGGAAACCGAACTGCTGGTCACCCAGAAGACGGCGATCTGCCCGGCGCTCCGCGTCCTGTTTTCCGTCGAAGACGAACCCCCCGAGCGCTTCATCTTCTTCCGCCGGGCCGGGCTCAAGGACCCAGCCGTCGCTAGCTGATGCTCAGGGCCGCTAGCCTGAGAGCATGAGCAAGCGCCAGGGGAAACCGCCTACTGGTCTGAAGGGCCCTCTCCGTAAACGGTCGGCCGTCTTGAAGGACTTTGCGAAGGCTTCCGGCCCGCTGCGGGGCCAGAACCGGGACCCGAAACCCAAGGCTTAGGCAGCCGCTCCGGTCCTCTTCACAGGGCGGCGGTCTCGATCAGCTGCAAGAACATCGCCCGGTCGTCTTCGCGGCGGTTGTATCGCCAGGTGTACTCGTTCAAGTAGCCCTGTAGCCACTTGCGAGATACGGCGTGGTAGGTGCCGGCGATCCCTCGCTTGAGGTTCCCGAAAAACCCCTCGATCGTGTTCGTATGAACGTCGCCTTCGACGTAGATTTTCTCGGCGTGGCGGATGCGCCGATGGGAGGCGAAGTGCTGGTCAAGCCGCCGGTACCCGGCCCAGTCGTCCGTGAAGACCATCGAGGACGGCAGGACGAACTGCTCCACGATGGAGCGGACCGGCAGCTGCTCGCGGTTCTCGGCAAGGGTCGCGTGGATGCGCCCGCCGCGCTCGACCATGCCGACCACGGTCGTCTTCTTCCGTTTGGCCCACTTCACCGCTTCCTGGCGGGTCATCTTCCCGTCGCTGGCGCGAGGCTTGCCGCCCATCGCAGTCTCGTCAACCTCAACTTCGCCGGACAGAGGCTCGCCGTCTGACTCGTCCATCAGCTGATTGCGGATGCGGTTCAGCATCCTCCAAGCCGTCTTATAGGTGACGCCAAGCTCGCGTTCCAGCTGCTTGGCGCTGATCCCGCAGCGCGTCTGGCTGACCAGGAACATTGCGTAGAACCACAAGTGCAGCGAGGTCGAGGACTTGTGGAAGATGCTGTCGGCGGTCGGGTGCATGTGGTACCCGCAGTAGTCGCAATCCCACGCGGGCCGACCGCTCACCCGGTGGAAGGGCCGGTCTAGTTCGCACTTGGGGCAGAAGGCCTTTTTGCCCTCATCGTCCACCGCGCAGCGCGTCCTCCAGAGCCATTGCAAACACGCCTCATCGTTAGGGAACTCCTGCATGAACTCCATGACTGAGTACCGGGAATCAGAGGACTTGGCGCGGACTGGATTCGTGCGGTCAACGGGTGGCATGTCCGCTATTCAAGCAGAATCCTTACCCCCTGTCAAGGGATACTTGCCCCAATTAGTCACCTATAGTCCCTCCCATGGACGAGGTCTTCAAGGCGCTGGCGGACCCCACCCGCCGCGAGCTGCTCGATCGCCTGCGAAAGCGGGACGGGCAGTCGCTCAGCGCTCTGGAAGAGGGAGTGCCGATGTCCCGCTTCGGCGTCATGAAGCACCTCAAGGTGCTTGAGGAGGCGGGGCTGGTGACGACGCAGAAGCGCGGTCGCGAGAAGCTGCACTTCCTCAACCCCGTCCCGATCCGGCTGATCCACGACCGCTGGGTCAGCAAGTACGCCGAGCCCTGGGCCTCGGCGCTGAGCGAGCTGAAGCAAGACATCGAGAACGAGGAGGACAAAGGATGAGCGACGAGGCATATTCGGTTGTCGGCGGGCGCGGTTCGATGACCGTGTTCGAGATCTACATCAAGACCACGCCGGAGCGGCTCTGGGAGGCGATCACCAGCGAGGAGATGCGCGCCCGCTACAGCTTCGGGGTCGGCACCGCCTCCGACTGGACCCCCGGTTCGGAGTACAAAGCGGCGGTCCCGGGCGTGATCGAGATCGCCAGCGGCGAGAACCTGGAGGTCGACCCCCCGCGGCGCCTGGTCCAGAGCTTCAACGCGCTCTGGAGCGAGGAGGTGCAGAAGGAGGGCACCTCGCGGGTGACCTGGGAGATCGAGCCGGTCGGCAGCTCGTGCCGGCTGCGGGTGACCCACGACCAGCTCGGCGAGGACGCCAACAACGAGATCTACGGCGGCTGGCCGATGATCCTCTCCGGCCTGAAGACTCTGCTGGAGACCGGCGAGGACCTCGATACGCCGGGCTCCCTGCGCTACTCCGGCGCCGCCGGCTAACCACCCCACCCCCGAAACTGCATCGGATTCTCTATCTCCCGGGTGGAGAATCTGATGCAGTTCGGGGTCGGTGGCGTTTTTCGGAGGCTCGTGGTGGGGTAGCGGGATCGAACCCGATCGAGGAGGAGGCCAGTCGATGACGCAACCGACCCTGGAGGACGCCCGCAGCCTGAGCGAATGGCGGCCGCCGCTCGGCGTCCTCTCCGTCTACCTGGGCTTCGACCCCGCCGACCGCGGTGGCGCCTGGCGGACCGAGCTGCGCAACGGCCTCGACACGGTCCTGGACGCCCAACGCGAAGCCGAGCACGAGCGCCGGGTGGCTCTGCGGGCGACCGCCAAACGGCTGCTCGAGCGCTTCGAAGACGGCGACCTGCGGCCGCCGCCGCGCGGCGAAGCGGGATTCGTCGAGGTCGCCGAGAAGGGCGGCGCCGAGCGCTGGTTCGGCGCCCCGTCGGCCCCGGCGGCGAGTGCCTGTGTCGAGTTCGGCACCGAGCCGGTGGTGGCGCCGCTGCTCGCCCTCTGCGGCCACAACGGCGCCCGCGGGGTCGTCCTTCTCTCCGCCGAGCGGGTGCGGCTCTTCTGCTGCGCCGAAGGGGCGCTGGAGGATCTGGAGGACTGGGAGCTCAGCATCACCAGCCTCGACTGGCGCGAGCGCAAGGCCCACAGCGCCAGCGACCCGGCCCGCGCCCAGGGGGTCGGCTCCTCCGGCCACGACCAGTTCGACGAACGGCTCGACCACAACCGCCAGCGCTTTCTCGCCGAGTGCGGCGGCCTCGCCGCCCGCCGGCTCGAAGCGGACGGCCTGGGGGAGGCGATCGCCTTCGGCGCCGCCCGGGAGATCGAGAACTTCAAATCGGGCTTCGGCTCTTCGCAGGTGGCCCTCGAGGTCGGCGAGGAGCTGGACCTGATCTCGGCGCCGAAGGGCAGGCTCGCCGAGCTCGCCGCCGCGGCGATCGAGCGCCTCGACGCCGAGCGCGACCGGGCGGTGGTGGCGCGGGCTCTGGAAGAGGCGAAGGGTGGCAGTCGCGGCGCCGCCGGCCTCGGGGATACCAAGGGGGCGCTGGCGGAGGGCCGCGTCGACCACCTCGTCTTCGACGGCGGCCATTGCGCCGAGGCAGAGTCGCTGATCCGGGCGGCGCTGGCGAGCAGCGCCCGGGTCACGGTGGTGCGCGACGAGCTTGCCGCTCCGCTGGCTGAGGCCGAAGGCGTCGCCGCGGTCCTTCGCTACTGAAGTCACGCGCAGTGTGACCTCCGTCCGGTTCGGCCTCCTGAGGTCGGGTACCTGGAGCGGGAAACCGGAACGAAGAGGAGACGAGTTGAGCGAGCAAGAGAAGATCGCCGCCGGGCCGCTGGGCAAGGTGGTCGGCAAGGCAAAGCAGTTGGCAGGCGCAGCCCTGGGCCGCGAAGACCTCCACCGCGAGGGCAAGCTGCAGGAGGTCCAGGCGGATGCCCAGGCCGAGGCGGCGGCCAAGCAGGCCGAGGCCGAGCGCCGCGAGCGGGAAGCCGAGATCGAGACCGAGCGTGCCGAGGTCCAGGCCGAGCGCCACCAGACCGAGCGCGAGGCGGCGGAGATCACGGCCGAGGAGGAGGCCGAGCGCAAACGCTCCGAGGAGGAGCGCGAGGCGGCCAACCGCGCCCAGGTGGAAAAGGCCGCCGCCGAGCGCGAGCGGCTGGCGGGCGAAGACCGCGCCGCGGCCAAACGCCGCGAGGCAGCGGCCGAGGCCGGAGCGGCGAAAGCCGAGGCCGCCGGGCTGGAGCGCGAAGCCGACCGGGCCGAAGAGGCCGCCGCCGCGATCGACCAGGAGAAGAGCTGATGGCGTTGCCGACGATCTCCAAGACGATCTTCAACTCGTCGCTGAAGCTGGCGCGGGCGCCCTTCGACATCGCCCTCGGCGCCCTCGGGGGCTCCGACTCGCAGGCGACCGAGGAGCGCGAACGCGCCGCCGGCCTGCGCGAGCGGGCAGAGGCGCGGGAGCGCGAGGCCGAGGAGCGGCAGGCGCGGGTCGGCGAAGCCGCCGAGGAGGCCGCCGCCGAGGCGCGGCGCAAAGCGGAGCAGGACAAGCGCAAAGCCGAGAAGCGCCGCCGCGAACGCGAGGCGCGGGCGAAGAAAGCCGAGGCGCAGAAGAAGGAGCAGGCCAGGCAGGACGCCGCCAAGGCCAAACGGGCGGCGGCCAAAGCCGAGAAGGCCGCCCAGCTGGAGAAGCTGGAGGCCAAGGAAGAGAGCATCGCGGCCAAGCAGGAGGCGGCGGCGACCGAGCGCGAGGCCGAGCGCCTGGCCAAGGCGGCCGAGGCGGCGAAGGAGAAGCGGAAGGACGGCGACGGAGCCGGGTGACATCTCGTCGCCTAAACGGACGGTGACGGTTCATGGGTCGGGCGGTGGGTACCAGTACGGCGTGCCCTCACCCGACCAGTCACCGGCCGATCCGTCCCCGGTCACGATCACCCCATATCCCGACGGCCCGTACCTGGTGCGGGGCGATTTCGTCGTCCAGGACCAGGACGGGAACGAGCTGAGGACCGAGCGCCGCACGGTCGCCCTCTGCCGCTGCGGCAAGTCGCGGATGCGCCCGCTCTGCGACGGGACCCACAAGCTGATCGGGTTCAAGGCGCCGAGTTCGCAGGAGCCATGGCCGGCCGAGTGATCGAGCTGCCGCCGCCGCGCGGTCCGCTCAGCGAGGAGCTCTTCGCCAAGCTCGAAGAGCCGGCGGGGTCCCGGCTGGAGGCACCCGACGTCGTCCCGCCCGACCCGCTCGGCGACGAGGACCTGCAGCTTGCCCTCTGCGTCGCCTACGAGCTTCACTACGCCTCGATCCGGGGGGTCGACGAAGCCTGGGAGTGGTCCCCGGACCTGCTCGCCTTCCGGCGGGCGCTGGAGGAACCGTTCGAGGCCGCCGTCGCCGAGCTGGTGCCGGCCGCAGGCCCGGGCGAGCTCGACTCGGTCGGCGAAACGCTGCAGCGGATCGTCGCCGAGGACCCGGGGCCGCCGCTCTCCCGCTACATGGAGGTCCAGGGGACGCTGGAGCAGATGCTGGAGCAGGTCGTCCACCGCTCCGCCTACCAGCTGAAGGAGGCCGACCCGCACTCCTGGGCGATCCCGCGGCTGACGCCGGGGCCGAAGGCGGCGCTGCTGGAGGTCCAGTTCGACGAGTACGGCGGCGGCAACGCCGAGCGCATGCACTCCGCCCTGTTCGCGCGGACGATGGAGGGGCTCGGTCTCGACTCCGCCTACGGCCGCTACGTCGACCGCTGGCCGGCGCCGACCCTGGCCGCGGTCAACCTGGTGACCTTCTTCGGGCTGCACCGCCGCCGCCGCGGCGCCCTGGTCGGCCACCTCGCCGCCTTCGAGATGACCTCCTCGATCCCCAATCGCCGCTACGGCAACGCCCTGCGCCGCCTCGGCTTCGGGCCGCAGGTGACCCACTTCTACGACGAGCACGTCGAGGCCGACGCCGTGCACGAGAACATCGCCGCCTGGGACCTGGCCGGCGGCCTGGCGGCGGACGAGCCCGAGGTGGCCGCCGACATCCTCTTCGGCGCCCGGGCGCTGCTGGAGGTGGAGGCGCGCTGGGCCCGGCACCTGATGGACGCCTGGGAGGCGGGGGAGACCTCGCTGCGCTCGCCGCTGGCGCCCGTTGCCGCGTGAGCGAGCGCCTCGACCTCTCCTACCTGGTCCCGATCCGCTGGCGGGACGGCGAGCAGCGCGCCGGGCTGGCGGCCTACCTGGCGGAGATCGCGCCGCGCTGCGCCGAGGCGATCGTCGTCGACGGCTCGCCGCCGGAGGTCTTCGCCGCCAACGCCGCGGCCTGGGGCGGCCTCGTCACCCACATCGCGCCCGACCCGGGGGAGAGCTGCCTGATGGGGAAAGTCGCCGGGGTGCGGACGGGGATCAAGGCGGCCACCCGCGAGCGGCTGGTGATCGCCGACGACGACGTCCGCTACGACCTCGCGTCGCTGCGGCGGGTGGCCTGCCTGCTGGACGACTGCGACCTGGTGCGGCCGCAGAACTACTTCAGCGAGCTGCCCTGGCACGCGCGCTGGGACACGGCGAGGACCCTGCTCAATCGCGCCGTCGGCCGCGACTACCCCGGCACCCTGGCGGTCCGCCGCTCGCGAATCCAGGCGACCGGCCTCTACGACGGCGATGTCCTCTTCGAGAACCTGGAGCTGATCCGCACCGTCCGCGCCGCCGGCGGCTCGGTGGCCTCGCCGCTGGACCTCTACGTGGCCCGGGTGCCGCCCTCCGCGGCCCACTTCTGGGGCCAGCGCACCCGCCAGGCCTACGACGACTTCGCCCTGCCCGCGCGGATGGCGCTGTGGCTGTCCGTGCTGCCGCTGCTGGCGCTCGCTGGGCGACTTCGCAAACCATCGGTTGACAAAGTCGCCCACCCCCGCCGGCGTCTGGTGTCGGCGGCCGCCGGGCTCGCAGTTGCGCTGGCCGAGGTGGGGCGGCGCCGCGCCGGCGGCGCGGCCGTCTTCCCGGCCTCCTCCTCGGTGCTGGCGCCGCTCTGGGTCATCGAGCGCGGCGTCTGCGCCTGGCTCGCCGTCTTCCAGCGCCTGCGCTTCGGCGGCGTCCGTTACGGCGACTCGGTGATCCCGGTCGCCGCTCACTCGGTACGGGAGCTGCGCCGCCGATCCGCGAGCGCAGGCGCCGCGCGCGCTCCGCTCTAGCGCAACCGCGGGAAGGCGCCGGACCCGGGCGACAGTTTGTTGCGGGCGGCGCGGACCCTCTGCAGGAGGCGGTCGCGTTTCAGGGCGGGGCCGATCTCGGGGCCTCGGATCGCGTCGCGGCTGGATGCGGTCTCGGCTTCGGGCGATGCTTGCGGGGCGTTCATTTCTCTCCTCCGAAAACTGGGGTATTGACAGCCGCTCCCAATCTCCGTTCATCGCGTGAGAAGTGAGTGGTTTACCTCCCGGCACAAGCGGCGCTATGACCGTTGTGCTGTTCGTCTGATTACCCACCGGAAAAGTCCGGAAAACCTCGTTTCGACTCGGCGTCACCCGGGAAAACGGAACCGCAAGCAGAGATCGCAGAGGAACGAGGATGCAACACGGCGATTTCCAACACCAGGCGCTGATTTACCACGGGCCCCAGGACTATCTGGCCGGCACGGTCCCCTTCCTGCGGGAGGGTCTCGAGGCGGGCCAGCCGCTGCTGGTCGCCGTCGGCCCAGGCCAGACGGAGCTGCTGGAAGCCGAGCTGGGAGGCGACCGGGAGGCGATCCGCTTCGTCGATATGCGCGCCCTCGGTCGCAACCCGGCCTCGATCATCCCCCTCTGGCGCGAGTTCCTCGACGCCGCCGGCGGGCAGCCGGTGCGGGGCATCGGCGAAGCGGTGTGGGCCTCCCGCAGCCAAGCGGCGCTGGAGGAGTGCCGCCGGCACGAGGCGCTGCTCAACGTCGCTTTCGACGCCGGCCCGGGTTGGGACCTGCTCTGCCCCTACGACGCGGCCAGCCTCGGCGACGAGATCATTGAGAAGGTGGCCAACTCGCACCCGCTCCTCTGTCGCCACGGCAGGTGCGAGCACAGCCCCTCCTTCGAGATGGCACCCGACGTCTTTGCGGGGGAACTGTCGCCGCCGGCCGCCACCCCGCGGGTTCTCCCCTTCGAAGTCGCCGATCTGGCGGAGGTGCGGCGCCTCGTCGCGACCGCGGCCGCCCAGGAGGGGATGGATGATGTCGCGGTCGCCGACCTCGTCACCGCAACCAGCGAGCTCGCCGCCAACAGCGTCATGCACGGCGGCGGCAGCGGCATCCTCCGCCTCTGGCGCGAGGAGGGGCGCCTGCTGGCGGAGGTCGAAGACCGCGGCCGGATCGAGGACCAGCTGGTCGGGCGCACCCGTCCCGACGTCTCTCAGGAGGGGGGACGCGGCCTCTGGCTCGCCAACCGGCTCTGCGACCTGGTCCAGATCCGCTCCGGCGCGCGGGGCACGACCGTGCGTTTGCACCTCTTGGCACGCGAGGCGGCCTACGTCTGAGGCGTGCCGCCGCTCCGGCCCGGGTAGCTGGCGGGCATGACCGACAACGATCCCCAGACCCAGCTTGTCAAGTACCTGACCGACGTCCACTCGATCGAGGAGCAGGCGCTGGTGCAGATGCGCCGCGCCCCCGGCCTGGTCGAGGGCGAGTTCGCCGAGTCCTTCCGCCGCCACCTGGGGGAGACCGAAACCCAGGAGCAGCGCGTCCGCGAGCGGCTCGAAGCGCACGACGCCTCGCCCTCGAAGCTGAAGGACGTCGCCGGCCGGGCCGGCGGCTTCGGCATGGTCCTCTTCGCCCGCTCCCAGCCCGACACCCCGGGGAAGCTGGCGATGCACGCCTTCTCCTACGAGCACATGGAGGTCGCCGCCTACGAGCTGCTGGGTATCGCCGCCCGCGAAGCCGGCGACGAGGCGACCGTGGCGATGGCGGCGGCGATCGCCGACGAGGAGCGGGAGATGGCGGACCGGATCGCCGCCAGATGGGACGAAGCCGTGGAGCAGTCGCTGGCGAAGATCGAGCCCGACGACCTCGGCGAGACCCTGAACACCTATCTCGCCGATCTCCATGCCCTGGAGGGGCAGTCGCAGAAGCTGCTGGAAAAAGGCAGCGAGATGGACATCCCCGAGGGGCTGCGGGCGGCCCTCGCCGACCACCTTGCGGAGACCGAAGGGCACCTGGAGCGGATCGAGCGCCGCCTCGACGACCGCGGCGCGACCGCGTCGGGGCTCAAGGACGCGGCGCTCCGCCTCGGGGCGCTCAACTGGGGCGTCTTCTTCGCGGCCCAGCCCGACAGCCCGGCCAAGCTCGCCGGCTTCGCCTACGCGGTCGAGAACCTCGAGGTTGCCGCCTACGAGCTGGTCCTCCGCGTCGCCCGCCGCGCCGGCGACGGCGAGACGGTGGCGCTGGCCGAGGAGATCCTCGGCGAGGAGAAGGCGGCGGCGGGGTCGGTCGCCGACCAGTGGCCGGTCTCGATGTCGGTCGCCTAGGAGGGGCTGCCGAGGGCGCGCCTGGCGGCGCTCAGGTGCAGGTCCTCGACCCGCTGGCCCTGGCGGTCGGCGCGCTCGGCGAGGGCGTGGAAGTCGAAGCCGTCGAGGGTCTCGCCGAAGCGCTCCCCGAGCGCGTTCCAGAGCTGGACCTTGCCGCCGATCCCGGAGGCGAGCACCTCCAGCTCCAGCATCCGGCTGAGCGGGGAGTAGCCGCGCAGCTGCCCGTTCGGCTTCAGCCGGCCGAAGCGCTCGGCGACTTTGACGAGGGCGGGTTTGAGCTGGCCGGGCTCGACATCGAGCCGTTCCATCAGCCGGATCAGCGTCTCCCGGTCGGCTTCGATCTCGCCGCAGATCTCCGCCAGCGGCGGCCCGAACTCGGCGTCGCCGCGGTTGCTCGACCGCAGCCGGCGGGAGAGCTCGACGCCGAGCGCGGCCCCCGCCAGGTGGTCGTTGAGGTAGATAGCCAGCAATCGGTCCCGCTTTGAGCGCTCCGTCGTCACCCGTCTTGGTTACCCGAGCAAGAGGTGTTCGAAGCGCAGCCCGGAGGGCGTGGGGTGGAGGAGGCCCATCGAGGTGCGGGGGGCGCGGCGGCGCTCGGTCGGGCTGCCGGGGTTGAAGATCTGGAAGCCGTCGCGCTTCTCGTGCAGGGGCAGGTGGCTGTGGCCGAAGACGACGGCGTCGGCGTCGGGGAACCGGGCTCGCGTCCGCTCCAATCGGCGGTGTTCAAGTGACCACTCGATCACGCCGCTAGCCGAGCCCTTTCTCCTCGGCCGCTTTGTAGGCGATCTGGAAGAAGTCCGAGATCGTCAGCGCCGAGAAGAGCGAGGCGAGAAAGCGGGTCAGGCGCGGCGCGAACAGCTGCCCGAGCGAGAAGCCGGCGACGACCCAGAGCCCGAGGCAGTAAGGGCAGATCAGCAGCTCGCCGAAGGCTTTCCGCAGGCCGGTCCCGCGCGAGCGCTCCTCGAACTCGGCCGGGCCGCCCTTGCCTTCCAGCTCGGTGAACGGCGCCCGCAGCGGGCTGGTCACCTTGTCCTTGGAGATCAGGCGGCTGAGCTTGTGGGATGCGGTCCCGACCAGCAGCAGCTCGCCGGCGCCGATCTTCTCCGGCAGCTCGCGGCCCTGACGGCGGGCGAGCAGCAGGACGCTGCCGAGCAGCGTCGCGAAGACGCCCATGAAGCCGAGGTAGGAGAGGAGCGGCGGCCGCTCCTCCGGATCGGCGTAGCCGGCGACCATCTCCGGAGTCTTCGGCGCCGATCTATCCTCTGAGGACACCGCTCCCTGTTACCCAGGGCGGTGGCGGTTCCAATCATCGGATGATTACGATGGGGATCTCGATGCAGCGCTTCAAAGTGATTCAACGGGAGTTGCAGCCTGGCTGCAGGGACATCCAGGTGGAAGGCGAGCTCGACCTCGCCGTCGCCGACGAGCTCGACGGGGTGCTGGGCGCTGCCGTCGCCGAGTGCGACCGGGTCCTCGTCAACCTGCAGCGCTGCGCCTTCATCGACTCCTCCGGGATCGCCGTAATCCTCCGTGCCCACAACCGGATGGAGGAGGAGGGGCGCCGGCTCGCCGTTTACGCCCCCGTCGACCAGGTCCTGCGGGTGCTGACGATGACCGGCCTGACCCGTAACGGGCTCGTCTTCGATACCGCCGAGGAGGCCCTCGCGGCACTCGGCGCGCCCGAGAGCGCTTAAGCGAGCAAACCGCTCAGCCGAAGCGCGGTTCGAGCCGCTGGAAGGTCTGCCACCAGCCGCGGTCGAGGGTGGCGTGCTCCACCGCCTGCAGGAGCGAGCCGTCGTCGTCGTGCAGCTCGTAGCTGACGACCGGCGGCTCGGCGGCGAGGTCGACGTCGACGATTTTGGCAACCATCAGGTAGGGCGGGCAGCTGAGCCACACCTCGCCCTCCTTTGGAACAGATTTGACGTTCAATCGCGCCATGGGCACTCGGTACCCCTGCCTTCGACGCGAAAACCGAAAACCATCCCCGAAACTGGGGGAACGGAGGGGCGTTTTCACTGCCTCCGGCCGACCCCCGTGGCCAGCTCCCTGATCCTCATCGGCCCGCCCGCGTGCGGCTCCAGTGGCGGCGTCGGGCCGCCCTCGGCGTGGCGCATCCCGTCGAGCAGTTCGTCGAGGGCCTGCAGCGAGGTCACCTTCGGCTCCCAGCCGAGCTCCTCGCGCGCCCGCGAGATGTCCATCGTCGGTACCCCGAGCGCGAGGTCGATCCAGCCGGGGGAGGAGGGCTGAAGACGGAGCTTCCAGGTGAGGTCGGCGGCGGCGCGCAGGGCGCGGGCCGGCAGCGGGAAGCTGCGGGCGCCGAACAGCTGGCAGAGCTCCTCGACCCCGATCTCCGGCTCGGCGGCGACGTTGAAGGCGCCGTGGACGTCGCGCACGACCGCCTGCCGGTAGGCCTCGCCGACGTCGCGCGAGTGGACCGCCTGGAAGCGCAGCCGCGGCACCCGCGGCACCGCCGGGACCAGCTGCTTGCGGACCAGGAAGCCGGGCAGGAACGGGCCGGCAAAGAGGCGGCGGATCTCGCTCGCGGCCTCGGCCTTGAAGATCAGTCCGGGGCGGAGGCGGACGACGCGGACATCGGGCTCGCGCCGTTCGAACGCGTCGAGGATCGTTTCCACCGCCGCCTTGTGGCGCGAGTAGAAGGAGGTGGGGATCCCGTCGACCGGCCAGGTCTCGTCGACGCGGCGTTCCTTCGGGCCGGGTCCGTAGGCGCCGACCGAGGAGGCGTAGACGATCGCGCCGACGCCGGCCCGCGCGGCGGCGTCGAAGACCCGGCGCGAGCCCTCGACGTTGATCCGCTCGGTCACCGTCTCGTCGCGGCTCGGCTGGATCGCCCAGGCGAGGTGGACGACCGCGTCGGCGCCGGAGAAGAGCGGCACCAGGTTGTCCTCGGCGACGTCGGCGCTCGCCCACTCGACCTTCGGCATCTGCACCTGCGGCAAGCGGCGGGCGATCCCGACGATCTTCTCGACCGCCGACTCCTCCTCCAGCGCTTCCAGCACGCTGGTGCCGACGTTGCCGCTGGCTCCGGTTACGACTACGCGCATCGGCCTCGCTCCTTCACGGCTGGATCACGAACTTGATCGCGCCGTCTTCCTTCTTCTGGAACCTCTCGTAGGCCTCGGGGACGTCCTCGATCCCGATCTTGTGCGAGGCGAGGTCTTCGGTCCCCAGCGGGTCGCTCTCGTCGCCGACCAGGGGCAGGATCTCGTCGATCCATTTCTTCACGTGGGCCTGCCCCATCCGCAGCTGCACGCCCTTGTCGAAGAGCTGAAACATCGGGATCGGGTCGACCACGCCGCCGTAGACGCCGCTGATCGAGACGGTGCCGCCGCGGCGGACGGTGTCGAAGCACTGGTACAGCGCCGACATGCGGTCGATAGCGGCTTTTTCGATCAGCTTCTCGGCGACCGCGTCGGGCAGCAGGCCGGCCGCTTTCTGGGCGAACTCGCCGACCGGCGCGCCGTGCGCCTCCATGCCGACCGCGTCGACGGCGCCGTCGGTGCCGCGCCCCTCGGTCATCTGGCGGATCGTGTCGGAGATGTCGTCGTGCTCCTCGAGGCTCAGGGTCTCGATCCCGTGCTTCTGCGCCAGCTCCAGCCGCTCGGGGACGATGTCGACGCCGATCGCCCGCGCCCCTTTGTGGGCGGCGATGCGGGCGGTCATCTGGCCGATCGGGCCGAGGCCGAAGACCGCGACCGAGCCGCCCTCGGGGATCGCCGCGTACTCGACCGCCTGCCAGGCGGTCGGCAGCACGTCGGAGAGGTAGAGGAAGCGGTCGTCGGGCGGTCCCTCGGGCACCTTGATCGGCCCGAAGTGCGCCTGCGGCACCCGCAGGTACTCGGCCTGGCCGCCCGGCACCTGGCCGTAGAGCTTGGTGTAGCCGAACAGCGAAGCGCCTTTTTCTTCCTCCCGGTTCTGGGTCGTCTCGCACTGGGCGAAGAGCTGGCGGTCGCACATCCAACAGTGCCCGCAGGAGATGTTGAAGGGGATTACGACCCGGTCGCCGGGGGAGATGTGGGTCACCTCCGGGCCGACCTCCTCGACGATCCCCATCGGCTCGTGGCCGAGGATGTCGCCCTCGGTCATGAAGGGGGAGAGGATCTCGTAGAGGTGGAGGTCGGAGCCGCAGATCGCGGTCGAGGTGACCTTGATCACCGCGTCGGTGGCGTCTTCGATCTTCGGGTCCTCGACCTCGTCGACGCGGACGTCTCGCGGACCGTGCCAGACGGCAGCCTTCATCCTTGCTTCCTTTCCTAGCTCTCGGTGCGCTTCAGGTCCCCGGCCCCGGACGGGGCGAAACGGGTTGGAGCGATTGTCACCCGGCTCAGGAGACGAGGGCGATCACTTCGCGCTCGATTTTCAGCCGTTGCTTGGCGCTGATCCGCCCGTTGGCGCCGGCGCTCGGGCGGATCGTGTCGCCGTTGCGGAAGCGGTCGAGGACGCGGGGGTCGATGTAGGAGGCGCGGCAGACCGCCGGGGTGTTGCCGAGCGCCTCGGAGACCTGGTCGACGGCGCGGGAGATGGCGCGCTTGGCGGCGGCTTCGGAGCCGGGCCGCTCCTCGCCGGCGAGGGCGACCGCGGCGAGGACGGTCCCGTGCCAGGTGCGAAAATTCTTCGCCGTGAACTGCTCGCCGATCTTCTCGTGGATGTACTCGTTGATCTCGTCGGAGCGGACGTCGACCCACTCGCGTCCGGCGCGGTAGGCGAGCAGGTCCTCGGGGCCGCTGCGGCGGCGGTGCATCGCCTCGATCGCGCGGCGGGCGGCGGCGTCGCGGATCGACTGCACCCGGCGCTGGCCGCTCTTGGCCGGGAAGTCGAAGACGACCTCGCTGCGCTTGATCGTGACGTGGTCGCGGCGCACCGTGGCGAGGCCGTAGCTCTCGTTTTCCTCGGCGTAGACCTCGCTGCCGACGCGGAAGAAACCGAGGTCGAGAAGGCGGACGGCGCAGGCGAGCGCCCGCTCGCGCGGCATCCCCTGGCGGCGCAGGTCGGCGGTGACGGCGCGGCGCAGCTTCGGCAGCGCGAGGGCGAACTCCCGCACCAGCTCGAACTTCCGTTCCGCCTGCCGCTGCTGCCAGCGCTCGTGGTAGAGGTACTGCTTGCGCCCGGCTTCGTCGTACCCCGTCGCCTGGATGTGGCCGAAGGGGTCGGGGCAGATCCAGACCTCCTTCCAGGCCGGCGGGATCGCCAGCTGCCGGATCCGCTCCAGCGTCTCCTCGTCGGCGATCTTCTCGCCGGTCCCGTCCTCGTAGGAGAAGCCGCGACCGCGGCGCACGCGCCTGATCCCCGGCCCCGCACAGTCGGCGCGGCGCAGGCGACCGCGGCGGGCGGGCGCCTCGACGGGGCTCACGCGGCGCCCTGCGGAGCGAGGGGCGCCGCCTTCATCGAGTTGCCCCTCCAGCGCGGAGCACCGTCTGTTCAGCCGCGCCAGTCACAGCGGCCAGCTACCCAAGCCCCCAAGTACCGGAAACCGCAATAGCCCAAGGGGGCGACCCAAGTCACCCCAAACCCTTGAAACCGCAGGATGCCCCTAACGCCCCAGCCACCCCCACCTGCCGAAACCGCAAAAAGGCGTCGTGGAGACGTATTTCTGCGGTCTCGGCGGGAGGAGGGGCGGGAGCCTGGATGGGATGGGGCGATTGGTGAGATAGCACGGCGGCAGCATGGGGTGGTGGCGCGGCGGCAGCTAATCGCGATTGGGCTGGGCCGGGAGGCAATTCAGCATCGAATCGCGAGCGGGCGGCTACACCCGGTACACGCCGCCGCCTATGCCGTTGGCCATCGCAACATCTCCCGTCCGGGGCGGTGGATGGCTGCGGTGCTGGCATCCGGGCCCGATGCTGTGCTCAGCCACTGGTCGGCGGCGGCGCTTTGGGGGATCCGGCCGAACCCGCGGTCGGTTATCGACGTCACCGACCCGGTTAAGAGCCGGACCTGGGATGGGATCCGGCGGCATCACAAAGCGCTCCCGCATGACGAGGTCACCGTGGAGGAGGGGATACCGGTGACGAGCGTGCCGCGGACGGTGTTCGACCTGGCCGCCACTGAGCAGCCTGAGGTGATCGAGAGCTTGGTCCGGGAGATGGAATTTCTCGAACTAAGGGATCGTCTCTCTCTCCGGGACTTGGTGAAGCGCTATCCGCGCCGGCGCGGAGTCGCTCGGGTTCGACTGGTGCTCGACCGGATCAAGGACGAGCCCGCCGGGCGCAAGCGCAGCAGGCTCGAGGAGCGCTTCGCGCCCTTCCTCCGAGACCGTGACCTGCCGCTGCCGCGCTTCAACGACCCGATCGTCGCCGGCGGCAAACGCTACGTCGTCGACTGCCACTGGCCCGACGTCAAGGAGGTCGTCGAGCTAGACGGCTGGCAGGGCCACGGCACCCGCACTGCTTTTCGCGGCGATCGCGCCCGCGACCGCCGCCTCCGCGTCGCCGGCTACCACGTCACCCGCCTCACCTGGAACCAGCTCGAAGACGAACCCGAGGCGGTAGCCGCCGACCTCCGGTCCCTGCTCACACGACCTGCCCCAGCCTCTTCAGCCAGCCAGTAAGGAGGCCGGGGCAGGTCGTGCCGCGCCGAAACCGCAAAAAGGCGTCGCCGAGACGTAATCCCGCGGTCTCGGCGGAGGAGGGCGCTGGCTAGCTGACGCCGTTGGCGGGCTCGACCCGGAACGCGGAGCGCAGCGGGTGGGCCGGCTTGAAGAAGGTCGCGGTCTGCGTTTTCACCTGCCACGGGTCAGGCAGCATCCCGCCGGGCGCCGCCAGGAAGCGGGTAAAGAGGACCGAGGCGCGGCGGCAGGCGATCGCCGAGCGCGCCGGGATGTAGAGCAGGTACGGGCCCTTGGCGAAGAAGAGGGGACCGACGTCGCTGCCGGCGTTGACGGTGAAGGTCCCCGGGCAGAGCTTGCCGATTTCGGTGTTGCCGCCGCCCCCGCCGCCCGCGCGGCGGACCGAGAAGCTCTGGCTGCCGCCCTTGAAGGTCGCTTTGCCGCTGCCTTCGGCGGTTGCCCGCCACGGTTTCGGCAGGTTGCCGTCCCAGTCGCTGAGGAAGCGGGCGAAGAGCTTCGACGAGGCCGGGCAGCTCAGGCCGCCGGAGACCGTCACTTCGTAGCTCCCGGCCGGCAGGACCACGGCGCCGATGCGGTCGTCGTGCAGGACCCTGAAGGTCGGGCAGGCCGCGGCCGAGGCCGAAGCGGCGCCACCCAGCGCCAGCACCGCGAGCGCGCCGGCAAGCGCCAGCGAGAAGGCGGCGGCGAGGCGACGGCGAGAGGCGAGGACGGGACCCACTGGGCGGGAAACCTATCAGCGCCGATCCGTAGCATGCGGGCACCGATGCCAGAACCCGTCAAGCGCAACCAGCGCTACATGCCTGGGCTGGACGGGCTCCGAGCGATCGCCGTCCTCTCAGTAATCGCCTTCCACCTCGGCTTCGACTGGGCGCCCGGCGGCATGCTCGGCGTCGGCGTCTTCTTCACCCTCAGCGGCTACCTGATCAGCGACATCCTGCTCGCGCAGCTGAACAAGCAAGGCCGGATCAAGCTCGCTGCCTTCTGGCTCGCCCGCGCCCGCCGCCTGCTGCCGGCGCTCTTCCTGATGCTGTTGATCGTCACCGCCTGGGTGACGATCTTCGGCCCCGCCCAGCCGGACCAGTTCCGCAAGGGGGTCGTCTCGGCGATCTTCTACGTCAACAACTGGGAGCAGATCTTCGCCGACGTCTCCTACTTCGCCCGCTTCGAAGCCGAAGGCCCGCTCGACCACCTCTGGTCGCTCTCGGTCGAGGAGCAGTTCTACATTCTCTGGCCGTTCCTGCTGCTGATCGGGACCAAGATCGTCCGCGAGCGCCCGCTTCCCTCCGGCGTCCGGCCCCGCCTGGCGCTGCTCACGCTCGCCGGCGCGGTCGTCTCCTCGGTCCTGATGTTTGTCCTCTACGAGCCGAGCCTCGACCCCTCCCGCATCTACTTCGGGACCGACACCCGCGCCGGCGGCCTGCTCTTCGGCGCCGCCCTGGCGATGGTCTGGCCGAGCCGCAAACTGAGCCGCCGGATCGCCCCGCAGGCGCGCAACACGCTCGACGCGATGGGCGTCGCCGGCCTGGCGATCATCGCCCTGATGATCTGGCGCACCGGCGAACTCTCCGCCTTCAACTACCGCGGCGGCTTCGTCCTTCTCTCGCTCGCCACGGTGATGGTGCTGATGCCGCTCACCCACCCGGCCTGCCGGCTCGGTGCCTGGATGGGGGTGCGGCCGCTGCGCTGGGTCGGCGTCCGCTCCTACGGCATCTACCTCTGGCAGACGCCGATCATCGTCCTCACCTCGCCGCAGGGGATCCACGGCGACAGCCTCGTCCGCAGCCTCCTGCAGGTGGCGGCGATCTTCGCAGTCGCCGCCCTCTCCTGGCGCTTCGTCGAGGAGCCGATCCGCCACGGCGCGATCGGCCGCTTCTTCGCCCGCCGCCGCGCCGTCGGCTGGAAATGGGAGGGCTTCGCGCCGCCGATGCGGGTCGCGATCGTCAGCCTCGGCGTCCTCCTGCTGGTCGCCGCCGCGGGGATGGCCGGGGTCCACTCGACCACCGCCGAAGGCAACGACGTCCGCGTCGAGCAGGCCCGCGCCGAGGGGACGACGAAGCCGCCGCCGCTGACCAAGGCGCAGGCCGAAGACTCGACCAAATCGCAGTGCAAAGCGATCGTCCACATCGGCGACTCGACCTCCGAGGGCCTCGACAACGCCGAATACCTGCCGCAGGAAGGCCAGCGGATCCCCGCCCGCTACGCCGAAGTCGGCGCCAAAGAAGTCCACATGGAGGTCCAGGGGGCGACCTCGATCGAAGAGCAGTTCGAAGGCAACCCCAACGCCCAGGAAGTCGCCGCCGCCTGGAAGGCCGAAGGCTTCAAAGGCTGCTGGGTGCTGGCCCTCGGCACCAACGAGGCCGCCAACGTCGCCGCCGGCTCCAACGTCGGCGAGCGCGAACGGATCGAAAAAATGATGACCATCATCGGCGACGAACCGGTGCTCTGGGTCAACGTCCGCTCGATCGTCCCGCCCGGCGACCCCTACTCGAAGGGGAACATGGAAAAGTGGGACGAAGAACTGGTCGCCGCCTGCGCCTCCTACCCGAACATGCGGGTCTACGACTGGGCCTCCGACGTCAAAGACGATTGGTTCATCGAAGACGGCATCCACTTCACCTCGCCCGGCTATGCCGCCCGCGCCCAGCTGATCGCCCTCGCCCTCGCCCACGCCTTCCCTGAAAAAGGCGAATCCGAAGGCGGTTCGAAGAACTGCGTAGTTAGCTGACGATTGGTGACTTGTGCCGGCTGGAGCCGGCTTAACTCACCAGTCGGGGGCGAAGCCCTCGACCGGGTGCGAGTCGTCGCCACCCTGCGGCAGCTGGCCGGAGGCGGCGATCAGCAGCGCCTCCTGCTCGCCGCCGTTGCGGACCGCGTGCAGCGCCTTGGCGTCGATCCGGATCGCTTCGCCGGCGCCGAGCCTGGTCGTCTCCTCCTCGACCTTGAACTCGACCGGCCCGCCGCTCACCACGACGTAGACCTCGTCCTGGCGGTCGTGGTAGTGCCCCTTGTCGCCCTGGGTCGAGACACCGGCCGGCAGCCGGATCCAGGTCACTCCAACCTGCGGCGACTCGAGCCCGTCGCGGCCCATGTAGAACTCGCCGCCCTTCTCGGCGAAGCCGTTGTCGAGGTCGGCGAAGCGGAGCGTCGTGAAAGCGGCCATCGCCGCGCCTTTTACCCGAGGCCGGCGATCTCAACCGGCTCGGGATCGCCGGCCGGCTCGAATCCCATGATCCGCCCGTAGAAGTAGAGCTCGGCTTCGAGGCAGCGGATGTTGGTCTCCGCCTTGCGGAACCCGTGCTGCTCGCCCTCGAAGGCCAGGTAGGCGTGGGGGACCCCGTTCTGCGCCAGCGCCGCGACCATCGTCTCCGCCTGGTTCGGCGGCACCACCTCGTCCTCCAATCCCTGGAAGAGGATCACCGGCGAGCGCAGACGCTCGACGTGGTTGATCGGCGAGCGCTCCTTGTAGAGGTCGGCGCGCTCGGGATACGGCCCGATCAGCCGGTCGAGGTAGCGGGACTCGAACTTGTGGGTGTCGCGGGCCAGCGCCTCGGCGTCGGCGACGCCGTAATAGCTCGCCCCGGCCGCGAAGGCGTCGTGGAAGGTCAGCGCGCAGAGGGTCGCGTAGCCGCCGGCCGAGCCGCCGCGGATCGCCAGCCGCGCCCCGTCGGCCTCCCCCTGCTCGGCCAGGTACAGCGCCGCGTTGACGCAGTCCTCGGTGTCGACGACGCCCCAGGTGCCGCGCAGCTCGTTGCGGTACTCGCGGCCGTAGCCGCTGCTGCCGCGGTAGTTGACGTCGACGACGCCGATCCCGCGGCTGGTCCAGTAGATGAACTCGCGGCTGAGCGCGGGGGTGGCGTGGGAGGTCGGCCCGCCGTGGCTCTCGACGATCAGCGGCGGCAGTTCCCCCTCCGGCGCCGAAAAGCCGGGGTTGGCCGGGGGATAGAAGAAGCCGTGGGCGACCGCCCCGTCGCCGGTCGGGAACTCGATCGGCCGCGGCCGCGAGACGTAGGCCGGGTCGACCGGCTCCTCGCTGGAGGTGCGCACCACCTCGGTCTCGCCGCGGGCGACGTCGTGGAGGACGACCGCCGTCTCGCTCTCCGGGCTCGACGCGGCGAAGGCCACCCGCTCGCCCCGCGCCGCCAGCACCGGATAGCCGAAGGAGGTGAAAGGGAGGCCGAGGTCGGCGGGTTCCCAGCCTTCCGGCTGCAGCAGGAACAGCCGTTCCTCGGCCCCCTGGCAGCGGACGCAGACGATCGCCCCGCTGGCGAGGAAGGCGTAGGTGGCGCCGCCGAACAGCCATTGCGGGTGGGCGAAGTCGGCCTCCTCCTCGGTCAGCTGCACCAGCGCTCCCTCCTCGCCGCTGAGCTCGGCCCCCGGCTCCCGCGCCCGGTACAGGTTCCACCAGCCGTCGCGGTCGGAGACGAAGTACAGCTGCCCGTCCGGACCCCACTCGGGCTGGAACACCGACTCCTCGGCGCCGCCGGCGACCAGCCGCTCCTCGCCGCTGTCGGCCAGCGGCGCGACCCAGAGCTCGGTCCCGTCCCAGGGCATGTTCGGGTGGTCCCAACAGGTCCAGGCGAGCCAGTGGCCGTCGGGGCTGACCCGCGGGAAGGAGTAGAAGTCGCGCCCAGCGGCCAGCACCTGCGGCTCGGCAGACCCGTCGAGCGGCAGCGAGACGATCTCGTTCACCGGTTCCCCCTCGCCGTGCGTTTCGCGCACGCAGACGAGCCCGACCCCGTCCGGCGTAGGTCGCATGTCGGCGTAGTGCAGCGCTGCCCCGGCGGCCGGTTCGGGCGAGATCGCCACCGGCTCCTCTCCCAGCCGCAACCGGTAGAGGCGCTGGTCGGCGAAGTCGACGTAGACGACGAGGTCGGCCTCGACCAGGCACCAGGCGCCGCCGCCGTACTCATGCACCCGGGTCCGCACGTTGGCCGCCGCCGGCGTCGCCTCCTCCGGCTCGCCGCCGTCAGGCCGGCGCATCAGCGCCACCCGGCCACCCTCGTCGGGCCGGCCCTCGGCCCACCAGACGGCGCCGTCATCGGCGATCGCCGCCGCCCCCAGCCGCCGCCCCGCCCGCGCCACCGTCGCCGCCTCGATCGGCGAGGACCAGGAGCCGTAGGGGGCGACGGTCGCCACTACTCGGGGACCTCGACCTCGCGCAGCCGGTGGCTGTCGACGTCGTAGACGAAGCCGCGCACGACGTCGCGGTGGGGGAGGAAGGGGGAGGTGCGGACGCGGCGGATCGACTGCCGCACGTCCTCCTCGACGTCGGCGAAGGCCTCGATCGCGAACGAGGGCGCGATCCCGGTCGTCTCCTGCAGCTCCATCCGGAACCCGTCCTCGGTGATCTTTTGCATGCCGCAGTCGTCGTGGTGGATCAGCATCACCTCACGGGTACCCAGTCGCCGCTGCGATAGCGCCAGCGAGCGGATCACGTCGTCGGTGATGATGCCGCCGGCGTTGCGCAGCACGTGCGCCTCGCCATGCTCCAGGCCGAGGGCGGCGAAGACGTCGAGGCGCGAGTCCATGCAGGTAACGATCGCCAGGTGGCGCTGCGGTTCGACGTCGAGGTGCCGCGCGGCGAGGCCGTCGGCGAAAGTGCGGTTGTTGTCCAGCAGGGAATCGATCGTGTTCATGGCGCCGCAGCCTAGCCAGCGACGGTCCCTCGACGGCGTTTCCGTGCGCGTGGGGCGGGTAGCCGCCAAGCAGACGGACACCGCAGACGACCGATTAGCGAGAGGAATAGGAATGGAGTCGAGCACCACCGACAAGGGGATCTTCGGCGACGACGCTTCCGGCACCCGGGAAGAGATCGTCACCCTGCTGACCAAGGCCTACTGGATGGAGATCGAGACGGTGATGAGCTATCTCTCCGCTTCGACCAACCTCGACGGCGTCCGGGCCCAGGAGATCCGCGAGTCCCTGGCCGAAGACATCAAAGAGGAGCTCGGCCACGCCGAACAGTTCGCGGTCCGGATCAAGGAGCTCTACGGCGTCGTCCCCGGCTCTGAGGCCTTCGCCCCCGAACAGAGCTTCCTGCAACCGCCCGAACACCAGACCGACGTGATCCACGTGATCCGCGGCGTGATCGCGGCCGAGAGCGGCGCGATCGAGCACTACACCCACATCATCGAGATCACCGACGGCGTCGACCCGGTCACCCAGGACATGGTGATCGCGATCCTCCGCGACGAGCAGGGGCACCGCCGCCTGTTCGAGGGCTTCCTGCGCGAGTACGAATTCGAAGGCAAAGCGTAGGGGCGCCGCCTGCGGCGAAGCCGCGCTGTTATGCGCTACCTCCACCTCTGCGCCCACGAGCAGTTCCCGCCCGAGCAGCTGCTGCGCCAGGCGGTCGCCGCCGAGGCGGCCGGGTTCTCGGGGATCGGCTGCAGCGACCACCTGCAGCCCTGGTGGGAGCCGGGCGAGGCCGGGCACGCCTGGGTCTGGCTCGGCGCCGCGGCGCAGGCGACCGAGCGGGTCAGCTTCGGGACCGCGGTCACCCCGCCAGGACCGCGCTACCACCCGGTCCTGATCGCCCAGGCCTGGGCGACGATGGAGCTGATGTTCCCCGGCCGGCCCTACCTTGGCGTCGGCTCCGGGGAGGCGTTGAACGAGGTGCCGCTGGGCGCCCGCTGGCCTTCGCCCGGCGAAAAGGTCGAGCTGATGGAGGAGGCGCTGGCGATGATTCGCGCTCTCTGGGACGGCCAGCGGCTGAGCGGAGAGGGCAAGTACTTCTCCACCGATCGCGCCTTCGTTCACTCCCGGCCCGAGAACCGGCGGCCACCGATCTACGTCTCCGCCTTTGGGCCGAAGGCGGCGGCGGTGGCGGGCCGCCAGGGCGACGGCCTCTGGACCCTCGCCGACCCCGACTCGGCGCCCGACCTGATCGACGCCTATCGGGGCGCCGCCGAGGACGCCGGCCGCGAGCCCGGCGAGATCGTCCTCCAGGCCGCCTTCTCCTGGGCCGAGAGCGACGAAGCGGCGCTGGAGGGCTGCCGGGTCTGGAAGGGCTCGCAGCCGAAAGAGTTCTACCGCGACGACTGGCACGACCCGGCAGCGATGCAGGAGGAGGCGGAGCGCCAGGTCTCCGACGAGGACCTCAAGCAGGCGCTGATCGTCGCCGCCGACCCCGACGCGCACGTCGAGCGGATCCGCGAGGTGGAGAAGATGGGAGCGACCACGGTCGCCCTGATGAACAACTCCGGTGCCGACCCGCTGGCGGCGATCGACGTCTACCGGGATCGCGTGCTGCCGCAGCTCATCGCCTAGGCTGCGACGCGATGGCTACCGCCAACGACGTCCAGATCCGGCCGGCGACGGAAGCCGACGTCCAGCTGCTCTTCGACCTGATTCTCGAGCTGGCGAGCTACGAGAAACTCGGCGAGGCAGTCGCCGGCGACGCCGAGACCCTGCGCCGCTCGCTGTTCGAGCGCGAAGCCGCCGAGGCGCTGCTGATCGAGACCGCCGGTGGCGAAGCCGTCGGCTACGCGATCTTCTTCACCAACTTCTCGACCTTCGAGTGCCGGCCGGGGATCTGGCTGGAGGACGTCTACGTGCGGCCCGAGCATCGCCGCGGCGGCATCGGCCTGGCGGTGATGGAGCATCTGGCGCAGATCGCCGAGAAGCGCGAGTACACGCGGCTCGAATGGTGTGCTCTGGAGTGGAACGAGCCGGCGCTCGACTTCTACGAGGGGATCGGGGCGCGGCGGCTGGATGACTGGCGGATGCTGCGGCTGGAGAAGGAGGGGATTCGTAGGTTGGCTGAGGGGGAGGGGGAGGGGTGACCCGCGCCAGACACATCTCGCCAATGGCTCGATGTTGAGTGTCTGGCGCGGGTCACCCCGCCCCCTCTGCTCGCCGTAGTAGAAGCTCCTTCTCCTGTGTGTTGCCGGTCAGGCTCGCGGCCTTTTTGAATTCAGCTGCTGCCTCCTCGTGGCGGCCTGCTTTTTCCAGTAGGTCGCCGCGGACGCTGGGGAGTAGGTGGTAGCTCGCGAGCTCCTTCTCGTCTTCGATGGTTTTGAGGAGTTCAAGGCCCGCCTCTGGCCCGAAGGCCATGCCCAGCGCCACCGCTCGGTTCAGCTCGACTACCGGCGAGGGGGCGATTTGGGATAGGGCGTCGTAGAGGGCGGCGATCCGCACCCAGTCGGTTTCCTCGGCCCGGATCGCGGCCGCGTGGCAGGCGGCGATCGCCGCCTGCAGGCCATAGGGGCCGAGCGGGCCGGGCAGCGCTTCGGCCCGCTCCAGCGCCCGCCGGCCGCGGACGATCAGCAGCGGGTCCCAGCGGCCGCGGTCCTGGTCGAGCAGCAGCACCGGCGCCCCGCCGGGCCCGCGGCGGGCGTTGTTGCGAGATGCCTGGATCTCCATCAGCGCCACCAGCCCGTGAACCTCCGGCTCGCGCGGCGCCAGCTCGGCGAGGATCCGGCCCAGCCGCAGCGCTTCCTCGCAGAGGTCGGTGCGCAGCCAGTCCTCGCCGGCGCTCGCCGCGTAGCCCTCGTTGAAGATGAGGTAGATCACTTCCAGCACCGAGGGCAGCCGCTCGCCGAGCTCCGCCCCTCGCGGCACCTCGAACGGCACCTTGGCGTCGCGCAGGGTCCGCTTCGCCCGCACCAGTCGCTGCGCCACCGTCGCCTCAGGGACGAGGAAGGCGCTGGCGATCTCCGGCGTCGTCAGTCCGCCGAGCAGACGCAGCGTCAGCGCCACCCGCGCCTCGCGCGAGAGCAGCGGGTGGCAGCAGGTGAAGATCAGCGCCAGCAGGTCGTCGCCGATCTCGTCGTCGGCCGCGGCCTCGAAGTCGGAGCGCTCCATCGCGAACAGCGCTCCGGTGTCGTGGGCGACCTCTTCGCGCTTGCGCTCGTAGGTCTTCTCCCGCCGCAGCCGGTCGATCGCCCGGTTCTTCGCCGTCGCCATCAGCCAGGCGCCCGGGTTGTCCGGGACGCCGGACTGCGGCCACTTCTCCATCGCCGCGACCAGCGCGTCCTGCGCCATGTCCTCGGCTAAACCGACGTCGCCGGTCATCCGCGCCAGGCCCGCGATCAGGCGGGCGGACTCGATCCGCCAGACCGCCTCGATCGCGCCCGTGGCCTCGGTCACCGGTTCTGCCTCAGGGACCCTCGTAGGCGTCCTGCACCTCCTGCGGGAAGTCCTCCATCTCGAAGATGCGGCGGACCTCGATCCGGCAGTTGCTGTCGGGGCAGCGGCTCGCCCACTCCAGCGCCTCCTCCTTCGAGCGGGCCTGGATCAGCCAGTAGCCGCCGACGACCTCCTTCGCCTCGCTGAACGGCCCGTCGGTGATCGTCGCTTTCCCGTCCGCGTCGAAGCTGACGCTGCCACCGTCGCTCGGCGGCCGCAGCCCGTCCAACGCGAGCAGCATCCCGGCCTTCTGCAGCTCCTCGTTGTAGCGGCCCATCGCCGCCACGGCCTCGGGAGTCGGATTCCAGTCCGCCTCCTCGATCTGCGGGTACATCAACATCATGAAACGCATCCGGTCCTCCTTCGTCGCGGGCGGCGCTCCCGCCCTTTTACCTCAACGACGAACGGACCCGGGCGAAATCGACACGGCCCGCGATTACTCGTCGCGCGGGGTGATGCGGAAGATCGAGACGACCTCGGCCTGGTGGGCCTCGGGGTGGGCGACGTAGGCGCTGGGGCCGCCGCCGAACCAGCCGGAGGCTTCGTTGTCGCCGACGAAGATGCCGGGATGGCGGTTGCCGTCGCCGTCCTGGACCCAGACCTTGTCGCCCTCGCGGAAGCCGTGCTCGATCGCGTCCTCGCTCATCGGCCGCAGTCTATTTGCCCGGGCAAGGGCCGAGGTGTCGCAGCTTGCGGCGGTAGACCCGCATCGAGGCGTGGCGCCAGTCGCCGTGCGTCTGGCGGCGCAGGCTCGGCACCCGCTCGTGGTGGTAGGGGGAGCTGAGGCTCTCGGCGTGGCCGATCACGTCGCGGACCCGGATCCCGAACCGGCAGCGCAGCCAGCGGGTGAGGTGCAGCGAGGCACGCAGCGCCCGCCGGTTGCCGAGCACGTCGCCGTCGCCGTAGCCGACGTGCTCGATCCCGATCGCCGTCCAGTTGAGCCCGACCGTGTGCCGGCAGCGGGTGCGGAGGTTGACGAGGCGGAAGATCCGCCCGGAGCCGGAGACGACGAAGTGCGAGCAGACGTTGGGCAGCTCGTGCAGCTCGGGATCGGGATGGTCGGGGGCGAAGGCGTTGCGCACGGCGGCGGCGCTGCCCGCCTGCGCCATGTGCTCGACGATCACCCGCGGGTGGCGCAGGCGCCAGGTCCGTTCCCCGTAGTGGCGCTCCGAGTAGGCGGCCATCTCGTGCTTGCGTTTGGCGCCGTAGGGGATCGGCCAGGGGTGGATCGGCGGGGGCGGAGGAGCGGGGCTCGTCAGCCCCGCGAGGGCGATCGCGATCAGCGCCGGCAGCACCGCCTCAGTTTCGCCGAAACCGCACTGGGTAGCTCAATCGGGTCCAGATACCGAAAAAACAGGAGGCGCGATTCGCGATGGCGGATTTGAACGAGCGTGACGCGAAGTTAGTCCAGTACCTGAGCGAGGCATACGGCAAGGAGCGCGAACTGGAGGCCGCCTTGGGGGCCCACATCGCGATGACCGTCAAAGGCCCGTACAAAAAACGACTTCAGCAGCACCTGAAAGAGACGAAATCCCACGCCAAACAGGTCGAGCGGCGAATCAAACAGCTCGGCGGCGGCGGACAGACGCTGCAGAGCGCGGTCGGCAAACTGACCGCGGTGGCGAAGGGGCCCTTGCATGCGGTCCGCGGCAGCGGCGAGCAGGAGAAGATGCTGAAGAACGCCAAGACCGAGTACTTCAACGAGCACGAGGAGATCGCCACCTACCTCGCGATCGAGACCCTGGCCGAAAGGGTCAAGGACTCCGAGACGGCGAAACTGGCGCGGGCGATCCGGCGCGAGGAGGAGCGGATGGCCGGCTTCCTCCAGAACCAGATCAAGGCGCTGAGCGGCGCCGTGGTCCGCGAGGAGATCCCACCGGCGCTGCGTCGCGGCGGCTCGGCGAAAAAACCGCGGAAAGCGGCGAAGCGGCCGACGGCGAAAAAAGCGCCGGCGAAACGCAAAAGCCCGGCGAAACGGAAACCGGCGAAACGGAAAAAAGCGGCGGCGAAACGCTAGGCGCTGACGGCGACCTCCCGGGCCACCTCGGCTTCTTCCGAGGTGGCCCGAGGCCGGAGGGCGAGCAGGACCAGGTCGTCGCGGAGATGCCCGGCGCTGCGGCCGACGGCGTCGGCCCGCAGCCGCGCGGTCATCTCCTCCAGCTCGAGCCCGGAGAGGGCCTGCGTCATCTCGGCGAATGCCTCCGGCCCCTGGTGTGAGAGCGCCGGTCCGGCCTCGAGCCAGCCGTCGGTGCAGAGGGCGAGGGTGTCGCCGGCGCCGACCCTGACCTCGTGCAGCTCCACGTTCGCCTCGCGCCAGGCGCCCAGCACCGTGCCGCCGCCGAGCAGTTGCGCTTCCTGCTCGCCGGTCAGCGCCGCCGGCGGGTGCCCAGCGGAGGCGAGAGACAGGCACCAGCCCTCCTCGTCCTCGCGCAGGTGGGCCAGCATCGCGGTGGCGAAGTCGTTGAGGCTGTCGCCGCTCAGCAGCAGCTCGTTGACCCGCCGCAGCACCTCGTCGGGCTCTGAGATCTCCTGGATCAACCCCCGCACCGAGTGGCGCAGCGCCACCGAGACCCCGGCCGCGGTGCTGCCCTTGCCGGCCACGTCGCCGACCAGGATCCAGCAGCCGCGCTCGCTGGGGATCACGTCGTAGAGGTCGCCTCCCACCTCGATGCCCTCGCCCGCCGCCTCGAAGACGACGGCGATGTCGAGGCCGGGCACCTCGGCCGGCCGCGGCGGCCTCAGTCCGCGCTGCAGGTTCTTGGCGATCTGGTCGCGCTCGCGGTAGAGGCGGGCGTTGTCGAGCGCCAGCGCCGCCCGCTCGCCCAGCTCGGCGAGGAAGTCGAGATCGCCCTGGTCGTAGCGCAGGTCGCCGTGGGCGTGGAGGAAGGAGAGGGCGCCGAGGGTGCGGCCGCGCGCGACCAGCGGCACCACCGCCGCCGAGTTGTATCCGGCGTCGTTCATCAGCTGCAGGTGGTCGCTGTTCTGCGAGACCTTGTCGACCACCTCCGGCGCCTTCAGGTCGCGCCAGACCATCGGCTGGTTGAGCCGCAGCACCTGCGCGACCGGGTGCTCGCCGCCGGGGTCGAGCGGCTGCTCGCGCCGGATCCGTTCCAGCCGCGCCGCCATCTCCGGGTCGGCGCCGGCGACGACGCTGTCGCCGAGCCAGCCGTCGTGGCGGCGGAAGTCGATCAGGCAGAGCTCGGCCAGCTCCGGGACCGCGGTGGAGACGATCGTCCGCGCCGTCTCGGTCGGGTCGAGCGAGCTGTCGAGCAGGCGGCTGGCGGCGACGAGGAAGTCCTGGGCGCGCCGCCGGCGCATCTCGGCGGTGATGTCGCGGGCGACGACCGAGGCGCCGATCAGGCCGCGCAGCGGGCTGCGGATCGGCGAGACGGTGAGCGAGACGGCGATCCGCGAGCCGTCGGCGCGGATCCGCTCGGTCTCGAACGTCTCCAGCCGTTCGCCGCGCTTGATCCGGTCGAGGATCGCCTGCTCCTCGTTCTTGTGGTCGGGCGGCACCAGGAAGGAGATGTGGCGGCCGATCGCTTCTTCGGGGGTGTAGCCGTAGAGGCGGCTGGCGGCCGGGTTCCAGGTGGTGACGATCCCGTCCAGGTCCTTGCTGAGGACCGCGTCTTGCGTCCCGCGTACCACCTCGGCCAGGTGCTGGCGGAAGCGCTCGGCCTCGGCGCTCTTCGCCTCCGCCCGCCGCCGGGCGATGAAGGTGCCGAGCTGGTCGGCGAAGCCGGCGAGCAGCGCCATCAGCTCCTCCGACTGGGGGTTGAAGGAGCGGGTGTGGAACTCGGCGACCGCCAGTACGTTCTCCGGCGCCCCGGTCGGCACCGGGATCGCCAGCGCCGCCTCCAGCCCTAGTTCGGCGGAGACTTCGAAGCGCGGCGTCGGCGTCGGGTAGGCGCGGTAGTCGGGCGCCAGGGCGATCTGCCCGCTCGCCCAGGCGTCGCCAGGCAGGCCGGTGCCGCGCGTGAAGTCGATCTCGCGGCTGCGGCGCCAGAGCGGCCGGGCGTCGAGGTCGTGGGTGCTCCACCCGGAGACCAGGCGCAGCGGCGACTCCTCGTCGACCACCTCCCACAGCGCCCCCGCCTCCCAGCGCAGCAGGCCGGCGACGATTGCGAGAAACCGGGGGGCGACCTGGTCCAGGGAGTCGCCTTCGATCAGTCGCGCCGCGAGCTCTCGCTGGCTCTCCAGGTAGCGCCACAGCTCCAGTTCCTGCGGCTCGGGCATCGCGGTCACTCTTGCAGGCTCGACCCTGCGATCAGCGCCGTCCGGCGACGCAGGAGTGACAAGTTGCGCGTGGATCGTTTTTCCCCATTGGCCCAAGGGTAGTCGAGCGCCCAACGGGGTTAGACAGATTGGAGAAGGGCATGTTTCGGTGTGACAACTGCGGTAGCGGCTACTCGGCCCAGGCGGCGGGTTCATGGACCTGCTGCCCCCGCTGCATGGCGAAGGACAGGGTCCAGGTCCCCCTCACCTTCGAGCTCGGCTGGCGTCGGCCGGAGGGGGGAACCGAATCCAAGTCCCCCGCTCCTGGAATGGAGGAGGCGCGCCCAACCGCCTTGCGTTGACGGTTAAGGCGGGCGCGGCCTCGGGTAGTCGGAAAGGGATACGAAACCAGCCACGAGAAGGAGGAGAGCCGGATGTCCGACCGGTTGGAAGGCAAGAGAATCGCGTTCCTTACCGCCAACGAGGGGGTCGAGCAGATCGAGCTGACCGAGCCGATGCGCGCCGTCCGTGAGGCGGGTGCCGACGCCGAGCTGCTGGCTCCCGAAAGCGGCGAGGTCCAGGCCTTCAACCACCTCGACAAGGGGGACACCTTCGAAGTGGACCGGGTGATCGGCGAGGTCGATCCCGCCGAATACGACGGTCTGGTTCTCCCCGGCGGGGTCGCCAATCCCGACCAGCTGCGCACCAAACCCGAGGTCCTCGACTTCGTCCGCGCCATCTTCGAGGCCGGCAAGCCGGTCGGCGTGATCTGCCACGGCCCCTGGACCCTGATCGACGCCGGATTGGTGGATGGACGCACGCTCACCTCATGGCCGAGCCTGGAGACCGATCTGCGCAACGCCGGAGCCCACTGGGTCGACGAGGAAGTGCACGTCGACCAGGGCCTGGTCTCGAGCCGCAAGCCCGACGACCTCGACGCCTTCAACGCAAAGATCGTCGAGGAGTTCGCCGAGGGCGTCCACGACGGCCAGCAAGCGAGAGCGAAGGTCGCCTGAATCGCAACGATGAGAGGAGGCCATCGATGCCACCGCGAGGAGTGAAAAAAGGCAGCAAACGCGACCGCCAGTACAAACACATCAAAAAGAGCGAGAAGGAAGCGGGCCGCTCGACCAAACGGGCCGAGGAGATCGCCGCCCGCGCCGTCAACAAGGAAAAGGCGCGATCCGGCGAAACGAAAGGCTAGTTGCGGCGCAGCGGCGAGCGGGAGGTGATCCCGAAGAAGTTCTCGATACCGCCGCCGCGGGAGCCGCTACCGACCAGTTCCAGGCAGCCGCAGCGGAGCAGAGTGCTGGCGTGGTAGGCGATCACGCCGGGGCTCTTGCCGATCTCCTGCGACAGTTCCACCGGGCTGGCGATCCGACCCTCCAGCTTTTCGAGGATCTCCACCCGAACCGGGTGCGAGAGAGCGTTGACCAGTTCCTGGTCGGGCCGGGGCGGCATCAGGGAAACCTCCCCGATTCTGCCTCCGCGGCCAAGCTCAATTCTTGGAGGAACCTGCAAATAGCGAGCCGAAATCGAGCGTCTCGATCGTTTCCACCACCTGCACGGCGCCTGCCTCACGAAGCTCGGCCTCCGAGAACCCGCCGGTGAGCACCGCCAGCGTCGGCAGCCCGGCCGCCTTCGCCGCCTTCACGTCCCAGACCGAGTCGCCGACCATCACCGAGGGGTCGTCGCGGCCGGCTTTCTCCAGGGCGGCGTTGACGAGATCGGGGTCGGGCTTGGTGTTCTCGACGTCCGACGCGGTCGTCCAGCCGTCGACCAGCTCGCGCGCGTCGAGCAGGTCGAGGTAGTGGTCGACCTCTTCCTGCTTGGCCGAGGAGGCGAGGATCACCGTCGCCCCTTCGGCGCGCAGCTGCTCGATCAGATCCCGCGCCCCCGCCATCGGCTCGACTTCGCCGATCAGCTCGCCGTAGGCCTCGGCCTCGGCGGCCCGGATCTCCTCGCCCTGCTCGGCCGCCGCCCGCTCGCCGATCAGGGCGTCGAGGATCTGGTCCCCGCCCATGCCGATGTGGCGGTGGACCTTCCACATCTGCACCGCGTGCCCGTGGGCGTGCAAGGCCCGGTGCCAGGCCAGCGCGTGGTGGTAGTTGGTGTCGACCAGGGTGCCGTCGACGTCGAGGATCGCGTTCATCCGCATAGTCGGTGTCCTCGCGGGTAGGAATCGGGCATGACAGCAATCAAGAGGGCAGCTACCCGAAAGGCCGCGAAAGCAGCCGCCAAGCACACCGCCCACGGCACCGTCTCGAAGCTGAGGCGGGACCCGATGAGGGCCGCGACCCTGCTCGGTCTGGGAGGCGCGATCGGCGCCGTCGCCGGCTGGGTCGCCGGTCGCAGCGCGGCCGGAACCGCCTCGGTCAGCACCGGCCCGTAGCGGCGCCGACCGAGGAACATCGAGTTTCGTGCCTGGGCGGCGGGGGTATCCGGCCGCCATGTACCTGATCCCCATTGCCCTGATCGTCCTGCTGGCCCTGATCGCGGTCGCCTGGTCGCCGATCTTCGCCCTGATCTTCTTCGTGATCGGCTTCGTCGCCTTCCTCGTCTACGCCGGGATGGCCCGGCGCGCCGACGAGAAGCTGGCCCCGCCCGAGCGCCCCGGCCGCCAGCCCCACCATGAGAATGAGATCCCCACCGGCGCCTGGGGAGAGAGGCGGCAGTGATGGCGGAGACCGATCCACAGCGCGACCCGATCGCCGACGAAGAGGCGGAAGCGGCGGCGGCAGAAGCCGCCGAGATCGGCGGGCCGGCGCCGGACGACCCCGTAGTGGACCCTGCTCAACGGCCGCTGGTCGAGGGCGGGGAGGGCGAGGCCGAGGGGTTCGAGCTGGCCGAGGAGGAGCTGGTTGACAACGCCGAGCACGGCGACGAAAAACGCTTCCCCGACCGCGACGCCGGTTCGCCGGAGGAGCCCAGCGACAGCGAGTACGGCGAACCGGACCAGGCAATACCCGACGACGAGTAGGAGGCCCGCCATGTCACGCCGCGTGATCGCGATCCTCACCGACAACCTCCACGGCTCCGAGCCGGTGGAGGAGATCCTCGCCAACGCCGACCAGGACGGCGTCGAGCTGCGCGTCGTCGTCCCGGCGACGGAGGCGAACGCCCTGCGCCACACGCTCGGCGACATCGACGAGCCGAAGCACGAAGCCGAGGAGCGACTGGAGCGGGCTCTGGGCACGCTGCGCGATAACGGAATCAAAGTCAGCGGCGAGGTCGGCGACCCAGACCCGGTCCAGGCCGCGCAGGACGCGCTGCTGAAGTCTCCCGCTGACGAAGTCCTGATCTTCGAGCACTGCGAGGAGCAGTCGAGGTGGTACGAGGAGGGGCTGCTGGAGAAGGCGCAGGAGGGGATCGAGCCGCCGCTACGGGTGGTCGTGGTCGAGACCGGCGACGACGATCGTCCCGACCACGTCGTCAAGGTCGAGGAGACCGGGCGGGGGACGATCAACCCGATCGCCGACAAGGAAGTCGGCGGCGGCGCCTACGTACCGGGGATGACGCGCGCGGACTTAGCCGGCATCGTCGCCGGCATCGCCGGCACCGTGATCGTCGCCGTCCTGGCCGCGGCGGTCGCCGGCGGCAACGGCCACGAGTCGGGCTGGGAAGCGGTGGCGATCCTGATCGCGATCGGCGTCGCCCTCGCGAACCTCGCCCACGTCGTCGGCATCACCCTGTTCGAGGCCGTCGCCTACCGCGGGGGCTTCGCCAAGTTCTTCCGCACCCTCGCTCTGGTGTTCACGCCGCTGGCGAGCGTCATCAACACGGCGATCCTGATCTTCGCCTAGCGAAGCTCGGTGAGCGGAGCTCGTTTTAAGGGTGGCGGCTTTCGGCCGTCGAGGGTTCGGAGCGGCGCAGCGCGTCGAGAACCTCTTCGGCCAGCTGCGATCCGTCGTCGGGCCGCAACGGCGTCGCGTTGACCCGGAAGACGACGTCGTCGCCGTCGAGTTCCTCCAGCGAGACGCTCGGCTTGTAGCGGGTGGGGACGGTGATCGCCTGCAGCAGGCGCTCCTCGATCTCCCGCGGGCTCGCGCCTGAGGGGAAGCGGACCCGGACGTCGACTTTGTCGGGCTCGCGCAGCGGCACGACGACGAGGCTGAGGAGGACGTTGTTGGGGACCATCAGCCGGTCGGCTCCCTGGCTGAGGGTCGTGTAGAAGAGGCCGAGGGAGGTGACCGTGCCCTCGATCGAGCCGGCGAGGGCGCCGCCGACGAGTCGAACCCGTTCGCCGACCCGGAAAGGCCGCGTGCTCTGCAGGACGATGCCGGCGAAGATGCCGCCCAGCGCCTGCTGCGCCGCGAGACCCAGCAACACCGCGGTGAAGGCGCCGCCGACGGCGAGGGTGCCGGCGTTGACGCCGGCGATCCGCAGGGCCAGGACCACGACCGCGGTCATCGCCAGCAGCCGGACGACGAATCCGGTGGTGCCTGCGGTCGCCGGGTCGAGCCGCCGGTAGAGCCTGGGGGAGAGCCCCCGCACCAGCCAGTGGACCGCGGCGGAGCCGACGATGATCAGGATCGCCACGGTCCCGACCCGGATCCACTGCCCGTAGCCGGGGGCGATCTGGTGGCGGTGGCCGTAGACGAACAGCGTCCCGACGATCACCAGCAGGGCAAGCAGCAGCCCGCCGAACTGGCGCTTGGAGAACCGCGGCGCCAGCTCGTCGCCCAATCCGAGCGAGTGCCAGGCGTGGCTGCGGGTCTCGAACAGCTCCCGGGGGAGCCGGGGACGGCGCGGGGAGGGGGACATCCAGTAGCGGTTACCCCGCCGCTGTCACTCCTACGCAGGCGGCTGGGCGGTGAGCGCCGAGATCGCTTCGTCCCGGGTCTGGTGAACCGGGATCGAGAGCTCGAGGCCGGTGATCTCCAGCACCCTGCGGACCTGGTCGTTCTGGCTGCAGAGCACCAGATTGCGGCCGTTTTCGCCGCCGTCGAGGCGCTGCCAGGCGCGGACGATCAGCGCGATCCCGGTGGAATCGATGAATTCGCACTGGGTGAGATCGATGAGTACCGAGCCCTTTTCGCTCTCCAGAGCCTGCTCCAGCGGAGCCTCCAGGTCGGGAGCGGTGCTGAGGTCGAGCTCGCCGCGGACGGAGATCGTCCGGACGCCGTGCTCGAGATCTCCCACTTTCACCTCGAACGGGGCTGGATTCACGGCACGATGCTACCGCAGCGTGACAGGAAGGCGCAGCTTGTTTTGCCTCTTGGAACCAGGGGTAGGCAGGCTTAGAAGAGAGGCAGCAGGTTATGCTCGCGCCTCTGCAAATCGAGCCTCGACCGGTTCTGAGGGCAGGCTGGAACCTTTGAATACCGCAATCAACGATCGCTCGGGGCTTCAAATGTCCCTCCCGGCCAGGGCTGAGAACGTCGCCGTGGTCCGCCACGCGCTCGCCGGACTGGCCGAAAGGCTGGGGATGGACGAGGCCTCCCTCGCCGATCTGAAGACCGTCGTCACCGAGGCCTGCATGAACGTGGTCGTCCATGCCTACGCCGGCAGCGAGCCGGGGCCGCTGGAGGTCGAGGCGGAGAGCGACCTCGAAGGGATCACGGTCGTGATCCGCGACCACGGCAGCGGGATCAGGCCCCGTCCCGACGTCGAGCGCCCCAGCCTGCGCATCGGGCTGACCCTGATCGCCGCGCTTTCCAGCAGCTTCGAGATCAAGGGCGGCGCCGACAAGGGCACCGAGATCCGCATGCACCTGCCGCTGCAGGCGCGCGAGGAGGGGACCAAAACCGGTTCCACCTTCACCGTGACCGCCGACGAGGAGACCCGGATCCGCGTTGGGCCGCCGGAGATCGTCGGCCCGGTCCTCAGCCGCGCCCTCTCCGCCTTGGCCGCCCGTCAGGACATCAGCGTCGACCGCCTCTCGGACACGATGCTGCTCAGCGACGCGATCTCGGCCCGCGCCCCGCAGGGCTTCACCGACGGCCACGTCTCCCTCAGCATCGCCGAGCTGCCGAAAGGCATCGAGCTCAAGGTCGGCCCGATGACCCACGGCGGCGCCGCCCGCCTGCGGGAAAGCTTCGAGCTGCCAGAGGTCGGCGGCTCGCTGGAGAAGCTGACCGATGAGCTGCGGATCGAGGACGGCGCCGAAGGCGAGTACCTCGTAGTCGCCATCTCCTCGCTCTCCCAGAACTGAGAAGCCGCGTCCAAGGGGGCCGTCGGCGGGGGGTCGCTGGGAGCACCTCCGCCGAGAGGATCGTGGTTGGGGCTGAGCCCCGAACCTCATAGGCTCGGCTCCATGCTGAGTACCCAGCGACCCCCCGCCGACGGCCCTGCGAGCGAGCTATGGGATTTCGCCCGAGGTGATGCCTTTTCTCATTCAGCTTTTGTGAGCTTGGCCGAGCTGGGACCCGTATGGGGGAGGGGGTGGGTGCCCCTTCCCGGGTACTCAGCATGGAGCTGGGCCGATCTGGTTCGGGGCGATAGCCAAGCCGCGCTTCACCCAGCGGAGGTGCTCCCGGGAAGGGGCACCCACCCCCTCCCTGCGTATGACCGCTCTTACTCGGCCTCGGCGGTGGCGTTGCTCTGCTCTGCCACCTCGTTCCGGATCCGCTCCAGGGTGCGGCGGAGGATTCGGGAGACGTGCATCTGCGAGTGGCCGATGCGCTCGGCGATCTGCGACTGGGTCAGATCCTCGACGAAGCGCAGCTGCAGGACCAGCCGCTCGCGCTCGTCGAGGTGGGGGAGGGCGCCCTCGAGGGCCAGCTTGTCCTCGATCAGCTCGTAGCCGGCGTCCTCGTCGCCGACCCACTCGGAGGCCGGCGATTCTTCGGAATCTTCGCCGCCGACCGGGCGGTCGAGCGAGAGCGGGCGCCGGTTGTGGTTTGCCTCCAAGACCTCGAGCACGTCGGTCGGGTCGACTTCGAGCCGCTCGGCGATCTCGCCGACCGATGGCGAGCGCTGCAGCTGCACGGTCAGCTCGGAGATCGCTTTCTCCACTTCGGCCATGCGGTCGTGCAGGCCGCGGGGCACGCGGACCGTCCAGACCCGGTCGCGGAAGTGGCGCTTCAGCTCGCCGAGGATGGTCGGCGAGGCGAAGGCGGTGAAGGGGGCGCCGCGGTCGGGGTCGAAGCGGTCGATCGCGTTGACCAAGCCGAGGCTCGCGACCTGCAGCAGGTCGTCGAAGGACTCGCTGGCGCCGCGGTAGCGCAGCGCCAGATTTTTCGCGAAGGGGAGGTAGCGGCGAACCAGCTCCTCGCGGATCGCCGGGTCGCGGTCTTTGACAAAGCGCTCCCAGAGCGCCCGCTCACTTGCGAGGCCCTCACCGGGGCCCGGGCTCTGCTGGTCGGTGCTTTTCCGCGTCTCGTCGCTGGTCACAACATGGATCGATCTATTAGGCGGCGATACCTATCCAACGTTGCTGCCCTGAGAGCGTCAGTCCGAAGCTGTGCAGCGGGACGGCTACGTTGCCGTCGTGTCAACCATAGCGAGATGAGAGGCCGGGTCCGACTGGTGGTGCGCTCATTCGGTGGAGCGGCACCGGACCCGGCGTGCGCGGGCGATCAAGAGGCCGGCTCGGCCTCGCTGTCCGGGGCTGGGGACTTGAAGTGGAGCATGATCACTTTGGCGAGCATGCTCTCCTCGTCGTTTGCGGCCAACCGCTCGGTGGCTTCGGCCTGGATCTCCAGCAGCCGGTCGAGGGCGCCCGCCAGGAGGTCAGCGGTGTCCTGCCAGCCTTTCTTGTCGACGACCATCGGGGTTCGGCTCAGGTGCCGGTCCTCGAGCTCGTCGAAGGTGCTCTTGTCCAGGGCCTCCTCGACGTCGTCGAAGGCCGACTTCAGCATCGCGCCGGACAGGCCGGGGCGAAGGCTTTTCGGCAGGCGGGCCCATTCGCTGTCGGTGAGGAACTGGCGGCGGGTGGCACGGTAGAAGTGCTCGGTGGCGCCGCGGCGCTGCTTGGTGTCAACGAGCTCGATGCAGTCGTATTTCTCGAGCACGCGGACGTGGTAGGCGACCAGGTTGAGGCTCTGGTCGAGCTGCTGCGCGAGCATGTTCGGGCTCGCGACCTTCTCGTTCAAAATGATCAGGATCTGCACCCGAAGGGGGTGCGCGAAGGCTTTCGCGACTACTTGTTCGACGCCCTCTTTTTTGTTCTTGGTCTTCGGCATGGCCTTTTCTCGGTTCGTTTCCAGGGGTTATGGCCGATAACAAGACTTTACACCTTGTCAATCAGGAAATTCACAACAGTCCCGCGTTTTCCGATTATTGACGAGTTTTGCTGCTCCCACCTTGATTGCTGGAATGATTTAAAGTATTAATCGCTCAGTCACTTTCGAGTGGCTGCTGCCACCAGCGCAGTTCTGGGAACCGAGGGGAGAGAAATGGGGGGAGGTGGACTCGTGAGGATTGAAATCGAGCGTGTAGCGCCCACTGCGATTAGCAAGGGCTCCTGAGCAAGGGGATATCCGGGGCGGTGATCGCGCGCCTGAGAGGCTTGGGGGGTGACTCCGTGGAAGCTGCCTCTCCTGGTTGCGGCGATCGCCGCCCCGGTCGTTCTCGGCTTCTACATCGGCGGCCCCGGCGCCGGTCTCGCGATGGGAGCTCTGGTCGCGGTGGCGATCGTCGTCCTCGCCGTGCGTCAGCGCCCTCGGGGGCCGATCGCGCCGCCCGAGCCGGAACTTGGGCATCGCACCCTGGTCGTCCTCGCCGCCCGTCTCGAGGACCCGGAGACGATCGAGCAGGTGGCGGCGGCGGTACGGCGGGAGGGCCCCGGCGAAGTGCTGCTGCTCTCGCCCGTGCGGATCGGGTTTCTCGATCGTTGGGCGTCCGACGTCGAGGGCGCGCGCGGCGACGCGCAACGTCGCTCGGTGATCGGCGTCGCGGCGCTGGCTGCGGCGGGCATCGAGGCCGAGGCCCGGGTCGGGGACGAGGACCTCGTGCAGGCGGTCGAAGACCAGCTCGGCAGCTTTCCGGCTTCCCAGGTGATCCTGGTCAGCGCCCCGGGCGAGGCGGACCCCGGCGCAGCCGCGGCGGCAGACGAGCTGCGGTCGCGGCTGCGGGTCGGGTTCCGCTGGCTGGTTACCGATCCGCCAGCGCGCTGAAGCGCAGCGCGGCGCGAGTCGGGGTCACGAACTCCGTGCCCCGGTGCACCAGCCCATCGGCGGCGAGTTCCCGTAGCGCCCGTTCGAGCGCGTCGCGCTCGGCGAAGTCGCGGTCGCCGCCCATCTGCCGCCGCAGCTCCTCGAGCGTCAGCTGCGCCGGGTGCAGCTCCAGCAGCTGACGCAGCACCGCCGACTCGACCGCTTCGTCTTCGTCCCTGTTCGTCCCTCTCTCGATCGTCTCGTTCATCGCACTCCCTTGCCTTTCCCTGTCGAGCGCCTGCAGGTCCCACGGGGCTGGCACTTTAGGCAATTCGCAATCTACTGTCTGTAGATCTTCTGTCTACGAACCTCTGAACGAAGGGGAAGCTAGCCGTCCTCGCGGACGCCGCCCATCTCGGTGAAGACCGCGGTGGTGCCGCCGTCTTCGCGCTTCTCGTCGGCGATCACGTGGGAGACGGCGTTGATCAGCGCCAGGTGGGTGAAGGCCTGGGGGAAGTTGCCGAGGTGCTGCCCCGATTCGGCGTCGAGCTCCTCGGCGAAGAGGTCGAGCCAGCCGGCCGCCTCCAGCAGGCGTTCGCAGAGCTCGCGGGCGCGGCGTCGCTCGCCGATCTCCGAGAGCGCGGAGACCAGCCAGAAGGAGCAGATCAGGAAGGTTCCCTCCTTCCCGTGCAGGCCGTCGTCGGTCTCGTCGACCTTGTAGCGACAGACGAGTCCGTGCTCGGTGAGGTCGGCGGCGATCGCCTTGACCGTGGCGCGCACCCGCTCGTCGTCGGGCGGGAGGAAGCGGAAGAGCGGAATCAGAAGCAGAGAAGCGTCGAGGGCGTCGGTTTCGTAGTGCTGACGGAAGACGCCGTCGCGTACCCCGCGCTCGAGGATCTCGGCCTTGAACTCGTCGGCCTTCGCCTGCCAGTCGACCGCCAGATCCTCGAAGCCACCGATGCGGGCGAGGCGGGCGCCGCGATCGGCGGCGACCCAGATCATCAGCTTTGAGGAGACGTAGTGCTGGGGCTCGCCGCGGGACTCCCAGATGCCCTGGTCGGGGTGAGGCCAGGCCGCGATCGCCGCCTCCACCTGGTAGCGGATCAGCTCGCGGGTCGCCTGGGTGCCGCGGCCGCGCAGCGCCTTTTCGTGCAGGTAGACGGAGTCGAGGAGCGAGCCCCAGACGTCGTTCTGGCGCTGGTCGTAGGCGCCGTTGCCGATCCGCACCGGCTTCGCCCCGCCGTAGCCTTCGAGGTGGTCGAGCGTCTCCTCGGTCAGGTCCCGCTCGTGCCCGATCCCGTACATGATCTGCAGGTCCGGCCGGTCCTGGCAGACGTCGACGATGAAGCGCATGAAGTCCCGCGCCTCGTCGTCGAAGCCGAGGGTGTGCAGCGCCCAGAGGCTGAAGGTGGAGTCGCGGATCCAGCTGAAGCGATAGTCCCAGTTGCGCTCGCCGCCGGGGGTCTCCGGCAGCGAGGTCGTGGGGGCGGCGACGATCGCCCCGGTCGGCGTGTAGGTGAGCCCCTTGAGGACGAGCGCCGAGCGCTGCAGGTGGATCCGCCAGGGATGGTCGGGGAAGCTCCCGTCGCGCAGCCATTCGCGCCAGAACTCTTCGGTCGAGTCGATCCGCTCCAGCGCCTCGGGGGCGCTGCGCGGGCCGCCGAGGTCGCCGTCGCTCCAGGTCAGCGCGCAGAAGGCGGTCTGGTCTTCGCGCAGGGTGACGCGGCCACGGGCGTCCTCGCCGTCGAGCTGCAGGTGCATGTCGCTGGTCAGCATCAGCTCGGCGCCGCCGGCGGCGGTGGCCTTCGCTTCGCCCAGCTCGCCGCCGCTCCAGCGGGTCGCTTCGAGCCCGTAGCCGAAGCGCGGCGCGCACTCCATCTCCATCTCGACCTCGCCGTCGATGCAGGTCATCGTCCGCAGCAGCGAGCAGTCGTTCTCGTGCGCGGTCGCGGGCCGGCCGCGGCGGTCTCCGTCCTCGCCGGAGGCGGCCCAGTCGGCGATCGTCAGGGCGTCTTTGACCACCACCCAGCCGGTCTCGGTCACCCAGGTGGTCTCGATCACCAGCGTGCCGGGCTGGTAGCGGCGGCTGATCGGGACGATCACCCCCTGCGGCCGCAGCAGCATGTGCCCGGCGCCGCGGTCGAGCAGGGCGGCGAACGCGCTGGGGGAGTCGAAGCGGGGAAAGCAGAGCCACTCGACGCTGCCGCCGAAGGAGACGAGGGCAGCGGTGTGGCAGTCGGAAAGGAAGCCGTAGCTCCCGATCGGGGGGAAGCGATGGTTCTGGGAGCTCACGGACGAGCCAAGCTACCAGCGGGCTACGCTGAAATCGATGAACTTGCCGCTCGGCCACGTCGAGGCGACCTTCGCCCCGCTGGAGGTGCTGCCGCTGCTGATCGCCGCGGTCCTCTACGCGAAGCGCTCGACCACGCTGGCCAAGCGGGGGCGGCCGGTGCCGCTCTGGCGCCAGCTCTGCTTCGCCGGCGGGCTGCTGACGATCGCGGTCGCCCTCGTCTCCCCGGTTGCCCATATCGGCGAGGAGCTGGTGATCGCCCACATGGTCGAGCACCTGATGCTCGGCGACCTCGCCACCCTGCTCCTGGTCCTCGGCCTGACCGGGCCGCTGCTGCAGCCGATCCTCGCGATTCCCGTCTTCGACCGGCTGCGGATCCTCGCCCACCCGCTGGTCGCCTTCCCGCTCTGGGCGCTGAACTTCTACTTCTGGCACATCCCGGCGCTCTACGACGCTGCTTACGGCGGCGCGGCGGTGCACCTGATCGAGCACGCCAGCTTCATCTTCTTCGGCTGCCTGATGTGGATGCCGATCTTCGGCCCGCTGCCGAAGCCGACCTGGTTCACCGCCGCCTGGAAGGTCGGCTACGTGGTCGCGGTCCGCTTCGCCGGCGCGATCCTCGGCAACGTCCTGATGTGGTCGGGGTCGGTGCTCTACCCGAAGTACGCAGCCGGCGAGGCTTACTGGAACCTCAGCCCCCTGGCCGACCAGAGCACCGCCGGGGTGGTGATGATGGTCGAGGGGACCTTCCTCGGCCTCGGGCTGCTGGCCTGGGTCTTCTTCGAGGTCTCGCGGGAAGGGATCGAGAAGCAGCGCCTGCTCGATCTCGCCTTGGAGCGGGGGGTGGAGCTGGACGAGGCGCGGGCGCAGCGCGCGGTCGCCGCCGGTCAGGCCGAGCGCCTGGAACGGCAGCTGACCGGCGCCGGGGAGGCCCGTGAATAACGCCGCAGAGCGGGCGCGGGCGTGGCTGGTGACGGGGCCGGTCGGGCGGGGCCTCGCCTTCGCGATCGACTTCGCGGTGGCGCTGCGGACGATGCTTGGGCAACGTCGCTAGATTCACCCGTCCATGCAGACCACCCTCAAGGAGCTCCCCAACTCACGTGTCGAGGTCGCGGTCGAGGTGCCGGCCGCCGACGTCGAGAAAGCGACTTCCCGCGCCGCCCGCGCGATGGCGAAGGAAATGCGGATGCCCGGCTTCCGCGCCGGCAAGGCGCCGCCCTCGCTGGTGATCCAGCGGCTCGGCTTCGGCCTGGTCCTGCAGGAGGCGATCCGCGACGCGCTGCCCGAGTGGTACGAACTGGCGCTGTTCGACGCCGGCGTCAGCCCGATCGGCGACCCCAGCATCGAGATGGTCTCCACCCCCGAGGACGAGGGGGAGGGGCTGGAGTTCAAGTTCGAGGTCGGCGTGCGGCCCGAGGCCAAGCTCGGCGAGTACAAGGGGCTCGAGGTCGGCAAGGAGGAGAAAGAGGTCCCCGACGAAATCGTCGACACCGAGGTCGAGCGCGTCCGCGAGGGTTTCGCGCGGCTGGAGCCGGTCGAGCGCGAGGCCGCCGACGGCGACTCGCTGCTGATCGACTTCGAGGGCTTCCTCGACGGCGCGCCTTTCCAGGGCGGGGCCGCCGAGGACTACCTGCTGGCGCTCGGCTCCGGGTCGCTGATCGAGGGCTTCGAGGAGCAGCTCACGGGCGCCAAGGCCGGCGAGGAGCGCGAGATCCAGGTCACCTTCCCCGCCGACTACCAGGCCGAGCATCTGGCGGGCGAAGACGCGGTCTTCAAGGTCAAGGTCAAGGAGGTGCGGGAGAAAGTCCTGCCCGAGCTCGACGACGACTTCGCCTCAGACGCTTCGGAGTTCGACACGCTGGAGGAGCTGCGCGACGACATCCGCGAGAAAGTCGGCGCGGCGCTGGGCAGCCGGGCCGAGGAGGACTTCAGGGTGGCGGCGATCGACGCGGCGGTGGCCGAGGCGACCGTCGAGGTGCCCGAGGAGCTGGCGACGGGGCGGGCGACCGAACGCTGGGAGCGGATGGAACGCCAACTCGCCGGCCGCGGCATGGACCCCAACCAGTTCCTGCAGATGCAGGGCAAAACCCGCGACGAGCTGATCGAGGAGACGAAGGAGGACGCGGCAAAAGAGCTGCGGCGCGAGGCCGTCGTCACGGCGATCGCCGAGGCGGAGGCGATCGAGGTCTCCGAGGAGGAGATGGTCGAGGCCCTGGAGCACAGCGCCGAACACGAGCGGACGACGCCGGAGAAACTGCTGGAGCGGCTGCGCGAGAGCGGTCGCGACGCAATGATCCGCGAAGACCTGCGGGCCCGCAAGGCGATCGAGCTGGTCGCCGAGGCGGCCAAGCCGATCCCGAAAGAGGAGGCCGACGCGCGCCAGGGGAAAGCCGAGGCCCGCGAGAAACTGCTGGCGCCCGAGGAGGGCAAAGCCAAATCCGGCGAGCTCTGGACCCCGGGTGGCGAGTAGGTCAGAGCGCCTCTATAGAGTGCGGGCGATGAGCCCTCTGATCCCGATGGTGGTCGAGCAGACGTCGCGCGGCGAGCGTGCGTTCGACATCTACTCGCGCCTGCTCGGCGAGCGGATCATCTTCCTCGGCACCCCGGTCACCGACGACATCGCCAACCTGATCGTCGCCCAGCTGCTGCACCTGGAGTCCGAGGACCCCGACAAGGACGTCAGCCTCTACGTCAACTCGCCCGGCGGCTCGGTCTACGCCGGGCTGGCGATCTACGACACGATGCAGTTCATCAAGCCCGACGTCCAGACGATCTGCGTCGGCGTCGCGATGAGCATGGGGGCGCTGCTGCTGAGCGGCGGCGCCGCCGGCAAGCGGATGGCGCTGCCGAACTCGAAGATCCTCATCCACCAGGTCTCGGCCGGGTTCCAGGGCCAGGCCACCGACATCGAGATCCACGCCAAAGAGATCATCGAAGTCCGCCGCCGGCTCGACGAGATCATCGCCGAGCACACCGGTCAGTCGTTCGAGAAGGTCACCAAAGACACCGAACGCGATTACTTCATGAGCGCGGAGGAGGCGAAGGAGTACAACATCGTCGACCGCGTGATCGAGCACCACTGAAGCGCGCCTCGGTTCTCCTCTTTGCAGCGCTGGCGCTCCTTGCCGCTCCGGCCTCGGCTCAGATTGCCGGCAGCGGGGGAGGTGTTCCCTACTACGGCCACGTCTTTCCGGTCCAGGGGCCCCACGGTGTCCGCGGGGCGATCGGCGAGTTCCACGCGCCGCGTAGCGGCGGCCGCATCCACGAAGGCTTCGACGTCACCGCCGGATGCGGCACGCCCCTCGTCGCCGTCCGCAACGGCAAGGTGCTGCGCAGCGGCTTCGACCCCGTTCTCTACGGCTGGTACCTGCTGATTCACGGCGAAGGCGAGCGCCGTAGCTACTTCTACGCCCACATGCCGCGCCCGGCCCGCTTCCACGGCGGCCAGCGCGTCTGGGAGGGCGAGCGGGTCGGCTCGGTCGGCGAAACCGGCAACGCCGCCGGCACCGGCTGCCACCTCCACTTCGAGATCCACGTCGGTGACGTCCCGGTCGACCCGGAGCCCTCGCTGCGGCGCTGGGACCGCTACTCCTGAGTTTCCGGGTCCAGCTTCCGTTCGAACCAGAGGTCGGCTTTCGGGTTGTCGTTGTAGGCGGGCACTTCGCGGTAACCGGCGGCGCGGTAGAGACCGACGGCGGGGGTGAGGTAGTCGGAGGTGTCGAGGCGGACAGCCCTGCAGCCGTGCTCCGCCGCAACCTCGTCGAGCCGGGAGAGGATGCGGCGGCCGAGGCCGCTGCCGCGGAAGGCCGGCGCCACGTACATGCTCTTCACCTCGGCGACTTCGGTGTCGAGGTGGCGGACGCCACCGAGCCCGGCGGGTTCGCCGCCGACCGTGGCTAGGAAAAGGACGCCGTTGGGAGGGACCAGGTCCGCCGGAGGCCCGGCGGCGATCTCCTCGTCGAGGTCGATCCCGGCTTCTTCGCGGTCGTAGACCAGCGGCCCGTCGGCCTCGCGGACGAAGTCCGCGTAGAGCTCCCGCACCCGCGGATCGTCTCGGTCGACGGGGTCGAAGGAGAAGTCCACGAAGACGACGCTAACGCGTTGCAGAGATTCTCCAATCTGCGCGCGATGTGTGCGGTCACCTCTGGCAGCATCGTCCCCGTGACCCAGGAGGAACTAGAGGCTTCGCTGAGGGAATCGAGGGCAGGCATCGAAGCGGCGCGACGGAAGCAGGAGGAGGCAGTCGCGCGCCAAGAGGTGGCCACGGCGAAGTTGGAGGAGATAATCATCGAGGATCGGCGATGGGCCAATCGGATCCTCGCCGAACTGGATGACCAGCGGGACGAGCGCCGCGCTCTGCTGGAGGCGATCTTCAGGGTGATGGACCGACTGGATTAGACCCGCAGTTCGTAGCTGTACCACTCCGTGCGCTCGGCGCCGATCGAGTCGTAGAGGCGCTGCGCGGTCTCGTTGTCGGGGGCGGTGGACCACTCGACGAACGGGACCTCGCGATCGCGGGCGACCGCGGCGGCGGCTTCGATCAGCGCTCGGCCGACGCCCTGGCCGCGGGCCGATTCGTCGACGAAGAGGTCGTTCATCAGCACGCTCTCGCAGGCCTCCAGCGAGCTGAAGTGCCAGTAGAGGCAGGCGTAGCCGACCAGTCGCTCCTCGCTGCGGGCGCCGAGCAGGAGACCGTCCTCGCTCGGGCCGAGGAAGCGGCCGAAGAAGGTGCGGTTGCGCTCATCGTCGACGTCCTCGACTTCGTAGAAGCGCTGGTAGGCGGCGATCAGCGGCAGCAGCTCCTCGAACTCCTCGGCGAGGATCGGCGCGATCTCAAGCTCCGCGGGCACCCGCCCACGGTAGCGCCACGCAAGGCTGCGCTCATGGGAAGGGACCGCCGGGCCGATGCCGTAAACGACCCTCACGAACCGGTGCAGGTCCCTGTCTAAGCTTTGGACCGCCTCCGGAGGCAAGAGATTCGTCCCGTTTAGGAGGGGATTCCGCTGGCACGTCCTTCAGATTCGAACGAGCAGCTCCTCTGCAGCTTCTGCGGCAAGTCGCAGCGCCAGGTCAAAAAGCTGATCGCCGGCCCCGGCGTCTACATCTGCGACGAGTGCATCGACCTCTGCAACGAGATCATCGACGAGGAGCTGACCGCGCCGCCGGTCTTCGAGCTGGAGAACCTGCCCAAGCCGCAGGAAATCTTCGACGTCCTGCAGGAGTACGTGGTCGGTCAGGACGCCGCCAAGCGCTCGCTCTCGGTCGCCGTCTACAACCACTACAAGCGGGTCCAGATCGCCCAGTCCGACGAGACCGAGGTCGAGCTGCAGAAGTCGAACATCATGATGCTGGGGCCGACCGGCTGCGGCAAGACGCTGCTGGCGCAGACCCTGGCCCGGATCCTCAACGTCCCCTTTGCGATCGCCGACGCGACCGCGCTGACCGAGGCCGGCTACGTCGGCGAGGACGTCGAGAACATCCTCCTGAAGCTGATCCAGGCCGCCGACTTCGACGTCAAGAAGGCCGAAACCGGGATCATCTACATCGACGAGATCGACAAGATCGCGCGCAAAGCCGACAACCCGTCGATCACCCGCGACGTCTCCGGCGAAGGCGTCCAACAGGCGCTGCTGAAGATCCTCGAGGGGACCACCGCCTCGGTGCCGCCGCAGGGCGGGCGCAAGCACCCCCACCAGGAGTTCCTGACGATCGACACCACCAACATCCTCTTCGTCTGCGGCGGCTCCTTCGCCGAACTCGACAAAGTGATCGAGCGGCGGGTCGGCGACCGCGGCATCGGCTTCGGCGCCGAAATCTCCTCACGCGAGAAGAAGGACACCGGCGAGTGGTTCGAGCAGGTGCTGCCCGAGGACCTGATCGAGTACGGCCTGATCCCCGAGTTCATCGGCCGCCTGCCGGTGATCACCGCGATCCACCAGCTCAGCCGCGACGACCTCTGCACGATCCTCACCGAGCCGCGCCACGCGCTCACCCGCCAGTTCCAGCGCTTCTTCGAGTTCGACGACATCGAGCTGGTCTTCGCCGACGACAGCCTCGAGGCGATCGCCGACAAGGCCCTGGAGCGCGAGACCGGCGCCCGTGGCCTGCGCTCGATCCTCGAGGAGACCCTGCTCGACGTCCAGTTCGAGCTGCCCTCGCGGCGCGACGTGACCAAGTGCGTGGTAACCAAGGAGACGATCACCGAGGGCCGCCGCCCGACGCTGGTGACCGAGGCGGTCCAGCAGGACATCGGGCCGGCTGACACCGGCCTCTCCGAGGAATCCGCTTAACGCTTCCGAGATTCGACCCACCCCAGTGGGTACAAACTCGGAAGCGGCTATCTAGACTCGCCGCCGTGGAAGCGGCGCAGCGGAAGAGGCTCGAGGAGACCACCCGATACGACCCGACTGAGGTCGAGGGGCGGATCTTTTCGGAGTGGATGGACGGGGGGTATTTCCATCCTCAAGCGGAGGGGACGGCGGCGGAGAATTTCTCTGTGGCGATCCCGCCGCCGAACGTGACCGGGGTGCTGCACATGGGGCACGCGCTGAACGGGTCGATGCAGGACGCGCTGGTGCGGATGAATCGGATGCGGGGGAAGAACACGCTGTGGGTCCTCGGCACCGACCACGCCGGGATCGCCACCCAGGCGGTGGTCGAGAAAGAGCTGAAGAAAGAAGGCAAGAGCCGCCACGACCTCGGTCGCGAGGCGTTCGTCGAGAAGGTCTGGGAGTGGAAAGCCGAGTACGGCTCGCGGATCGTCGAGCAGTACAAACGGCTCGGCGCCTCCTGCGACTACGACCGGGAGCGCTTCACCCTCGACGAGGGCTACGTCCGCGCCGTCTACCGGGTCTTCAAGCAGCTCTTCGACAAGGGCTACATCTACCGCGACAACTACATGGTCAACTGGGACCCGGGCTCGCACTCGGCGATCTCCGACCTCGAGGTCGAGAACCGTGAGGTCGAGGACGTCCTCTACTCGATCGACTACCCGGTCGAGGACTCCGACCGGGTGCTGACCGTCGCCACCGTCCGCCCGGAGACGATGCTCGCCGACACCGCCGTCGCCGTGAACCCCGGCGACGAGCGCTACGCCGACCTGGTCGGCAAGCACGTGGTCCTGCCACTGGTCGGTCGCCGCATCCCGGTGATCGCCGACGAGCACGTCGACGTCGAGTTCGGCACCGGCGCGCTGAAGATCACCCCCGGCCACGACCCCAACGACTTCGAGATCGGCCGCAAGCACAAGCTCGAGGAGATCGGCGTGATCGGCCCCGACGGGCGGATGACCGAGGAGGCAGGCGAGTTCGCCGGCCTCACCGCCGCCGAGGCACAGGTGGCCGTGGTCGAGGCGCTGCGCGGCGAGGGCCGCCTCAGCGCCGAGGAGCCCTACGTCCACTCGGTCCCCTTCTCGCACCGCTCCGGCGAGCGGATCGAGCCGCTGATCTCGCTGCAGTGGTTCTGCCGCATGGACGAGCTGGCGCGGCCGGCGATCGAGGTCGTCGAACGCGACGAGGTCAACATCACGCCGCCACAGTGGAAGCGGGTCTACCTCGACTGGATGCGGGAGATCCGCCCCTGGTGCGTCTCGCGCCAGCTCTGGTGGGGGCACCGGATCCCCGTCTGGTACTGCGACGCCTGCAACGAGACGATCGTCGCCGAGTCCGAGCCGCAGCGCTGCGATGCCTGCGGCGGCGAGCTGCGCCAGGAGGAAGACGTGCTCGACACCTGGTTCAGCTCCGCGCTCTGGCCCTTCGCGACCCTCGGCTGGCCCGACGACACCCCCGAGCTGCGCGCCTTCTACCCGACCAGCTTCCTCACCACGGCGCGGGAGATCCTCTTCCTCTGGGTCGCGCGGATGATCATGACCGGGCTCGAGTTCGCCGGCGACATCCCCTTCCGCGACGTCTACGTCCACTCGGTGATCCAGGCCCGCGACGGGCGGCGGATGTCGAAGAGCCTGGGGACCGGGATCGACCCGCTGGAGGAGATCGACGTCCACGGCGCCGACGCCCTGCGCTTCGGTCTGCTGGCGATGTCCTCGACTCAGGACGTGCGCTTCTCCGACGCCAAGGTGGAGCAGGGCCGCGACCTCGCCAACAAGCTCTGGAACGCGAGCCGGCTGATCCTGCTGAACACGGCCGAGGTCGAGCCGGCGCCGCGGCCGACCTGCGTCGAGGACCGCTGGATCCTCTCGCGGCTCGAGGGCACGATCGCCTCGGTGACCGACAAGCTCGAGACCTACGACTTCGCCCACGCGGTCCAGGAGGCCTACTCATTCTTCTGGCGCGACCTCTGCGACTGGTACCTGGAGATCGTCAAGCCGCGGCTCTACGACGGCGAGGAGGAGGTCTCGGCGACGCTGCTCTACGCGCTGGAGCGGGTGCTGGGGCTGCTGCACCCGACGATGCCCTTCGTCAGCGAGGAGATCTGGAGCTACCACCCGGCGCGCCAGGGTCACCTGGCGGTGCACTCGTTCCCCGTCGCCGACCTCGCGCTGATCGACGAGGCCGCCGAGGCCGACGTCGAGGGCGGCATCCGCCTCACCCAGCGGCTGCGCGCCTGGCGCGACCTCGCCGGGGTCGCGGTCGGCGCCACCCTGCCGGCGGTGATCGACGGGGTCGAGCCGCCCGCCTTCGTCTCTCGCCTCTCGCGCTTCGAGTTCGACGGCGTCGGCGCCGAGCCGGTCGCCTCGATCGGCCCGGTGCGCGTCCTCGACTCCGACCAGCTCGACGGCGCCGCGGTCGCCGAGCGGCTCGAGAAGCGGCGCCAGGAGCTGCGCGCCGAGGTCGAGCGGGGCGAGCGCAAGCTCGGCAACGAGGGCTTCGTCGCCAAGGCCCCGGCCGAGGTGGTCGAGGAGGAGCGGGGGAAGCTCGAGCGCTACCGGGCCGAACTCGAGGAGCTGGCTTAAGCGTTGGGGCGCTTCCCAGACGGCAGCGGACGCGAAGCGGAGCAGTCGTCGCCTGATGATTACCTTGACTCGCTGGAACCTGTCGGCTGGCGATTGGGCCTTGACCGGATGCACCGGCTGACGACGGCGCTGGGGCTGCCGCAGCACCGCTTCGCCTCGATCCACGTCGTCGGCACCAACGGCAAGTCCTCGGTGACGCGGATGACCGCGGCGCTGCTTCAGGCGCACGGGCTGCGCGCCGGCGCCTGCGTCTCCCCCCACACCGACCGCTGGTCGCAGCGGACGCTGGTGCAGGGGGAGGAGGTGGGCGCGGCGGCCTGGGAGCAGGCGGTCGAGCAGGTCGCCCGGGCCGCCGAGGGGGTCGACCGCAGCCTCGAGGAGGGCGACGCGGTGACCCAGTTCGAGGCGGCGACCGCGGCGAGCTTCGTCGCCCTTGCCCGGGCGAGGGTCGAGGTGGCGGTGGTCGAGGCCGGCCTCGGCGGTCGCCTCGACGCGACCAACACGATTCCCTCCCGGGTCACCGTCCTCACCTCGATCGGCCTCGACCACACCGAGTGGCTGGGGGAGACCGAGGCCGCGATTGCGGCCGAGAAGCTGGCAGTCCTGCGCGACCAGACGATCCTGGTTCTGGGCGAGGTCTCGTCCGAGGTGGCCGAGCTGGCCGAGCGCACGGCGCGGGAGCGGGGGGCGCGCCTGATCCAGGCGCCGGCAGATCCGGGCTCCGGGGTGACGCTGCGCGCGCCGGGCGAGTTCCAGCGCCGCAATTTCGCTATCGCCTGCGCCGCGGCAGAGGCTTTTCTCGGCCGGATCGACTCCGACGCGGTCGCGCGGGTCGCCGCTGCGGTCACAGTTCCTGGGCGCCTGGAGCTGATCGCCGAGCAGCCACCGACCTACCTCGACGCCGCCCACAACCCAGCCGGCGCCGCCGCCCTGGCCCACTCGCTGCCGGAGCTGGCCGGCGGCCGCCGCGTGGTGGCCTGCCTGGCGGTCCTTGCCGACAAGGACGCGGGGGAGATGGTCGCGGCGCTGGCCCCGGCCCTCGACCGCGTCGTCTGCACCGAGCTGCCGGCGGCGGCGCTGGAAGGCCACGGGCGCTCTGGGGCACGCTCGCGCCCGGCCGCCGAGCTAGCCGCCATCTGCTCCGAGGCCGGCCTGTCGGCCGAAGCCGAGCCTGGCTTCGAGGCGGCCCTGCGGCGGGCGCGAGAGCTGGCTGCGGCCGATCCCGAGGGGGTCCTGCTCGTCGCCGGTTCCCACTATGCAATCGGGCCGGCGCGGCGGCTGGTCGCTTCCTGACTGTGCGAGGATTCGCGCATGGATCGTCCTCGCAGCGCCGGTTCCGAACTGCTGTCGATGATGGGATTGGTCGCCGCTGTCGTCGCGATCGTGATCCTCGTCTTCTTCGGCGTCGGATACCTGTTCGGAAGGCTCTTCCTCTAGAAACAGGGTTGACGTCGGCAGCGGCGAAGTAGACTGCCGCCCCCGCGCGGCCGCGCAAATCCACCAATTTCCCTTTCTTATGCCCCTAGCGATCTTCGGCATCACCAACGACGGCCTCAACCTCGCCGCCACCCTCTTCCTGCTGATGCTGGTCGTCCTCTGGCTGGCGCTGATCGTCTACACCTACCTCGACGCCCGCCGGCGGATCTCCGACCCCTTCCTGGTCGCCTGCGCCACCGTCGCCTCCTTCTTTCCCTTCATCGGCACCGCCGTCTACGCGATCGTCCGCCCGCCGGAGTTCCTCGAGGACGCCCACGAGCGCGAGCTGGAGATCAAAGCCGCCGAGCTGCGGGTGAAGCAGCTGCGCGAGCAGAGCTGCCCGAACTGCGAGTACCCGGTCGAGCGCAACTACCTGCGCTGCCCTAACTGCAGGCAGCGCCTCAAGGACCCCTGCCCGACCTGCAACAAGCCGGTCGACCCGCGCTGGGGCCTCTGCCCCTTCTGCGAGACGAGCCTCGGCGGTGGCGGCGGTGGTGGCGAGCGGCCGCGACGCAAACAACGTAGAGACCCCGAGGAGCGCCAAGCTCAGTCGCGTCAGGCACCGCCCCGTGAGGCACAGCCGAGACAGCAGGCCGAGCCGCGGCGCCGCAAAGCGCCGCCCGAGGCGCAGGAGGGGGCAAAACCAACCCAAGAGCAAAGGAGCCCCCGCCGTGAGCCGGACCCTGATCCTCGTCAAGCCTGACGCCTTCGAACGCGCCCTCACCGGTGAGGTGATCGCCCGCTTCGAGCGCAAGGGTCTGCGTATCGCCGCGCTGAAGTCGATGCGCGCCGACGAGGCGACCGCAAACGAGCACTACGCCGAGCACACCGACAAGCCCTTCTTCGGCGAGCTGGTCTCCTTCATCACCGGCGGCACCCTGGTGGCGATGGTCCTGGAGGGAGAGGAAGCCGTGAAAGCGGCCCGCCAGCTGATCGGCGCGACCAACCCGGTCGAGGCCGCCCCCGGCTCGATCCGCGGCGACTTCGCCCTCGAGGTGACCTTCAACATGGTCCACGGCTCCGACTCCGACGAGTCGGCCGAGCGCGAGATCGGGATCTGGTTCCCCGAGCTCTCCTAGGGGCTCCCTGAAGGTCGTCCTCGCATCCGGATCCCCGCAGCGGCGGGAGATCCTGCAGAAGCTGGGAGTCGAGTTCGAGGTCGTCGTGCCCGGCGTCGAGGAGCTGAGCGCGGGCGATCCCGAGCACCTGGTGGTCGAGAACGCGCGCCGCAAGGCGGCCGCGGTGGAGGGCGAGTTGGTGATCGCCTGCGACACCGACGTGGTCCTCGACGGCGAGGTGCTCGGCAAGCCCGCCGACGCGGCCGACGCGCGCCGCTATCTGGACCGTATGTCCGGCCGCGCCCACACGGTCATGAGCGGCCTCATCGTGATCGAGGGCGGCGAAGAGCGCAGCGGCCTCGAGCAGACCACCGTCGTCTTCAAGCACCTCACCGAGGCCGAGAAGGAGCGCTACGTGCGCTTCGGCGAGTGGCAGGGGCGCTCCGGCGGCTACGCGGTCCAGACCCTCGGCTCCAGCCTGGTCGAGCGGCTCGAGGGCAGCGTCTCCAACGTCGTCGGCCTGCCGGTCGGCCTCCTGGCCGAGCTGGCGCCGCAGCTTTTCGCGCCTCACCGGCCAAGCTCACAGAACGCTTAAACGGGTTTGCCATCATCGGCCCTGGAAATGGGCATCTTCGGCAAGATCCGGCTCGGCGGCCGCGACATGGCCGTCGACCTCGGCACCGCCAACACGCTGGTCTACGTCCGGGGGCGCGGCATCGTCCTCTCCGAGCCCTCGGTGGTGGCAATCGACTCGGTCAGCGGCCAGGTCCACGCGGTCGGGGTCGAAGCGAAGCGGATGCTGGGCCGCACCCCCGGCACGATCACCGCGATCCGGCCGCTGAAGGACGGGGTGATCGCCGACTTCGACGTCACCGAGCAGATGCTGCGCCACTTCATCGCCTCGGTCCACTCCAATCGCTTCGCCCACCCGCGGGTCGTCGTCTGCGTCCCCTCCGGCGTCACCGGGGTCGAGAAGCGAGCGGTCGAGGAGGCCTGCCTCTCGGCCGGCGCCCGCCAGGCATACCTGATCGAGGAGCCGATGGCGGCGGCGATCGGCGCCGGCCTGCCGGTCGCCGAGCCGACCGGCTCGATGATCGTCGACATCGGCGGCGGCACCACCGAGGTGGCGGTGATCAGCCTCGGCGGGATCGTCGTCTCGCAGTCGATCAGGGTCGGCGGCGACGAGCTCGACGAAGCGATAGTCGCCCACTGCAAGCAGCGCTACAAACTCGCGATCGGCACCCAGACCGCGGAGGAGGTCAAGCTCGAGGCGGGCTCGGCCTCGCCGCTGCCGGAAGAGGTGCGGACCGAGATCCGCGGTCGCGACCTCGTCTCCGGCCTGCCGAAGACGATCGAGCTGACCTCGGAGGAGGTGCGCGGGGCGCTGGAGGAGCCGGTCAGCCACATCGTCGCCGCGGTCAAGGAGACGCTCGACCGGACGCCCCCGGAGCTGGCGGGTGACATCATGGACCGAGGCATCACCCTCGCCGGCGGCGGCGCGCTGCTGCAAGGACTTGAGCAGCGCCTGCGCGACGAGTGCCAGATGCCCTGTCAACTGGCAGAGTCGCCGTTGACGTGCGTGGCGGTCGGCTCGGGCATCTCGCTCGAGGAGGTCGAGACGATCCACCGCGCCGGTAAGAACAACGGAGCGCGCCCCCGGCTTTAGGCGGCGCTCATGCGAATCCTCGAACTTAGGTCCCCAACGTGTATCGAAAGCAAGTACGCCGCCGCAGGGCGGTTCTGGCGTTGCTGATAGTCGGCTCGTTCATCCTGCTCACCGTCACCTACGGCCAGGGCTCGAACGGCGTCCAGCGCGGCGTCAGCACGATCTTCAGCCCGCTCCAGGACGTCGCCGACCGCGCCCTGAAGCCGGCCCGCGACCTGGTCAACTGGTTCGACGAGACCTTCGACGCGAAGGGCGACAATGCCCAGCTGCACGACGAACTCCAGGTCGCCCGCAAGCAGGCGGTCGGGGCGAAGACGGCGCTGGCCGAAAACGCGCAGCTGCGCAAGCTGGTCGGGCTGGACAAAAGCGGCGCGATCCCGTCCGGCTACGACCCGGTCACCGGCCGGGTGATCGCCCGCTCGCCGACCGTCTGGTTCGCCGACGTGACGATCGACGTCGGCTCCGGCGACGGGGTCGAGGTAGACGATCCGGTGGTCAACGGCGACGGCCTGGTCGGCAAGGTCGCCGCGGTGACCGGCGGCTCGGCCCGGGTGACGCTGATCGCCGACCACTCCAGCGCCGTCTCGGCGAAGATCGTCCCGAGCGGTATCCAGGGCGTGATGAAGCCCTCGGTCGGCGACCCCGAAGACCTCATCCTCGACTTCCTCGACAGCGAAAAACGGGTCGGCAAGGGCCAGTCGGTGGTCACCTCCGGCTGGCGCGGAATCGGGATCGAATCGGACTACCCGCCGAACCTGCCGATCGGCGAAGTCGCCGAAGCTTCGCTCAAACAGCAGGAGGCCCAGCAGCAGGTCAACGTCCGGCCTTACGCCGACCTCCGCGACCTCGACCTGGTCCAGGTGCTGACCGGGGGCTCGCGCGAATGATCCTCACCCCGAACATCGTCGCCCGCCTGATCGCGATCGTGGTCGCCGGGGTGATCCTCCAGCTCTCCTTCTTCAGCCAAGTGGCGCTCTTCCACGTCAGCCCCGACGTGCTGCCGGCGCTGGTCGTCGTCCTCGGCCTGCTCGGCGGCACCCTGACCGGGGCGGTCTGCGGGTTCTGGGTGGGGTTCCTGCTCAACTGCCTGCTGATCGCCCCGCTCGGCGGCGCCTCGCTGGTCCTGCTGGCGACCGGCTACCTCGCCGGCCTCTTCCGCGAGCGCTTCGAGATCCACAGCGCCCTGGTGGCGCCGCTGCTCTGCATGGCGCTGACCCTGTTCGCCGAGCTCGGTTTCGGCGCGGTCGAGCTGACGCTGGGGATAGACGCCCCGATCAGCGGCCTGGTGATCCGCGACATGCTGATGAAGAGCATCTTCGCCTTCTTCCTCGGCTGGGCGATCTACGCCGGCGTGCGCCGGGCGCTGCGGCCGGCCCTGGTCGAGGAGCCGATGGTCCGCCGTGGCCGACGCCCGACCGTCCTGGGGGCCTAGACCATGCATCTCGGGCCCGAAGATCGTCCCCAGGGCAGCCGGCTCAACCTGCGGGTGGCCGTGGTCGGCGGCGTGGCCATCGTCCTCTTCGCCGTCCTCTTCTTCCGGCTCTGGAACCTGCAGGTCCTCTCCGGCGACGAGTACCTGGCCGAGGCGAAGAACAACCGCACCCGCGAGTTCAAAGTGATCGCCCCCCGCGGCGACATCCTCGACCGTGACGGCAACGTCCTGGTCGACAACCGCACCAGCCTGGCGCTGCAGCTGAACACCACCAAACTGCCCGAAGACGCGGCCGAAGAACGGGCCGAGCTGGCGCGGTTGGGGGAGCTGACGCACATGTCGGTGCGCAAGGTGCGGCGGACGATCAAGCAGAGCGAAGAAGTCGCCGCCGGGGCGCCGGTGACGCTGCGGCGCGACGTCGGCTACGAGCTGATCGCCTACATCGAAGAGAACCAGGACGAATTCCCCGGGGTGACGGTGGAGCGGGTCTTCGTCCGCCACTACCCGGACGGCAGCCTCGCCGCCCACGTGCTCGGCAACGTCAGCGAGATCTCCGAAGAAGAGCTGAAGGAAACGCAGTACAAGAACCTCGAACCGGGCGACGAGATCGGCCAGGCCGGGGCGGAGTACGCCTACGACAAGTATCTGCGCGGCGACCCAGGGCTGACCCGGATCCAGGTCAACGCCCTGGGCGAGCCGACTCCCGGCGGCCAACTGGTCTCGACCCCGCCGACTCCGGGCGACAACCTGAAGCTGTCGATCGACGAGGAAGTCCAGACCGCCGGCGAAGCGGCGCTCTCCGCGCGGGGCCTGCCGGGGGCGTTCATCTCGATGAACATCGACACCGGCGAGATCCTCGCGATGGGCTCGAACCCGACCTACGACCCGACCGACCTGATCGAACCGAGCCAGGCGCAGGTGAACGAACTTTACCGGGACCCGGTGCTGGCTCCGCTCGTCAACCGGGCGACCGAAGGCGCCTATCCGACGGGCTCGATCTTCAAGATCATCACCGCTCTGGCGGCGCTCGAAAACGGCCAGATCACCCCCGACACGGTGGTCCAGGACAACGGCCTTATCGAAGTCGGCACCGACACCTTCGAAAATGCCGGCGGCGAAGCGCACGGCGCGGTCGAACTGCGCCGCGCCCTGCAGGTCTCCTCCGACGTCTACTTCTACCTGCTCGGTCTCGACATGTGGAAGACCAACGAGCTGCAGGAATGGGCGCACAAACTGGGGATCGGCCGGCCCGCCGGGCTCGACCTGCCGGAGGAAGGCGAAACCCTGCTGCCGAGCAAACAGTGGCGCAACCAGCTCTACAAGGAAGAACTGACCGACCGCCCCTGGTCGGCCGGCGACAACATCCAGCTGGCGACCGGGCAGGGGGACCTGCAGACCAACCCGCTGCAGATGGCGATCGCCTACGCGGCGCTCGGCAACGGCGGCAAGATCGTCACCCCGCACGTGGGGATGGAAGTCGAGGACGCCGCCGGCCGGGTGCTGAAGGAGTTCGAGCCGAAGACCCGTCGCAAGTTCCACATCGACGGCGGCTACCGCAACGCGATCCTCGAAGGCCTGCATGCCGCGGCGCAGGAAGGCGACGGAACCGCCGCCGGGGTCTTCGGCGGCTTCCCGATCCCGATCGCGGGCAAGACCGGGACCGCCGAACGACCGGGCCACGGCGACCAATCCTGGTTCGCGGCGCTCTCCCCGTACCCCAACCCGCGTATCGTGACTATTGCCACCGTCGAGGAAGGCGGCTTCGGAGCCGAATCTGCGGCCCCTGCCGTCCTGGACATTCTCGAAGCGATCTACAAGAAGCGGGCCTCGGAAGTGTCGAGCGCCGGTGGAGCTGAATGAACACCTACGCCACCCGAACCAGAAACACCCGGCCGGAGCCGTTCGCGGTCCACGTCGGCATCGGCGAGCGCCTCGGCCTGGCCCACATGGACTGGCCGCTGACGATCGCCGCCGTCGGCCTGATCGCCTTCAGCGTCTTCACCCTCGGCCAGGCGACTCAGAACGACGTCCCCGGCGACCCCAACTACTTCCTCGAGCGGCAGGCGATCTACGCCGTGCTCGGGATCGTCGGAATGCTGGTCCTGACCCGGATCGACTACTCCCGCTTCCGCGAGCTGCGGGTCGGCATCTACACCTTCCTCTGCGCCAGCGTCTCGCTGGTCTTCGTCTTCGGCTTCGCCGCCCGCGGCTCGCGGCGCGCCTTCGAACTTCCCTTTTTCAGTTTCCAGCCATCGGAGCTCGGCAAGCTCCTGCTTGTGCTTGCGCTTGCCGGGTTCGTGATCGATGGCGCCAGACGCGGCTCGCAGGTCCAGCGCACGGTGCGCTACCTCTGCCTCGGCCTGGCACCGGCTGCCCTTGTCTTCCTGCAGCCCGACCTCGGCACCTCCATGGTGTTCGCGGTCGCCACCCTCGCCGTCATGTACTTCGGAGGCGTCCCCTGGACGCACTTCGCGGTCATCGGCGTCGCTCTGACCGCGCTTGTCGCGCTGGTCCTGGTCGTCGCACCGGCGACCGGGGTCCCGCTCCTGAAGGGCTACCAGGAGGAACGTCTGACGTCCTTCCTCAGCCCCGACGAGCATGCCGACGGCGCGGGCTATCAGCAGAACCAATCGAAAGTCGCCATCGGATCCGGGCAGTTGGCCGGCCGCGGCGACAAAGCCACCCAGACGCGGCTCGACTTCGTTCCCGAGCGGCACACCGACTTCATCTTTGCGGTGATCGGTGAGCGCTACGGATTTACGGGCGCCGCGTTAGTCCTATCCCTTTACGCCCTGCTCTTCTGGCGGGCGCTGCGGATCGTGACGCTTTCGAAGAACTCCTACGGAGCCCTGGTAGCGGGCGGCATCGCCGTCATGCTGCTGTTCCAGACCTTTGTCAACGTGGGGATGAACCTCGGCATCATGCCGATCACGGGCATCCCTCTTCCGTTGATGAGCTATGGAGGGTCCTCCGTGCTCGCTACTTTCCTTGCGGTCGGCGTTCTTCAGAGCATCAACGTCCAAGCGCATCTCAGTCAGAAGGGAAGGTTCGCCTGGTGATGCCTCTCTAGAGGGGTCCGGCATTGCGTACCTATCCGAACTGAGCTGAACAACAAATGAAAAAAACGATTTTGGTCTCCGCCGAGCGCGGCGAGACCCGAGTGGCCGTCCTCGAGGCAAAGCAGAAAGGCGGCAAGAGTCACGTCGCCGAGCTTTACATCGAGCGGCGCGGCCGGCGATCGATCGTCGGCAACATCTACAAGGGGAAGGTCGACAACGTCCTTCCCGGAATGGAGGCCGCCTTCGTCGACATCGGCCTCGAGCGAAACGGCTTCCTCCACGTCGACGAGATCCTGCTGCCGAACGGCGAACAGGCGCCGAAGCGCGGGCGCGGCCACGGCCGCCGCATCAACGAGCTGATCAAGCCGGGACAGGAGATCCTCGTCCAGGTCGTCAAGGACCCGCTGAAGACCAAGGGCGCCCGGCTCTCGATGAACTGCTCGATCGCCGGCCGCTACCTGGTCTACGCCCCGCACGGGAGCGGCGTCGGAGTCAGCCGCCGGCTGACCGACAAAGAGCGCGACCGGCTGCGGAAGATGGTCGACCGCACCTACAAAGGGCCAGGAGGGCTGATCGTCCGCACCGCCGCCCACGGAGCGAAAAAAGCCGACTTCGTGCGCGAGATCAGCTATCTGCAGAAGCTGAACGAGGTGCTGGAGCGACGCTCCGACGGGACCAAGGCTCCGGCCCTGGTCTTCCAGGAGGCCGACCTCTCGATCCGCGTCCTGCGCGACGTCTTCCTCAACGAGTTCGAGAAGGCGGTGATCGACTCGCCGAAGCAGTTCGAGCGGGTGACGAGCTTCTTCCAGCGCACCGCCCCCGAGCTGGTCGGCGGGGTGGAGCTCTACGAGGGCGCCAAGCCGCTGTTCGAGAAATGG
>DASQCF010000050.1:0-29380 GCA_035634815.1 Solirubrobacterales bacterium | reverse complement strand
CTGGGTCAACGACCACTCCTTCAGCCACGGCGCCTGCCAGTGCGCCTGGGGCGGGGTCAAGGACTCCGGCCTCGGCCGCTCGCACTCCAAATTCGGCTTCTACGAGTGCGTCAACATCAAGATGAACGCCTGGGAGCCGGGGATGACCCGGGACTTCTGGTGGCACCCCTACGACCAGACCCTCGGCGAAGCGGTGAAAGCCTCGGCGAAGATCCTCTACGGCAAGGGCGAGACCCGCGCCAAGGCGCTACGCGAAGGCGCGGGGCCGCTACTCAAGGTCGGCCGCCGCACCCTCCAGAAGCGCCGCTAGCCCGCCGAAACCGCAGAAATACGTCCATACGACGTATTTCTGCGGTTTCGGCGATTGAGGTTGGTCAGCCGCCGGCGATTTCGACCGTCTTGGAGACGGCGCCGAGGCACTTGTAGATCGGGCCGGCGGTCGCCTGGGTCGAGGGCTTGACTTCGGCGAAGACCTTAGCCGGGATCCTGATGTTCTCGTTCAGGTCTTCGAGGTCGGCTTTCCAGTTGCCGTTGGCCTTCGACTCGACCCGGCTGAGGACGCCGTTGCCCTTCTGCTTGAGGACGACGACACGCTCCCCGACGCAGTTCGAGTTCGCCGCTTTGACCTTGCCCTGGTAGCCGGTCGCGCCGATCGTGACCGTCGATTTGACCTTCACGGTCTCCCCGGGCCCGGCGGCGGCGATGGCGGATGCCGCCAGCGCGAGGACTGCGGCGACGGCAAGCGCGAGCGCGGCCGCCTGACTGGTTCTCTTCATCGATCCTCCTTGTGGGGGGCTTGCGCCCCAGGCGAAATTGCCGCGGCAGCCTACGCGATGAAGCCGCGATTCAAGGGCGACGGTGCAGAATCCCCCTCGATGCCGCCCACGCAGGAGAAGGCCGGGCCCGCGATCTCGGTCGCCGGGCTGCGGCGCGACTACGGCGACCGCCCCGCCCTCGACGGCGTCGGCTTCGATCTGGCCGCGGGCGCCTCGCTGGTCGTCCTCGGCCCCAACGGCGCCGGCAAGACGACGCTGCTGCGGATCCTGGCGACGCTGCTGCGCCCGACCGGCGGCGAGGTCGCGGTGCTCGGCTGCGCGCTGCCGAGGGAGGCCTGGAAGCTGCGGGGCCGGATCGGCTACCTCGGCCATGAGCCGCTGCTCTATCGCGACCTCAGCGGCCGCGAGAACCTGCGCTTTCAGGCGCGCCTCTACGGGATCGAGCGCGGCGCGGCGGAGGCGCGGATCGAGGAGCTGCTGCGAGCGGTAGGGATGGAGCGGCGCGCCGACGAGCGGGTCGCCGAGCTCTCGGCCGGGATGCGGCAGCGGCTCTCGATCTGCCGCTGCGTCCTGCACGGGCCGGAGCTGCTGCTGCTCGACGAGCCCGACTCCAACCTCGACGCCGAGGGCCGCGAGCTGGCCCGGGCGCTGATCGGCCCGGGCGCCGGCAGCCGCGTCGTCGTCACCCACGACCCCGAGCGCCACGTCCCCGAGGCCGACCAGGTCCTGCGGCTCGGGATCGGCGAGGCGGCGGTGGTCTCGTGACCCCCTCGCGCGCCGCCTTCGCGGCGATCCTCGCCAAGGACCTGCGCTCCGAGCTCCGCACCCTGCAGTCGCTGCCGGCGATGGCGCTCTTCGCGGTCACCACCTTCGTCGTCTTCCGCTTCGGCCTCGACCGCACCAGCCTCTCCGGCAGCCTCGCCTCCGGGGTGCTGTGGGCGACGCTGCTCTTCGCCGCCGTCCTCGGCATCAACCGCCTCTTCGTCTCCGAGCGCGAGGAGGGCGGCTTCGACGCGATCCGGCTCGCCCCGATCGACCGCACCGTCCTCTTCGCCGCCAAGGCCGCGGCGCTGGTCGTCTACCTGCTGGCGCTGGAGCTGGTCGCGGTGCCGATCTTCGCCGTCTTCTTCCTCGACAACGCCGCCGGGCTGGGCCCGCTGGTCGCGGTCCTCCTCCTCACCGACCTCGGCCTCGCCGCGACCGGGACCCTGATCTCCTCGATGGCGGTCAACTCGCGCGCCCGCGACCTGCTGGTCCCGCTCGTCCTCCTGCCGCTGGCGGTGCCGCTGATGATCGCCGCCACCGGCGCCACCGAGCCGCTGCTGGCGCTGGGCGGCCCCTCCTACCACCGCTTCGGCACCTGGCTGACGGTGCTCGGCCTATACGATCTGATCTTCGGCCTGGTCGGTTACGCCGTTTTCGACTTCCTCCTTGAGGACTGACCGGGCGCCACGCTTCGAACCTCCCCTGGAGCATGTACGGCAAAGGACTCAAGCCCCTCTCGATCGCCACCGTGGCGATGCTGGCGCTGTCGCTCTCGCTGGTCTTCTTCTACGCGCCGCTGGACGCCGACCAGGGCTTCATCCAGAAGATCTTCTACATCCACGTGCCCTTGGCGATGGTGGCGCTGGTCGGCTTCATCGTCGGCGGCGTCTTCGCGGTCCTCCATCTCCGCAGCGACGACCGCAAGTGGGACGCGTATTCGTACGTCTCAATCCACATCTCGGTGATCTTCGGCGTCGCGGTGCTGATCACCGGCGCGATCTGGGCCAAGGCCTCTTGGGGCCACTGGTGGGTCTGGAACGAGCCGACGCTGGTCAGCTTCCTGATCGTCTTCCTCCTCTACGCGACCTACTACCCCTTCCGCTACGCGATCGAGGACCGCGACCGCCAGGCGCGCTACGCCTCGGTCTTCGCCGTCACCGCCGGCGCCTTCGTGCCGCTCAACTTCATGGCGGTGCGGATGGCGCAGAGCCTCGTCCATCCCCGCACCTTCGCCACCTCCAACGGCGGCTTGCCGGGGGAGATGATGCTGACCTTCCTCTGCTCGCTGGCGGCGATCGCGCTGCTGTGGACGACGCTGGTGAAATTCGAGCTGACGGCGAAGAGCGCCTCCGGCCAGGTCAAGCGCTTGCGCCGCGCCCTCGACGCGCCGGCCGCCGGCGGCGGCTCGCGGATCGCCCCGGAGGTGAGCTGATGGAGCTGCTCTTCGCGGCGCCGGCGCTGCCGCTCGAGGAGGCCGGCAAGTACGTCGCCGGCGCCTACATCGTCTTCGTCGTTCTCCTCGTCGTCTACGTCGCGATCATGGCGGCGAAAGTGCAGCGGATCGAGCGCGAACTGCGCGAGGTCGCGGCGATCGCCGAGGAGCGCAAGGAGGAGCGGCGCGAGGAGGTGAACGCCTGATGGCCGAGCTGCTCGCCCTCGGCGTTTCCCACAAAACCGCGCCGCTGGACCTGCGCGAGCGGCTCTCGCTGACCGAGGGTCGCGCGGTCAGCGCCCTAGCCGAGCTGACCGCGGCCGCCGGCATCCACGAGGCGGCGGCGATCTCGACCTGCAACCGCACCGAGCTCTACCTGATCGTCTCCGACCCGGTCGAGGCCGAGTCGACCGCGCTCGGCGTCCTCACCCGCCAGGCCGAGATCCGCCCGACCGAGCTGCTCGGCCACCTCTACTCGCTGCGCGCCGGCGACGCCGCCCGCCACCTGCTGCAGGTCACCGCCGGGCTCGACTCGATGATCCTCGGCGAGGCCGAGATCCAGGGCCAGGTCAAACGGGCTTACGAGCTGGCGCTGGTCGAGGGCGCCACCGGCCCGATCCTCAACCGCCTCTTCCGCGGCGCCCTAACCGCCGGCGGCCGCGCCCGCGAGGAGACCGGGATCAGCGAGAAGGGGGTCTCGATCCCCTCCGTCGCGGTCGAGCTGGCGCGGCGGGCGCTGGGCGACCTCTCGGCCAAGCGGGTGCTGGTCGTCGGCGCCGGCGAGACCGCCGAGCTGGTCGCCAAGGCGCTGGTCGCGCGCGGCGTGGAGACCGTCTTCGTCGCCAACCGCCACTACGACCGCGCGATCGGCCTCGCGCAGCGTTTCGACGGCACCGCGATCCGCTTCGAAGACCTGCCCGAGCAGCTGACAAGCGCCGACATCGTCGTCTCGGCGACCAACTCGCCGCACCACATCGTCGAGCGCGACGGGCTGGAGCAGGTGATGCGCGAGCGGCCGCAGCGGGCGCTACTGGCGATCGACCTGGCGGTGCCGCGCGACATCGAGCCAGCCTGCCGCGAGATCGCCGGCGTCACCGTCCACGACATCGACGACGTCCAGCAGATCGTCGAACGCAACCAGGGCGGGCGCGAGGCGGAGGCGGCGCGGGCCGAGTGGATCGTCGACGCCGAGCTCGACCGCTTCGAGCGCTGGCTCGCCTCGCTGGAGGTGGTGCCGACGATCTCCGCCCTGCGCGAGCGCGGCGACGAGGTCGTGCGCCGGGTCCTGGCCGAGAACGAAAACCGCTGGGAGAGCCTCGGCGAGGCCGACCGCGAGCGGCTGGAGACGATGGCGAAGGCGATCGCCTCGCGGCTCCTGCACGAGCCGACGCTGCGGGTCCGCCGCTCGGCCGGCACCGACGAGGCCTACCAGTACCTCAGCGCCCTACGCGAGCTCTTCGGTCTCGACGTCGAGACCGAGCCCGAGGGCGAGGGGCGCGACAACGTGACCGAGCTTCGGCGCGACCGCAAGAACCCAAAACAGGGCTGAGGCGTGAGGATCGCTACGCGCGGCAGCGCCCTCGCGTTGACGCAGGCGCGCTGGGTCGCCGAGAGGCTCGGCGGCGCCGAGCTGGTCGAGGCGAGCTCCGACGGCGAGCCCGGCGACAAGTCGCGCTTCGTCCGCGGGGTCGAGCAGGTGCTGCTGGACGGCGGCGCCGAGCTCGGGGTCCACTCGGCGAAGGACCTGCCGGGAGAGATGCCGGCGGAGCTGGAGATCGCCGCCGTGCCCGAGCGCGAGGACCCGGCCGACGTCTGGATCGGGGCCGGCGCCTCGCTGGAGGAGGCGCCGGAAGGGGCGCGGGTCGGGACCGCGAGCCTGCGCCGCCGCGCCCAGCTGCTGGCGGCGCGGCCCGACCTGCGGGTGGAGGAGCTGCACGGCAACGTCGACACCCGCCTGCGCAAGCTCGCCGAGGGGGAACTCGACGCGATCGTGCTCGCCGCCGCCGGCCTGCGCCGGCTCGGCCGCGAGGCGGAGATCGGGTTCGCGATCCCGACCGACCTGATGGTCCCGGCGGGCGGGCAGGGCTGCCTGGCGCTGCAGGTCCGAGCCGACGACGAGGCGGCGGGCGATGCCGCGGCGGCGATCGGCGACCTGCGGGCGATGCGGGAGCTGACCGCCGAGCGCACCGTCGTCGCCCTGCTCGGAGCGTCCTGCGCCAGCCCGCTCGGAGTCCACGCCCGGGTCGAGGGCGCGACGATCGAGATCGACGCCTTCGTCGGCCTACCCGACGGCAGCGAGTGGGTGCGCGACCGCCTCGAGGGAAGCGCCGAGGAGCCGGCGCTGGCCGGCGCCGAACTCGTCCAGCGCCTGCTCGGCGCCGGCGCCCGCGAGATCCTCGACCGCGCTGAGGAGATGGCGTGAGCGCCGACGGGACGAAAGTACGCCTATATAGAGGGGAATCGGCCCGTCGGCGGGAGGTGGGGAGATGAACGCGCGGGCGGGGGTGGTTTACCTGGTCGGCGCCGGGCCGGGCGACCAAGGTCTGATGACGGCGCGCTCGCTGGAGCTGATCGCCGCCGCCGACGCGATCTTCTACGACCGCCTGATCCCGCCGGGCGCGCTCGACGGCGCCCGCGAGGACGCCGAGCTCGTCTACGTCGGCAAGCAGCCCGGCGTCCCCTCGGTCCCGCAGGAGGAGATCGGCGAGCGGCTGATCGAAACGGCGCAGGCGGGCAAGAGCGTCGTCCGCCTCAAGGGCGGCGACCCCTTCGTCTTCGGCCGCGGAGGCGAGGAGGGGGAAGCGCTGCGCAAGGCCGGGGTCGAGTTCGAGGTCGTCCCGGGCGTCACCGCCGGCGTCGCCGCCACCGCTTACGCCGGCATCCCGGTCACCCACCGCGATGACGCCTCCGCGGTCGCCTTCGTCACCGGCCACGAGGATCCGGAGAAGGAGGAGAGCGCCCTCGACTGGCCGGCGCTGGCCCGCTTCCCCGGCACCCTCGTCTTCTATATGGGCGTCAAACGGCTGGCGCAGAACGCCGAGTCGCTGATCGCCGCCGGGCGCGACCCCGGCGAGCCGGCGGCCGCAATCGAACGTGGCACCTGGCCGGGGCAGCGGACCGTCGCCGCGACGCTGGGGACGATCGCCGCCGCGGTCGAGCGCGAGGCGGTAAAGGCGCCGGCGCTGATCGTCGTCGGCGAGGTCGCCGCGCGCCGCGAGCAGCTGGAATGGCTGGAGCGCCGGCCCCTGCACGGTCGTCGCGTCGTGGTCACCCGCGCCCGCGCCCAGGCAAGCGGCCTGGCCGCCACCCTGCGCTCGCTCGGCGCAGAGGTGGTCGAGCTGCCGGCGATCCGGATCGAGCCGCTGATCGAGAGCGAGGAGGTGCGGCAGGCCGCCGGTGCACTCGGGGTATACGAGTTGATCTGTCTGACCAGCCCCAACGGGGTACGGCTGCTCTTCGAGGCGATGGAGGCCGCCGGCGTCGACGCGCGCGCCCTGGCCGGGGTCACCGTCGCGGCGATCGGCCCCGGGACCGCGCGCGCTCTCGCGGAGCGAGGCGTCCTCGCCGACGTCATTCCGGAGCGCTTCGTGGCGGAGGGGCTGATCGAAGCCCTGGAGGACCAAGAGGTCGCCGGCGCCCGGGTCCTCGTCGCCCGCGCCGCCGAGGCGCGCGACGTCCTCCCCGACGCCCTGCGCGAGCGCGGCGCCGAGGTCGACGTCCTCGCCCTCTACGAGACCGTCCGCGAGCAGCCGGGCGAGGAGGAGATCGAGGCCGCCCAGGGCGCCGACTACGTCACCTTCACCTCCTCCTCGACCGTGACCAACCTGACCGAGGCGCTCGGCGATCGGTTTCCGAAGGACGCCCGGATCGTCTCGATCGGCCCGATCACCAGCGAGACCGCCCGCGACGCCGGCCTGGAGGTCGCGGTCGAGGCCGAGCGCCACGACATCGACGGGCTGCTCGAAGCGCTTCTCGCCGATGCCGGGGCGACTTTGCAAACCGATGGTTGACAAAGTCGCCCCGCCCTTCGGCTTTCCCCACCACCACTACCGCTCCACCGACTCGACCAACACCCGCGCCCGCGAGCTGGCGGCGGCGGGGGCGCCGCACGGCACCGTCGTCACCGCCGGCGAGCAAACCCAGGGCCGCGGCCGCCAGGGTCGAACCTGGACAGCCCCCCCCAACAAAGCCCTCCTCTACTCCGCAATCGTCCGCCCCCTGGAGGACCGCCACACGATGCTTCCCCTGGCCGTCCCCCTAGCCGTCTGCGAGGCAGCCGAGCAGCTCAACCCCGACCTCGAGTGCAAGGTCAAGTGGCCAAACGACATCCACGTAGAGGGTCGCAAGCTCGCCGGCGTCCTAATCGAGGCAAGACCTCAAGACGGCTGGGCAGTCATCGGAATCGGCCTGAACCTCTACATCAAGGACCACGAGTTCCCAGCCGAGCTCCAAGGTCGTGCCACCTCGATCTTCAGCAGCGGTCGCCAGACCCATGAGGGGGGATCCGCCGGGCCCTCCCCGCTGTTGCCCGCCGGATCCCCCCTCATGGGTCCCCTCAACCAACGTCTGGATAACTGGGTCCAGGCCAACCCAACCGAAGTCCTCACCGCCTGGCGCGAACGCGACGCGCTACATGGCCGCGAGGTCGCCTGGGAGGGCGGCTCAGGCGTCGCCGACGGCGTCGACGACCGCGGCTACCTCGTCGTCGTCACCCCCGGCGGCGACCGCGTCGCCATCGGCGCCGGCGAGGTCCACCTCACCCGCTTCTGACTCCGCTTTCTTGCGGCGCCGCGATTTGCGCGCCGCGGCGCCGTTGCTGCCGGCCCTTGATTTGGCTCCGCCCTCGGGTGGCCCGCCGTTCTGGCCGTCTTTGCGTTTGCGCTTGCGACGGCGCTTGCCGCCTTTGGGGAAGTTCTTCAACAGCTCGCGGGCGACGGCCGAGGGTTTCCGCGCCATCCGCATCCGGGCGCCGCGCAGCACCTCCTCGCCCTCGGGGGTGTGGGAGACCGCCGCAGCCAGCAGCGCCGCCGCCAGCCGGCGGTCCTGTTTGCGCGCCGCGTGGACGAGCCGGCGCGCGTTGCGCCCGTGCGCCCGACCGGAGGAGTTGACCAGCAGGCCGAGCAGCCGCTTGGTCTCTGGCCAGCGCTGCACCGCGTACTCCTCGTGTAGTTCGCGGGTGTAGGTGGCGAGCCGCCAAACCCAGGCCTGGGCCTGATCGCGGCGGCCGATCCGCTTGTCGATCAGCGCCTGCAGCAGCGTCTTCGTCCCCGCCCGTTTGTCCTCGCGGCTCCAGGTGCCGACGATGTCGATCGCGTCGTCGAAGGCGTCGGGATCGCCGAGGTCGGCGATCTCCCCCAGCGCTTTCAGCCGCAGCTGCGAGTTGCGGTTGCGCTGCACGCAGGTGAGCAGGAAGCGGCGGCGCAGCTCCTTGGTGCGGTCGTTCTGCAGCATCGCCCGCGCCCGGCGCCAGCCCTGGGTGTTGACCCGGGCGCCCGCCAGCGCGGCCCAGGCGTGCTGCTCGGGGTAGTCGAGGTTCTCGACCGCGATCCGCCAGATCTCCCGTTCCAGCACCTCCATCCGCCGCTCCTCCTTGTCGGAGACGGGGACGATCCGCCGCTCCACCCGAACCTTGCGCCCGCGCCCGCGCCGCACCGGGCCGACGACGATCGCGCCGCCGCGGTAGACGTCGCGGTCGAGCAGGCTGTGCAGGGTGACGATCGTCTCGTCGTGGGTCGTCGCCGGGTGGACGAAGTCGAGCACGATCCCCGCCTCCTTGCCCGGCGCCCGGCGGGTGACGCGGCCGACGCGCTGCTGGTAGATCCGCCGCGAGGCGGTCGGCGCCAGGTGCATGCAGATCGTCGCCCGCGGGCTGTTCCAACCCTCGGCTAGCAGCATCGCGTTGCAGAGGACATCGACGGTACCGCGCTCGAAGCCGGCGAGGATCTCGGCCAGCTCGCGCTTCGGAGTTTCCCCCGAGACCGCCTGGGCGTTGATGCCGGCGTCGCGGAAGGCTTTGGCGACGTTCTTCGCGTGCTGGACGCCGGCGGTGTAGACGACGCCCGGGATCTTGCGGAAGCGCGAGCGATAGAGGTCGGCGATCGCGACGTTGAAGGGCTCCTGGTCGAGCAGGGCGGCCAGCTCCTCCTGGTCGAAGTCCTGGTCGACCTCGCCTTTGCGCAGCGGCACCTTGGCGATCGTCCGCACCCCCGGCCCGGGCGGGATGCGCAGGCAGCGGAGCGGCGCGATGACGCCGCGGCGCGCCGCCTGGGCGAGGTCGAAGCGCGAGGTCTGGGTCGGGAAGAGGTCGGCGACGTGGCGGGCGATCAGCGCCCCGGTCGCGGTCATGCCGATGTAGACGGGGCCGTTCCACTGGCGGATGCAGGCGCTGGTTTTCTCCCCCAGCGCGGTGTGCGCCTCGTCGCAGATGACGATCGAGTAGGCGTCGGAGACTTTCTTGTGGTTACGGACGAACCACTGGTAGGTCTCGACCGTGACCGGGCCTTCGGGGTCGTCGCGGCCGTCCATCAGCGGCGGCCGCAGGCGCTCCTTGTAGCCGCGGTCGGAGATCTCGCCGATGAACTGGTCGACGAGGTTGCGGCGGTGGGTGAGGATCAGGACGCCGCCGGTCTTGGTCGCCTCGATGAAGCCGACGGCGGCGACGGTCTTGCCGGCCCCGGTCGCGTGCTCGAACCAGAAGCGTCGCTCGGCGCCGGGGTCCTCGGGCGCCTCCTCGACGACCTCCTCGTCCTCCTCGGCGGGCTGTTCCTCCCAGTCCTGGGGCTCCTCGTCGGGGTCGACCTCGTCGTCCTCGTCGACGGCGAGGTCCGCCGCCTCGGCGGCGGGATCGGCCACGCCGGCGTCGCCGTTCGGCTCGCCGTTGCCGTTCTCCACTTCGAGGGCGCCCGCGGTTTGCTGCTGACCCATCAGCTCGGCGAGGGTGCCGGAGAGGGCATCGACCTGGTGCGGGTTCAGTTCGGCGCCGTCGCGCAGCTTCGGCGGCTCGTCGGCGAGGAAGCGCTCCAGCCCGAGCAGCAGGGAGAAGTCCCGCCGCCACTGGATCGAGGGGTTCTCGGCCCCTTCGTCGAGCTCCTTCAGCGCCGTGTCGAGAGCCCGGCGGCGCGCCGTGCCCGGCGCCAGCGCCTCGGGACCCTCGCCGTCGAGCAGGAAGGGCTCGCGCACGAACGCCGCCGCACGCTCGATGTCGGCGCTTGAAGGAACTGCCGCGTCGGCGGCAACGTCGCTGGTCTTGGCCATAGAAGGCTTCCGGGGCTTCCGTCCCCACCGCACAACACAGAGATACGGCTGGGACAAGTGAACGAGGCTGCGGGGGCTCGACTGGAATCTCCCCCCGAGTACTCAGTGCGATCCGCGAGCCGCGAACCGAACGCCCGTATTGTACCCATCGAGCGGATGGCCGGGCGATCGAGACCACTAGTTGCGGTAGGGGCGCTGGTGCTGGCGGCGCTCCTCGGCGGCGGATGCGGGAGCTCCGGCGGCGGCGATTACGGCGGTCCGCCCCCCGACTACGCGAAGGCGCTGGCGGGATCGCCACCGCCGCTGGCCACCCTCCACAAGCAGGCGAACGAGCTGCTTCCGGGCGGGACCGAGGCCTACGAAAAGCGGATCGAGTCGCTGCGCGGCTTCCCCGTGGTCGCCAACGTCTGGGGCTCGTGGTGCCTCCCGTGCCGCCAGGAGTTCCCCGTCCTGCAGCAGCTCTCGGCCCGCTACGGGAAAAAGGTCGCCTTCCTCGGCGTCAACTCCGAAGACTCCGACGACGCCGCGACGACCTTCCTCGAAGAGGAGCCGGTGCCCTACCCCAGCTACACCGACCCCGACAAAGAGATCCTCTTCGCGCTCGGCGGTTTCGGCGGCCTCCCGGACACCGCCTTCTACGACAGCTCCGGCAAGCTCGTCTACCTCAAACAGGGGCCCTACCGCGACGAGTCCGAACTCGAAGCGGACGTTCGCCGCTACGCGGCCCAGGGCGCATAATCAGAAGCGATGGAAGCGTTCATCGTCATCGCCGCGATCGGGGTCGGCCTGCTGCTCGCCGAGCTGCTGCTGCCAACCGGCGGGGTTCTCGCCCTGCTCGGGGTCATCGGCCTGACCGCCGCCGGGATCGTCGCCTTCGACTCGGGTGGCGACCATGCCGACCTCGCCGGCGGGGCACTGATCGCCCTCGGCATCGTCTCCGGGATCACCTTCTACTTCGTCACCCGCAAAGTCCTCGCCGCCCACCGCAACGAGAGCGTGCGGACCGGGACCGAGGAGATGGTCGGCGCCAGCGCCGAGGCGCGCAGCACGATCGACCCCGACGGCCGGGTCTGGCTCGGGGGGACGATCTGGAGCGCGCGGCTGGCCGAGGGGGCGAGCCCGATCGGGCTTGGGGATAGAGTCCGGGTCGAGGCGGTGGACGGGCTGACGCTGGTCGTGCGGCCCGATCCGCAGACCGCGGTTAACGCGAGCGAAGGAGTGGGTTGATGGACGTCGTCGCAGGAATCTTCCTCGTCCTCCTGTTCTTCGGGGCGATCGCCCTCGGCTCCTCGGTGCGGATCCTGCGCGAGTACGAGCGCGGTGTGATCTTCCGCCTCGGCCGCCTGATCGCCCAGAAGGGCCCGGGCCTGATCCTGCTGATCCCGCTGGTCGACCGGATGGTCAAGGTCGATCTGCGGACGGTCACCCTCAACATCCCCCCGCAGGAGGTGATCACCCGCGACAACGTCCCCTGCCGCGTCAACGCCGTCGCCTACTTCCGGGTGGTCGACTCCAACCGGGCCGTGGTCGAGGTCGAGAACTACCTGCTCGCCACCTCGCAGATCTCGCAGACGGCGCTGCGCTCGGTGCTCGGCAAGGCCGAGCTCGACCAGCTGCTGGCCGACCGCGAGCGGCTCAACGAAGAGCTGCAGAAGATCATCGACGAGTCGACCGAGCCCTGGGGGGTGAAGGTGACCGCGGTGGAGATCAAGGACGTCGAGATCCCCGAGCAGATGCAGCGGGCGATGGCGCGCCAGGCCGAGGCCGAGCGCGAGCGGCGGGCGAAGATCATCAACTCCGAGGGCGAGTTCCAGGCCGCGCAGAAGCTCACCGACGCCGCCGACATCATCAGCACCAACCCCGCCTCGCTGCAGCTGCGCTATCTGCAGACGCTGCTCGAAATCGGCACCAACCAGAACACCACGGTGGTCTTCCCGCTGCCGATGGACGTGCTGGAGCCGTTCGTCGGCAAAGGCTCCGCGGCGCGCGCCGCGGGCACCGAGCGGCCGCCCCGGCCGCCGGCTGCGCCACCGCCGCCGCCCGAGCCCGAGCCGCCCGCGAGCGACGATCCCGACGTAGGCGACCTCCCCCCCTCCCGCTCCTGAGCGCGCCCGAGATCCGCATCGACCAGCTGACCGGGCTGAGGACGATCCTCGCCCCCGGCCGCGCCGCGCGCCCGGACAGCTTCTCGGCCCGCGCCAGCGAGCCGAAGGGCCCCGAGAACTGCCCCTTCTGCGAGGGCCGCGAGGACCGCACCCCGCCCGAGCTCTACGCGACGCGCCCGGGGGGCGGCAAGGCAGACGGGCCGGGCTGGACGACGCGGGTGGTCCCGAACCTCTACCCCGCCCTGGGCACGCCGCAAGGCGCTTTGGTGAACCAGGAGGCGACCAAGGCGACTACCGGCGGTCCCGCCACCGACGCGGGGGCGTTCGCCAGCGCCGGCGATCCGCTGCTGGCGACCAAACGGGCCGGCGAACCCGACCTCTTCTCCTCGCGCCCCGCCGCGGGGACGCACGAGGTGCTGATCAACTCGCCGCAGCACCTGACCGCGATGGCGGAGCTGGGCGACGAGCAGTTCGCCGCCGCGATCGACACCTGGCGCGAGCGGATGCGGGCCCATGGCGAGGCCTCCTACCTGCAGCTCATCGTCAACGAGGGCGGCGGGGCCGGGGCGTCCCTCGAGCACACCCACGCGCAGCTCTACGCGCTGCCGTTCGTCCCCACCGCGGTCGCCCGCGAGCGCGAGCGGGTCGGCGCCTACGGCGAACGCACCGCCGGCGGCGGCCTCCTGAGCGACGTCCTCGTCGAGGAGGTGCGCCGCAAGGAGCGGCTGGTGGCGATCGACGAGGAGGCGGCGCTGGTCTGCCCCTGGGCCTCCCGCTCGCCGTTCGAGCTGCGGGTGATCCCGCGCCGGGAGAGTGGGCGCTTCGAGGAGGACGAGACCGGGGCGGCGATGATCCGCACCGCGATGCGCGCCCTCGCCGCGCTCTTCGACGGGCCGCCGGAGCTGAACCTCTGGATCCGCACCGCGCCCCGCGGCGCCGAGCAGTTCCACTGGCACGTCGACATCGCGCCACGACTGACGATCAAGGCCGGCTTCGAGCTCGGCACCGGGGTCGACATCAACGTCTACCCGCCCGAGCGGGCGGCGTCCGACCTGAGAGAGTGCCTCTGATGCAGCCGACCCCGCGGCCGATCCCTCGCTTCATCGCCGACTCCACCCAGGAGGGGATCCCGCACGGGCGCTTCGCCGAGCGGCTGCGCGAGGAGCTGGTGAAAGCGGTGGCGGCGATCGAGGACCTCCCCGCCGGCGCCGAGGTGCCGGCCGAGGTCGACTGGTTCCCCGAGCGCGCCTGGGGCGGCCGGGTCTGGGTTCCGTGCTCGGCCCACACCGAGAGCGAGGAGGGCCGGCTGGAGCTGTTCGGCCACGTCTCCTACGTGCAGCCGCCCGAGGGCGAGCCCACGGGCTTCGCCGCCAAGGCCGACTTCACCGACATCCTCGCCGCCGACAACCCGGACTGGCGCATCGACCTCAACGACGACGTGATCGGCCGCTGGCGCGGGGAGAACGGCCGCGCGGGCGCCGTCACCCTGGTCTGGGGCAGGCCGCTGGTCCGCGGCGCGATCGCCGCGACCGCTGTGATCGAGGGTGAGACCGTCGACCAGGAGCTGGTCTCGCAGGACCGCTTCAGCCTGATTGCCCTCGATGCCCTGGAGGGCTACGGCGACGAGATCTTCATGGAAGTGAAGCTCTGGAGCCGGCGGGCCGACGAGCTCGCCTCCGAGACCCTCTACGCCTGAGGGAGGATCTCGATCGGGAGGTCGAGGCCAGAGCGCGCCATCCGCGCGTCGAAGGTGAGCAGCGGCTCGCCCAGCATCAGCGCCAGAGCAACGTAGAGGCCGTCGTAGAAAGTGAAATTCTCGCGCAGGTCCCAGGCGACGTGGACCAGGTGCTCGTGCTCAACCCGGCGCAGCGGCAGGTCGTTTACTTCCCAGATCGCATCAGCCGCTGCCTCTGCATCCATACGAGCGAGGCGAACTTCACGGCGCAGGGCGTGCCCCACCTCGGCATCGATCAGATGGGGGGCCCAGAGGGCGTGTTCCTCGGCGGCCAGCCGCTCGTCCAACATCCGCGACGGGTTTTCCTCGCGGAGGAACTCCACGATTACGGACGCGTCCACGACAGCCATCAGTCACCGCGCGCTTCGCGGATGATGTCGACCATCTCCTGGGTGGTGGAGGCCGACTTCCTCCCGCTCGCGTCCCTCCTCGCGGCGATCTCCCGGATCGTCTTTTTCCGGGTGCGCAGGTCGAGCTCCCGCTTGATGTAGTCGGACATGCTCATCCCCGCCGCCGCGGCGCGGATCTTCAGCTGCCGGTGCAGGTCGTCGGGCACATTCCTGATCTGGATCATTTTGGACATGTGCACCACATTATCCCGTGCGGCGGACATGTCCTGTAGCTCTGCGGTCTTCATGCAACCGATCCTGCCGAGCCCGGACGCACCCGTGGCGCGCAGATCGAGTCAACTTCGGCAAGCCTTCGTCACCGAAGCGAGAAATCCAGCCCCAGCCCGCCAGCTCGATCCGATAGAGCGGCTGCAGGGTTTCGCCCGCGGACCTGCAACTTTTGACCCCCCGGCCCGGTTGTACCGAGAGTGCAGAACGTGATCCGCCGCCTTCGCTGCGGGGCCGCGCCAGGCCTCCTCGCCCTGCTGTCGCTGCTGCTCGCTGCTGCTCCCGTCTCCGCCAGCGACGGCGCCTCGCGCGCCGTCCGCTTCGACGGCCGAGTGGTGCGGGTCCCGGCGGGCTGGCCGGTGTTCCGGCTTAACCGGGAGCCGGGGATGTGCGTGCGGCTCGACCGCCGCGCCGTCTTCCTCGGGTCGCCCTCCCCACAGCAGCGCTGCCCCGCAGCCGCGATCGGGCGGCGGCGGGCGATCCTGGTCGAACCCGAGGCCGCGGGCGCCTCGGCGCTGCCGCCGCTGGCCCGCCGCGCCACCGCCTCGGCCGGGGGATCGGTCTTCACCGGGCTCGGCTTCGACGCCTGCTCCGCGCCGTCGGCGAAGGCGATGGCGGCCTGGGAGGACTCGCCCTATCGCGGCGTCGGCGTCTACATCGGCGGCGTCAACCGGGCCTGCTCGCAGCCGAACCTGACCGCAGACTGGGTCGCCGAACAGACCGAAGCCGGCTGGCACCTGATCCCGACCTACGTCGGGCTGCAGGCGCCGACCAGCGCCTGCTCCAGCTGCGCCAAGCTCAGCTCCAGCCAGGCGACGGCGCAGGGCGCCGCGGCCGCGGTCGACGCGGTCGAAGAAGCCGGCGCGGTGGCGATGGGGCCCGGCAGCCCGATCTACTTCGACATGGAGTCCTACAGCCAGACCTCGAGCGCGACCGCCGCGACCCTCGCCTTCCTCGAGGCCTGGACCGAGAAGCTGCACGCGCTCGGCTACCTCTCCGGCGTCTACAGCAGCAGCGCCTCGGGGATCGAGGATCTCGGCAACCAGGTCGGCAGCGGCTACACCCTTCCGGACGACATCTGGATCGCCAACTGGAACGGCCAGCAGAACACCCTCGACCCGGCGGTGCCGGCGAGCGCCTGGACCCCCCACCGGCGCATCCACCAGTACCGCGGCGGCCACAACGAGACCTACGGCGGAGTGACGATCAACATCGACAACAACTACCTCGACGGCGAGACCGTCGGTTCCGCCACGCTGGTCAGCGGCGACAACCCGGTCGGCTACCTCGACCTCGCCCAGTCGCCGGCGCCGGGCCAGGTGCGGGTCCGCGGCTGGGCCTTCGATCCCGACGCGCCGACCGAACCGCTGGCGATCCGCCTCTCGGTCGGCGGCAAGGAGGGGACGCCGGGAGCGGCGACCTACGAGCTGGGCCCGGTCGCCACCCGCTCCCGCCGCGACGTCGCCGGCGAGTTCCCCGAAGCGGGGGCGAAGCACGGCTTCGACCTCAGCCTGGCGACGGTCAAGTCCGGTCGCCAGCGCGTCTGCGCCTACGCGCTCAACGTCGCCGCCGGCGAAGACCGGCTGCTCGGCTGCAAGGGGGCGACAATCCCGGTCGCGCTGCGGCTCTCCAACCTCAAGGCCGGCGCCAACAAGGTGCGGGTGCGGGTCGCCTGCCTCTGGCCGGCAGGCACCGATTGCCCCGGCCAGATCGTCCTCAGCTCCCGCTTCCGGATCGCCAGCCACTCGCGCACGGGACCACGAACCCGGCCGGTGAAACGGGTGATCGGGCGGATCCCGTTCCGCCTCACCGGCGGCGGCGCCCACACCTACCGAGTCCCGCTCAGCGCCGGCGGCCGCAAGCTGCTGCGCCTGCGCGGGCAGCTGAAGACGCAGGTCGTGGTGGCGATCCCCGGCGGCCGGCGGATCGCGGTCCTCCGCGTCGGCGGCTAACCGCCGAGCGACTCGCGCAGCTTCGCGACCTCGGAGCGCAGCTCCTGCAGCTCGCGCTCGAGCCGCTCGAGGCGGTCGTCGTCGGCGGCGACAGCGGGTGAGAGAAAGTCTGCCTCCTCGGGACTCTCCTCCTGGAGCTCGTCCCCATCGCCGAGCACCTGCTCGTAGCGCTCCTCCTTCTGGCCCGGGCGCCGCGGCTGGCGGACGACCATCTCGCGCGCGATCAGCCGCTCGAGCGTCTCCTGCACGGCGCCGAGGCTCGGGAAGGCGTGCAGCCGCTCGCTGCGCTGCTTCAGCTCGCCCGGCGTCTGCGGCCCGCGCAGCATCAGAACCGCCAGCAGCGCCAGCTCTTCGTCGTCCACCCCGAGCGCCTCGGGCAGCAGGTGGCGGTACTTGCGGGCGCGGCTGCCGGCGCCGCTGGCGAGCCGGGTCCAGCCGCGCTGGGCGAGCCGGCGCAGGGCGGCGCTGACCGTCTCCTCGTCGTAGGCGACGACCGGGTCGCGGTTGGTGGACTGGTTGCAGGCCAGCCGCAGTGCGTTCAGCGAGAGCGGGTAGGCGTCGGGCGTCGTCCGCTGCTTCTCGACCAGGCAGCCAGCGACGCGAAGCTCGACCGCGTCGGGCTCCATCAGCCGCGGTCGGGCCGGTCCGGGTAGATCTCGTCGATCGTGACCAGCGCCCGGTAGGGAGCGGCGGCGGCCGCTTCGATCCGCTCGGCGCCGCCGGCCAGCCGGTCGACCACGGCGACGACCCCGGCGATCTCCAGCCCCTCTTCGCGAACCCGCTCGATCGCGGTCGCGGTGGAGCCGCCGGTGGTGACCGTGTCCTCGACGACGAGGCAGCGGACGCCGGCCTCGACCGGCCCCTCGACCCACCTCTGCAGCCCGTGCTCCTTGCGCGACCCGCGGACGAAGAAGGCGACCAAATCCTGCCCGTCAGGCACCGCGATCGCGGCGCAGGCGGGCGGAATCGCTGCGGTAGCCGGCCCGCCGACAGCTTCCGCCCCCCGCGTATCCGCCTCGGCGGCAATCAGTTCCCCCGCGGCCCGAAACCCCTCCGGCCGCATCAAGGCCCGCCGCGCATCGACGTAGTACTGCGCGACAGCCCCGCTGGCCAAGGTCACTTCCCCGAGGATCAGCGAATGCTCTTTGAGCTCGGCGAGCAGCGTCGCCTTGGCGGCGGCCAGGTCGGCGCTCACCAGATGAAGATGTCCTCGCCGAAGAAGATGCGGTTGTAGATCTCCGGCTGGTCGGCGATGAAGGTGCGGAGGCAGCCGTGGCTCGCCGGGTAGTCGGGCACCGATTCGTAACCGTGGACGGCGTAGCCGCCGTAGAAGTAGAACGAGTAGTACATCCCGTGCGAGTTGTAGCCCGGTTCCTGACGGATGAACTCGTAGTGGCCGGTGACGGTCGGGGTCGAGTACTTGCCGGAGGAGATCGGGTAGATCGCGAACGCCTTGCCGTCCTTGGCGAAGACCAGGACCTGCTTGGAGAGCGGCGCCTCGACGTGCTCGCCGGCCCCCGGGTGGCGGACGGTGTAGCCGCCCTTGCCGGCGAAGACCTTCTTCACCAGGCCGGCGCCGGCGCGGGTGCTGCGCTCCATGCCGTTGACCTTGCGGTAGGCGAGGACGCCGCGGCCGGTCTTGCCGCCGAAGCAACGGCCGTCGTTGGCGATGTAGCCCATCTTCCGCATCCCCTTCTTGAAGCCGACGACGACGTTCCCGCACTGGCCTTGGTGGAGCGAGGGGAAGCTCACCTTCCAGCTCTTCCGCACGGTGCTGTCAGCCCCGAGCTCGGGCGTCGCCACATGCTTGGCGCTGACCGCGTACTTGCCGTTCTCGCGGACGGCGATACCGGTCGCGAAAGTGCCGATGCCGCCCCTGCCCTTGCCGACAGGCAGGTTGCGGTTGTACAGCCTCCCGCCGTCGAGGAAGACGGTGAGCTTTACCCGCTGGTCCGGCACGTAGGGCGAGACGGTGCCGGTCACGCGGACCTTCGAGTAAATCTGGGCGCGGCCCTTCTTCAGGCTGTCGAGCTTGACCCTTACGGTCGCCTCGGGCGCGGGCGTGGGAGCCGGCGCAGGCTTCGGCTTGGGTGCGGCGGTGGCGGTGGCCGGCAGCGCCAGGGCGCAGGCGACGGCAAGCAGGGAAAAGAGGCGGCGATTCACGCGCGGCATCCTACTGAGCGAGCAGGGCGACAGAGTTGTTCAGCGCGTGCAGGATCATCCCCGGCACGACCGATCCGGTCTTCTCGTAGAGCAGGCAGAGGACGAAGCCGAAGAAGATCAGCGGCGGCACCGCGCTGATGCCGGTGAAGGCGTGCAGGAGGCCGAAGACGGCGCCGGCGATCAACGCCGCGGCCCACCTGGGGAGACGCTCGCGGAGGCCGCCGAAGAGCATCCCCCGGAAGCAGATCTCCTCGGCGACCGCGGCGGCGAGGACGATCAGCAGGATCTGGACCGGCAGCGGCCCGAAGCTTTCGGCGATGTCTTCCTGTTCGGGTTCGAGGATCAGCGCCGAGTAGACGGCCGCGAACGCCAGGTAGGCCCCCACCGACGCCGCCATCCACTTCAGCGCCGAGAGGCGGAAGCGCCGCACCCCGAGGCGGCGCAGGCACTCGCCGAGGGTGCGGGCCCCGCGCGAGTGGGCGACCGCCAGCGGCACCCCGAGCAGGCCGATCACAAGGCCGAACTGGGCGATGACGTTGCCGGCCGTCGTCAGGTTCCCGGCGGAGTCGGTGAAGGCGACGGCCGGCAGGCCGAGGACGAGGCCGACGACGATCGCCAGGACCGCCCCCAGCAACGCCCCCTGCGGCCCCCAGTTGGAGGGCGGGAACTGGCGCTCGGCGGGTTCGGCGACAGGCGCGGCGGCTAGGTTGCTCTCCATGTCGCCCGCAGTCTCACAGGTCTCGCGCTCGACCCGGACCCGGTTGCGCATCCTCCGCCGGCTCGCCTTTCTCGCCGTCTTCCTCGTCGTCGCGATGCTGGCGCTGAGCCAGTTCACCGAACTGAAGCAGCTGGCGACCGGCGTCCTCGCCTCGACGGCGCTGATCGTCGCGGTGGTCGGTTTCGCCGCCCAGCGCACCCTCGCCAACGTCATCGCCGGGATCCAGATCGCCGTCTCGCAGCCGATCCGGATCGGCGACCGGGTCACCTTCGAAGAAGAGGAGGGCCGGGTCACCGACATCACTCTCTCCTACACCTACATCGACCCTGGCGACGGCAGCACCGTGGTGATCCCGAACCAGCTCCTGACCGAAGGGATCGTCCACAACCGCTCCACCGAAGACACCGTCGCCTGACGGCGGTCGGACCGAAGTACCCTCTGCTCGATGACGCAGCGCACTCGGCGACGTCAGCGCCGGCAGGGGGGAATCGGCGCCAAGCTCCTGATCGTCTTCGGCGGCGTCTTCGTCGTGCTCGCAATCGCGGCGATCGCCGTCACCTCCTGGGTCCTCGACGTCGCCGCCGACGCGCCCTCGCTGGCGACCTGCAAGCCGATCGACAAGGGCGGCAACACCGTGATCTACGCCGCCGACGGCTCGAAGCTGGGAACGGTCGCCTCCCCCCAGGTCCGCTCCCTGGTCGCGATCGACCGGGTGCCGAAGAGCTTGCAGCTGGCGACGGTCGCGATCGAGGACCAGCGCTTCTACCAGCACGACGGGCTCGACTACGAGGGGATACTGCGGGCCGCGGTCAAGGACCTGGAAGCCGGCGAAGCGGTCGAGGGAGGCTCGACGATCACCCAGCAGCTGGTCCGCAACCTCTGCATCGAGAACCCGCAGCGGACCCTGGAGCGGAAGATCGAAGAGGCGCAGCTGGCGATCGAGTACTCCGAACAGCACAGCCGAAAGGAAATCCTCGGCTCCTACCTGAACGTCGCCTCATACGGGACGGTCGAGGGAACGACCGCGGTCGGGGTCGGCGCCGCAGCGAAGATCTTCTTCTCGAAGCCGGTCTGGAAGCTGAAGCTGCCCGAAGCGGCGCTGCTGGCCGGCCTGCCGCAGGCGCCCTCCGAATACAACCCCCTCCTCAACCCGGCTGCGGCGAAAGCGCGCCGCAACCAGGTCCTGCAGCAGATGGCCAAGCTCGGCTACGTCAGCCGGACGCGGGCGCGGGCGCTGATGGCGAGCGGCCTGCGGGTCAACCTCGACCAGAGCTACTTCGAGCACCGCGAGCCCTACTTCTTCGACTACGTCGAAAACAAACTGATCGACGAGTACGGGGCGAACACGGTGCGGCGCGGCGGGCTGGAGGTGCACACGACGATCGAGCCGGAGCTGCAGGAAGTCGGGCTGGAAGCGATGCGCTCGGCGCTGCCCTACTCGACCGACCCCTCCTCGGCGCTGGTCTCGATCGACCCGCGCAACGGCCACATCCGGGCGATGGTCTCCAGCTCCGACTACGAAACGAGCAAGTTCAACCTCGCCGCCCAGGGGCACCGCCAGCCCGGCTCGACCTTCAAGACCTTCGTCCTGACGACGGCGATCCGCCAGGGGATCGATCCCTACTCGACCTACTACACCTCCAAACCGCTCGACCTCTACCTGCCGCACTGGGGCCACTGGACGGTGCACACCGCCGACGAAGGGTATTTAGGGACGGTCAACTTGCAGCAGGCGACGGTCGCCTCCGACAACACCGTCTTCGCCCAGCTCGACCTCGACGTCGGCCCGGCCGCGGTGGCGGCGACCGCGCACCAGATGGGGATCGTCTCGCCGCTCGACGGGATCCCGGCCGAGGGGATCGGCGGGCTGCGGATCGGCGTCTCGCCGCTGGAGATGTCGAGCGCCTACGCAACGCTTGCCGACGGCGGCCGGCACCGCAAGCCGGTCGCGGTCGCCAAGGTCGTCTTCCCCAACGGCCACGTCGACCACCCGGAAGCCTCGAAGCCGGAGCGTGCGGTCTCGCCGGCGGTCGCCTGGGAGGTGACCCGGCTGCTGCACGACAACATCACCGAAGGCACCGGCACCGCCGCCTACACCGGCTGCGCCGGGCAGGCGGGCAAGACCGGGACCACCGACGAATACACCGACGCCTGGTTTGCCGGCTACCAGCCCAATCTGGCGACGGTGGTCTGGGTCGGCTACCCGGAATCGAACGACGTCTCGATGTCGAGCGTGCACGGCAGGACCGTCTTCGGCGGCACCTTCCCGGCCGAAATCTGGCACTCGCTCTACAGCGGCGCCGGCGTCCCCTGCGAGGAGTTCGAAGAACCGAGCCAGAAGATCAGCTGGGCGCCGTTCTACGGGCGCTTCGCGCGCTCCAGCCCCAGCGACAGCGGCACCCTCGGCGGCAGCGGCGGGGCTGGGGGCGACGAACCGCCGCCGCCGGGCAGCGCCGCGGTCGGCGGCTACGACCCCAACGCCTACGCGCCGGGGGCGGGGCAGGAACCGTATCCGGCGCCGGCGCCGCCCCCCTCGCCCTCGCAGGAAGTCGGCGGCGGCGGTAGCGCGGGCAGGTAGCCGCGATCGATCCCGGGGTCGCGTTCGCCCTGATGTGGGCCGGGTTCGCCGGCTATCTCGGCGCCCTCGCCATGGCGCCGCGGCTCGGGTCGCGGGTCGTCTGGGGCGCGATCGTCCTTTTCGCCGCCGCCTTCGCCGTCGCCCCGGTCCTCCTCTCCCACGACGTCTACAGCTACGTCGACTACGCCCGGCTGGGAGCCCGCCACGGGCTCGACCCCTACGTCCACCCGCCCTCGGCCGCGCCCGCGGACCCGGTCTACGCCGACGTCACCTGGACCGAAGCGACCAGCGCCTACGGGCCGCTCTTCACCCTCGCGACCTACCCGCTCGCCTGGCTCCCGGTCACCGTCGCTGTGGCGGTCCTGAAGGCGGTGGCGGCACTCTCGGTGCTCGGGATCGCCTTCCTCGTCTCCCGCCTCGCCGCCTGGCGCGGCGCCGACCCGCTGCGCGCCGCCGCCTTCGTCGCCCTCAACCCGCTCGTCCTCGTCCACGTCATCGGCGGCGCCCACAACGACGGCCTGACGATGCTCCTGGCGACGCTCTCCGTCGCCGCCCTCCTCAGCGCCCGCGAGCTCTCCGCCGGCGCCACCCTCGCCGCCGCGATCGCCACCAAGCTCTCGGCCGCCTTCCTCCTCCCTTTCGCGCTCCTCGACACCCTCCCCCCAACGCCGACGGGACGAAAGTACGCCTATGTGGAGGGAAATCGTCCCGTCGGCCGCTTCCTGCTTGGCGCCGGGGCGGCCGCATTGGTGATTGGGGCTGCCGCGTGGGTGGCGTTCGGCGGGGACTGGGTCCACGGCTTCGGCCTGGCGGGGGAGAACCAGAGCCGCACCAGCTACATGAGCATCCCGATCCTGGCGGCGCGGCTGACCGGTCTCGACCCCGGCGCGACCCGGTTCGCGGCCGCGGCCCTCTTCCTCGCCGCAATCGTCGCCCTCCTCACCTGGACCTGGCGCGGCGGCGACTGGGTCCGCGCCTCGGCCTGGGCCGCCCTGGCGCTTCTACTGGCCACCGCCTGGCTCCTCCCCTGGTACCTGATCTGGCTCCTCCCCCTGGCAGCCATCTCCCGCGACAAGCCCCTTCAGCTCCTGACCCTCGTCCTCACCGCCTACCAACTAGGCGCCCGCATCCCCCTCTGACCAGAGCCGTGCGGCCGCTGTAGTAGGAGGGGCCTGACCCCTCTGAACGGCTTGTACTTCTCGGCCGAGGCAATCTAGGACTGCCACCTGCGCTTCACCCGAGCAAGTTGAGTGAAGAGGGGGTCAGGTCCCTCCCCTACAACTGCGCCCGCGCCTCCGCCTCTTCCTCCTCGGGCGACGCATGCAAGATCCCGGTCTGGATGCTCCAACCCTCGCGGCGCCCCAGCACCGTCACCCCGCCGACATAAATCAGTTCGGCGAGCGTCAGCACCCCGCGGACCGCGATCGCGATCAGCGACCCGATCGCGAAGCTCTTGCTCGGCAGCGCCGCCTTCATCGCCCAGGCGAAGGCCGCGTCCTTGACGCCGAGGCCGGCGGGCGCGATCAGGGTGACCAGGGCGGCCACGTAGCCGATCGCCTGCGCCGAGCCGACCAGGAGGACGTCCTCGAACGGAATGTCGGTAACCGAGCGGGCGACGCAGTAGAGGCCGAGGGCGACGACCACCCAGTTGACCAGGTAGAAGGCGATCAGGGCGAGGATGCCGTGGAGGGGGATGAAGACGGGCAGCGGCTCGCGGCCGAACTTGCGCAGCGCCCAGTTCGCCAGCGGCCCGAAGATCCGCGGGTGGAGGACGGCGATCGCCGCCGGGATCAGCAGCAGGACCCCCCAGCGCCACGGCTGGCCCTGGAGATCCGGGTGCTTGATGATGAAGTAGGAGGCGACGACGACCGCCGAGGTCGCGGAGATCGCCTGTTCGTAGACGATGCTGGTGATCGTGATCCGGCGCGGAATGCCGGCCCGCTCGGAGAGCAACAGCCGCCCCAGCACGTAGAGGACGCTGCCCGGCACGTAGCGCGCCAGCAGCGGCTGCCCCCAGGCAACCTGCGCGCGGCCGAACCCGATCCGGTAGCCGAGGAAGCGCAGGGTCAGGTCCCAGCCGTAGGCGCTGAGGACGAAGAAGAACGGGAGGATGACGATCGCCGGGAGCAGCCAGCCGACGTGAAAATGCACGCCCTCGTCCTGGATCTCCGACCACTGGTCGATGACCGTGAGGACGAGGAAGCCGAAGATCAGGACGGCGAGGCCGATCTGGAGGGCGAGACGGACCTTGCGGCTGCGCGGCGGCTTTTTGCCGACCCGCGACCCGGCCTCGCCCACCCGGTGCAGGAATGGTTGGCGGCTCTCCACGTCCGTTGGCACCTTAGTGGCTCATCTGGTCTGAGATAGTCGGGCGATGGGCGAGTTCGAGTTCCTGGCGAGGCTGCGCGAGCGCCTGCCGGAGGACGGTCAAAAGGTCAAACTCGGCAGCGGCGACGATGCTGCGGTCACGGTCCCGGGGGGCGCCACGGCGACCTCGATCGACGCCCTGGTCGAGGGTGTCCACTTCCGCCGCGGCGAGGCCGAGCCGGCGGCGGTCGGCCGCAAGGCCCTCGCCACTGCGCTCTCCGACCTCGCCGCGATGGGCGCCGGGACGGGCGAGGCCTACGTGGCCCTCGGGGTGCCCGGAGACCTCGCCGAGGCAGAGCTCCTCGGCCTGCTCGACGGGATGCTCGAACTCGCGGCGGCTACCGGCACGACTCTGGCGGGAGGCGACCTGACCCGGGCGCCGGCGCTCACCCTGGCGGTCACCGTCGTCGGCCACGCGCCCGGCACCGGGGACTTCGTCACCCGCGGCGGCGCCCGCCCCGGAGAACTCGTCGTCCTGACCGGCGAGCTCGGCGGCGCAGCCGCGGGCCGCCTCCTGCTCGACGATCCCGACCTCGCGGCGGCGGTCCCGGCGGCGCTCGCCGCGGAGCTCCGCGAGCGCCAGCTCGACCCCTCCCCGCGCCTGCTTTCCGGGAGCGCTCTGGCCGCAGCGGGGGCCAGGGCGATGATCGACCTCAGCGACGGCCTGGCGAGCGACGCCGGGCACGTCGCCGCGGCGAGCGGGGTCGCCCTGAACGTCGAGGCGGCGAGGCTGCGGCTCTCGCCGGGCGTCGCCGAGGCAGCCGCAGCGGCCGGCCTCGACCCCATGCGGCTCGCCGTCTCGGGGGGCGAGGACTACGAGCTCCTGGCGACGCTGCCGCCCGAGGCGCTCGAGGACGCCTGCTCGCGGGTCGCCGCCGCCGGCGAGGCGACGATCGTCGCGATCGGCGAGGTCGACGAGGGAGAGGGGGTCGAAATCAGGCTGCCCGGGGGCGAACGGCTGGAGGCGAAGGGTTATGACCATTTCGCGGAGCCGTCGCGTGGATCCCGGTCAGAAGCTCGCGAACGCCGCGGCGGCTGAGCATCGCCATCGCGACCTGCGCGGGGTCCGGCTTGTAGCTGCCGGTTTCGACGAGGGTTTTCAGTTCCTGGGGCTCCATGGCCTTCGCGGTCATTATCGGCGTCGATACCCAGATCCTTAGTTCTTGGTACTCGCACATGCGTCCAACCCTGGGCGGTTACTACCCTTAACGGTCGTGCCGAACGGATCAGCCCGCATCCTCCTGGTCGACGACGAGCAGTCGATCCAGACCCTGCTCAGCTACCCGCTGCGCAAGGACGGCTACCACGTCACCTCGGCGCTGGACGGCTCAGAGGCGCTGCGGCGCTTCGAGGAAGGACGCTTCGACCTGGTCATCCTCGACCTGATGCTGCCCCAGATGGGGGGCGTTGAAGTCTGCCGCCAGCTGCGCTCGCGCAGCCAGGTGCCGATCATCATGCTGACCGCCAAAGGCAGCGAGACCGACAAGGTCGCCGGCCTCGAGGTCGGCGCCGACGACTACATCACCAAGCCCTTCTCGATGCGCGAGTTCCGCAGCCGGGTGAAAGCGGCGCTGCGGCGCTCGCGGATGGGCGGCGAGACGGCCGACGGCGGCGCGATCGAGTGCGAGGGGCTGACGATCGACTTCGACCGCCGCATGGTCACCCTGGACGAGGAGGAGGTGCGCGTCACCTACGTCGAGTTCGAGATCCTCGGCGCGCTGGCCCGCTCCCCGGGCCGGGTCCTCACCCGCGAGACCCTGCTCGAGCACGTCTGGGGCGACTCCGACTACCGCGACCCCCGCACCGTCGACGTCCACATCCGCCACCTGCGCGAGAAGCTGGAGCAGGAACCGAAGGAGCCGCAGTACCTCTTCACCGTGCGCGGGGTCGGCTACCGCTTCCGGGAGTAGCGCGATGCGAGGGCTCCGGCTCAGCGACCTGGCCAGCCGCATCACCCTGATCTCGATCGCGATCGCGGTCGGCGCCACCGCCGTGGTCTACGTCTACGCGGTCGCGATCGGCGGCTCGGCGAGCGGCGAGGACGCGGTCAAGCTGCAGATCCTCACCGGCGGGCTGATCGCCGTCGCGATCGCCACCGCGATCGGCCTCTACTACAGCCGCGCCGCGGCCAGCAACATCCGCAGCCTGCAGGAAGCCGCCCGCAAAGTCGCCGACGGCAACTTCGAAACCTCGATCCCGGTCGCCTCCGCCGGCCAGCTCGGCGATCTCGCCCGCACCTTCAACGAGATGCAGAGGCGCTTGGCCGAGCTCGACAGCGCCCGCAAGCAGTTCATCGCCAACGCCTCGCACGAGCTGCGCACCCCGATCTTCAGCCTCGGCGGCTTCGTCGAGCTGCTCGAAGACGAGGATCCGAGCCCGGAGGAGCGGGCGGAGTTCGTCCGCACCATGCGCCAGCAGATCGAGCGCCTGACCAAGCTGACCACCGACCTCCTCGACCTCTCCCAGCTGGACGCCGGCGCGGTGGTGATGCGGGCGAGCACCGTCGACCTCACCGCGCTGGCCCGCGAGGTGACCAGGGAGTTCGGCCCCCGCGCCGACCTGCGCGGCTCGCGGCTGCAGCTGCGGACGCCGGAGCAGGCGGCGATCGCCCTCGGCGACCCCGACCGGGTGCGCCAGGTCATCCGTATCCTGCTCGACAACGCCCTCACCCACACCCCCGAGGGCACCGACGTCACCGTGACCACCTACTCCGCCAACGGCCGTGCCGAGCTGACCGTCTCCGACGCGGGGCCGGGAATCCCCCAGCGCGCGCAGAAGCGGATCTTCGAGCGCTTCTACACCGCCGACAAAGCGGGCGGCTCGGGGCTCGGGCTGGCGATCGCGACCGAGCTCGCGCAGCGGATGAAGGGTGAGATCACGATCAGCTCCAGCCGCCGCTTCACCGCCTTCACCCTGGACCTGCCCCCCGGGCCCCGCCCGGTTGCCGCGCCGCGGGCGACCCGCGCCCCGGCCAGGGCGGGTACGTGAAGCGCGCCCCGATCCTTCTCGCCCTGCTCTGCCTGGGCCTGATCGCCGGCTGCGGCGGCGAGGGTGAAAGCTCAAGTCCGGCCGGCGGGCCGCAGACCGCCGCCGCGCCCGCGCCGCGGCCGGAAGTGGTGATCCAGACCTCGAGCCCGGGCTTCGACGCCACCCGCGTCTACGAGGAGGCCTCGCCCGGAGTGGTGACGATCCGCTCCGTCTTCGGCTCCGGCGCCGCCGAAGGCTCGGGCTTCGTCCTCGACTCGGAGGGGGAGATCGTCACCAACGCTCACGTCGTCACCGAAGAATCGGACGGCGACCGGGAAGCTGCCGAACAGGTCTACGTCGAGTTCCCGGATCGCAATGTGGTCCCGGCCGAAATCGTCGGCTTCGACCCCTTCGTCGACGTCGCCCTGCTGAAGATCAAGCCCGACGGCTTCGACCTGCAGCCGCTGAAGCTGGGAGACGACCGCGACCTGCGGGTCGGGCAGCCGGTCGCCGCGATCGGCAGCCCCTTCGGGGAGCAGCAGTCGCTCTCCGTCGGCGTCGTCTCGGCGACCCATCGCACGGTCCAGTCGCTGACCCAGTTCGAAATCTCCGGCGCGATCCAGACCGACGCCTCGATCAACCCGGGCAACTCGGGTGGACCGCTGCTCGACGCCGGCGCCCGCGTGATCGGGATCAACCAGCAGATCGAGACCAACTCCGGCGCCAACGACGGGGTCGGCTTCGCCGTCCCGATCTCGGCGATCGAGCACTCGCTCTCCCAGCTGCGCGAGGACGGCGAAGCCGAATACGCCTACATCGGGGTCTCCACCTCGCCGCTCTACCCCCAGCTCGCCCGCAAGCTCGGCCTCGATACCGACTTCGGCGGCCTCGTCGCAGAAGTCAGCTCGGGCGGTCCGGCGGAGAAGGCCGGAATCAGGGGCGGGAACGACAAAGTCACCTTCCAAGCCGGCCGCTACAGGACCGGCGGAGACGTGATCCTGCGGGTGGACGGACACAAGATCGTCACTCCCGACGACCTCGCCGAAGCGGTCGCCGAACGCCAGCCGGGGGAAGTCGCGACGCTGACGATCCTCCGCGACGGCGAGCGCCAGCGTGTCGAGGTCACCCTCGGCAAGCGCCCCGACGACCCGCCGTCGGAATGACCCGTCGCGGCGGCTGGACGCCATGTCGCCGCCCATCGGTGTAGAACTCCAGCCTTGCTTCAGGAAGTCGCTCTCGGCCACAAGACCCTCGCCGACTACACCCACATCGTCGGCAAAGACCTGACGGAGCAGATTCGCGAGCTCGCTGAGCCCCTGAAAGGGAAGCGGGTCCTGCACGTCAGCGCCACCGCTTTCGGCGGCGGCGTCTCCGAGATCCTCTACACGCTGGTGCCGCTGATGCGCGACGTCGGCGTCGACGCCCACTGGCACGTGATCTTCGGCAAGGAAGAGTTCTACAACGCGACCAAGCTGCTGCACAACTCGCTGCAGGGCGCCGAGGAGACGCTCAGCGACGAGCAGTGGGAGATCTTCGACGAAATCAACCGGATCAACGCCGACGGGCTGCAGGGCGAGTGGGACGTGGTGATCGTCCACGACCCGCAGCCGATCGGCCTGCTCCGCGGGGCAAAGGAGAAGGGCGAGCACTGGGTCTGGCGCTGCCACATCGACCTCTCGACGCCGAACCCGGCGCCGATCGAGCGGCTGCTGCCGATGATCGAAGAGTACGACGCAAGCGTCTGGCACATGGAGAAATACGTCCCCGAGGGGATGGGCAAGCACCGCGAGGAGGTGCGGCTGGTGCCGCCGGCGATCGACCCCCTCTCGCCGAAGAACATGGCCTTCTCGCCCGAGGACGCCGCGTTCGTCTGCCGCCAGTTCGGGATCGACGTCGACCGGCCGCTGATCACCCAGGTCTCCCGCTTCGACCCGTGGAAGGACCCGATCGG
>DASQCF010000049.1:0-30180 GCA_035634815.1 Solirubrobacterales bacterium | reverse complement strand
CGTCGCCGGCGATTGCCTCGTCGTAGGCGCGAGCCAGCCGCAGGGCCGAGATCGTCGCCGCCTCGGACTCGATCGCGAGGTCGGCGAGGACGTTCCGCATCAGCGGCTGCTCGACCAGCTCGCGGCCGAAGACCGAGCGGTGGGTGGTGTGGTGGATCGCCTGGGCGACGCCGGCCCGCATCCCGGTGGCGCCGCCGAGGACGCAGTCGAGGCGGGTGTGGTTGACCATCTCGATGATCGTCCGCACCCCGGCGCCCTCCTCGCCGACCAGCCAGGCGGAGGCGGCGTCGAACTCGACCTCGCTGGAGGCGTTGGAGCGGTTGCCGAGCTTGTCCTTGAAGCGCTGCAGCCGGAAGCGATTGCGGGTCCCGTCTGGCGTCCAGCGCGGGAAGAGGAAGCAGGAGATGCCGCCGTCGGCCTGGGCGAGGACGAGGAAGGCGTCGCACTGGGGCGCCGACATGAACCACTTGTGGCCGGTCAGCTCGTACTCGGCGCCGGGCCCGCCGCCGTTCACCGGCCGCGCGACAGTGGTGTTGGCGCGGACGTCGGTGCCGCCCTGCTTCTCGGTCATCCCCATGCCGGCGAGGGCCCCCTGCTTGCCGTCGGCCGGCGCGTTGGCCGGGTCGTAGGTGGAGGAGAGGAAGCGGGGCTCCCACTCGGCGGCCAGCTCGGGCTGGGTGCGCAGCGCCGGGATCACCGAGTAGGTCATCGAGATCGGGCAGCCGACCCCGGCCTCGGCCTGCGACATGCACATGAAGGCAGCGCCGCGGGCGACGTGGGCGCCCGGCCGCGGGTCCTTCCAGGGCGAGGAGTGGAGCTCGAAGCCGACCGCCGCGCCCATCAGCTCGTGCCAGGCGGGATGGAACTCGGGGATGTCGACGCGGTTGCCGAAGCGGTCGTGGGTCTTCAGCTTCGGCCCGTTCTCGTTGGCGAGCCGGCCGAGCTCCTGCGCCGCTTCGCTGCCCGCGTACTCGCCCGCAGCTGCGATCCGCTCCCGGTCCCACTCGGCGCCCTCGCGCGCCACCGCCTCGACCAGCACGGTGTCGGCCTCGAAGACGTTGTAGTCCGTCAGCGGGGAGGCCTGATTGAAGACCTCGTGCGTCCGCCCGGAAGCCGGCTGCTCGACCGTTGCCACCCCCCGATTCTCGCAGACGAGCCGGGAGCAGGGCCGGATCTCCGAGCCACGCCTGGCCCGGATCCAAATCGGATTCGACCCAACGCGGAGGCACCCCATCTGCGTAGCCTCTGTGGAACGAGCAAGGGAACCGCCGGGTCCAAACCGGCGGCCCGGCTTCCAAACCCGGGGACGAACTGCTCGTAGAGGACAGCCGGCTAATCCTCGATCCGTTCAACGGTGCCGAGGGGTTGCTCTGGCGGGCGCCCCTCGGTTCCGCTCCGCGAATGATGCCGAGTCGGCGATAGCATCGCCCTCCTCGTGGCCAAGATCGCTGTCAAAAACCCGGTCGTAGAGCTCGACGGGGACGAGATGACCCGGATCATCTGGTCCTTCATAAAAGAGCAGCTGATCCTGCCTTACCTCGACCTCGAGCTGGAGTACTACGACCTCGGGATCGAGAGCCGCGACGCGACTGAAGACCGGATCACGGTCGAGGCTGCAGAAGCGATCAAGCGCCATGGGGTCGGCGTCAAGTGCGCGACGATCACCCCCGACGAGGCGCGGGTCGAGGAGTTCGGCCTGAAGGAGATGTACCGCTCCCCGAACGGGACGATCCGCAACATCCTCGGCGGCGTCATCTTCCGCGAGCCGATCGTGATCTCGAACATCCCGCGGCTGGTGCCCGGCTGGACGAAGCCGATCGTGATCGGCCGCCACGCCTTCGGCGACCAGTACCGCGCCACCGACCTGGTCGTCCCCGGCGAGGGGACGCTGACCCTGACCTACACGCCGAAGGACGGATCTGAGCCGGTGGAGCTCGACGTCTACGACTTCCCCGGCGGCGGCATCGCGATGGCGATGTACAACCTCGACGAGTCGATCCGCGAGTTCGCCCGCGCCTCGATGCGCTACGGCCTCGACCGCGGCTTCCCGGTCTACATGTCGACCAAGAACACGATCCTCAAGCGCTACGACGGGCGCTTCAAGGACCTTTTTGCCGAGGTCTACGAGGCCGAGTTCAAGGACGAGTTCGAGGCCGCCGGCCTCACCTACGAACACCGCCTGATCGACGACATGGTCGCCGCCGCGCTGAAGTGGGAGGGCGGCTACGTGTGGGCCTGCAAAAACTACGACGGCGACGTCCAGTCCGACACCGTCGCCCAGGGCTTCGGCTCGCTCGGGTTGATGACGAGCGTGCTGATGAGCGCCGACGGCAAGACCGTCGAGGCCGAGGCCGCGCACGGCACCGTCACCCGCCACTACCGCCAGCACCAGCAGGGTAACCCGACCTCCACCAACCCGATCGCCTCAATCTTCGCCTGGACCCGCGGGCTCGCCGCCCGCGGCCGGATGGACGACACCCCCGAGGTCTCGGAGTTCGCGCAGACGCTTGAGCGCGTCTGTGTCGAGACCGTCGAAAGCGGGAAGATGACCAAAGACCTGGCCCTGCTGGTGGGCGGCGGCCAGGAGCACCAGACCACGCAGGAGTTCCTCGCCTCGATCGACGAGAACCTCCAGCGCGCGATGGCCTGACGATCTTCAAACCCCCCGACTCGAGGAGAGAGACCCAGTGAGCACCACCCCCGTAAAGGTCACCGTCACCGGCGCCGCCGGGCAGATTGGCTACGCGCTTCTGTTCCGCATCGCCAGCGGCCAGATGCTCGGCCCCGACACCCCGGTCGAGCTCAGCCTGCTCGAGATCCCGCAGGCGGTGAAGGCCGCCGAGGGCACCGCGATGGAGCTCGACGACTGCGCCTTCCCGCTGCTGCACCGGATCAACATCAGCGACGACCCCAAGCAGGCCTTCGAGGGCTGCAACATCGGCCTGCTGGTGGGGGCGCGCCCGCGCGGCCCCGGCATGGAGCGCGCCGACCTGCTCGAGGCCAACGGCGGCATCTTCAAGCCGCAGGGCGAAGCGATCAACGCCGGCGCCGCCGACGACGTCAAGGTGCTGGTGGTCGGCAACCCGGCCAACACCAACTGCCTGATCGCGATGTCGAACGCTCCGGACGTGCCGCGCGAGCGCTTCACCGCGATGATGCGCCTCGACCACAACCGGGCGATCTCCCAGCTCGCCAACAAGCTCGGCAAGCCGGTCTCTGCGGTCACCAACATGACCGCCTGGGGCAACCACTCGCCGACCCAGTACCCCGACCTGGTCAACGCCAAGGTCGAGGGCGGCAGCGCCTGGGACGCGGTCGACGACGAGGCCTGGATCGCCGACGAGTTCATCCCGCGGGTGGCGAAACGCGGGGCGGAGATCATCGACGCCCGCGGCGCCTCCAGCGCCGCCTCGGCGGCCAACGCGGCGATCGACCACGTCCACGACTGGGTCCTCGGCACGCCCGACGGCGACTGGGTCTCGATGGCGGTGCCGGCCGACGGTTCCTACGGGATCGGCGAGGGGATCGTCTGCGGCATGCCCTGCAGCTGCAGCGGCGGCGAGTGGAGCATCGTCCAGGGCCTCGACGTACCCGACTTCTCGCGCGAGCGGATCGACCGCAGCGCGATGGAGCTGCAGGAGGAGCGGGACGCGGTCAGCCAGCTCGGGCTGGTCTAGCTCTGCGGCGACAAGGTGGCAAAAAGAGAGGCCGGCATTGCCGGCCTCTCTTACTTCAAGTGACTGTCGGAGTCGTTCAGGTAGCGCTGTAGGAGCGGCCGTCCTTCTTCACGCGACCCTCTTTCTCGAGGTCGCCGAGGACGCGGTACAGGTAGTTCGGCTTGATTTTCATCTGTTTGGCGACGTCCGAGGCGCTGATCCCGGGGTTCTGCTCGATCAGTTTCACCGCCTGGTCGGCGCGGGTGCCGCCGCGGCGTTTGCGGCGGCGGCGCGGAGCCCCACCTTTGGCTTTGGCGGCTTTTTTACTGGAGCTGCCGCGCGGGCGGCCGGGTCCGCGGCGAATCGCTTTCCCACCTAGTGCCGCAAGCGCCTGCTCGGCCTGCTTGATCTGGTCCTCGAGCTCACGAATCGTCCTCTCGAGGGCGTCGCGGGCCACATCCAAATGGTTGCTGCTGGGGGGCATCTAATTTCCTTCCATCCAAGAGAAATTGCTCAGGCGGGAGTCTGCCAGAGTCACACACACTGTGACACTAGCTGTAACGGAATCAAAGGAATGTTTCAAATACTTGGCCAGTTCCTTCACATCGACGAAGTGACACCACGCCTGTAACAGGCGGAAACGGTTCAGACGCGCGGGAATGCAGCCGGGAAGCGCTCCGGGTTCGAAAAGATGCGAACGGCCTCGATCGCACCCTCGGCCACCTGTATGGCGACGATCCCGAGGAAGCCCTCGGAGGAGCTGTCCATCCGGATCCCCGGGTCGCCGTTGACGAGCACACGGGTGAAGACCGGGTCGCTCGGCCAGGCGGACTTGCGCTGCACGCCAACCATGAAGCGGGCGACCTTGTCGGCGCCGTAGACGGGTTTGCGGGCGGCGGTGACGACCCCGCCGCCGTCGGAGTACATGACCGCGTCGGCGGCGAGCAGGTCGCGGAGCCCGTCGACGTCGCCGGAGAGCGAGGCGACCATGAAGGCCTCGGCCAGCCGCTGGCGCTCCTCCTCGTCGACCGCCCGGCGGCGGCTGGTGTCGCCGGCGTGGTCGCGCGCCCGTTTGGCGATCTGCCGCACGCCGGCGGGGGTGCGGTCGAGGACGTCGGCGATCTCCGCGTACTCCAGGTCGAAGGCGTCGCGGAGGACGAGCACCGCCCGCTCCACCGGGTTCAGCCGCTCCAGAGCGCCGAGCAGGGCGAGGTCGAGGGCCTCTGCCTCGATCGCCTTCGTCTCCGGCGTCTCGGGGTCGCTCAGCAGCGGCTCCGGCAGCCAGGGTCCGACGTAGACCTCGCGCCGCGCCCGGGCCGAGCGCAGCCGGTCCAGCGCCAGCCGGGTCGTGACCGTGACCAGGAACGCTTCCGGGTTGCGGATCGCCTCGGCGTCGGCCCCCTGCCAGCGCAGCCAGGCGTCCTGGACGGCGTCCTCGGCCTCCGTCAGCTCGCCGAGCAGGCCGTAGGCGATGCCGAGCAGGCGCGGGCGGCAGGCGGTGAAGGCATCGCCGCTCATGCCGCCAGCGGCACCCGGGCGCGCAGCGCGGCAGCCGCCGCCGCGGCGCCGCTGGCGAGCGCCGCGTCGACCAGCCAGCCTTCGCCGCCAATCCAGTCGCCGGCGAGGTAGAGGCCCTCGCCGCGGTCGACCGCGGGCCGGCCCGAGAGGCCGCCGCCGGCCGGGCCGGGGATCGCCGTGACGGCGACCATGCGGGGGAGGAAGCGCTCCAGCGTCGCCTCCTGGCGCCAGCCCGGCTGCACCTCGTCGGCGAGCTCCTCCAGCGCCGCCCGCGGTTCGCGCGCGTAGCTGGCGAGGGTGAGGAGGACGCCGTCGCGGTGCTCCGGCGGCGAGTGCCGCGAGAGGTAGGTCGGCCGGTCGACCCCGAGCGCGAAGCGCCGCGTGCGGTGCGGCAGCCGGCGCAGGCCGAGGTCGAGGACGCTGAGCTCGGCCGGCGGCCCGGGCGCCGCGGGGGCGCGGTCGCCGAGCAGCTTCGCCGCCGTGGCGGGGTCGCCGGCGGCGAGGATGACGGCGTCGGCGCGCAGCTGCTCCCCGTCGAGGGCGAGTTCCCACCCCTCGGCGCCGCGCTCGAGGCCGCGCACCGCGGCGCGCGGCCGCAGCGTCGCGCCTGCTGCCTCCGCCTTGGCGGCGAGCGCGTCGACCAGCGACTGCCAGCCGCCCCGCAGGTAGCGGACACCCGGGTAGAGGCCGATCTTCAGCTGTGTCGCCGCAACCTCGGCGCTGAGGCTCTCCTGGTCGGCGACGAAGGTCGTCACCCGCACCAGCGCCGCCGCGCTTGCGCGGGCCCGCTCCGAGCCCAGGCTGCGCCGCAGCCACTCGCCGGTCGAGATCCCGGCCAGCTCGCCGGGCTCGGTCCGCTGCAGCTTCAGGAACCAGCGGCCCAGCTGACCCGAGCCACCAAGGGTCCGCTTCGGCTTCCCGTCGCGCGGGAAGACGGAGGCGGCCGAGGCGGGCTGCCACCAGTCCAGCTCGATCCCCGAGGCCTTCAGCTCCCGCCCAGCCAGGCCGCCCACATAAAGCGCATGCGGCCCCTGGTTGAGGACGAACCCGCCCCGAACCTCCGAGGCGGCCCGGCCGCCGAAGTGCGGCCCGGCCTCCAAGAGCAAAGTCTCCAAACCACCTTCAGCCAGCCGCCCCGCAGCCATAAGCCCAGCCGGCCCACCACCGATAACCACCGCTTGTCTAGATCCGTTCATGCCCCCTAGACGAGGGAGCATGACGAGTTGTGACAGCTAGGAGCGGTACTTGCTGCGCTTCTTCGGATACGTCCGAAAAACGTGGTCCCAGAGCGGGGAGGAGACCCCGTAGCCGTAGCTGTGGTCCTGGAAGTGGTGGCGCATGTGGTGTTCGCGCAGCCGCTTGCCGAACTCCGTCTTCGGCACAAAATGGTGCACGTAGTAATGCGTGTAGTCGTAGAAGAGGTAGCCGACGAGGAAGCCGGCGAAGAGCGGGAAGGCGGCGTCGCCGAGCAGCAGCCAGTAGGCGGCGAAGAAGAGCGCCGCCAGCGGGATCGAGACCGACGGCGGCATCACCAGCCGCATTTTGTCGTTGGGATGGTCGTGGTGGATGCCGTGGATGATGAAGTGCATTCGTCGGCCGAAGGCGTTGTCCGGCTCCCAGTGGAAGAGCAGGCGGTGGAGCCAGTACTCGGTCAGGGTCCAGACGCCGACCCCGGCCAGGGTCAGCAGCGCCAGCTGCCAGGCGGCGTAGCCGCGATCGACCCCGATCCACTCCATCGCCACCACCACCGGGACGAAGATGATCGCCGGCACCGCGGGGTGGACGCGGGAGAAGAAGTTGAGGAAGTCGCTTTTGAACAGCGGGGGAGAAGCGGAGAGCTTCTCGCTGCGGGAATGACCCTCCATCGCCCTCGATATTAGCGCTGGGCGCCCGGGATCCCGCAAGACGCAGGGAAGCTGTGACGAAGCCGTTTCAAAGACGTGGCGATTTGCGGAAACGGCCCTCGCGCTTACCCGGCGGCGGTGCAAACATGCCCGCCGTGCCGCGCAAGCCAAAGCCCCCGACGTGTGAGGACTGCTATTTCCGCAAAAACCTCCTCTGCGCCCTGGAGCTGAACGAGGCCTGCACCACCTTCCGCCCCAACCGACCAGAGGGCCTCGTCCCACCACGCCAGCCGGTCCTCCTCATGCGCGCACCCCGCTGGGCCTCGCGCCCCGCCTGAGCCCCGCCCCGCCCGCAGGGGCTATTTTTCAGCCATGCCCCGCCCCGACCTCTACGTCGACTGGAGCCGGACCAGGTACGTGACCCGCCGCTCCAGCGGCTTCTCGCCCAATGTCGACGTCTACTACTGCGGCGATCCGCAGCGCGCGATCGTCAAAGTCGACCTCGCCGGGGTGGAGCTATCCGAGGTCGGGATCGAGGTCAGCGGCCGCCACCTGGCGGTCTCCGGCCAGCGCCAGCTGCAGGAGAGCGAGGGCCGCGTCTACCAGCAGATCGAGATCCCCTCGGGCCATTTCCGCCGCGTCGTCGAGTTGCAGGTCGAGGTCGACGCCGAGCGCGCCAGCGCCACCTACGAAGAGGGCATCCTGCGGATCGAGTTGCCGCTGCGCGATCCCAACGAGACCACCCGCCGGGTTCCGATAGGCCGCAGCTGATGGAGGGCGCGCCGGTCCTCGAGGTGGTCGACTCGCCGCTTGACGTCGACGAGGCGATCCGCGCCAGCCAGCCGCTGCCCGAGGCGCTGCCGGTCCTGCCGCTGCGGGACACCGTCGCCTTCCCGGAAACGCTGGCGCCGCTGGCGGTCGGCCAGGAGCGCTCGATCCAGCTCGTCGACGACGTCCTCGGCGCCAACCGGATGCTGGCGATGGTCGCCTCCCGCGACCCCGAGCTGGAGGTCCCGGGCCCCGGCGACCTCTACGACGTCGGCGTCGTCGGCGCCGTCGCCCGCATGGTCAAGGTCCCCGACGGCAGCCTGCGGATCCTCGTCCAGGGGATGCAGCGGGTGAAGCTCGGCGAGTACGTCGCCGAGCAGCCCTACATGGTCGCCCGCATCGCCGAGCTGCCGGACGTGATCGAGCCGACCCCGGAGCTTGAGGCGCTGAGCCGCAACGTCCAGCGCACCTTCTCGGAAATCGTCGAGCAGATCCCCTACCTGCCCGAGGAGCTGCAGATGGCGATCGCCAACATCGACGACGCGGCGGCGCTCGCGCACCTGATCGCCGGCGCGCTGCGGATCGGCACCGAGGAGAAGCAGCGGCTGCTGGAGGAGGTCGACGTCGCCAAACGGCTGCGCCACCTCTCGCGGATCCTCGCCCGCGAGCTCGAGGTCGTCCAGCTCGGCAGCCAGATCCAGACCCAGGTCCAATCGGAGATCGACAAAGGCCAGCGCGAGTTCTTTCTCCGCCAGCAGATGAAAGCGATCCAGGACGAGCTCGGCGAGGGCGACGAGCAGCAGGCCGAAGCGAACGAACTGCGGGAGAAAATCGAGGCGGCGAAGCTGCCCGAGCAGGCGCTGAAAGCCGCCGAGCGCGAGCTCTCGCGGCTGGAGAAACTGCCGCCCGCCGCGGCCGAGCACGGCGTCATCCGCACCTACCTGGAGTGGCTGACGGAGCTCCCCTGGTCGGTCGAGACCGAGGACAACCTCGACCTCGCCCACGCCCGCAAGGTCCTCGACGCCGACCACTACGACCTGGAGAAGATCAAGGACCGGATCCTCGAGTACCTGGCGGTGCGCAAGCTGAATCCCGACTCGCCCGGCCCGATCCTCTGCTTCGCCGGTCCGCCCGGGGTCGGCAAGACCAGCCTCGGCAAATCGATCGCCCGCGCGCTCGGCCGCGAGTTCGAGCGGATCTCGGTCGGCGGGGTCCGCGACGAGGCCGAGATCCGCGGCCACCGCCGCACCTACATCGGCGCGATGCCGGGGACGATCGTCCGCGCCCTGCGCGACGCCGGCTCCCGCAACCCCGTCTTCATGATCGACGAGATCGACAAGATGGGCGCCGACTTCCGCGGCGACCCCGCCTCGGCGATGCTGGAGGTCCTCGACCCGGCGCAGAACGACAGCTTCCGCGACCACTACCTCGACCTCGAGTTCGACCTCTCCGACGTCGTCTTCATTGCCACCGCCAACGTCCTCGACACGATCCCGGGGCCGCTCCTCGACCGCATGGAGACGATCGAGCTCGCCGGCTACACGCTGGAGGAGAAGCGCCACATCGCCCGCCGCTACCTGGTCCGCCGCCAGATCGAGGCCAACGGGCTGAAGCCCTCGCAGATCGAGATCACCGACGCGGCGCTGACCGCGATCGTCGAGGAGTACACCCGCGAGGCCGGCGTCCGCAACCTGGAGCGCCAGATCGGCACCGTCTGCCGCAAAGTCGCCCGCCAGGTCGCCGAGGGCAAGGCCAAGGGCAAGGTCCGGATCTCCGGCAAAAAAGCGCGCGAGCTGCTGGGGCGCCGCCGGGTCTTCGCCGAGCAGCGGCGGCGGACCAAGGACCCCGGCGTCGCCACCGGGCTCGCCTGGACGCCGACCGGCGGCGACGTCCTCTTCATCGAGGCGACGGCGATGCCCGGCACGGGCAGGCTGACGATCACCGGCCAGCTCGGCGACGTGATGAAGGAGTCGGCGCAGGCGGCGCTCTCCTACGTGCGCGGCCACTGTGGCCAGATCGCGCCGAAGGTGGAGGGGGACTGGTTCGCCGAGCACGACGTCCACGTCCACGTGCCGGCCGGGGCGGTGCCGAAGGACGGCCCCTCCGCCGGGGTGGCGATGACCGTCGCGCTCTCCTCGCTGCTCAGCGGCCGCGCGGTCCGCAACGACGTGGCGATGACCGGCGAGGTGACCCTGACCGGGCAGGTGCTGCCGATCGGCGGGCTGAAGGAGAAGTCGCTGGCGGCGCAGCGGGCGGGGATCAAGAAGGTGATCGTCCCCGGCCGCAACCAGGGCGACGTCGCCGAGATTCCGAAGCACGAGCTCGGCGGCCTGGAGTTCGCTTTCGTCGACGAGGTCTCCGAAGCCCTCGAGGTCGCGCTGTCCTAGTCCGGTCGCGAACCTTCTGGATCGTCGTCGGGCTGACCGCAGCGGGCGCGCTGCTGCGCTTCGCCACGCTCGGCGACCAGGCCTACCACCACGACGAGATCGTCACCGCCAGCCGCGTCCTGCGGGTCGGCTTCGGCCACGCGATGGACGCCGTCGGCTTCTCCGAGTCGGCGCCGCCGCTCTACTACGCGCTCGCCTGGCTCTGGACGCAGGTGACCGGCAACGGCGAGTGGGGGCTGCGCTTCCTCTCCGCGCTCGCCGGGGTGGCGACGATCCCGGTCGCCTACTTCGCCGGCCGCGAACTGCGCGGCGAACGAGCCGGCGTCATCGCCGCGGCGCTGGTCGCGTTCAACCCGATGCTGCTCTGGTACTCGCAGGAGGCCCGCGCCTACGCCCTGCTCGGCTTCTTCTGCGCCCTCTCGCTCCTCTACTGCATCAGAGCTCTGCAGCGGGGCGAGAAGCGGGACTTCGTCTGGTGGGGGGTCTTCTCGGCGCTCGCCCTCGCGACCCATTACTTCGCCGTCTTCCCGCTCGTCGCCGAGGTTCTTCTGTTGGCGCGGCGGCGGGGGCGGGCGATCTTCTCCGGGCTCTGGATCGTCGCCGTCGCGGTGGTCCTGCTGGCGCCGCTGGCGATCCACCAGATGTCCTACGGCCACGCCGAATGGATCGGCAAATTCAGCCTCGGCCACCGCCTCGCCGAAGTCGGGATCACCTTCATGGTCGGCGAGACCGGGGACATCATCGGCCGCACCGAGCAGTGGCCGCCGGCGCTGCTGCCGCTGGCGATGGCGGCGGCGGCGTTCGCGTTCCTCCTGACTTACGGCAGCCGCTCTGAGCGCCGCGCCGCCTTCGTCCCCCTCGCCGTCGTCGCAGCCGCGGTGGGCATCCCGCTGGCGCTGGCGATCCTCTCCGCCGGCAAGGACTTCGTCCTCGCCCGCAACCTGCTGCCGGCCCTCGTCCCGCTGCTGGTCGCCGTCGCGGTCGCGCTCAGCGGCAAGCGGGCGCGCCGGCTCGGCGCCGCGATCGCGGTCGTCCTCGTCGCCTACTCCCTCGGCTTCAGCGTCTACGCGAGCACCTCGACCGACCTGGAGCGGCCCGACTGGCGGGCGGTCGCCCAGCACCTCGGCGAGCCCGACGGGCCGCGGGCGACGGTGACCTGGGTCCTCGGCGAGGCGCCGCTGCGCTTCTACCTCTCGACCGGGGCGATCCAGCTGAAAGCCTCGGAAGGCTACGACTGGCTGGTGCGCGAAATCGCCTTCGTCTCGATGGGGAGGACGCCGCCCCCGCCGCGCCATCTGCTCGGCCCCGGCTTCCGCGAAACCGGCGCCGAAGACGTCGGCCCGCTGTTCATCCGCCGCTACCGGGTGGCCGGTCCCGAGCTGGTGCCGCTGCGACTGCGCGCCCTGCGCGGCGCCCAGACGGGATTTCGAAACAACGGCGTCCTCCTGGACGGTGTTGGGCCCGGGTGACCGTGACCGGCGCATGCCGGCGTCCTCGCTCGCTTGTGTGCAGAGCACACGGCGCTCACTGCGTCCTTGGCCTGCTTGGTCACGCTCACCCGGGGTAGAGGGTTATTCTGGAGTCGGCCACGGAACCCCAGCGAGGAGAAGGCATGAGCAAGACGACGACGGCGCGCGCCGGTGACATCTATGAGACCGCCCGCGAAAACCCGTACGTGCAGCGGTTGATCGAAGACGAAGAGCTGCGCGACAGCCTCAAGGACGCCTTCGAAAGCGCCAAGAGCGCTTACGGCCGCGCGACCGGCAACGGCAAGGGCACCGTCAAGGCGGTGACCAGCGACAAGAAGGTCCAGAAGGACCTGCGCAAGGCCGCCGAGAGCCTGCAGGAAGCATCCGAGAGCCTGCGCTCGAAGCCGAAGCGCAAGGGCGGCATCGGCCGGCTGCTGTTGATCGCCATCATCGGCGCCGTGATCGCCCTGGCGGTCAGCGAGGGCGCCCGCAAGGCGGTGCTCGACGCGCTCTTCGGCGCCGAAGAGGAGTTCGAGTACACCTCGACCACCAGCATCAACGGGTCCTGAGCAGGACCTAAGCTAAGGCCTGGATGGAGGCGGCGACCAAAGAGCGCGAGCTCAGCGGCGACAAGGCGCAACGGATCGTCAACGCGATGCGCGACTCCGTTGCGCAGCGCGGCGCCGCCGGGTCCACTTTCGAGCACGTCGCCCGCGAGGCGGGGGTCAGCCGTGGCCTCCTGCATTACTACTTCGGGACCAAGGAGCGGCTGCTGGTCGAGGTTGTGCGCCGCGACACCGAGCTGCGGGTCGATCGGCTGGATGGGCGACTGGGGCCGGCGACCGACGTCGACGGCGTCGTCGAGGCGCTGGTCGCCAGCCTCACCGACATGATCGAGAACGAACCCGGGTTCTTTCTCCTCCTCTACGAGCTGTTCAGCGCCGGCCGCCGCAACCCCGACATCCAGCGTGAGGTCGGCCAGCTCTTCGAGCGCACCCGCTCCCACGTCGCCGAGGTCCTGCGCACGAAGGACGAGGAGGGCGTGGTCAGCCTCCGCTTCGCCGCCGAGGACGTCGTCTCCTACCTCTTCGCGCTCGGCGACGGCTTCGCCCTGCAGGCGCTCTCGGATCCCTCGCGCGACAGCGCCGGCGCCTTCGCCGTCGGCGTCGCCTCGGCGCGGTACCTGCTCGGCTCCGAGTAGTCGGCCGGCTGCTCCGCCTGCCTACAACCAGCCGGCGCGCTTGAAGCGCCAGTAGAGGAAGAGGCAGACGGCGGCGATCAGCGCCAGCACGGCCGGGTAGCCGAGGCTCCATTCGAGCTCCGGCATGTGTTCGAAGTTCATCCCGTAGATGCCGGCGATCGCCGTCGGCACCACCGCGATCGCCACCCAGGCGGAGATCTTCCGCATGTCTTCGTTCTGGCGCATCGAGACCTGGGTGAGGTTGGCTTCCAGGGCGCTGTCGAGCAGCTGACGAAAGTTCTCGATCCGGGTCGAGACCCGGGCCAGGTGGTCTTCGACGTCGCGGAAGTACTCGTGCAGCGCCTCCGGGACGACGGCGAAGTTGCCGGAGCAGAGCTCTTCCAGCGCTTCCGCCAGCGGCGCCGTCGCCGCCTGGAACTCCAGCACCTCGCGCTCCAGCTTGTAGATCCGCTCGGTCGGGTTCTGGCCTTCGCCGAAGACCTGCAGCTCGACTTCGCGCACGTCCTGGTCGAAGCCGTGGGCGGCTTCGAGGTAGCGATCGACGACGTGGTCGAGGATCGCGTAGAGGACCGCGCCCGGCCCCTTCTCCAGCAGGTCGGTCCGCTCCTCCAGCCGGGCGCGGACCGGCGCCAGGTCAGCGTTGCCGTGGCGCACCGTGATCACGAAGTCGGAGGCGACGAAGATCGAGACCTCGCCCAGCTCGATCACCTCTTCGGGGTCGACGTAGACCGCGGTCTTGACCACCACGTGCAGCGTGTCCCCGTAGGACTCGACCTTCGGCCGCTGGTGCGCCCGCACCGCGTCCTCGACCGCCAGCTCGTGCAGCCCGAACTCCGCGGCGACCGCTTTGAACTCCTCCTCGCTCGGCGCCACGACCCCGAGCCAGACGAACGTCCCCTCCTCGGCCGCTGCCTCGCCCGCCTGCCGCATCGAAAGCTCGGCCTGCTTCCGCTTGCCCCGCTCGTAGGCCGCGCAGTCGACGATCATCGGCTCAGAGTACGGATTGCCAGCGACGCCCCCGCGCAGCCGACATCCACCCCACCCGGGTGTGGTCAAAGTCGGATGCGCCATGTGCGCATGCGAGGCGCGAGGTCAAAGCCTCCGGTCAACCTTCGCTGCTATTGCTCTCACCGAGGCCAATGGACACGAGATAGTTCAGATCTCAGACGTAGAGGCCCGATCGATCCAGATCGAATTTGAACGTGAGCTTTCGCGGATTGCCGCATCGGCAGCCGTTGGCTTTCCGGTGCCCGACGCAATCCCCGGGATGGGGGAGCGGCCATCCGCTGAGAGGGGGCAGCAGACCTGCCCCAATTGCCCTCATCCCATGGCCATGCATACCAGCATGGGCTGTCGGGAATGCGGCTGTTCCCGGCCCAGCTGACTCAGCCAGGCTGGACGACTGAGATTTAGCTTCTGCATAGAAGGGATAGGCGTGACGGCCCTCACGTAGTGACGCCCCTCACAGACCCGCCTCCCGCCCCCGGGGGAGGCTTCCCCGAACGCATCAACCCGGCGACGAGGGAGACGAGCATGAGAGACGCGATGAGGTCACTGGCGGGGTTCTTGGGACGCCGCCGCAAGCTGGTGGTCGGGGCCTGGGTTCTGGTCGTCGTTCTCGCGCTTCCGTTCGCCTCGAAACAGACCGATCACCTGACCGGCGGCGGCTTCGACGTGCCCGGCAGCCAGTCGATGAAGGTGAGCGAATCGCTGCAGGACGAATTCGGTTCGCAGGCTGACGGGATCGGGGTGGTGCTGCAGGCGGCGCCGGACGCGAGCGCCGCCGAGCGCAGCGCGGCCGTCGCGCGGGTGCAGGACGAAGTCGCCAACCTCGATGACGTCACCCTGCCGCCGGCCGCGGCCCGGCAGGCTCGCCGGCAGCTGCAGGGGACCGACGTGGTCCTGGTGCCGCTGCGCAGCGACCTCTCCTCCGACGAGCTGATCGACCCTGCCGCCACCCTGCGCGAAGACCTCGACCCCGGCAGTGCCGACGGGGGCGTCACTCCCTATCTGGTCGGGCAGCCGACGATCTGGGCCGGGATGCAGGAAATCTCCAAGGAAGACCTCGCCAAGGCCGAGGGGACCGGGTTCCCGATCGTCGCGATCATCCTCCTCGTCGTCTTCGGCTCGCTCGCCGCGGCGGCGCTGCCGCTGGCCCTCGGTTTCGTCAGCGTGCTGGTCACCGGCGCCCTGATCTACTTCCTCTCGCTGCAGATGGAGACCTCGGTCTTCGTCACCAACATGGCCTCGATGATCGGGATCGGCGTCGCCGTCGACTACTCGCTCTTCATCCTCGCCCGCTACCGCGAGGAGCGCGAGGCGGGCCACGACCAGGCCGAAGCGCGGGCGCTCTCGCTCTCCACCTCGGGCCTCGCCGTCACCTTCTCCGGCCTGGCGGTGATCATCTCCCTCGCCGGGCTGTGGATGGTCGACAACCAGGCGCTGCGCTCGATGGCGCTGGGGGCGATGACCGTGGTCGCCGTCTCGATCCTCACCGCGACGACGCTGCTGCCGGCGTTGATCGCGATGCTCGGCGACCGCGTCCTGCCGGGCGGCGTCGTCGGCAAGGTCGAGCGCTTCTTCCAGCGCCGCTTCTACCGCCGCAAGACCGCGGCCCAGGTCGCGACGGAGAAAAACCGCTTCTGGCGCGCCTGGACCGAACGGGTGATGGCGCGGCCGTGGACCGCGGTCGTCGCCGTCGCGGCGGTGCTGCTGTTCCTCGCCAGCCCGCTGCTCTCGCTGGAGACCGGGACCGAAGCGATCGCCCAGTTCCCCAAGGACTCCGACGTCCGGGTCGGCAACGAACTCGCCTCCGACCAGCTCGGCGGTGGCACCGACCCGGTCCAGATCGTCGCGGGCTTCGACGGCACGGTCTCGGGCAAGGACAAAGCGGCCGTCGCCGCCTTCCTCCGCGACCTCCAGGGGACCGCCGGCGTCAGCGCCGTCGGCAGGCCGGTCTACGCCGGGGACGCCGCCCTCGTCCAGGCGACGCCGAGCGCGCCGAGCGAGTCCGACGCGGCGGTGGCGCTGGTCGGCCGCCTGCGCGACACCGTCGTCCCCGCCTCGGCCCTGGCCCAGGTGGCCGAAGTCAACGTCGGCGGTGAGACCGCCCGCGGCGACGACGTCCGCCACCAGGTCGGCGGCTCGATGTGGAAGATCATCCTCTTCGTCCTCTCGCTCAGCTTCATCGTCCTAATGGTGATGCTGCGCTCGCTGATTCTGCCGCTGAAGGCGGTGCTGATGAACCTGCTCTCGATCGGCGCGGCCTTCGGGGTCCTCGTCGCGATCTTCCAGTGGGGCTGGTTCGACGGCCTGCTCGGCTTCGAAAGCCAGGGGGCGCTGGACACGATCAACATCCCGCTGATCTTCGCCATCGTCTTCGGCCTCTCGATGGACTACGAGGTGTTCCTGATGTCGCGGATCCGCGAGCGCTACATGGTCCACGGCGAAAACGAACGCGCCGTCGCCGAGGGCCTCTCCTCCAGCGCCCGGACGATCTCCTCGGCGGCGCTGATCATGACCTCGGTCTTCGCCGTCTTCGTCCTCACCGGCGTCCCTTCGATCACGGAGCTCGGCGTCGGCTGCGCGGTGGCGATCGCCCTCGACGCCACCCTCGTCCGACTGATCCTGGTCCCGGCGGCGATGAAGCTGATGGGCGACTGGAACTGGTGGTTCCCGAGCTGGCTCGACAAGCTGGTCCCGGACTTCAGCTTCGAGGGCAGTGAGTCGGAGCCCGAGCCGGCCAAAGCCTGATGCCGACGGGACGATTTCACTCCATATAGGCGTAGTTCCGTCCCGTCGCCGTAGGATGGGCGGCGTGAACGGGGATGACATCGCTTTCGCCGGGGCGGCCCGGCAGGCAGAGATGGTGCGCAACGGCGAGGTCTCGCCGAAGGAGCTGGTGCAGCTCTCGCTCGACCGGATCGCGCGGCTCGACCCCGAACTGAACTCGTTCCGCAAGGTCTTTGCCGAGAAGGCGCTGCTGGAAGCCGAGCAGGCCGAGGCCCGGCTCAAGGGCGGCGAGGAGCGGCCGCTGCTGGGGGTGCCGATCGCGATCAAGGACGAAGTCGACGTCGCCGGCGAGATCAACACCCACGGCACCGACGGCTTCAGCGAGCCGGCGCGCGACGACTGCGAGATGGTCCGCCGCCTGCGCGAGGCGGGGGCGATCGTCCTCGGTTTGACCCTGCTGCCGGAGATGGCGATCTGCGGCTTCAGCGAGTCGGCGACCTACGGCGTCACCCGCAACCCCTGGAACCCGCAGCGCACGCCGGGCGGCTCGAGCGGCGGCTCCGCCTCGGCGGTCGCCGCTGGCCTGGTCCCGATCGCCTCCGCCGGTGACGGCGCCGGCTCGATCCGCATCCCCGCCGCCTCCTGCGGCCTCTTCGGCCTGAAGCCGAGCCGCGGCCGGGTCTCGCTAGCCCCCAACCTGGAAGGGTGGGGCGGCCTGGCGGTCGAAGGCTGCGTCAGCCGCTCGGTCCTCGACACCGCGCTCTGGCTCGACGTCGTCTCCGGCGGCTCGCGCGAGGCGGAGGCGCCGCTGCCGCCCGAGCGACCCTTCGTCGAGGCTGCGCAGACCCCGCCCGGCAGGCTCAAGGTCGCCTGGTCGACCAAGCCGCCACGGGCGGCGGCGCCGCCGACGGTCGACGACAACGCCAAAGGCGCGGTTGCCGACGCGGTCGAGCTGCTCAGCGGCCTCGGCCATGAGGTCACCCGGCGCGATCCCGACTGGGGCAACATCGGCAACAACATCACTGCCCGCTTCCTCGGCGGCGTCTCCCGCACGGTCAAGGAAGTGCCGCATCCCGAGCGGCTCGAAAGCCGCACCCGCGGCTTCGGCTGGCTCGGCGGGATCCTGCCCGACGCTCTCTACGAAAAGGCCCGCGGCGAGGGGCGGGCCGGCGACGCCGCCCGGGTCAACGCCCTCTTCGACGACTTCGACGTCCTGGTGACGCCGGTGATGGGCGGGACCGCCCTGCCGATCCGGCGCTGGGAGGGCAAGGGCGCCCTGCAGACCGTGCTCGGGATGAGCCGCTTCTATCCCTACTGCGTCCCCTGGAACCACCTCGGCAACCCGGCGATGGCGGTACCCGCCGGCTTCTCGGACGAGGGCATGCCGCTCTCCTTCCAGGTGATCGGCCGCCGCGGCGAGGAGGCGACGCTGCTCTCGCTCGCCGCCCAGCTCGAGGCCGAGCGGCCCTGGGCGGGAAAGCGCCCGCCGATCTCCTGAGTGAACCGGACGCATTTGTCCCCGGTATGCGGGGACAACTGCGTCCGGTAGAGCCTTAGTTGAAGACCTTGCGGAAGCGCGCCAGGTCGCGGACCTTGCCGCGCGGGCGGATGCGGCGCTGGAGCACCATCTTCATCTGGTTGGCGTCGGGTTTGCCGGCGGCGATCCAGTCGGCCCAGCTGGTCTCGATCGTGACGTTGGCGCTCGGGGCCAGGCCCGGCTCGGTGCGGGTCGAGCCGTTGTCGAGGACGAGGTGCCAGGGGTCGGCGTCGGTGAAACGCCACTGGACGACGAAGGGCGAGCCGTTGGCGGCGGCGGGGTCGGCGACGCGGCCGACGAGGTCGAAGTAGAGGCGCTGGATCTCCGGGTCCTTGCTCGGCGGCGGGCCTTCCGGGGAGCCGATCACGCCGGCCATCATCATCTCGATCTGGCGCTTCGCGACCTCGGTCTCGTCGTCGTCGGGCGGGAAGGGGAAGACGCCGGGCGGCATCTCCTCGGTCGGGAACCCGATCGTCCGCCAGCGCTGGCGGATCAGTTTCATCCCGAAGGCGAAGATGTCCTCCAGGGAGAAGCCGTAGCACTCGGTGTATGAGCGGTCCATGTTCGGCGGCGTGAAGACCGCCGGCCCGTAGGGCAGGGTTTCGCGCAGCAGCTCGACCACCGCGTCGCGGTTTTCCTGCCAGCCGGGAGTCGGCTCGTTGAGCAGCTCGGAGAGGACCTTGACGCCGAAGCCGATGTGGCGCTGCTCGTCGCGGGAGACGTTCTCCATCCCGGCGCTGAAGCCCGGCATCGTCTCCTCGGAGGCGAAGAAGTCCTCGATGAAGTGCTGGCCCGGCTGGGCGAGGCTGCCCTCGACGATCAGGTGGTAAAGGGTGATCGCCTGCGCGAACTTCGCCACCGAGCGGTCCTTGCGCAGTTCCTCGGCCATCACGTCGAGGCGGTCGAAGATCCCGCGGTAGCCCCAGTTCAGCTGCGGCAGGGTGGAGGAGAGCGTCTGCTGGACGGAGTCGCCGCCGACGCCGATCACCTCCTTGAAGAAGCGGTGGAAGAAGATCGAGTGGCGGACCTCGTCGACCTGCTGGGTGGCGAGGAAGTAGGACATCTCCTCGGTCGGGGCGGCGGTGACGTAGGGGGCGAGGGTGTCGGCGACCCGGTCCTCGCCGTAATAGAACATCGAGTAGATCCACATCGCCGAGCGCCGCTGGATGTCGCTCAGCGCCTCCCAGCCGGCGCGGTCCTGCGAGAAGTCGAGGTCGTAGGCGCTCCAGTTGCCCTGCTCCCAGCGGTGGTAAAGGTCCTCGTAGGTGATGTTGTCCATCAGGCGCTGGGAAGCGACGCTCATCGTGTCTCCTTTTGGTGTCGCGGTCGGGCACGTGGAGACTACCGCGATCCTGGCCAGCTAGCCAGGATCGCGGCGGGGCCCCGGGTCGTGGCCAGGGCCCCGCCTCCGCTCATTCTCCTATTTGACGAATTCGCGCACCTGTTCGTAGACGGTTTTGTCCGTCGTCAGCGCGGTGTGCGAGATGCACGCCGTTTTCGTGTTCGTCGCTCCGCTCAGCGCGACGCTCGAATCCGGGTTGATGATTTCGTCGCACGGCGACCACCAGGTGCCGTAGTTGACGGTGCCCGGGGTCTCGTCGCCGGCGTTCAGTTCGGCGAGGAATTTAGAGCCGACCCGCATCTCCACGCACGAGGTGCTGAAGCAGAAGTTCGCGGTTTCGGTGCCGTGGTTCGGGCCGCCGAGGGAGACCCAGTCGTCGACCTTGGTTTCGCCGCCGAGGAACTTGACGTACCAGCGGCTGTTGAGGCTGCCCATCGAGTGGGCGATGATGTCGACCTTGGTCGCGCCGGTCGTTTTCAGCAGCGATTCGACGTGCGATTTGACTTCTTCGGCGTCGACTTTGTTCGACTGCGACGTACTGTAGGTGTAGGCGCTCAAATACGATTTCGGGTAGCCGTCTTTTTCGAAGTTGGCGATCATCGTGTTCCAGAGCGAAGCGCTCTCGACGTAGCCGTGGACGAACAGGATCGGGTCCTGGGCGCTGGCCCCGGCGGGCGCCAACGCGGTACCGGTGATGCAGAGAGCGATCGCACATGCGATCGCCGTCAGACGCTTGCTGACCATTCTCTCTCCTAGTTGTGAGCGCAGGCGCCTCCCAAGCGCGCTGCTGTGACCCGAGCAGACCGGTTAAGTACTCGGGAGCGGCTGAGTAAATCAGCTAGGAGCCGCTGCCGCCAGGCTCGGCGGGTGACGGAACCTGTATCTCGCGCTTGAGGATCTTCCCGGTCGGGCCCTTCGGCAGGTCGTCCATGAACCAGACCAGGCGCGGGTACTTGTAGGCGGCGATCCGCTCCTTGACGTACTCGCTGAGCTCCTCCGGCGCTACCTCCTCGCCCTCGTGGAGGACGACCGCGGCGCCGATCTCCTCGCCCCACTGGTCGTGGGGGACGCCGAGGACGGCGGCTTCGCGCACCTTGGGGTGCTCGTAGAGCACCTCCTCGACCTCGCGCGGGTAGACGTTGTAGCCGCCGCGGATGATCATGTCCTTCTTGCGGTCGACGATGAAGAAATAACCGTCCTCGTCGATCCGGGCCATGTCGCCGGTGTGGAACCAGCCGCCGCGCATCGCCTCGGCGGTCGCGTCCGGCCGCTGCCAGTAGCCCTTCATCACGTTGTGCCCGCGGATCACGATCTCGCCGACCTCGCCCTGCGGCACCTCCTCGTCGTCCTCGTCGACGACCTTCATCTCGACCTCGCGCAGCGGCGTCCCGATCGAGCCGGGCTTGCGCGGCCGCCCGGGGTGGTTGGTGCTGGAGACCGGCGAGGTCTCCGAGAGCCCGTAGCCCTCGAGCAGTTCGCAATCGAAGGCCTGCTCGAAGCCGCGCAACACCTCGACCGGCATCGCCGCGCCGCCGGTGATGCAGATCCGAAGCGCCGAGGTGTCGTGCTGCTCGCGGTCGGGGTGGTGGAGCAGCGCCCCGTACATCGTCGGCACGCCGTAGAAGTGGGTGACGCCGTCGCGCCCCATGATCTCCAGCGCCTCGCCGGGGTCGAATTTCGGCAGCAGGGTGAGGGTCGCGCCGACCCGCAGCGAGGCGTTCATGCTCACCGTCTGGCCGAAGGAGTGGAAGAGCGGCAGCGCCCCGAGGGCGATGTCGCCGCGCTGGACTTCGCAGGTCGTCTCCGAGGCGATCTCCGCGTTGCGGGTGAGGTTGAAGTGGGTCAGCTCGGCGCCCTTCGGCTTGCCGGTGGTGCCCGAGGTGTAGAGGATCACCGCGGTGTCGCCTTCCTCGGTATCGGCGAGCTCGGGGTCCGGCTGGTGGCCGCCGAGCAGCTCGGCGAAAGCCTCGGGCTCGACCTCGATCAGCTCCGCCCCTGCCTCGGCCGCGCCCTCGCGCGCCTCGTCGCCGAACCCGTGCCAGGCGAGCAGCAGCCCGGCGCCGGAGTCTTCGAGGTAGAAGGCGATCTCGCGCCGCTTCAGCAGCACGTTCATCGGCACCACGACGCCGCCGGCGCGGAGCACGCCGTAGTAGGCGATCGGGAACTCGAGCACGTTCGGCAGCATCACCCCGACCCGGTCGCCCTGCCGCAGACCTTTCTCGCGCAGCAGCGCCGCCAGGCGGGCGCTGCGCTCGTCGAGCTCGGCGTAGGTCAGCTGCAGCGGGCCGAGCCGCACGGCGACCGCGTCCGGCGTCCGCGCGGCGCTCTCGGTAACGATCGAAGCGAGATTCAGGCCCATCGATTTCCTCCCCGGATCCGGTTGCTCCCCGGCGCCAGTCTAGACCGCGAATCGCGTTCGCTAGGCTCGCGCCGATGGAGGACCTCGGCCACCCCGTCTCCTACCTTGTGGCGAAGCGCGGGATCTCCGTCTTCTCCAGCGACGGCGAGAAGCTGGGCCGGGTGGTCAAGGTGCAGGCGGCCCCCGAGGCCAACATGTTCGACGGGATCGTCTTCGACACGACCTGGGGGCCGGGCGGGCGCCGCTTCGTCGACGCGCCCGAGGTCGACGGGATCTACGAGCGCGGCGTCGTGCTCTCGATCGACGCTGCCGAGGCGGAGTCGCTGCCGAAGCCGCGCCGCTGAGCGCTGCCCGCTGGACGCGTTTCGCATAGCATGCCGCCGATGAAAAGACTTCTCCTGATCATTGGTGCGTGCCTGGCCCTGCTCGTCGCCGGTTGCGGCAGCGGCGACTCGACCACCGGCGAATCGTCGACGGCTTCGACCGAAGAAGCTGCAGCTTCGAAGGAAATCGAATCGACGAAGAAGAAGACGAAGCCGAAGGTGACGGTGCCCAAGGGCGCGCCGCCCAGCTCGCTGGAAACCAAGGATCTCGAAGAAGGCACCGGCGCCACCGCGGAATCCGGCGACGTCGTCAAAGTCAATTACGTCGGCGTCAACTACAAGACCGGCAAGGAATTCGACGCCTCCTGGTCGCGCGGCGAACCGTTCATCTTCACCCTCGGCGCCGGCGAAGTGATCCCGGGATGGGATCAGGGCATCGAAGGGATGAAGGTCGGCGGCCGCCGCGAGCTGATCATCCCGCCCGAACTCGCCTACGGCGCCGCCGGCTCGCCGCCGGTGATTCCCCCCAATGAAACCTTGGTCTTCGTCGTCGACCTCGAAGCGGTCGAATAGCGACCTTCACTTAAGGAGGGATCTTCACTTAAGATCCCTTGCATGATCAAGGCTTGGGGGGCCATTTGCGTCTTCTTGACGCTCACGGCGATCGGCTGCGGGGGCGGCTCCGACACTTCGAGCACGATCAGCTATCGCCCTTTTCACTTTCCGTACTCCAGCTACGGCGAACATAACGCGCGGTCGCCGCAGGCCTTTCTCAAACCGGCCAAGAACGGATTGGTCGGGCCCGAGCTGAAGCCGGTCTTTCCCGACAGCCCGCCACCCGAATTCCTCACTTGGGTGGACCTGATCGACTCCCTCTCGGTTCCTGCCTTCACCGGGGATCGAGTCACGTTCCAGTACGTCGGCTACGGCTATGAATCGGAGCAGAAGTTCGCCTCCTCTTGGGACGAAGGGAAGCCCTCCAGCTTCACCCTCGGAAAGGGTGAAGTGATGCTGGGGTTGGAAAGGGGATTCCGGCGAATCGAGGTCGGGGACCGTCGAGAGATCGTGATCCCGCCGAAGCTCGCCAGCGGCGGCAGTCGCATGCAGGGCGCTCCAGCAGGCGAAACCCTCGTGTACGTCGTCGAGGTCCTGGCGATCGAAAGGAACTAGCGAAGCGGCGTCTCGCCGGCGGCGTCCGCGAGAATCGCACCGTGCCGCCTGCGCCGCTCGCCGAACGACTGACCGCCCAGGCCCTGGCCGGTGAGCCGCTGCGCTCGCCCGAGGCGGTGGCAGAGCGCCTGCTGGCGGTGCAGGGGCAGGACCCGCGCGGAGCGCGGCTGGCGATCCGGGCGCGGACCGAGGGCGTCATCGCCTCCGACGTCGACCGGGCGCTGAGCGAGGACCGCTCGCTGCTGATCACCTGGCTCAACCGCGGCACGCTCCACCTCGTGCGCAGCGAGGACTACCCCTGGCTGCACGCGCTGACGGCGCCGACCCACTTCGCCAGCAGCAAGCGGCGGCTACAGCAGGAGGGGGTTCCCGAGGCCGCCGCCGAGCGGGCGCTGAAGACGATCGAGGCGGCGCTCGCCGAGGAAGGGCCGCTGAGCGGCAAGGACCTGCGGGCGCGGCTCGACGCCGCCGGGGTGCGCACCGAGGGGCAGGCGTTCATCCATCTGATGTTCCTCGCCGCTGCCCGCGGGATCCTGGTGCGGGGGCCGATGCTCGGCAGGCAGCACGCCTACGTCCTCGTCCGCGACTGGCTCGGCGAGCCGCGGCCGGTCGACCGCGAGAAGGCAGTGGTGGAGCTGGCCCGCCGCTACCTCGTCGGCCACGGGCCGGCTGACGAGCGCGACCTGGCGCGCTGGGCGGGCCTGCCGCTGCGGGACGCCCGCGCCGGGCTGGCGGCGATCGCCCCCGAGCTGGAGCAGCGGGAGGACGGCCTCGTCGATCTCAAGGGCCACCCGCCACCCGCGTCGCTGCCGCCGCCGCGCCTGCTCGGCGCCTTCGACCCGCTGCTGCTCGGCTGGACCTCGCGCGAGGAAGTCGTCGGCCCGCACGAAGTGCTGGTTACGACCAACGGCATCTTCCGCCCCTTCGCCCTCGTCAAGGGGCGCGCCGTCGCCCGCTGGGGGCTGGCCGGCGGCAAGGTGACGATCGAGCACCTGGGCGAGGTGCGAAAGAAGGACGCCGCCGCGCTCCTAGACGAAGCGCAGCGGGTCCTTGAGTACCTGGACGCTTAAGGCGTGCGGTCGACGCCCTCCTGGGCCTGGTCGTCGAGGCGGGGCGGCATCGCGTCGCCGATCGCCGGGGGAGCTTCCTGGCCCGGGAGCGGCTCGGCCTCCTGCTCCCAGACGTGGTTGAGCGAGACCTGCAGGTAGGCCCAGAAGGCGGGCGCGAGCAGCAGGTAGAGGATGATCGAGATCCAGCCGCTGACCGGCTCCTGGCCGGTGATCTTCGCCGCCCCCATCACCCGCTTGGTGCCGCGCCAATAGCTGACGAGCGCGGGGATGACGATGATTCCCCCCGGGAACAGCGCCAGCACCGAGTTGGTCGGGTTCTGGCCGAGGTCGTAGCCCTTGGCCTCGCCATAGGCCTTCAGCTCCTTGTTGATCTTGTACCACCAGACCAGGTGGTAGATGCCGAGCGTGATGATCGGCAGCAGCGCCACGGCCCAAGGGCTGCGCACCTTCACTTCCTGCTCGGCGCCGCGAATCTTCATCTCGTAAGCCATGACTCTCCGTTCCTGTGGATGGGGGTACTCAGGCCACTTCGGTAGGCGCAGCCTCCCCCTTTAGGCGGACGGGTGCAACCGGACCTAGGGGGAGATCAGTTAGAGGAAGCTGATGCCAATCGATCCCGCCTCCGCGTTGAGCGCCTTAGCTGCCACTTGGAGGCTCGGATTCAGTTCGCTGACGACGAAGTTGACTTCGACGCTGGTGCTGTTCAAGCCGGAGGGGAGCAGGCACGCCACGCTGCCGCCGCTGGCGGGATCGCACTCGATCGTTTCGCCCCCGATTTTGACCGAGCTGATCGTGCCTTTGGTCAGCTTGAATTCGGCGCTCGGTTCGTCGAGTCCGCCGCTTTCCGCCTTGATTTCGAATTCGGCCGTCTCCGGCGTCCCGACTTCGAGCGGCCCGCTCGAAAGGCCGAGGTATTCGACGTCGATCGAGGTTGGCTCGAGGCTGGTCGTGAGGCGGTCGATCTCGTCGCCGTCCGTCAGTTTCACGCCCCCGGTCGCGTAGCTGCCGAGGAGCCGGAAGTTGGCAGGCGCTTTCTGAACCGGAGCCTTGGCCGGCATCGAGAAGGTGACCCCGTGCGAGACCTGCTGGCCTGCCGTCAGTGCCGGGACCGAGCAGGTGACGAGGCCGGTGCTGAACTGCGCCGGGGCGGTGGTGAGGGCGCAGCCGGGGTCGGCGGAGACGAACGAGCTGCCCTTCGGCAGGAGCGCGGTGACCTCGCCCGCGGCGGTGGGGCCGGCGACGCCGCCGGGGAGGGCGTTCGGCGTGAAGAGGAAGCTGCTCGAAGGAACGGTGTCGCCTTCCGCGGAGACCACGTCGGCGCTCGCGGCGCCGGTTCCGAGGGAGAACCCGGTGAAGGACTTGTTCCCGCCGGGGGCGTTTTCGCCCGGGTAGTCGAAGCGGAAGCTGCCGTCGGGGAAGAGGACCAGTTGGAAGGTCCGGCGCGGGACCCCTTCGGGGGTCAGCGAGCCGACATCCCACTGGAAGGCGACCCAGGAATTGTCCGGTGCGACCACCTCGCGGACGATGCCGGGGCCGGCGCCTTTGCCGAAGTCTTCGATCGTCATGTCGGACCAGTAGGGCATCAGGCCCCGGTAAAGCTCGCCGACGACGGTCTGGATGCCACGGTAGTCGGTGGTCTGGGTGTCGTCCCAGTAGTCCCAGGCGGGGGCGCCGAAGCCGGCCCAGCCGTTGGTCGAGACGCTGATCGCCTGCTCGTCGATCCCGCCGAAGGGGAAGGCGAAGGGAAGCTGGACGGTCGCCTGGCCGTCGTCTTCTCTTTCGCTGCCGCCGAAGTCGAGGACGGTGGTGGTGCCGTTGCGGAACCCCTCGGGGGCCACCGCGGCGCGGGTGTAGCCGGCCTGGCCGGCGATGCCGTTGCCGGCGGTCAGGCTGAGGGTGACCGGGTCGCCCGGTTCGGGTTGTTCGCGCTGGGCGTCGGAGATGAAGCCCCAATCGAGGCCGTGGCCCATCGTGAAGGCGGCGGCGGGAGGCCCGAGCGGCGCCGCCTTCGCGACCAGGGAGAGCTTGCGCGTCCCCTTGCAGTTGCGCTCCTTCGACTCCTTCACCTTTTTGGCGTCGTCGGCGCAGGCGAAGAGGCGGTAGGCGCCGACCTTGGTCTTGGCCGGGATCGTCACCCGCAGCTTCAGCTTCTTGCCCTTGCCGGCGGCGAGCGGCTTCACCTTGACCCGCTTCAGCCGCTTGTCCTTCTTGGTGTGCTTCTTGCCCTTGCCGAGGTAGAGGCCGAGCTGGCTCTTGGCGGCTTTACCGCCACCTTTGTTGGCGACCTTGATCACGAGCTTCAGCTTCGTCCCGACCGTCTTGGTCTTCGGCGGTTTCGAGACCTTCTTGACGACGAGGTCCGGCAGCGCCGCCTTGGTCTTCGCCCCTGCCGCCGGGGAGACGGCGAGCAGAGCGACGAGGGTGAACGAGAGCAGGAGGACGAAACGGGAGCGGTTCATGGCCGCCACCCTACCGACGGACTGGACGGTTAACCCAGCTTCGGGCTGCGCCAGGGTGACTGCAGGCGCTTGACCAGCTCGTCGCCGAGGCCCTCGACCGGGACGCGGACCTGCTCGAGGGAGTCGCGGTCGCGGAGGGTGACGGTGTCGTCGTCCATCGTCTGGTGGTCGACGGTGATGCCCCAGGGGGTGCCGATCTCGTCCTGGCGGCGGTAGCGCTTGCCGATCGAGCCGCCCTCGTCGAACTCGGCGGGGAGGCGCTTGCGGAGGTCGGCGAAGATCTCACGCGCCTTCTCCGGCATCCCCTCCTTGGAGACGAGGGGGAGGACGGCGACCTTGACCGGGGCCAGGCGCGGGTGCAGGCGCAGGACGGTGCGCTGGCGGCCCTCTACTTCCTCCACCTCGTAGGAGTCGACGAGGAAGGCGAGGGTGGCGCGGTCGGCGCCGGCGGCCGGCTCGATTACGTGCGGGACGTAGCGCTCTTTGGTCTGCTGGTCGAAGTACTCCAGCTTCTCGCCGGAGAGATTGGCGTGCTGGGTAAGGTCGAAGTCGCCGCGGTCGGCGATCCCCTCCAGCTCCGACCAGCCGATCGGGAAGAGGTACTCGATGTCGCTGGTCGCCGATGAGTAGTGGGAGAGCTCGTCCTCGCCGTGGGCGCGGACCCGCAGGTGGTCGGGCCGGATGCCGAGCTCGGTGTACCAGCGCTCGCGCTCGTCCATCCAGTGCTGGTGCCACTTCTTCGCTTCAGCCGGCGGCACGAAGAACTCCATCTCCATCTGCTCGAACTCGCGGGTGCGGAAGATGAAGTTGCCGGGGGTGATCTCGTTGCGGAAGGACTTGCCGACCTGGGCGATCCCGAAGGGCGGCTTCTTGCGGGCGAAGCCGAGCACGTTCTTGAAGTTGATGAAGATGCCTTGCGCGGTCTCCGGGCGCAGGTAGACGGTCGAGCTCTCCTCGGCCACCGGGCCGACGTGGGTTTCGAACATCAGGTTGAACTGGCGCGGCTCGGAGAGCTCGCCGCCGCACTCGGGGCAGACCAGATCGGCGTTCGGGTCGCCGCCCTCGGCTTCGACCGCCTCGCGCAGATGGTCCTCGCGCCAGCGTTTCTTGCACTTGCCGAGGCACTGGACGAGGGGGTCGGTGAAGCCTTCGAGGTGGCCGGAGGCCTCCCAGACGCGCGGGTGCTGGAGGATCGCCGAGTCGAGGGCGACGATGTCGTCGCGCTCCTGCAGCATCGCCTTCCACCACTCGGCCTTGACGTTGTTCTTCAGCAGCACGCCGTAGTGGCCGTAGTCGTAGGTCGAGCCGAGGCCGCCGTAGATCTCCGAGGAGGGGAAGACGAAGCCGCGCCGTTTGCACAGCGCGACGATCTCCTCCATCGTCACCTCGGTCGGTCGGGTTCCCTGCTCGGTCGCCATGGCGGGAACGGTAGCGGCTGCGATAATCCCGCAGCCCTATGCCCATCTACGAGTACAAGTGCGAGAACGGCCACGTCTTCGACGTGATCCAGAAGATGACCGACGAGCCGCTGACCGAGTGCCAGGAGTGCGGCGCCCCGGCCTCGCGGGTGCTGAGCGCGCCGGCGATCCACTTCAAGGGCTCGGGCTTCCACAACACCGACTACGGGACCAAGCGCGGCGGCAACGGCGGTTCGGACTCGGGCGGCGATGCCGGTTCCGGCTCTGGCTCTTCCGAGTCGAAGTCCGACGCCAAGAAGAGCGAGTCGAAGTCCGACTCCAAGCCGGCCGCCTCGACCGCCGACTGAGCTTCGCTGCGTCCGCCGCGGCTGGAACCCTGCCGGGCGTGATCCCGGAGAATCTCGAGCGGGCGCGGCGTCTGTTCTGGCTCGGCCGCTCCCTGCTGGCGCTGAGCGCGATCCTGCTGCCGCTCCTCGCCTACGGGTTGGCCGCGCTGCTCGTCGACGGGCATGCGCAGAAGGAGTACTACGAAGCCGTCTCCCAGATCCTGCCGGTGCTGTTGCTGGCGCTGGCGATCGAGCAGCGCTACTTCACCCGTGGCCAAGCGATGCCGGAGCTGCCGGCGGAACTGGAGTTCGGCGAGGCCGAGGTGCGGCGTCTCGCCCGCTGGTACACGCGGGCGGGCCGGCTCTACGCGCTGCTCGTGCTCCTCGCCCTCGGCTTCGGCGAGTGGGTCGCGATCGAAGTCCTCGCCACCGGCTCCTCCTCGACCGCCGACCTGAAGAACACCGCCGGCTCACTCGCCGCCGGCTTCACCGCCCTGATCGTCACCGCCCTGGTCGGGACGAAACGGACCGGCGAGTGACGATTGGTGAATTAACGACCCTATAGCGGGGTTAATTCACCAAACGTGGCATGCCTCAGCCGTTGAGGAACCTGTCGACCGCCTTTTGGCGGACCGAGTCGGGGATTTCGATCGAGCCCCCGGGGCCGATGCCGCACTGTTCGCGTTCCTTCTCGCAGAGCACTTCCGCCGGGGCGCTGCCGCCGATCCCGGCTGCCAGCACGAGCTGCGGCATCGTGAAGAAGCCCATGTCGCTGACGAACGCCTTCGGCGCGTCCCAGCCGATGATCGGGCCGTGGATGAAGTTGTAGGGGAGGCGGAGCGGGTCCGTGAGGCGGTCCTTGATCCCGTTGATCACTTCCTGCTGGGCGTGCTCGCGGTCGAGGTCGTCGTAACCGCCGAGCGAGTAGACGCTCTTGCCGGGACCCGGGCATTCGCTGACGTGGCGGACCCGCGAGTAGGCGAGGGCCTTTTCGCCGTCGAGGGTGTTCTCGCCCTTGTGCAGGCGGATGCTGACGCCCCCCTGGCCGCCGCCGGCGCCGCCGGAGATGTCGGCGCAGAGCTTTACCGGGACGTCGATCTTCACCCCGCCGACCGCGTCGATCAGGTCTTCGAAGCCGGTGAAGTTGACGATCGCGACGTGGTCGATCTCGAGGTCGAGGAACTGTTCAATCGTCTTGATTTGCAGCGCCGCGCCGCCGAAGGCATAGGCGCCGTTGATCTCCTGCGGCGCCTGGCCGGGGATCTCGGCGTAGGCATCGCGCGGGATCGAGAGTTTGCGGAAGGCACCGCCGCCGGCTCGGATCAGCATCAGCGTGTCGGCGCGGAACTGCCCCTGTTCGCAGGGGTCGTGGGGGGAGTCGCCGTTGGCCTGCTGCTCGAAGCACTCCTCCGAGGGAGCCGCCCCCGGCTCTTTGGTGTCGGGGGGACGGGCGTCGGTGCCCATCACGAGAATCGTCTGGGCGCTGGGCAGGAGGATCGGGTTGCCGTGCAGGGCGTCCTTCGCTTCCCCGGAGAGCTTGAAGGCCTGCAGCTGGGCGGAGACGGCGAAGGCCACGAAGCTGAGCACGATCCACCCGGCGG
>DASQCF010000048.1:0-9339 GCA_035634815.1 Solirubrobacterales bacterium | reverse complement strand
GATCACCGACTTGATCTTCGGGTGGTCCGGGGCGACGCCGCCGCGGACCAGCCCGAACGGGCTCGGCAGGCGGTCGAAGAGGTCGACCTGGGCGTGCAGGTCACCGTCTTTGAGGATGTGCTCGGCGGCGTAGAAGCCCGAGGGGCCGGCGCCGACGATGGCGACGCGAAGGGGGGTCTCTTCGGTTCCGATCTTGCTCATGGGAGCGCGAAAGAATAGGGAACTCGGCGCCTCAGCCGAGCGCCGGGGCGCCGGTGCCGACGGCGCTGGGGGTGCCGTCGAGGGCGTCGAGCGCCTTGGCGACGGACATCGAGACGCAGGTGAAGATCGGCGTCTCCAGCTCGGTGTATTCGCTCGACTCGGTCGGGCGCAGCTCGTTGACGAGGTCGAGGAACTCGCCCGGGTCGTCACCCTCGAAGCCGACGACGAACTCCTGGTCGTCGATCCCGTAGGAGTAGGTCGTGTTGATCGTGATCTCGGGGTAGCGACGGCCGACCTCGATGTGGCTTTTCATGATCCGCCCGCGCTCCTCCGGCGCCAGCCCGTACCAGCGGCGCTGCTTGACCATCGGGTAGAGGAAGAGGTACTTGCGCTCCGAGGTGCAGATCTCCGGCCGCGCGTCCTCGGCCGAGTAGGGCGAGCGTTTCGTCATCGAGAGGAACGAGTACGGCGTGCTGGTCCATTTCGCCAGGCCGCTCTGGCCGAGAACCACGTGGAAGGTGTGGATGTCGTCGAGGTTGGGGCTTTGGGCGAGGAGGACGAGATCGACGTCGCCACGCGTGCCTATGGTTGAGTAGGCGCGCAAGGAGCGGTCGACGGCGTAGTCCTCGCAGGCGGCGAGGAACTCCTGCTTGTCCGCTGCGCGCAGCTCCGGGTCCCGACGACGCCAGGCTGGATCGATCTTGAAAAACGAGAACTTGGCGAAGGTGCGATCGGCCATCGGGGCCACGATAGCGCTCGTCCTGCTGCTTGTTCTGGCGCCGACGGCGGCGGCGCAGGATCCTTCGGCGGTGCGCCTGGTGGTGCTGCCGCCCGGGACCACGGTCGCCGCGCTTGCCGGAGCGGGTTTTTCCCCGGGCCTGATGAGCGCCGGCCTCGGCACCGTCCCACCCGAGCAGACGTTTCTCGACATCACCCAGGGCAACCGGGTCTTCGACTCGCTCTACGACGAAGACCTGCCCGCATATGAGGGGAACCGCGCGGCCTGGTGGCGGTCGGCGAGGGAACGGGCCGAATCCGCGCCAGCCGACATCGTCCCCGGCCTGCTCTCCGCGAGCTTGAAGCGGGCCGGCGTGCCCGCGCGGCTTTTCGAGCTGCGCCGTGCGGATCTACGACGCCTTCCGCCGAGTGACGGCGACCTTGTGATCGCGATCGCGCGACCCACCGGCCAGAGCGACGCGCCGCTGCCGATCGGGATCTCCGGTCACGGTTACGACGGCAACCTCACCTCGGACAGCACCCGGATCGACGGCTACGTCCTCTCCACGGACATCGCGCCGACGATCCTCGATCACTTCGGGATCCCGGTCCCTTCCGAAATGTCTGGCCAGGCGATCCGCAGCGAGGGGAGCATCGACGTCGCCGCAATCGAATCCCTCGGCACGCGGATGGAGGTCATTTCCTCCCGCCGCGGCCCGGTGATCGGGCTGAACATCGTCCTCTGGCTGCTGGCGCTGGCCCTGGTCGCGCTCCTCAGCCGCGGTCACCTGGCGCGCCAGGCCGTCCGCTTGACCGGGCTGGCGATCGTCTACCTGCCGCTGGTGCTTCTGCTCGGATCGGCGCTGGAAACGGGGGAGACTGCGGAACGGCTGCTGGTGCTGCTGCTCTGCCCAGCGCTCGCGGCGCTGACGCTGCTACTTCTGCGCGGCTACGGGGCACTGGCCGTCGCCTCGGGCCTCACCGTCCTCGCCTACGCGATCGACGTTGTCGCCGGGTCGCCGCTGACCTCACTTTCGCTGCTCGGGCCCAACCCCGGCCTGGGAGTGCGGTTCTACGGGATCGGCAACGAGCTCGAGGCGCTGCTGGCGGTGCTCGTCGTGGCCGGGACGGGGGCGGGCCTGGCGGCTTTCGGGCCGCGCGCGCCGCGGCGGGCATCGGCTTGGGTGTTCGTCGGCATCGGCCTCATCGCCGCGTTCCTCTTCGCCGCCGGCCGCTTCGGGGCCGACGTCGGCGCGGCGATCGTCTTCCCGGTCGGCGCGATCGTCGCCGCGATGACGGTCGCCGGCCACGGCAAGCGCTCGCTGCTGCTCGCGGTTGTTGCGGCGCCCGTCGCCGTTCTCGCGCTGCTGGCGCTGGTCGACCTCCTCAGCGGCGCCAACGCTCACCTCACCCGCTCGGTCCTCGACGCCGGCGGCCTGGGTGACCTTGCCGACGTCGCGCAGCGCCGGCTGCAGCTTTCGGCGCACAGCTTCGCCCGTCCCGTGCTCCTTGCCTTCCTGCCGGTGGTCGCGGCCCTCGCCGCTCTCGCGTGGCTGCGCCGCGATCGCCTGCGGGCGTGGGTCGCCGACGTTCCGGCGATGCGCGCCGGCCTGACGGGCGCCCTGGCCGCCACCGCGATCGGGACCCTCGCGAACGACTCCGGTGCCCTCTTGCTCGAGATCGGAGCGGCCTACCTGCTGGTCTTCTTCAGCTTTGCCTGGACGGAGGGCGGCCGGGTCGAGCCTGTCTCCTGAGCGGATCGCCGTCTATTTCGGGATCACCGTCTGCCCTTTTACGTCCCGGCATTCCTGGCCGGAAACCGTTCCGAAATTGGTCCCCACCGAATCTTTCACCGACATCGTGCCGATCAGCGTGAAGCACGCGTTTCCGGTGTGTTTCGCGTAGATCGAGTCGATCGAGGTGGCCACGTACGTATCCGTGTTCCAGCCGCAGGTCGCACCGGCGACGACAAATTTGAGGACCAGGGGCGTGGCTTTGGTGCCGATCGCTTCACCCGGAACGCCGGAGAGGAAAACGAGGCTGCCCGGCACGTTCGCGCTGGTCATCGTCGCCGAGGTCACTTCGCAGCCTTTCACCGAGGTCGGGCATTTGTTCGGGAACGTCCAGCTGGTGATTTTCGATTTCCCGACGTTGGCGTCGTTCCAGACCTGCGTGGTTTTCGCGTAGTCGCAGGGACCCATCACGAAGCCGTTGGGAAGTTTGATTGAGATTTCAGGCGGCCCGTTGGCTTCGGTTTCGGGCAGCGTTTCCGCGGCCTGGGGCGTTTCCCCAAGCAGTTCGAGTTTCCCTTCGATGTAGGGATGCGGTCAGGAAAAGCACCGGCTTCAGGGGGCTCATTTCGGGTCCTCCGCGCGTTGGTTTGCGGTCCTAGCTATACCCCCACCGGTCCTATTGCGCAAGTTTTCTAAAGCATCAGTTTCTCACCGTCCGCCCACTGGCCGGTGCCGGGCCATGCCCTACCCTTAATCGGCCGTGCGCATAGGTCTCGTCTCGCCATATTCCTGGTCCTATCAGGGGGGCGTGAACCGGCACGTCGAGGCGCTCGCCGAGGAGTTTCTCGGTCGAGGCCACGAAGTGCGTGTTCTCGCTCCCGTCGACCCTCCGGGGCGGCTCAGCCGTGCTCTGCACCGGGCGCCGGCAGAAGCGCGGGAGCTGCCGGAATACGTGACGCCACTGGGCCGGACGATGGGCTTCGGCGCCAACGGCTCGGTTTCGAACCTGGCGCCGTTTCCGGCCGGCGGCGTGGTGGCGCCGCGGCGGCTGGTCCGCAGCGGCGAGTTCGACGTCATCCACGTCCACGAGCCGGTGGTGCCGCTGGTCGGCTGGAACGCCACGCTCGGCGCCCGCGACCCCGTGGTCGGCACCTTCCACACCTACTCGACCAAGCCGCTGCCCAACCACATCGCCAACGCGCTCGGCGCGCGCCGGGTTTTCAACCGGCTCTCGGCGCGGATCGCCGTCTCAGAGGCCGCGGCCTGGACCGGCCGGCGCTGGTTCGGCGGCGAGTACACGATCGTCCCCAACGGCGTCGACGTCGACGCGGCGCCGAAGGGGCCGAAGCGGGCCGACGGCGAGCTGCGGATCCTCTTCGTCGGCCGCTCGGAGGAGCGCAAGGGACTGCCGATTCTCCTCACCGCTTTCAACGCCCTGGTAGAGCACGTCCCCTGCCGTCTCAGCGTGATCGGGACCGAACGCGAGGAGGTTCTGCGCTACATCGCCGACCCAGAGCTGCTGCGGTTCATGGACATCCGCGGTCGCGTCTCCCGCGAGGAGCTTTGGGCGGAGCTGCACGCTGCCGACCTCCTCTGCGCGCCCTCGCTCTCCGGCGAGAGCTTCGGCATGGTCCTGACCGAGGCCTTCGCCGCCGGGACCCCGGTGATCGCCTCCGCGATCGCCGGCTACAACGACGTCGTCAGCGACGGCGTCGACGGACTGCTGGTGCCGCCCGGTGACCCGCAGCGCCTGGCCGAGGAGCTGCAGCGGGTGCACTTCGAGCCCGAGCGCCTGCAGGAGATGGGCGAAGCGGCGCGCCGCAGCGCGCAAAGGTACGCGTGGCCGAGGGTGGCGGACCAGGTGACCGCCGTCTACGAGCGCGCGATCGAGGCGCCGAAGCCGGCGCTCGCCGCCGAGAGGTTCGCCCACTGGGCCGGGCTTCGACCCGCCGACGGCGGCCCGCGGCGGCCCGCCGAGCGGCTTCCTTCGCTTGACCCTGCCCCCGCGCAGGCGCAGAAGAAAGGTCGGGTCGTCGCCCGCCGCCTCGCACTCGTGGCCGCCGCCGTTCTCGGGGTGGGCCTGACCTGGCTAGCCGCCCAGAAAATCGGCATCGACAACGTGGTTCAGAGCATCGTCCGCTCGAACCTGACCTGGGTGCTGATCGCCTGCGGCTTGATGGCCAGCTCACTCTTCTTCCGCGCCGCCTCCTGGTACTGGATCGCGCGCGCCGCGCTGCCGAACCGCCCGATTCGCCGCCGCGACGTCACCTCGGCGACGATGATCGGAGTGCTGATGTCGGCGACCCTGCCGGCACGGCTCGGCGAGCCTGCCCGCGCCCTGACCCTCGCTCGGCGCAGCGGCCGCATGCGGGAAACGTTCCCGGTCCTGCTCGGCACCCTCGTCTCGCAGACGATGCTGAACCTGGTTGCGCTGGTCCTGCTCGGGGTGATCATCGTCTCGACCACGCCCCTCTTCCATTCCGGGACCAAGCAGATCTTCGCCTTCAGCCTGGTGCCGCTGCTGGTCCTGATCGTCGTCCTCTTCGCGCCGCTGCTGATGCGGCGCAACGGCAACGGCCGCATGGCGCGGCTGGGGGGGATGGTCCACCGGGCGCTGATCCAGGTCAGAGCCGGTCTGACGGTGTTCAAGGATCCGCGCCATGGCACCCTCGCCGCCGCCGCCCAGCTCACCGCCTGGGCGATCCAGCTGGCCGCCTGCTGGGCGCTGCTCTACGCCCTCGGGCTTGACGGGCAGGCGGGAATCGGGGCGGCCGCCGCTGTCCTCTTCGCGGTCAACGTCACCGCCGTGGTGCCGGCGACCCCGTCCAACATCGGGGTCTTCCAGCTTGCCGTGATCAGCGTCCTCCACACCGGCTTCGGCGTCAGCACCCAGGACGCGCTCGCCTACGGCGTGATCCTGCAGGCGGTCGAGATCGCCACTGCGGTCGCTCTCGGCCTGCCCGCCCTCGTCCGCGAGGGCCTCACCTGGAGCGACCTGCGCATGCAGGCGCTGCAGACCACGCCGGTGCGGCTGGAGTCGAAGCCCCGCGCGCGCCCCGGCCAGCCGCCGGCTTAGCCCCGCCGACAGAACGCCGCTCAGTACTAAAAAACCCTGATGTGTTCATCTACTATCGGCGCCGGAGGCGTGCCGCCACCGTTCCCAGGCCGGCACTCCTGGCTCGGGAGGGCGTGCGGCCGGGTGCCGATCCATCCAAGCGGCGCCCTTGGCCCGCCTTCTCGAGTCTTCTTCATAGTCAGATCGACAAGGTTCCTTGACGGGTCCACAGTAATGTGCATAGAGTCGAGCAATCGGCCAACAACTCACGCGAACTGGGGGAAAGGGAGCCGTGAGATACGACTCAGCAGTGTTGGAGAGGGTCGCGCAGCGCTTCCGGCGCGATATGTGGGACTCGGTGGTTCCGGAAGCAGTCTCCGAATCGGGGGTTGAAGTCGAGAGGTTCGGGCCGGTGCAGGCCACCGCCTTCGGCGACCTGCCCGAGGTCCACATGCTGCAGCAGATCCAGGGAGCTGCGGAGCCGGGGGCGATCGAGGGCGGCCATCTCGGCGCTGCGGTCGAATGGATGCGGGCCCGCGAAGTCGACTACCGGATTCCGGTGGCGGCTGGAAGGCCCGGAGCGGCCGCGGCCGAGGATTGGCTCGGCGGACGGGGATACGAGCGCGGTGCGGGCTGGGTGAAAATGGTCCGCGACGGCTCGCCGCCCGATTTCGACGTCGATCCTGGGATCGAGATCTACCGCCTCGGCGAAGACGAAGCCGAAGGCGAAGGGTTGAGCACGATCGCCGCCGAAGCACTGGAGATTCCGCTGGTCGCGGGGACGCTGTTCTTCTCCTTGCCGCAGCGGAACGGTTGGCACTGCTACACCGCGGCCCTCGGTCTCGACGAGGTTCCCGTCTCGACGGGCTCGATGCTGATCGTCGACGGGGTGGCCCAGCTCGGCGCCGGCACGACGCTTGAGCAGGCCCGCGGGCTGGGCTGCAACGCGGCCCTGCTGCACAGGCGCCTGCTCGACGCCCACCGGGCCGGTTGCCACACGATTTTCGTCGAGGTCGGGGAATGCGACCTCGCCTCCTGGTCCGCCATCACCCGCAACCTGCGGCGGGCGGGCTTCGAGGAGGCCTACGAAGGCCGCAACTGGCAGCGCCCGGCGCTGCATCCGGCGGAAGTTCCGGGCCGCTTCAGCGGCTGAGCTCAGCGGCGGGGGACGCTTCGGCGTCCTCGCCCTCGGCGCCGGGGTCCGGATCGGACTCCGGCGGCAGTCCGCCGCCGCGGGCGGTGCCGGCGATCAGCTCGTCCGGCGTCTTCTCCGCCGGGATGAAGCCGGACTTCATCCCGAAATAGACGGCCTGCGGGTGGTGGGCGACGATCGCCACCGTCGACTGCTCCGGCATCACCGCATAGCCGCCCGAGAGGGTCATCCCGATCTCTTCCAGGCCGAGCAGCCTCCAGACCTTCTCGTGCTCGGACTGATCCGGGCAGGCCGGGTAGCCCCAGGAGTAGCGACGGCCCTGGTCGAGCTCGATCCCGAGCCCGCGGCGGACCTCCGCGTGCAGCCACTCGGCCAGCCCCTCGGCGCTCTGCACGCCCAGGCCGTGCACGTAGAGCTGCTCGGCGAACTCGCCTTCGTGCTCCAGGCGTTCGATCAGCTCGGTCACCTCGGGGCCGACGGTGACGCCCTGCAGGGCGACGACGTCGCGTTCGCCGGAGTCGAGCGGCCGGTAGAAGTCGGCGAGGCAGATCCGGTCGTGCCGGGGCTGGCGCGGGAAGACAAGGCGCTCCAGCTCCCGCTCGGGGTCCTCGGGGTCGAAGACCACGAGCTCGTTGCCGTCGGAGTTGCAGGGGAAGTAGCCGAGCCGGACCCGCGGATTCAGGTAGTCCTGCTCACGCCACATCCGCTCCAGCCGGGCGGCGAAGCCCTCCTCCTCGGCGGTGCCCTCGACCAGCTCGCGCCAGGCCTCGCCCTTGACCCCGCGCCCGCCCCAGTGGAGCTTGAAGAGCACGTGGCGGTCCAGATAGGGGAAGACTTCGTCGAGGTCGACCGCAAGCTCGCGCACGCCCCAGAAGGTCGGCTCCGGAATCGGGTTGTCGGTGCTGGCGGCGGAGCGCACGCTGTCGTCGGTGGTCGGCGGTCCGTCGTCTACGACGACCGGCTTCTCGCGCAGCTGTTTCGCCTCGGCCTTGATCCGCTCGACCAGCGCCGAGCGCGCCTCGGAGTCGACCAGGGCGTCCATCGTGTCGAGCCCCTGGAAGGCGTCCTTGCAGTAGAAGACGCCGGGCTCGTAGACCTCGTCGGACTCTTTGCCCTTCGGGTAGAGGGTGCGGCGGCCGAAGTCGCGGTTGATCGCCGCGCCGCCGATCAGGACCGGGAAGTCGAGGCCGCGCTGGTGCAGCTCGGCGATGCAGGTCGGCATCTGCTTCGAGGTCGAGACCAGCAGCGCCGAGAGGCCGATCGCGTCGGCCTCGTTCTCGACCGCGGCCTCGATGATCGTGTCGACCGGGACCTGCTTGCCGAGGTCGATCACGGTGTAGCCGTTGTTGGTGAGGATCGTGTTGACGAGCGACTTGCCGATGTCGTGGACGTCGCCGAAGACGGTCGCGATCACGACCTTGCCCTTGGTGTGGCCCTCGATCCGGTCGAGGTGGTTCTCCAGCTGCGCCACCGCGCGCTTCATCACTTCGGCCGACTGCAGGACGAAGGGCAGGATCAGTTCGCCGGCGCCGAATTTGTCGCCGACCTCCTTCATCGCCGGCAGCAGCACCTCGTTCAGGGTCGGGACGGCACCGATCTTCTCGACCGAGAGCTCGATCTGGTCCTCGACCCCATCCTTCTTGCGGCGCAGGATGTGCCAGTGCAGCGCCTCCTCGGGCTCCATGCCCGCGGTCGGGTCGGCGACCTCGGCCTCGGCCTCCTCACCCTTGGACTCGAAGTGGGCGATAAAGCGCTCCAGCGCGTCCTCGCGGCGGTTGAAGACGAGGTCGTCGGTCAGCTCCCGCTCGTCCTCCGGGATCTCGCCGTAGGGGGTGATGTGGTTCGGGTTGACCATCGCCAGGTCGAGCCCGGCCTCGACGCAGTGGTGGAGGAAGACCGAGTTGAGCACCGCCCGGGGTCGCGGCGAGACGCCGAAGCTGACGTTGGAGACGCCGAGCGAGGTCTTCACCCCGGGGATCTCCGCCTTGACCCGGCGGATGCCTTCGATCGTCTCCACCGCAGAAGGACGCCACTCCTCGTCGCCGGTGGTGAGGGTGAAGGTGAGCAGGTCGAAGATCAGCGCCTCGGGGTCGAGGCCGTGCTCGCCGCAGGCGATATCGCGGATCCGTTCGGCGATCTCGACCTTGCGCTCGGCCGTCTTCGCCATCCCGACCTCGTCGATCGTCAGCGCGATCAGGGCCGCCCCGTGCGCCTTGGCGAGCGGGATTACGACGTCGGCCTTGTCGCGGCCGGCCTCGAGGTTGATCGAGTTGACGATCGCGCGGCCCGGGATCTGCTCGAGCGCTGCCTTGATCACGTTCGGCTCGGTCGAGTCGATCTGGATCGGCGCCGGCTGCGTGAGCGACACCTTCTTGGCCACGAGCCGCATCTGCTCGTCCTCGTCGGAGCGCTCGGTCAGCGCCACGCACAGGTCGAGCACGTGCGCGCCGCCCTCCACCTGGTCCTCGGCGACCTGCAGC
>DASQCF010000047.1:0-25229 GCA_035634815.1 Solirubrobacterales bacterium | reverse complement strand
CACCGTCTCGGCCTGGACCAACACCGGCTCCGGCTATGCCCAGCTCCTGAGCGCCGCGGACACCACCTACGAAGGCGGCAAGGCGGGCGTCGAGGGCTCGGGCAACATCACCCGCCTCAAGCCTTTCAAGGCGGGGGTGCTCAACTTCCCCAAGGCGATCACCGAACCTGCCAGCGGGGTGAAAGGTGCCAGCGCGACGCTGAACGCGACGGTTGACCCCGAAGCGGAAGCGACCACCTACCAGTTCGAATACGGCCCCACCACCGCCTACGGCAGCAAAGCCCCGGCTTCTGCCCCCGCGGCGGCTGGCTCCGGTATCGGCGGCGTTGCCGTCAACGAAACGATCGGTGGCCTGACTCAGTCGACCACCTACCACTACCGCGTCGTCGCTGTCAGCTCGGCTGGCACCAGCTATGGCGAAGACCGCACCCTTACCACCCTCAACGCGCCCAAAGCGACGACGGGTTCCGCGAGCGCGGTCAAAGCTACCACCGCGACCGTCGAAGGCGCCCTCGACCCGCAGGGCTCGGCGACCACCTACCAGTTCGAATGGGGTCCGACGACTTCCTACGGATCGAGTGCTCCGACTTCCCCCGTTTCGGCGGGGGCCGGGACTGGGAGCGTCCCGGTCAACCAGGCCCTCACCGGGCTCTCCGAAGGGACGGGCTACCACTACCGGCTCGTCGCAGTCAACGACGGTGGCACCACCTATGGCGAAGACAAAGCCCTGACCACGCTGAAGTTGCCCAAAGCGACCACCAACGCGGCGAGCGCGGTGAAAGCGACGACTGCCACTCTCAACGCCTCGGTCAACCCAGAAGGCTCGGCGACCACCTACCAGTTCGAATACGGGCCGACGACTACCTATGGATCGAAAGCCCCCGTTTCCCCAGCCTCGGCTGGCACTGGAACGGTCAGCATCTCCGTCGGCGAAGCGATCGGGGGTCTCTCGCAAGGAACGATCTATCACTACCGCGTTGTTGCTACGAGCCCAGCCGGCACTACCTACGGCAGCGACAGAACTCTGACCACGCTAAAAGTGCCGAAAGCGACGACGGGATCAGCAAGCGCGGTGAAGGCGACGACTGCCGTCCTCGGCGCCTCTATTAACCCTGAAGGCGGCTTCGCGACCTACCAGTTCGAATACGGCCCGACGACCTCTTACGGGTCGAAAGTCCCGGCATCCGCCGGCTTTGCGGGTTTCGGCAGCAGCTTCGTCGAAGTCAGCCAGATCGCGACCAACCTCAGCCCCGGGGCGACTTATCACTACCGGGTGGTCGCCACTACCGAAGCGGGCACCGTCTACGGCGAAGACAAAACCTTTGCCGCCGCATCCTTCGAAGCCGGCGCGCAGCTGTCCAACCTGCCGGTCGTCGAGCCTTTCGACGGCAGCGGTACGTCGGTGGCGAACTTCGGCTCGGGCTGGGCCGCCCTTGGCTGGGCTGGCGGCGTCACTCCTAAGGGAGCGGATGAAGCCTCCGGCTGGCGTCCGGTCGACGCCTACTCGACGGTCAACGGCGCCTACTACAACCAGACGTTGAACGACTCCGGCTGGGGCATCGGCACCGCCGCCACCCTGGCGAACAACCCTGAAATCGAAGCCCGGTATTTCTCGCTCTGGCTCGACATGCCCTCGCCAACGGCGACCACCCGCGCCGGCTACGAGCTGCGTTTCACCAACACCGCGCCCAACCTTTACACGGTTACCCTCTCCAGGTGGGTGAGCGGCACGCAGACGGTGCTCGCCTCGAAATCCGGCTCTGCATTCGTCAACGGCAACTCATTCGCCCTCGTCGATATGGGAGGCACCGTCGCGGCCTGGACCAACACCGGCGCCGGCTATGCCCAGCTCCTGAGCGCCGCGGACACCACCTACGAAAGCGGCAAGGCCGGCGTCGAGGGCTCCGGCAACATCACCCGCGTCAACAGTTTCCGGGCATCGCCTCTGAAGCTGCTGCCGAAAGCGATTACCGAAGCAGCGACCAATGTGAAAATGGGCCAGGCGACCCTAAACGCCTCGGTCAACCCGCAGGGCACGTCGACTACTTACCAGATCGAATATGGAGCCTCGGTGAGCTACGGGAGCAAAACGCCGGCGTCCCCGGCCGCTGTCGGCTCCGGAAGCAGCCCGGTAGGGGTGGCGCAGACGGTGACCACGCTCGAAGCCGGGACGACCTACCACTACCGCGTGGTGGCTACCAGCGAAGCGGGCGTCACCCTTGGCGAAGATAGAACGGCCACGACCCCGGCTTCCCCCTCCTACCTGTCCTCCTTCGGAACGGCAGGAACCGGCAACGGTCAGTTCGCCCATCCCGCAGGGATCGCGATCGACGGAACCGGGAACGTCTGGGTGGTCGACGAGAACAACGCCAGGGTCGAGAAGTTCGGGCCAGGCGGCGAATACCTGACCAAATTCGGCTCGACCGGAAGTGGTGACGGGCAGTTCAACCGCCCGACCGACATCGCAATCGATCCGAAAGGCAACCTCTGGGTGACCGACGCGAGCAACAATCGCGTCCAGAAGTTCGGTCCCGGCGGCGAATTCCTCGCCAAGTTCGGCTCGTCAGGCAGTGGCAACGGCCAGTTCAGTAACCCCGAAAGCCTCGCGGTCGACTCGAAAGGCAACGTCTGGGTCGCCGACACCTATAACGGCCGCGTACAGAAGTTCAGCGAAACCGGAGAATTCCTCAAAGCTATCGGTTCTTCGGGGACCGGCTCAGGGCAGATGGTCGAAGCCACCGGTATCGACATCGGGTTGGGCGGGACGGTGTGGGTCGCCGACTGGGGGAACCAGAAGGTCCTCGAGTTTTCCGAAACCGGTGAATTCATCCGCCAGTTCGGCTCCGAAGGGACCGGCAACGGCCAGTTCAAACGCCCCGATGTGATTGAGGTGGACAGCAAAGGCAGGGTTTGGGTCGGAGACCAGAACAACTCCCGCATCCAGCGTTTCACCGAAAGCGGGACCTATATGGCGCAGTTCGGGACCGCGGGGTCGGGTGCGGGCCAGTTCAGCTTCGGCTGGCCGATGGGGATCGCCTCGGACGGCAACGGCAACCTCTGGATCGCCGACACCGGTAACAATCGGGTGCAGAAATGGGGCTGAGCGCAATCCAGGGTTTCGCAACCTTCACCTGCCACGGGAGTTCTGGTTGAAATGACCCGCTCACTTCGACGACGCTGTATCGCGGTTGGTGTCCCGCTCCTCGTTCTACTCGCCGTCGCGGGGACGGCGCTTGCCGCTTCGGCGCTCGATCCGGGGTTCGGCAACAAGGGGATCATTGAAACTCCCCTGCCGCCGGCCGAAGCGGAACATGTCCGCGACAGCGGCCAGGGGCCGCTGATCGAAGCCTTGGCCAAGTCCCGCGACGGAGGGATCGTCGCTGCACTCGGCAGTGCCGGCGAAACCCCCTACTTCGGCGCCGCTCGCTACCGGCCGGGCGGCGCTCTCGACAAGAGCTTCGGCAAGGAAGGGTTCGCTGCTCTCGAAGCTACCTACAGGGGCGTTTCTGGCGAAGCCGAGATCGAGGCCCTGACGATGCAGCGCGACGGCAAGGTCGTCCTCGCCGGTTACCGGCATAACCGGAGCGGTCACGCCGCGCCGCTGTTGGTCCGGCTGCGGTCGAACGGCATGCCAGATCGCGGCTTCGGCACGGGAGGCCTCATGGCCCCGCATCCGGTCGGCAAGGGCGCGGAGGTGCTGCACGGGGTGGCGGTGCTGCCGAACGGGCGGATCGTCGCCGTCGGGGCGCGCAACGAACACGGCGGTGGCAGGCCCGCGGCCGTCGCGATCGCTTACCGGCCAAACGGGAAGGTCGATCGCAGCTTCGGCAACGGCGGTCGCGCCCTCTTTGCGGGCCAGGGGGGTGGCTACACCGCGCTGCGCAGCGTCGTCCTCTTGCCGAGTAGCAAGCTCCTTGCTGCCGGGTATCGCGACAACCACCTGTTCATAGTGCGGCTGCTCCCGAACGGCCGTCTCGATCGCAGTTTCGGAAGTGGCGGGGAGGTGACGATCGATCTCAGTCTCACCGGTTGCTGCCCGATCCGTGCTGGCCTTTCGCTGGTTCCCGGGGGAGGGACCGTGATCTTCGCCGGCCTCCCCTCGGGGGGAACGAAGCTGGTGCGGCTGAAGTCGAACGGAGCGCTGCAGCGCAGCTTTGGCCGCCGGGGCGTCGTCTTTGACCGCAATGGCCGCCGGCTGGTCGAACCCGGCGGCCTCGCAGTCCAGCCCAACGGCCGCATCGTCTTGGTCGGCACGACGGTCAGAGCTCGTTCGGGGGGTGGACAGCCGAAGTTCGTCTTCACCGCTGCTCGCTACCTGTCCGACGGTCGCCCGGACCGGAGTTTCGGAGAGGGCGGAATGAGTTTCCAGCCCCTTGGCTACAACAGCATCGGCACCTCGGCCCTGGCCTCGCCCGATGGAAGGGTGCTACTCGGTGGCGGAGTCCAGGCCGCAAGCAAGAGTGGTTTCGACTTCCGCCTGCTGTTGGCGAAGATCCATTCCTGAGCACAAGGACGCCCACTTTGGCCCGTGAGGTGTCCAAGAGGGGGTCGGGGCGCCTCGACTACCGAGAGTCAAATCGTCGTCTACTTCCGTTCGCAGTTCACCACCACTGCGAAATCGTTCCGAGCGGCACCCCCGAGGTCTGAGTTCATCGAGACATACCAGCCTCGCTTCTTCGGGACCGGACCTGATTCCACCGTCCAGATATGGGAGATAACTCCTGCCCCTCCAGCGATCTGGCGGATGCCGCCGGAGATCACTCGTTCGCCCTTCTTGCAGGTTGCGTGTCCGGTCGCGAAGAAGAACGAGCCGTCGAATGGGGTGGTATCCCGATCGACGAGCTTGCCAAAGCGCAGAGTTAGCTTTCCCCGCCCTCCGGCACGGTCTGCGGTCGAGCTGTTGCTGGAGAAGGCGAAGGCGGTTCCCCCGAGCGCAATGAAGAGGGCGATCATGGCAACCGCCATCGCGGGGGAGGGATGGGGGATTCTGAGCTTCATCTTGCGACCTCCTGGTCGGGGCGCTATCGCGATTTCTTCGTTTGGTTTGGTAGATGGGGGCTGACTCGTATGTATCGGTTTACCGAGCGGCCGGGACGGTATGGGTAGCCAGCCTGTTCTGGCACGTTGACCCAGAAGACGAACCTGGAAGCGTGGGGGAGCGGGGAGAAGGCATAGCCCTTGCGGAAGTGGCAGAGCGCGTCGGTCGTCGCCTGGCGGACCAGGAAGCGGCGCTTTGCGCCTGGCACCGTTCCGCTGACGTAAACGGTCCGACCGGCGCAGCTCGGCCCCGGTAGCTCGCCGGAGAAGTAGACCTTCTTGTGAATCGGCGTCCGGTGGGTGCTGAGGTGGAGCGTTGACCGGGAGCGGATATGCAGCACGAGGTCGGTCGACGTCTCGAAGGCGCCGGAGCGATAGCCGACCCGGAAGACCCGCGAGGGGCCGCGGTTGGTCTTGTAGGACCAGCCTCCGTTCTGGTTCGTGGTCGTGGTGGCGACGAGGTGAAATGGCCTTCCTTCGAGATCCGTATGCGCCTGAATGCAGACTTGCGCCCCCGCGACCGGCTGGCCGTTGGAGTCGACGAGGCGTCCCCGGACCAGAGCTTTGCGGTGGAGGGAGAGGGTTCGCTCATTCTGTTTGTTACCGGCGAAGCCCCCGGTAATCGTCTTTCCGCCGGCAACGCTCGATCCAGGGCAGAGGTTGTTGACGAGGACTTCGTGCGACTTGCAGACTCCGTTCGGCGTGCCGGTCTGCGCGTAGTCATAGGCGCAGACCGTGACGGTGTTCAGCCCCTCCTTGAATGGCGGCTTCGCGGTGTCGAGCGTGTAGGTCTTGCTGAAGCTCAGCGGACAGGGCACCAGCCGCGAGGTCAGTGCGCCGGGCAGTGGATTGCAGTTGCCAGAGAGGTCGTCTCCGGCCGTGCCCGCCCCGTTGACGATTATCTGGATCGACTGCAGTCCGGCACCCTGATCAGCAGCCGCGACCTCGACGGTCTGGGGTCCGCGCAGTTCGGCCCCCGAAAAGAGGGAGCCGCCATCCTGGAGGGTGGGCTGGGAGACGTCAGCGAGGGCGATGCGGATCTGCTTTGCCGAAGCGAGCGCACCGGACGCGGCCCCAGCGCAGCGATTCCCTTCATTGGGCTGGGTGCACTCCAGACGGATCACGAGGTAGCGCCAGTTGCCTGCTGGAATTCCGGTTTCGTGCCCTTGATTGTCGTTCTGAGTGGCGAAAGCCGTTCCGGTGCCGGCATCGGGCGAGACGGCTAAGTAGCCGTGCTGGCCTGATTCGGTCGCCAGTCGGTAGAAGACCGAGCCCCCCACGATGTAGGTGCCTGGGGGAGCGGTGAAGACCCAGGCGCCATATGCGCCTTGGGCGGTTCCGGTTTCTCCGGGTCCAAGTTGGTGAACGACCGAAAGTCCAGCCGCACCTTGGGAGCAATCCTGATGAGGAACGTAGTGATTCGTCGAGAAGGTGTAGCCGGCATCGGGCGCGGCAGGATTGAGGCCCGGCGAACACTCGGCGACGACATAGTTGCCGGCGGTGGCGGTGGCGGCGATCGTGCCGAGTATCGCCACCGAGGCGAGCAGGGCTAGGAGGGTTCTGATCGGGAGCGACAGTGTCATTTTTGTGTCTCCATCACCTACGGTCCGAATTGTTCGTTTGCGATCTGGCTCGGCGAAGATCCCGAGGACGAGGGACTGCTCGTTTCGGGCGCAGGTTCGGGCGCCGGGGCTTCTTCGACCACGGCCCCCTCCAGCTGCTGGCTGCGGACTGCTTCCGTGGCTTCCTGTTCGCGTTGTTCGGCCCCCGACGCCGAGGAAGTCGACGTCTGCGATCGCGAGCTGCGGGGCTTAGAGCCGGTGGGGCCAGAAGTCGGTTCTGGCGTTGGCACCGGCGACGCCACTACGACGGGCTCGGGTCGCGGCGGCCTCTCTGCTTCCCTGTGGTGATGGGCGCGGTGGGCCTGGGCAGGATGGTGGTCACCACCCTGTCCGACCCCGGCCAGCTCGGCGCCGCCGACCGCCAGAACGCAGGCGGCGACGCAGGCTCCGACCACCCGGCCCGGCCCGCCGGTCGCGAGTGGGGTCAGTTTTTCGCCGCCCCCTCCACCGCCGAAGCGAGCGGCGAGGTCGCGGACCCGCCCAGCCGCCCAGGCCGCCGCATCCTGGGCCGCATGAACCATCCCGGCGAGTTGCTCGATCGGACCCCGGGCGAGAGCTACCTTCGCACCGCGAAGAGAAACCCACAGCACAACTCCAAGCTCGATTGCCAGCTGCGAGCCGGGCTCGGGAACCGGCACTCCGAGGTGCCGTTCGAGCTTCTTTAGCGCCGCGCTCAGCCGGCGCCGGTAGGTCCGTTTGCTGCAGAAGAGGACCTTGGCGCTCGCCTCGTTCGTCAGCCCGTCGAAGTAGCGCAGGCTCAGCAGCCTGGATCGAGGCCGCACAGGTAAGGCAGAAGATGGTCAACCCGCCTGCCGAATCAGTCGACTCCGAGAATGTGGAGTGACGGTTGACGAATTAGCTCGCGAACTGAAAAGGAACTCCCCTGTTCCACAGCATCGGCGTCAAGTAGGTTGAATACCCGGCCCGATGCTGTTGATCGCACTTACGAAGTTCGGCGAATCTCTGGCCCAGACGGGAGCAGTTGCCGGTGGCGCGACGGCTTGGGGTGCCTCACTCGGGTTAATCGCAGGCGCGATCGCGGTGGACACCGGGTTTAAAGCCGACAGGTGGGCACTTGCAACCAAGGGCGGCACGCTAGGCGCCCTGTTCGGGGTGTCCTTCGGTGTCTGGGAACTGATCGCATGAGCCACCGGAACCAGAACCCGCGCCTCGATCTGTTCTCGTACACGATGGCCGTTGCGGCTGGCCTCTTCTCTGCTGCCCTTCTCGACGCTCTGGATATTGGCGGGGTAGCGAAGTACCTGATTGCCTTTGTGTTGTTGACGCTCACGGTCGGTGCCCTCCTCGCTCGATCGTCATCCCCGGTCAGCCGGTTCGAGGTTCCTCGCTTCGAACCACTCTGGCAGCGACTGGAAAATGCCGAAGCGCGCAGCGCCGAGACGGAAATCCGGATCGGCGGTGGGGGATTCCTGCTAACGCGAAAGGGCCTCGGTCTCGATCTCGCCGAAGCGCGCTCGGAGGAGAGTGCCGACCGACGCCCCCGGCTCTGGATTCCCTCGGCCGAGGCGCCGCGGCGGGTCTCTTTCCGCGCGTCTGGCTCCAGCTTGGTCGTCGGTGCTGAGGCGGACGAACGAGAGGTCCGGGTAGCACGCGTCGACTTCCCGCAGTTCCGAGCGGTCTACGTTCTGCTGCGCGATCTTGAAGGGGAGAGGGGGGGCGAGGCAACGGTGCCGAACCTCGCTCGGGACTTCGTCGACCAGGCGATCGCGGTCGAGTGGCTGGCAGGAGTCGCCGAGCTGCCGGATCCCGACGCGGAGGCGATTGCGGCGAGCGTCGCTTACTCGAACTCCGCCGGCAGGCGCGCCTGGCTTCTCGCGGCCAAAGAACTCCCCGCTGACGACCCCATCCGGGTCGCGATTGCCGCCGCCGCGGAGTAGCGATGTACAGCGAGAGCAGCGGCAACCCAGCGGAGTTCCTCGATGACTGCCGGACCGCGCTCGATGGCAAGCGCCTTAACGAGCTGAACGAGTACGCGAGCGGACGCTCGCCCCGGATCGGGGAGATCGACGACAACTTCGGTAGCGGTCACCGAGCGCGGGCGGTTGCGCACCTGGCGCTGGCCCTGACCGCGGAGCTCGAAGACGCTGAGCGAGCCCGCCATCTGCAGGCGGCGATCGAGCTTTGGACCCTTGAGGGAGATGCTTTGCCCGCGGAGGTACCGGTGACCCTCACGCCCGGCGCCACCACCACCGCGCTTGCCCAGATCTGTCTGGGAGAGCACCGGCTGCGGCTCGAGGGGCTGCACGACATCGCCCTCGAGCTGGGCGGTGAATCGCCGAGGGGATTGCGGCGAGCGACGACGGCGGTCCCGGTCGTGGTCGGCGGCGGCGGTCTGCTGCTGCTGATCGAAGCGCGGCTGGTGAGCGGGGCGCTGCCCGGTGTCTTCGAGGGCCCGCAGGCGGCGCTGGCGAACCGCGACGAGAAATGGCGGCGGATGGAGCAGGTCGTCGACGAGCTGATCCTCCGCCAAGACGGCCCGCACGCGATCCGCTACTTGCTGAAGAACAATGCCGATTCCGAGGTGTGGTTGGGTCCGGTTCACGGCGAAAGCGCCGGCATGGCCCTGGCTGTGGCCTCGCGTCAGGCAACGAAGCGGCGATCGCTGCCGCTTGACGGCCACACGGCGATCGCAGCGGCCATCGCCGAGGACGGCAGGGCGCAGCGCGTCGAGGGCATGGCCGAGAAGCTGGCGGAAAAGGAGCCGAAGACGGGCGAGCCGGAAGTGCATCACCTCCAACGCCGGGTCGTGCGCCTGCTGGTGGAGAAGAAGCAGGCGAAGACGCTTGTCCCCGACGGCATCGCGCAAGATCGGACCGTCAACCGCGAAGCAGTGGTTGCTGCGGGAATCGACGTCGTCCCGATCGCGAATCTGGACGAGGCGATGCGCAAGGCCCGCCTGCGGCTGCGTCGCCCGGCGCTCATCGCCATAGCCGTGACCCTGATCGTGGCGGCGGCTATCACCTTCGCTCTCACCCGAGACGGGAACGACCCCGGCCTCGAACGGCGCGTCGCCGAATCGCAGCTGCCCGACAAAGTCGATGCCGCTGCCCGCCGCCTTGCCGCCACTGACCCCGACCGCGTCGCCCTGCTGCGCGCCGAGGAGGCGACGGTGCAGCCGTCCCCGGCTTCGCTCTCGGCGCTCTTCGACGCCGACCTCGGCGTCAGCAAGCGAATCACCAGCTACCGGCCGCGGGAAGGGGTGGTGAGCGAAATCGCGCTGGCTGACGGACGGCGCCTAGTGGTCACTGGCGGGGCGAACGGCGAACTGCGGGTCTGGGACAGCAGGACGCGCGAAGAAGAAGTCCTTTCGCGAGATGCTCTTGAGGACGAAGCCCGGATGCTCGCGGTGTCCGAGGACGGTCACCTGATCGCCGTCTCCGGGACCGGCTCGGTCCTTCTCGCCGAACGCTCCTCCTCCGGCCTCTTCGCCGAGCTCGAAGAAGAACTCTCCGGCGGGGCCAGCGCCGTCGCCTTCTCCGCCGACGGCAAAGCTCTCTACGTTGGCGCTGAAGACTCTCTCGGTGTCAGTCGCTTCGAAGCGGGGGGATGGTCGCCGATCGAGTGGAGCTCGGTGGACGCCGGTGGCCATTACGTGCGGGACATCATTCCGCTCGATGCCGATCACGTCGCCTTCTGCATCGAGACGACCGGCAATGACCAGGAGCTGCGGCGGCTCGACCTCCGCCGCCTGGCGCTGTCGGTCGTGCGTGGCCCCGGAGGCAGCGCGGTGCCATGTCCGGCGGCGCAGCTGAGGCCGGGAGTGATAGCGACTACCCACGGGCCGGACTACCGGGAGATCCGCATCGGCCGGCTCGAAGGCGCCCGCTGGCGCCAGGTCGGCTACCACCGCCTGCCGGAAGAACTGGATGTCTTGGGTGAAGTCCCCGGTGGCCACCTCGTCTACACGGCGGGAGACACGGGGGTTACGACGCTTTCGGAAAGCGGCGAAGTGGTTGCAGAAGCGCCGTTGAATCCATCCGATGTCGGCATCTCCGTCGGGCGCGGGGGGAGATCTTTTGCTGTCGTCTCCGGCAACGGGATGGTCAGGGTGGAATCGCTCGAGGACGAAGACCCTCTGACCCCCCGCTTGCGCCTCTCCGATCCGAGCTCGCTGGGCTGGCCGGTTAGCTGGTCTGCGAACGGCGAACGTGTGGCTGTCGGTTCCCAAGAGGGCGACGTCTCGGTCTTCGATCCGCGCGATCCCGACGCTGGCGCCCTCGTCTGGAAGCACGTGTTCCCCGGCATAGTCAGGGCGGTCGAGGTGGACCCCCTCGGTCGCTGGGTCTGGGCAGCTGGCGACACCGGCCAAGTAGCCCGCATCGATGCCCGTGACCCCACCGCGGACATCCACTACTCAGTTGCCCTCGGCGGGGTGATCCGCGACCTCGAGCTGTCTCCCGACGGCAAGAACCTTGCGGTCGCCGGCGTCCCCGGCGTCGGCGTCGTGTTGATGCGCCCGGACGTCGAAGGCTTCGAAAACGGTGGGGAAGAAATAGACGCCCTCGGGGTCGCCTGGCTCGACAGCGACCGGCTTCTGGTCAGCAGTGGCGCCGATTCCGAAGGCGATCGTTCCGAAGCGATCCTGCGCGTCCTCAATACGCACCTCGAACAGGTCGGTGGAAACACCCCCACCGGAGATCCGGGGATGATCGCGGTGCGCGTCCACGGCAAGCGGGCGGCCGCAGTCGGGTTTAGCGGGCGCGTCGAGATCTTCAACGTCGCCGGTGACACCCCCCGTCTCCTGCGCACGGTCTCGACCGAAAACGAACTGGCGACCGACGCCGCCTGGTCTGCGGACGGCGGTGTCCTGGCGGTCGTCGGAGACGGCAGCAAGGTCACGTTTCTCGAGACCCGCACCTTCCAGGTGGTCGGCGCACGCTCGCTTGGGGACAGCGGCGGCGGCGCGGCACTGGCCACTCACGGCGGAACCCTCGCCACCCTTGCGGTCGCGCAGGCGACGGTGAAATTGATCCCGTTCGGGACCTCGGCCTGGAGCCAGGAGATCTGCGATCGCACCCATCAGTTCCTCAGCCCGGCTGACTGGATCGAGCTGGTCGGACCCTGGCCGCCCTACCAGCGCCCCTGCAGGCCGCGCGCCTAACAGGGCGGGGTTGGCTCTGCCCGGAGTTCGAGGCGGCGCAGCGTGCCGGCGCCGTCGGCGTGGGCGAGCAGCGACCCCCCGTCGAGTTCGTAGGAGTAATCGACCGCATCGGTCGGAGTGAGGCCGGTCTCGTCTGCGGGTCGGCCGAGACGCTCGAGCATCAGGTCGACGGTGTCGCCGGCGCGCAGGGCGCCGTCGATCTGGGGCCCCCGCGCCCTCACCGATCCGACCCCGGGCTGCAGGTCCGAGAGCGGGTCCGGTTCTTCGTCTGCGTCTTCATATTCGTCGACCTTCGGCGGGCCGTCCAGGGTGGTGACGCGGATCGCGGCAAGGCGGTCGCTCCGGATCTCCCCTTCGAAGCCGAGCTCCCGGTTCGTGAGGTAGTCGGTCGGAGTGATGGTGCCGCAACCGGCCGCATCGAGCTGGAAGGTGAGCGGAGTCGAGGTACCGCTCTGCATCTCGGTCGGACTCATCCCCATCCGCAGTGGGCCGAAGCCGCCCATGTCGAGCCGCATCGCCGGGCTCAGCGCCGGGCCCTCGCCGCTGTAGTCAGGCGCGGCGGCTTGGTGTGCCGGTGAGAAGCGCACCTGGACGGTGTTCCTGGGCAGGGTCACGACTTGGTCGCTGGCGGGGTCTTCGAGGGTGGCTTCGCTGGTCGCGGCGTGCATGTAAATGCTCTGCGGACACGCTTCGTCCTCGTTGCAGATGCTGCCCCGCACCCGGGCGATGCGGCCATCGGCGGCGAGGTCGAGGTCGAGCAGGCCCTGTTCCCGGGTGACCCAATCGCCATCCTTCAGTTCGAGCCATGAATAGGAGGGGTCGTCGTCGCATTCGAGGTTTTCGGGCGATCCGATCCAGTCACCGGTCCTCAGGGCGAGGAGGGAGATCCCCCTTGCCGTGATCAGGCGGCGGACGCCCCACCCGTGCTCGTCTGCGTGTGGCGGCAGGGCGGGCACCTCGTTGCCGATCGATCCGATTTCGTCCCCCTCCAGACAGGCGCTGCCCGAGCGACGCTCAATCCAGGCCGCGCCCCCGCCTTCGAGCGGCGTCGGCTCCGCCGGGAAGCCGATGCCCTTCGCGACCTGACTGAACCGTGCCGTCTGCGGGTCGTAGAGGAACCCTCGCACCGGACCGCCTCTCCCGGAGAACACGGTGTATTCGCCCAGGACGAGCCAGCGGTCCCGGAACGGCATGACGGCATCGACGCCCGTGGTCGAGGGGTATCCGGGTCGCCGGAGGTGGTGCAGGTGGAACGGAAAGATCAGGCGTTCGCCGTCAGGGAGGTATTCGATGAAGCGACCGTGGTAATCAGCGACGACGATGCCTTCCAAGCCGGGGTCCGGGGACCCGGTGACGCTGTGCCAGGCTCGGCGTGCACCGGTTTCGACGTCAACCATTTCGAGCGTGAGCCCCACCTCTTCTTCTCTGCGGGAGACGGTCCAGGCGAGCTGGCGGCCGTCGCCGGACCAATCGAGTTCGATCGGGACGTCTCCCGGCGCCAGTTTGGCGACATATCTGATCCGGTTGCCTTCGACGACGCCGATTCGTCTGCCGGCGACGAAGGCGAGGAGCTGGGGCTGCTGGGGCTCGACGGCCTTGACGTTGGCCGGGGGCAGCTTGGCCTCGCCGGCTCCGCCGGAGCCGCCGCAACCGACGATCAGCGCCGGCACGAGCAGCACGCCAGCCAGGGCCGCTAGTCGCCGCATGGCTCCCATTCGCCCTTGTTGAGTTCGAGGCGGCGAACGGTCGCGCCGCCATCGACGGTTGCAGCCAATCTGGCGCCGTCTGCGTCGAAGACGTATTCGGTCATCTCGGTCTTGGGCTCGGTGTTGGTCTCGCTTGGCGTGCCGTAGGCACGGAGGAGGCGGTCGGCGTCGTCGCCGACTTGCACCCCGCGATCGGTGCGGGGGCCACGGGCCTCGATCGCGCTGACGTCAGGCTGCACTTCCGAGAGCGGTGCGTGCGTTTCGTCAACGGGCCTGTCAAGGGTGCTGACGGTGAGCGCGACAAGTCGCCCGTCGGTTAGCTGGCCTTCGACGCCGAGTTCACGGTTGGCGGTTGCGTCGGCCAGCTCGACAGTCCCGCAGCCGCTGCGGTCGACTTCGAAGCGCAGAGGTGACGCGGTCCCCGCCTGCATCTCGGAGGGGGTCGCGCCGAAGCGAAGCGAGCCGAGTCCGTCGTAGTCGAGGGGCAGCGTGTCGTCGATCGCCGGCCCGTGGCCGACGGTGCGATCGACGGTGATCGGGGTCCCCGGGGAGAACTTCACCCTCCGGACCCACGGCGGCAGTGGCAGGTGCGAACCGTCTGGGAAGTCGAGGCGGGCGGCACCGTAGTGCAGAGACTCGTACTCACCCTCACCCCCGCCCTCGCAGGAAGCCGCGCCGCCGTACGCGTAGGGGGCGCAGGCATGGCCGGAGACGCGAGCGACCCGTCCGTCGTCGGAGACGTCGAGTTCGACCAGATCTCCGCCACGATCGACCCAGGCGCCGTTGCGCAGGGACAGCCAATGGTAGGAGCTCTCGCCCCGTTCGCAGTCTTCTTCGTAGCCGGACCCGTCCTCGTGTGGGGGCCCGGTCCCTCGCGCCAAGGCCTCGATGCCTCCGTCGTCGACGATTACCTTGTTGATCCTCCAACTGCGGTGGTCGGACCGGGAGGGGAGAGGTGGCGGCCGGACTCGGTAGCCGGCGAGCCGATCCGAGTTACGGCAGGTGTCGACGACTTCGGGGTGAATCCAGACAAGGCGATCGTCGTCGAGGCGCGTCGGCTGCGTCCAGCTGAAGCGGATGCTGAGAAGCGGGAACAAGGTCGGATGCTCGGGGTCGAAGCGGAAGACCCGGTAGGAGTCGGCGGGCATCGCGAGCCGGGCGCTGTTCTCGGCTGCGATCAGCCAGGCTCCTTCGGCGGGAACCGCACCGAGCACCTGGGTTGAGGTGGGTTCGGTCCGTTCAGGGTTGGGGGGAGGCGGGATCCTGACTGCAATTTCTTCGCTCTGGCCGTCCGGCAGGTACTGCGTGAAGCTCCCTTCGTAGCCGCCGACCACGATTCCGGTCGTGCCCGGGGAAATGGGGCCATAAACGTCTTTGAAGCGGTGGCGCTCAGCCGTTTCGATGTCGACCATGGTGAGGTAGGAGGCGACGCCGCTGGGACCTTCCTCGTAGTCGCGCCATCCGAGCTGGCGGCCGTCGCCTGACCAGGTGAATTCTTCGATCGTCGAATCGGAGGGCAGCGCGGCGATCGTTCGGATTTGCCTCCCTTCGATGATGCTGAGCCGGTGGTCGCCAGCGATGGCAAGGCGTTGGGGCTCGAGCGGGTTGATCGTGTTGGTCGACGCCTGTAGACCAGCATCGGCCTGCGAGCCGCAGCCGGCTATTGAGAGCACTGCCGTTCCCGCGATCAGGCAGGCCAAGACCACGTGTTGGACGCCCCCGCGCAGATTCACGAGCCGGATCATTTCAACTAAATAACCGCCTCCGAGCTACAGCCGCGTTTTCACGCCGACACCGAGCTTTTTCGTGAAGACGGTTATTAGCCCAGGCGGTCACCGATTTGAGTCCTCGCCTGCAAGCCTCGTCGACCTTCTCGTTCTGCCACTCGGATCTCACGAGTGGCAGAAAGCCAGATCAATCGCTGCATATTGCGACATATCCAGCGGTCCTTAGACTCCGGATTCCGGGTCGGTAGACAGCATGAAATACCTGCTAAAAGCCAGTTTGCAGCGTGTCCTCCGTCGCCCAGCGACCGTGAATGGTAAGGAAGGGGTCACGAGTTCGAGTCTCGTTCCGGGCTTCACCGAAGCGTTTCCCAACTGCGATATCATTGCTATCACTGTGGCGCAGCTATTGGTTCGAGATATAGAGAGCGACGTCGTGCGCGAGCTGAAGCTTCGCGCTGCGCGGCACGGCCATTCGGCGGAGGAGGAGCACCGCCAAATCCTCCGTGCGGCGCTCTATGCCGATGGTCCGGCAAAGCCCCTCAAGGAGCTTCTGCTCGAGATGCCAGACGTGGGCGAGGATCGCGATTTCGAGCGGCCGGATGACCGCGGCCGGCCGATCGAGCTTTGAGCTATCTCCTCGATACCAACGTCATCTCCGAGCTGCGCAAGGGCGAGCGAGCCGAGCCGAGCGTCACCGCCTGGTTCGCTGGCGTCGCCGAGGAGGAGATCTTCCTCAGCGTTCTGACGATCGGGGAGATCCGCCGCGGGATCGAGAGCGTGCGACGCCGCGATCCGGATTCGGCGGCCGTCCTCGATCGCTGGCTCGCTCTCTTGAGCGAGGCTCACGGCGACCGCGTCCTCTCGATCGACCGCGCGATCGTCGAGGAGTGGGGAAGGATGAACGTCCCGGACCCCCTGCCTGTCGTCGACGGCCTGCTGGCCGCGACGGCGCGGGTCCTGGGGCTGACGCTGGTCACCCGCAACGTCGCCGACGTCAAGGGCACCGGCGTCGAACTGCTCGATCCGTTCGCCGGCTAGGCGCAGTCAGAACCCGGGCAACCGCTGTAGGCTGCCGGCCGTGGACTTCGCCCTCTCCGACGAGCAGAAGGACTTCGTCGACGCGATTCGCAACTTCTGCGACCGCGAGTGCGGGACGCCGGATCAGCGCGAGCGGCTGACCGACGGCTATCGCGAGCATCACAACTTCGACGTCTACAAGCAGATGGCAGAGCTGGGCTGGCTCGGGGTGACGATCGACGAGAAGTACGGCGGCTCCGGTGGCTCGATGCTCGACGCCTGCCTGTTCATGGAGGAGACCTCCCGCGGCCTGGCGCCGATCGGCGGCTACGCGACGACCCTGATCGTCGCCGGCGCCACCGAGCGCTTCGGCACCGAGGCGCAGAAGGAAGAGATCCTCGGCGGGATCGCCGCCGGCGCGGTCGAGGCGATCGCGATGACCGAGCCCGAGGCCGGCTCCGACGTCGGCGCCCTCTCCTGCAAGGCCGAGGCGGTCGACGGCGGCTTCGTCATCAACGGCCAGAAGGTCTTCTGCTCCAACGCCCACATCTCCGACCACGTGCTCGTCGTCTGCCGCACCGACAACAGCGGCAGCAAGCACGAGGGGATGACGATGATCTGGGTGCCCAAGGACGTCGAGGGGATGGAGGTCGTCCCGATCGAGACGATGGGCGGCCGCGAGACCAACCACCTCTACTTCACCGACTGCGCCGCCCCTGCCGAGGCGGTCCTCGGCCAGGTCGACCAGGCCTGGATGCAGCTGATGGCCGGCCTCAACGTCGAGCGCCTGATCCTCGCCGCGACGATGCTCGGCATCGCCCAGCGCGCTTTCGACGACCTCCTCCTCTACGTCAAGGAGCGGCGCCAGTTCGACCGCCCGATCGGCTCCTTCCAGGCCCTGCAGCACCGCATCGCCGACCTCGCCACCGATCTCAAGGCCGCCCGCCTGATGACCCACTGGGTGGCCTCGATGGTCGACGAGGACCCCGACCGCATGCTGCCTCAGGAGGCCTCGATGGTGAAGCTCTTCGTCACCGAGGTCGCCAAGCGCACCACCCTGGAGGGGATGCAGATGATGGGCGGCTACGGCTACTCCTCCGAGTACGACATGGAGCGGCTCGTCCGCACCTCGCTGGTCTCGACCATCTACGGCGGCACCTCCGAGATCCAGCGCGGCATCATCGCCAAAACGCTGGGCCTTTAAAGCCCCTCGACCGCTTGCCTCAGCCGCGCCGGGTCGACGGCCGGAAACCTGAACAGCTCGTGCTCGATCCCCTCGAAGAGATCCAGCAGTCGCGCCGGCTCGACCTGACCCGAGTCCACCATCTGTGCAACGTCTTCGAGGTCGAGCTCGAAGCCTCGCTCGAGCTTCGAAAGCGCCTGTGAGTAGAGGTCGAAGTCGAACACCTCAAGGTTCCCGGCTCGAAAACGAAAGCGGGACCGGTCTTGCCAGCCCGCAAGCGGGGGCAGAAAGTCGAGGGGGGAGGCAAGCTCGACGTTGACTTGCAGGCGCTCCTTCAGCTCCGCGATCCGCCGAAGGGCAGCGTCGCTGTCGGGCTCGAATGCGACGTCTATGTCGACCGTGGACGGGCGCCAGCCCTCGAGCACCGCCGTCGCCCCGCCCGTCAGATACATCCTCGTCCCGGGCAATACCGCGCGGCCGAGCTCCTTTGCGAGGCGCTCTATCCGCTCGGCGTCAGCGGACGCTCGCACGCTCGGCAGCGCGGGCGAAGCTGACCACCCGGCTGAGGATCGCGTTGTAGCGGGAGTGGGCGGAGTCGCCCAGCTCCCCCTGAAGCTGGCGGTAGAGGCGGTGCGTGGCCGGCTCTTCGCCCCGCGCTCCGGGCGCGTCCAAGCCGAGGGCACGAAGGCGCGATGCGGCCGATTCCACCGCAAGGGCATTCGTGCTCGAGCGTCCGGCCTTCAGGTCGGCGATTCCGGGGAGCACGATCTCGGCGCCGGGCAGCCTTTCGAGGATTTGCGCTTCCACCTCGCAGATGATGACGGAACCCCGAATGGCTATCAGGCGGTCGCCGCCATCTGGCCGCCGTCGACCAGGGCCGGTTCGCCGATATGGAAGCCCTGGGCGTAGTCGACCTCGAAGGCGCGGACGAGGGCGAGGGTCTCGGAGCTCTCGATCCCCTCGGCGACGGTCTCCAGCCCGAACGCCTTGGCGAACTGGACCAGCGCCTGGACCAGCCGCTGGTCGGTGGGGGAGGAGGGGAGGTCGCGGATGAACTCGACGTCGATCTTCAGGTGCTGCACCGGCAGTTCCTTCAGGTAGCTGAAGGAGCTGAAGCCGGTGCCGAAGTCGTCGAGGCCGAGGCCGCAGCCGAGCTCGGTGACGGTGTGGGCGAAGGTGCGGGCGTCGCCCATGTTGGAGATCGCCGCCGTCTCGGTGATCTCGAAGTCGAGCCAGGCCGGGTTCAGCCCGTCGGCGATCGCGGCGCGCACGTCGGCGATCAGCCGCGGGTCGGAGAGGGAGGCGCCGCTGACGTTGACGGCGATCGGCTGCGAGCGGCCGGCCAGCTCGATCGCCTTCGAAAGCACCAGCCGGTCGATCTCGGTGATCAACCCGAGCTGCTCGGCGGTGGGCAGGAAGGAGGAGGGCGGGATCACGTCGTCGTTGTCGTCCAGCATCCGCACCAGCAGCTCTTCACGGGCGACGCACTCCTTGCGCAGGTCGAAGATCGGCTGCGCGTGGACGACGATCCGCCGCTTGTCGATCGCCTCGCGGATCCGGTCGGCCCAGGTGAGTTTGTGATTAGGGCCGCTGGCCGCGTCGACGGCGCGGCCGCCGCCCGCCTCCTTGGCTTCGCAGAGGGCGATGTCGGCGGTGATCATCAACCCTTCGGCGGTGACCTCCTCGCCGCTGCCGCCGAAGGTGGCGACCCCGACGCTGATACCCACCGCCGGCTCGCCCCGTTCGCGCACCAGGGCGATCAGCCGTTCGGCGGTCGCCATCGCTTGGCTCGGGTTCGCGCGCGGCAGCAGCAGCCCGAATTCGTCAGCGCAGATCCGCGCCGGCAGGTCGTCGGTCCGCGACTCCGCCCGCAGGGTCGCCGCCACCGTCTCCAGCAGGCGGTCGCCGGCCTCGTGGCCGAGCGAGTCGTTGACGATGTGGAAGGCGTCGACGTCGAGCAGCAGCAGCGCCCCCGGCCGCCCGCGGTAGAACGGGTCGACGATCCGCTCTTCGATCGCTTCCACGAAGCTGTCTCTGTCGTAGAGCCCGCCGCTCATTGCGCCAAAATCGACTTTACAAAGAATTGAGTAGCGCGTGGGAGGTCTTACCTGAGTGGTCGGCGGCAACCAGCCCCAGGCTCCGCAGAGCGCTATCCTTCGCGCAGCCTCGCGCTTCGGCCCGGGGTTTTTCTTCTGTAACGACTGCTTCAGGCACAGAACGAGGGAGAAGATGGCTCGCGGAGATGTCCGCATAGCGGTGACGTTGGCTTGCGAAGAGTGCAAGCGGCGGAATTACCAGACCAACAAGTCCCGGCGGAACACTCCGGACCGTGTCGAGATGCGCAAGTACTGCCGCTGGTGTGGCCACCACACCCCTCACAAGGAGACCCGGTAGCCCCCGATGGCCAAGACCCGCGCACAGCGCAAGGCCGAGCGCCGGGCTCGGGAAGCTGAGGAGCGGAAACGCTCCAGCGGGCACGAGAGCCCGGCTCAGGCTCAGCACGACACCCAGGTTCCGATCTCCGGCGACGAGGCCCTGATCGAGGCGCGGGAGCTCGGCATGGCCGCCGGCGCCTCCGAGGAGGCGCTGCGCCTCCCCGAGGATCCGCAGCCCTCCCGGGGCGACAAGCGGGCCGAGAAACGGGCCGCCAAAGAAGCCGAGAAGCGTAAACGCGAGGAGCAGAAGCGACGCGAGCGCCAGCAGCTCGACAAAAAGCAGAAACAGGCGAGGGCCGAACGTCAGCGCTCCGGTTTCATCGGCTTCCTCATATCCTGTTGGCAGGAGCTGAAGAAAGTCCAGTGGCCGGATCGCGAGACGCTGATCCAGGCAACCGCTGTGACCATCCTCTTCGTCGCCGTCGCGGCCGCCTATCTCGGCGCTCTCGACGCGGCATTCAGCTGGCTCATCAAGCAGATCCTCTAACGAGGGTCCCGAACAAAGGCTTCCTAGATGTATCGCTGGTACGTGATCAACACCTACTCCGGACACGAGAACAAGGTCAAGCACAACCTCGAGCACCGGGTGCAGACGATGAGCCAGAACCGCAACGTGCGGCAGGTCGTCGTCCCGACCGAGCAGGTCACCGAGATGAAGGACGGGCAGAAAGAGACGAAAGAGAAACGGACGATGCCCGGCTACGTCCTCGTCAACATGGAGATGACCGACGACTCCTGGAACCTGGTGAAAAACACCCCCGGGGTGACCGGCTTCGTCGGCGCCGAACGCAACAAGCCGGTGCCGCTCTCCAAACCGGAGGTCGATCGCCTGCTCCACCGCGAGACCGCCGAGCGGCCCCGCACCCAGGCGCAGTTCGCGATCGGGGAATCGGTCAAAGTCATCTCCGGCCCGCTCTCGGACTTCTCCGGCGAGATCGCCGAGATCAACGAGGACGCGGCGAAACTCAAGGTGCTGGTCTCGATCTTCGGTCGCGAGACGCCGGTCGAGGTCGGCTACGACCAGGTCAAGAAGATCTAGGTCGCAAAGACCGCTACCCTCCTCCACCCGCTCATGGCCAAGAAAGTCCTCACCCTCATCAAGCTGCAGATCCAGGCCGGCAACGCCAACCCGGCGCCGCCGGTCGGCCCCGCCCTGGGTCAGCACGGCGTCAACATCATGGACTTCTGCAAAGCGTTCAACGCCCAGACTCAATCTGAAGGCGGGACGATCATCCCGGTCGAGATCACTGTCTACGAGGACCGCTCGTTCACCTTCATCACCAAGACGCCCCCGGCCGCCGTCCTGATCAAGGAGGCGATCCGGATCTCGAAGGGCTCGGGCGAGCCCCACGTCAACAAAGTCGGGACGATCTCCGACGCGCAGATCCAGGAGATCGCCGAACGGAAGATGCCCGACCTCAACGCCAACGACATCGACGCCGCGAAGAAAATCATCGCCGGCACCGCCCGTTCGATGGGCGTCGACGTCGCCTAGGAGATTTCGATGGCCCACGGCAAACGATTCCGCGCCCAGTACGACAAGATCGATCGCGATCACGCCTACCCGCCTGCCGAGGCGATCGCGCTGATCAAGGAGACCGCCAGCGCCAAGTTCGACGAGACCGTCGAGCTGCACATCCTGCTCGGCGTCAACGTCCGCCACGCCGACGAGCAGCTGCGCGGCACCCTGGCGCTGCCCCACGGGCTCGGCCGCGACGTCACCGTCGCCGTCTTCGCCCAGGGCCAGCAGGCCCGCGACGCCGAGGCCGCCGGAGCCGACTTCGTCGGCGGTCAGGACCTGGTCGAGAAAGTCCAGGAGGGCTGGACCGACTTCGACGTCGCGATCTCGACCCCGGAGATGATGAAAGGCGTCGGCCAGCTCGGGCGCGTGCTCGGCCCCCAGGGCCTGATGCCGAATCCCAAGGTCGGCACCGTCACCGACGACGTCGAGAAGGCGATCAACGACTCCAAGTCCGGCAAAGTCGAATACCGCACCGACCGCCAGGCGATCGTCCACATGACGATCGGCAAAGCCAGCTTCGACGAGAGCAAACTGCTCGACAACTACCACGCCGTGATGGAGGAGATCGTGCGGGCGAAACCGTCCTCCTCCAAGGGCAAATACGTCATCTCCGCCACCCTGGCGACGACGATGGGCCCCGGCATCCGCGTCGACTCCGGCAAAACCGCCGACCGCGAGGCGGCCGGCGCGGGGGAGACCGCAGAGGAGCTGGCGACCGCTTAAACTGCGTCGCCGCTAACCGCAGACCACTGGCGGGGCGTTGCCCGGAAGCCCAGTGCAGGTGAGACGATGAATCGCGAAGAAAAGTCAGCAGCCATAAAAGAGATCGTCGCCGAGATCGAGGGATCTGAGGCGATTTTCGCCGTCGACTACCGCGGTATCAGCGTCCCCCAGGCCGCCGAGTTGCGCTCTAAGTTGCGCGAAGCCGACGCCAGCTTCCGAATCGTCAAGAACCGCCTGACGAAAATCGCCGCCGACGAGGCCGGCGAGGAACGGCTGGCCGAGCTGCTCAGCGGGCCGACCGCGCTCACCTTCGTCCGCGGCGACACCGCCCAGGCGGCGAAGGCGATCACGACCTTCAACAAAGAGCACGAAGTGCTCACCTACAAGGGCGGCTTCATGGAGGCGACCTCACTCGACGAAGTCGCGTTCAAATCGATCGCCAAACTGCCCGGCCGCGAAGTGCTGAACGGGCAGCTGGCGGGAGTCGTCGCCAGCCCGCTCACCGGTCTCGTCCGCGGCCTGGGATCGATGATCCAGGGCCTGGCCCTGCAGCTCGGGCAGATCGCCGAGAAAGGCCTGGTCAGCGGCGAGGCTCCGGCCGCCGCCAAGGAGGCTCCCACCGAGGAGCCGCAGGCCGAAGAGACCGAGGAGCCGCAGGCCGAGGCGGAGGCGCCGGAGGAAGAGCCGGAGGCCGACGCAGAGACTTCAGAACAAGATTCAAACGAGGAAGAGGGGTAGCGACTGATGGCAACCAAAACTTCAACCGAGGACTGGATCGAGGAGCTGAAAAGCATCTCGGTGCTCGAGCTCTCCGAGCGGATCAAAGCGCTCGAGGAGGAGTTCGGCGTTTCCGCGACGGCCGTGGCGGCCGCGGCTCCGGCGGCTGCCGGCGGCGGCAGTGGCGGCGACGAGGGCGGGGCCGAAGAGTCCTCGACCGTCGACGTCGTCCTCAAAGAGGTCGGCGGACAGAAAGTCCCGGTGATCAAGGTGGTCCGGTCGGCGACCGGTCTCGGCCTGAAAGAGGCCAAGGCGCTCGTCGACGAGGCTCCGAAAGCGATCAAAGAGGGCGTCGAGCGCGACGAGGCCGACAAACTCAAAGCCGAACTCGAGGAGGCGGGCGCGACGGTCGAGCTCGCCTAGAGTTCGACACTCGCGCAATCCCGCCCAGGGAGCCAAGCTTGAGTCCGCGTGCGGCCGTGTGTTATTTTCCCCGGTCGCGCGCATTTTGAGTGCCCCTGCCCGTATTTGCGCTGTATCCACGTCCCTCTGACCGCCCGAGGAGTCGCCGACTTTGGCACGTTCCAACGCTGCCCCCGTAACCCGTAGGAGCTTTTCCCGCCTAGACAACCCCCTTGAGGTTCCCCATCTGATCGACATCCAGCGGCGCTCGTTTGAGGCGCTGACGGATCCGAAGAGCGGTGGCCTGAGGGAGACGATCAACGACATATCCCCGATCGAGGACTACACGGGGAACCTCCAGATCGTCTTCGGCGAGTTCAAGTTCGAGGAGCCGCCGCATACGATCGAGGAGTGCCGCGAGAAGGACATGACCTACTCGCGTCCGCTGACCGCGACCGTCGCCTTCCAGAACAAGGAGACCGGCGAGATCCGCGAGCAGGCCGTCTTCATGGGCGACTTCCCGTGGATGACCGAGCGCGGGACCTTCATCATCAACGGCACCGAGCGCGTGGTCGTCACGCAGCTGGTCCGTTCGCCCGGCGCCTACGTGATGGCGCCGAAGGACCCTGAAAAGCAGGTCTTCATCGCCAACCTGATGCCGGCCCGCGGCTCCTGGCTCGAGCTCGAAGTCGACAAAAAAGGCAAAGTCTTCGTCCGCATCGACCGCAAGCGCAAACTGCCGGTCACGGTCCTGCTGCGCGCGATGGGCTACGTCGAGGACCAGCAGCTGATCGACATGTTCGACAACTCGGTCTACATCCGCCACACGATCGAGGCGGACACCGAGGTGACGAGGACCGAAGAGGGCGCTCTGATCGAGCTGTTCAAAAAGCAGCGGCCGGGCGAGCCGCCGTCGGTCGACGCCGCCAAAGCTCTGCTCGAGCAGCTCTTCTTCGACCCCAAGCGCTACGACCTCACCCGGGTCGGCCGCTACAAGCTCAACGCCCGCCTCGACCTCGACATCGACCTCGAGACGCGGGTCCTGACGCACGACGACATCATCGCTCTCGTCAAGGAGCTGGTGACGCTGCCGAAGCTGCTCGGGATCCCGGAGGAGATCGACGAGGAGAACCCGATCAAAGACTACGCCGCCGAGGCGATCACCTACCCGCGCGAGCAGGTCTACGACCACCTCGACGAGTACGAGCACTTCGGCAACCGCCGTCTGCGCACGGTCGGCGAGCTGATCCAGGAGGCCTTCCGGATCGGCCTCTACCGGATGGAGCGCGTCGTCCGCGAGCGCCTCACCACCGAGGACGCCGACGCGATCACGCCGCAGACGATCATCAACATCCGCCCGGTTGTGGCGGCGATGAAGGAGTTCTTCGGCTCCTCGCAGCTCTCGCAGTTCATGGACCAGACCAACAGCCTCTCCGGGCTCCGGCACCGGCGCCGGCTCTCGGCCCTAGGCGCCGGCGGTCTGACCCGCGAGCGCGCTCCGATCGAGGTCCGCGACGTGCACCCGACCCATTACGGCCGGATGTGCCCGATCGAGACCCCGGAGGGACCGAACATCGGCCTGATCGGCTCGCTCTCCTCCTACGCGCAGATCTCCGAACACGGCTTCGTCACCACCCCCTATCGGGTGGTCAAAGACGGCGTCGTCACCGAGGAGATCGTCCATTTCGACGCGACCCAGGACGAGGACAAGGTGATCGCCCAGGCGAACGCCGAGATCGATCCGAAGACGCGCAAGCTGAAAGGCCCGCAGGTGCTGGTCCGGGCCGGCGAGCAGGAGTACGCGACCGCGGCTCCCAAAGAAGTCCACCTGATGGACGTCTCTCCGTCCCAGATCTGGTCGGTGACGACCTCGCTGATCCCGTTCCTGGAGCACGACGACGCCAACCGGGCGCTGATGGGCTCGAACATGCAGCGCCAGGCCGTGCCGTTGCTCAAACTGGATCCGCCGTTGATCGGCACCGGCATGGAGCGACGCGCCGCGGTCGACACGGGCGA